>NC_007335.2:614299-1228599 GCF_000012465.1 Prochlorococcus marinus str. NATL2A | reverse complement strand
TGGTGAATGGATGACAGCAGATTCTTTCTTTGGCAAACGAACAACTGGAGATAAACCAGCAGAAACGACTGTTTGGACTCCACCAGAAGCAGATGCAATTGCTAAATCAGGAGGCTTTACAAAATCTGATGGAACGTTTGTTAAAGAAGACGATTATTTCAAAGATCCATCATCAGCTGGATGGACTGTCCCTCCAGATGAATTGATTAAAAAAGATGGTGGTTTTAGAAACCCCAATGGTAAGTGGGTCACATCCAAGGAGTTTTTGAATAACACGGGAACTGTTCCTGAAACCGATGAAATTAAAAAGAACGGTGGATATTTTGATGCCGATAAAAAATGGGTTTCTTCCGTAGCTCATTTTGGAGAAGGAAGCGCGGATGCTCAAACTGTTGCCTGGGCACCACCTGCAGCGACGGATATTAAAACTGATGGAGGTTTTTGGGATCCATTTGGCCAATGGGTGAAATCAGAAGATTTTGAGAAAGATGGATGGAAAGCACCAGAAGGAGAAGTAAAGCCTGCAATTCCAGAAGGGATTACAGCGGAAGAAATCAAATCAGCAGGAGGGTATCAGGCTACTAATGGTGCTTGGGTGACAGATGCCAAGCATTTTGATACGTCACTAGATAATGAGGCGAATAAAACAGCGGGTTACTGGGGAGCGACTACGGATCCCATTAAAGAGGCAGCAAACTTAGCAAATTCCCTTCTTACTTCAAATGAAGTGAGTCTGATACCTGAAGAAGCAGCATTAGCTGCAGGACTAAGTGTTGCTGATTGGGCATTGACTGATGAAGGTAGAGCTCATGCCGAAGCAGTAGAAGCAGATGCACTTGCTGTGATTTCATTAGCGAATCTAGATCCAACGGCAGTTGCTTTAGATAAAAAACCCATTAGTGAAGTCGCTTATCCATGGCAAGAAATTGATGATTTAAAGAAACCCCAAGGAGATGGAGCTGAATTGGATTCGACAAGCCATTGGGCGTCGCTAGTAAAGAGTAAAGATGACGGTGATGACAGATTGGAAGGAGGCGAGACTTCTGACAAGATTTTTGGTGGCTTGGGGTCAGACTTTATTGATGGAGGAGAAGGAGAAGATGTTGCGTTCTATGCCGGAAATTTTGCTGATTATAAGTTTGATCGAACAAAAGATACAGTTGCGATTCAAGATCAAAGAGAGGGACTGAATGATGGAAATGACACTTTAAAGAATGTCGAATATATTCAATTCGCCGATCAGAAGGTAGACGTTTCTAAACTAGATGTTGTTAAAACATATACGGGTGATAGTAAAGACTTTAAATTCTTTAAAAGAGAAGATGGAACAATAGAAGTTAAGACTGAGGATGGATTCGATGATATTACTGGCGTTCCAAAACTGGAGTTTAATGATAAATCTTTTAGTGGAATTAGCGATATTAAAGAGACGTTTGATCAGGTGAAATCGAAAGATGATTCAACGGGACAAATGTTTAGGGTTTACAACGCTGCTTTTGCAAGATTCCCTGATTCTGATGGACTTGAATATTGGATTGATAAAAACTCGTCTGGTGAAAATAGTAACCGTCAAGTAGCTGATTCTTTCTTAGGTTCTGAAGAGTTTAAATCTACTTATGGAGCTGATGTTGACACAGGAACGTATGTGAACAATCTATATAAAAATATTCTTGGTAGAGATGCAGATCAAGGTGGTTATGATTATTGGGTTGAGCAGTTAGACAGTGGGCAAGAAAATAGAGGAGAATTGTTATTAGGTTTTGCTGAGTCGTTAGAGAATAAGGCTTTATTTAGTGAGGTAACTGGTTTGTTCTAAAGTTCAAAATATCTATTACGATTGGATGTTTTTAGGTTCATATTTGCTATCTAATTTTATTGAAGCATTCTAGATAAGTTGAATTCTTAGATCTTATAAATATAGGACTTCTTTAAATTGACGGCTACTTATCTTTCGAAAGCTACGAAATCTTTTAAAGCGTATTTAAATATACACATCTTAATTCTTTAAAGCTTTTAGAGTGCTTTTTGTATTTTTAGCTACCTAGTTAATTTAAAACTTGCTCCATATTTTATAAAGTTATTTTTTTGGTTGATATGTTTAAAGATTATCAACCTAAAAAGGGTTTCGATGAATATTTTTCTTCTGATGATTTTTTGCCGAGGTCATCACTAGAGCCTTTACTTACCTCTTTAGGAGAGATGGGCTTACATCAGTTGAACATTAGTCATGAGATCGCGAGAAAGCTTCTTCTTCGTCATGGAGCTACTTTTCGTCTCAATGATTCAGGTAGCAAAGGTTCTGAAAGGATTCTCCCTTTTGACCCTCTTCCAAGAGTAATAGGTTCTTTAGAATGGTTAGGTTTAGAGAGGGGACTTATACAAAGACTCGAAGCCATAGATTTATTTTTAGCTGATGTATATGGAAAACAACAAATAATTAATGATGGGATTATTCCAAGAGATTTCATTGAAAGCTCTGATGGCTGGAGACCTCAAATGAAGGGCTTTGTTCTTCCTCTTGGGAAATGGTGCCATGTATCTGGTCTAGATCTTATTAGAGATGGAAATGGCGAATGGCTTGTTTTAGAGGACAACCTTCGCTGTCCTTCAGGAGTTGCTTATTTCTTAGAAAATAGATTAGTAATGAAAAGGATTTTCCCAAGCCTTTTTAACGGCAGAGTTGTTAGGCCTATTGAAGATTATCCGTCATATTTACTGAAATCACTCCAGGAATTAGCCGTCTGGACGGATACACCGAAAGTTGTTCTGCTGACTCCTGGTGTTTTTAATAGTGCATATTTTGAGCACAGTTACTTAGCCCAACAAATGGGTATTCAACTAGTAGAAGGAAGTGATTTAGTTTGTCAGAACCAAAATGTTTATTTGAAAACTACTTCTGGGATTAAAAAAGTTGATGTAATATATCGTCGAATAGATGATGATTATTTAGACCCTAAGTTTTTTAGAAAAGATTCAATGCTTGGAGTTCCAGGTCTTATTGATGTATTGAAGAAAGGTCGAGTGGCTATTGCAAATGCACCTGGAACAGGGCTAGCAGATGATAAATTAATTTATACTTTTGTACCTGAAATGATTAGGTATTATCTAAAAGAGGAACCAATAATTAATAATGTTAAAACATATGTTTGTGCAAGATCAAGTGACCTTAGTTTTGTACTAGAAAACCTTGGTAAGTTAGTTGTTAAAAGTGTCTCTGAAGCAGGCGGTTATGGAATGTTAATTGGACCACACTCATCTCAAATAGATATTGATAAATTTTCAGCAAAGATAAAAGCTAATCCAAGAAATTATATAGCTCAACCAACATTAGACTTGTCTACAGTTCCATCCCTTAGTGATGGTGAAGTTTATCCCTGTCATGTTGATTTGAGACCCTATGTCCTTAGAGGAAAGAATACTTGGGTAAGTCCTGGAGGATTAACAAGAGTAGCCTTAAAACGCGATTCTTTGATTGTTAACTCTTCTCAAGGAGGTGGATGTAAGGATACTTGGGTGGTTGGTTAATAATAAAAAATGTTATTAAGCAGAGTCGCTGAATCACTTTATTGGATTAACAGATATCTTGAACGTGCAGAAAATATTTCTAGATTTGTTGAGGTGAGTGAGTCTATGGCACTAGATTGTCCTCCTGGGAGTGCTGAGCCTTGGTTGCCTTTGGTAGACGCTAGTGGAGATAGAAATAAGTTTGATGAAAGCTATCTAAATAAAACTCCTAGTGATGTCGCAAATTTCCTTATTAAAGATAGAGAAAATCCTAATAGCATTTTAAGCTGTATTTGTATGGCAAGAGAAAATGCACGTCAAATAAGAGATGTGATCACTTCTGAAATGTGGGAACAAATTAATAGTTTATATTGGAGTATTCAAGAAGGTGAGGTGATCTGGCATCAACCTGCTCAAGAACAATTATTTGAAATTAGAAGAGGTTGTCAATTGTTTTATGGAGTTACTGATGCTACTTTTAGTCATGATATAGCATGGAATTTTAGTAAATTAGGAAGGTTGATTGAGAGAGCTGATAAAACTTCTAGGATATTAGATGTAAAATACTTTTTACTTTTACCAAATCTAAAAGAACTTGGAGGAGCCTTGGATGAGCTTCAGTGGATTTCTTTATTACGATCAGCGGGTGCTTATCAAATGTTTAGAATATCTGAGCAAGGTTCAATAACACCAAATGCAATTGCTAGCTTTTTGTTGCTGGACCCTATCTTTCCAAGATCAGTTAGATTTTGCCTCGAAGGTATTAATGAATCTTTGAGTAAAATTCAAAATTCACCCGTTTCAAAAAAACCAAATGATCTTGAATGTTTAATAGGATTATTGCTTTCAAAATGGAGCTTTGTAAGAATCGATCACTTGATTAAAGATGGTTTACATGAGGCTATTGATAGTCTTCAAATTGATTTAAATAAATTGCATGATCTTATACATGGGATTTATTTTAGAAATGATAAAAAGTTTGATTTTGAATCTTTACAAGGATGAAAAAGAAAATAATTCATACATTAGTTTATAATTATGAAATTCCGGTATCACTAGAAGAGCATTTAATTTGTCTTAAGCCAAGGTCTAATAGCTTTCAGGAATTATCTAATTTCGATCTGCAAATCTTTCCCTCTCCATATTCTATTTTCCCTTTGCTATCAGATAATGGAGATGATATTTTTAAATTGCTATTTACAGGGTCTACAAATTCTTTAAAGATAAAAACAGAAAGTGATATAGAAACAAATATCCACCCAGATTTATATCAGTTGAAGAATGATTATGATTTAAGTTTACCTTTGAAGATTGAATCCAATGATTCATTAATTGGTTTTATTAAAGGATGGTTTCCTAATGGCCAGCATGATCCTGCCGCTATTAGAATTGCCCAAGAGGCTTTAGCAGGAATAAATAATAATGTTTTGGATTTTTTATATCATTTAATTGAATTAATTAAAGATAGAGTTAAATATACTCCAAGACATATTGGACCAGCATGGACTTCTGGAAGGACTCTGAGCGAGAGAGTAGGTTCTTGCCGAGATTTAGCAATATTGTTAATGGAAACTTGTAGATGTGTTGGTATACCCAGTCGTTTTGTAAGCGGATATCAATTTATGGATCAAGCTCCTGATAAGTATGAATTACATGCATGGACAGAGGTTTATATACCTGGTTTTGGATGGAGAGGTTTTGACCCCAGTGGGTGCGGACTGATTAATCATAATTATGTTGCTTTGGCCTCTTCTTCAAAATCTGAACTTGTAGCACCACTAAGAGGAAGTTTTGTTGGACCTTCTAACTTAAAAAGTGAACTAGAGTGGAAAATTGATATCACTTAACTAGAAAGATAAACTTACTATCTTTACTAGTAAAAGTAGTAAAGATAGTAAAAACAGTAAAGTACATTGTCGTTCGAAGAGAATCTTTTTTTTTTGTTCATGTTCTTGCTATTGTTAAACAAATGACTATAGTTATCCCAGTCATGCTTTTAAATAAATGACTAAAAGCCAGTTTAATATAAAAATCTCAAAAGACTTATTAATTAAAGTTAAGCGACAGGCAATGATGTCTGGCAAAAGCCTAACCGAGCATATTACTGATTTAGTTACTAAGTCCTTATCTGATAATGATAACCAAAATATTGATTTGTCTTCAGTTAATAAGATAAAAAATTTAGAAAAAATGTTATTTACACTTGAATCAATAGTCAGTAATCGTGAATACTTAAGTCAAAAGTTAAAACCATTCACTAATTCTGAAGCAATTAATTGTACAAAATTTATGAGAGCTGTTTTTGATAAAGAATTAGAAAAAAGAAACTATGACGATAAATCCGAGGCGTTTGATGATTTCCTTCAGTCTGTGCAAGTTTTTGACGGTTTAAATAAGTCGTTTTCTGATCGATTGAAAGAAATAATGCTTAGTGATAAGGCATCTCCTTGGACAGGGAAAGAACTCAATGAATTAACTGGTGAGGATAAATGTAATTGTTCAATTAGAAAAGGCTTAATTCATTGGACTGGAAAAACAGAATGCCCTTCACAACAAGAAATATGTGAAAAAGGAGAAGAATTACTTACTTTGTTTTGAGAGGGTATCAAAATCTTTTATGAGCTTTTCGCTTATGTCCCACAATTTTTTTCTTGAAGTTTGATTTAATGCTTTTGGAGCATTTCTACAGATTTTCGGGAACCCTCTGAAGTTGAACCTAGGTCCATATTGTTCTCCTCCCGAAGCGCTAGTTAATGTGGCGGCAGTTATTTGAGGTAATGCTCCCATTTTCGCGCTTTGAAACATGGGATCCATCAATTTATAAGCAAGTTCTTCTTGCCATGATTGATTAGCCTCAACAGACTTTGGCTGTAAATTTGTACGTGCAAATCCTGGATGAGCTAGTAGTGAAGAAGTTTTTGAATTGGTTTCCTTAAGTTTTGAATCGAGTTCCAATCCAAACATTACGTTTGCAAGCTTGCTCTGCGCATATGAAGCCCACCTATCATATTTAAGATTTCCTTGTAGATCCTCCCATTGAATTTTTCCAAAATATTGAACGCCTGAGGTTACTGTGACAACCCTAGAATTATTTTTTTCTTCAAGCATGGGTAGTAACTCTAAGGTTAAAAACATGTGTGCAAGATGATTAACAGCAAACTGTATTTCGAAACCTTGCTTGCTAAGAGTCTTTGGGGGAGCCATTATTCCAGCATTATTGATTAAGACATCTAAGTGATCAAATGTATTTTTTATTGATTCAGCAAATTTTTTAACATTAATTAAATCGGATAAATCTAATTCAACTAGTTCAATTTTTCCAGAAAACTTAAATTTTAAAAGTTCTTTTTTGGCTTTCTCCCCTTTGAGCAAGTCTCTGCAACACATGATTACTGTTGCCCCTCTTTCTAGAAGGAATTTTGATGTTTCATAACCAAGACCGCTATTGGCTCCAGTGATTAAGAATATTTTTCCATCTTGCATCTTGATTTCATTTAATCTAACCATAATTATTTCAATATGTTGTTTTACTATAATTATGATTTGTTTTAATTGTGGTCGATGTAGATAAGCATGTTTGCATTGATTTAATATGAATTGATAAGATTTTAGATCATATTCAGTCTATAAAATAAAGTTTTAAATTTGTAAAATCCTGAATTTGTATAATTCCAACATTTAAGATCTTCTTCTCTATATATATAATTAATAATGATTTGATTTTGATTGGCAAATTTATTTATTGAATCTAGGTTATGCCCAATTCCTGGGTAGATAACATCAATTATACTGTGACCAGACAAATTAATTCCTAGGTCAGTTAATTTTAATACTTTTGAGTTTGGGATTAACTTATTTATTTTATCAATTAGACCTCGTTTGAATTGACTCACGTTTTCACTTAGCTCAAATTCATTATTTATGGGTATATTACGCAATATATAAACTTTTGAGTATGAATTAAATAACGTTGATCTGTTCATGATATCCATATCATTATCAAACATTATTAGAATATTACTATTAGGGAAACTTCTTTGAACTGGAAGTTTGTTCGATTGATGTTGACTATGTTTTATGATATTAATTTTGCTCGAGATGCTGATTGGAGTATCTCTAAATCGATTAACTGTGTACTTATTGATGTTTTCTTTAGATGCTAAGTAAGGCTTCTTATTCGTGTGCATACCAGCCACCCATCTCCAGCTAAGGGTGTTTGATGCAGCATCTCCATCTAGTAGATGTTTCATGAAAAGCCTCGCTCCTAATTGCCATGGAAGTCCCAGAGTGAAAATCCATATACTTGCGAACCACATCCTTGCGTGATTATGCAAATAGTTATTTTCTTTAAGCTCCTCTATCCATGTATCAAAGCAATCTATACCTGTCTTACCATTCATCGCAGAACTAATTAAGTATGAATTATTTGAGTTTTCTTTGAAATTTATATATTCAAACCATATGGATTTGTAATTTTCAAGATAACCCTTCCAGTAGATCCTCCAAAGGATTTCATCAGTGTACTTTTGTTTCTTATCATACTTTTTCAATTTTTCAATTATGTCAAATTCGTAAAGGATTCTATGAGATGTATATTTAGAAATCTGAGAAACATTAGTCCTGTTTTCGATCCCATAATCGTAATTTCTTAGTTGATGGTATGAATTAAGGTGATCGAAAATGAAATTATCTAATAAATCATTAGCCTCATCAAAAATATTCATATGATTATTAAATTTGTTATTGAAGTTTTTTTAATGCTTTTATAGCTTCTTTTATATGAGCTGGACCATTAAGAAGGTCTTCAAATATATGTTTTATTACTCCTTCAGAATTTATGATGTAGGTTACTCTTCCTTCTATGAATCCTAGTTTTTTCGGCACTCCAAATTGATTTCTAAGAATATTGTTTTGGTCGCAAAGTAATGGATATTGAAGTTTATTTTTATTTGCAAATCCTAGATGACTTTGAGTACTACCATTACTTATTCCCCACACCTCAGCACCTAGAATTTTGAAAAGATCATATTTGTCTCGGAAGCCACAAGCTTCGATAGTGCAACCAGGTGTATCATCTTTCGGGTAAAAAAACAAAACCAGAGACTTTTTCAGATTATTTGATGTTCTGATATTCCCTTTTTGATCTTTCAAAGAAAATGATGGAATCTGATCACCAACTTTCAGCTTCACTCTGAATAATCAAATCATAATTATAGTTAATTAACTGCTTTTCGAGAGCGCTCTTTTGGAGTAAAAACAACACCTAGACAAAGTTTATAGAAATTTGTTGTTCTAAATATCTGAGTTGAAATTATTAACTTAGTTTAGACATGAACTCATTAGCATTGCGTCTGTGGTTCAATTTTTTATTAGGGTCCATTTTTTCTAAAGTCCTTAAAATCATAGATAAACGATATTGGTCCTTGAACTTATTTTTATAATCATCTATAAATGTCCAAAAAAGACTATCCCAAGTTGAGCACCAATCTTCAGATTTATAATTAGACATTTTTCGAATATAATTAGAGCCAGATATATATGGTTTGGTTGTAAATAGCCCTCCATCTGAAAATTGACTCATTCCATAAACATTTGGAACCATAACCCAATCATATGAATCTATAAATAATTCCATAAACCATTTGTATACTTGATTTGGATGGAATCTGCATAGAAGCATTAAATTTCCAACTATCATTAGTCTTTCTATATGATGTGCATAACCTGTCTCTAAAATATTTCTTATTGAGTCATCTAAAGGCCTTATTCCTGTTTGACCAGTGTAAAAACTTAAGGGTATTGGTTTGTCCTCAAAATCCCAGAAATTTCCATTTCTTAGTTCTAAACTATTTCGTTTATACATTAATAGGATAAATTCACGCCAGCCAATAATTTGTCTAACAAATCCTTCATAGGAATTAATCCCAATATTGTTTGATTGATAAAACTCCCATGATTTATCTATTATTTGTCTCGGAGTAAGTAATCCGGAATTAATTAATGGAGAAAGAACACTATGCCAAAGTGTCCTATGATTTGAATGTATTGCATCTTCATAATCTCCAAATAAATTAAATCTTTCAATTAAAAAATTATCTAACCATTCTTCAGCATCTTTATGAGACAATGGATAATTAAAGTTTGCTATTCTACCATAATAATCTTTATAATTTGTAGAAACTTCTTTCTTCGCTTTGTTTAGTAATCTATTTGTTTTTATAGTTGGTATTTTTGGAACTTCAATTGAATTTGGGAGCTTCTTTCTATTCATGTTGTCAAAATTCCATGCCCCCCCTGTTGGCGAGCCATCTTTTTCGATAAGTATATTTAGGCTTTTTCTTTGAATCTTATAAAATTTCTGCATTCCATAAATTTTTTTTTGATTAAGTATTTCTTCAGATATATCTGGACAAGTTAAAAACATATCATTTTTTCTTATTTCCAACTTTATATTATTTTTCAAAGAGAAATCCTTAATTCTTTTTTCTAGCGACCAATCAAATGCTTCATAAGTGATGAAATAATTAAAACCTTTTTCTAATAGATAATTGAGATTATCTTCCGTTCTGCTTTCTCTCTTATGTTGTAAATAAATTACATTGAAACCCTGAGATTTGAGATCTTCTTCGTAAGAGTCCATTGTAGCTTTGTGGAAAATTATTTTTTGACAATGAAACTTTTGTTGCCATTGAGAATCACAACCAAAAAATAAGTTGTCTTGAATTAGAGCAATATGATTAACGTCAGTAAATTGTTTTTTTATTTTGAATAATTGATTTGGAAAAATCAGGAAAATCTTTCTCAATTTAGTCGATTAATAAATTTGTTACTTCTCAAAAAAAATTAAGAAGTTAATTTCCTAAAATAACTGGTTTCTTTTTTAAGTGCGAAAAACTCAACATGGTTAATTTTGATTTTTCCTTCTTCTACATCTTTCTGAACAGTAAATGACATTATCCCAGTCTTTAGCCCATTTTTTTCTCCATTGAAAATCTCTCAAGCAAATCGGACAATTTTTTATCAATTTGAATTTCACTTTTGATTTGCTGACTTGAACCTTGTCCTCTTGTCAGGGAAGCCATGCTTAAGTTTCCTTCCAGTAACCCTTTTTCTCCACATTTTAAAAGAAGATGTTTTTAAATTAGATCGCATTAAATTAATAACTTCTTTCTCTTTGAGATTGAATTGAAAATCGATAGCATCAAAAGGTGTCCTGTCTTCCCAGGCCATTTCGATAATGCGATCAACCTCAGCTGAAGTTAGCCTTTTAAGTACGATTTGTGTTGCAATGAAACTGAGCAAATCTTAGAAGAGATTTTCGTTGGTAATGGTACGTATATCCCTAAGAATTTTCTTGGATTTATAAAACTTCATTGTTAATCAATTTGTTTTGGATGTATGAAAAGAATTATTTGTTCTCACACTTATGATTGATTTTTGTTATGACAGTCTTTGTTGATAGGAATTGAAGTCGAAGTTCGTTTCTCTGTCAACATCGGAAGAGTGCTTGCGCTCTTCCAACAACAAAAAAAAAACGGTATCAATAGTTAAGTAGAACTTATCTTTTTTTGTATTTCGAGACACTAAACTTATAATGACTTTTTGTATAATTAGTCACTAATTTTACTGTTAAGTTTTA
Organism: Prochlorococcus marinus str. NATL2A; assembly: GCF_000012465.1. Classification (NCBI taxonomy): domain Bacteria; kingdom Bacillati; phylum Cyanobacteriota; class Cyanophyceae; order Synechococcales; family Prochlorococcaceae; genus Prochlorococcus; species Prochlorococcus marinus. The sequence continues at coordinate 1,217,456 of NC_007335.2, read as the reverse complement.
CTTATATGCGAGTATAAAATGATGTTTGATTATTAATCAATGCTTGTTTGTTTTGGTTTTTTATAGTTAAAAAGTCTACTAACTTGTAGTCTGTAAAATATATATTCCCCCTGTTTTATATGCAGACCTATGGAAATCCAGATGTCACCTACGGGTGGTGGGCTGGTAATTCAAGGGTTACCAACCGCGCTGGAAAGTTCATTGCAGCCCATGCTGGTCATACTGGCCTAATTTCATTTGCTGCAGGAGCTAGCACTCTTTGGGAGCTAGCTAGGTTTGATCCTTCTATAGCCATGGGGCACCAAAGCTCTATCTTTCTCGCTCATCTTGCATCTATTGGAATTGGATTTGATGATGCAGGTGTTTGGACTGGAGCGAATGTTGCTTCAGTAGCAATTGTCCATATTATTGCTTCTCTTGTTTATGCAGGAGGAGCTCTTTCTCACTCTCTGCTCTTTGATGGGGATTTGGCTGATGGGCCAGGACCTACTACTCAAAAATTCAAGCTTGAATGGGACAATCCCGATAATTTGACATTTATTTTGGGTCACCATCTTATTTTCTTTGGGGTGGCTTGTATTGCTTTTGTTGAATGGGCCAGAATTCACGGGATTTATGACCCAGCAATAGGAGCTGTTCGACAAGTTGAGTACAACCTTAATTTGACCAATATTTGGAACCATCAGTTTGATTTCTTAGCTATAGATAATCTTGAAGATGTTTTGGGCGGCCATGCGTTTTTAGCATTTGTTGAGATAACTGGTGGTGCTTTCCATATCGCAACTAAGCAGGTAGGAGAATACACAGAATTCAAAGGAGCTGGGATCCTTTCTGCCGAAGCTGTTTTATCTTTCTCATTGGCAGGTATTGGTTGGATGGCGATTGTCGCAGCATTCTGGTGCGCAACAAATACAACTGTTTATCCTGAACCTTGGTTTGGAGAGCCTTTAGCTTTGAAATTTGGAATTTCTCCCTATTGGATCGATACTGTAGAGGTAAGTGAGAGCACTGCACTAGCAGGTCACACCACAAGAGCTGCTTTAACAAATGTCCATTATTATTTTGGATTCTTCTTCTTACAAGGTCATTTATGGCACGCTATTCGTGCATTAGGCTTTGACTTTAGGAGAGTTACAAATGCTGTAGCTGGTTTAGATAGGGCACAAATCACTCTTAATGACTAACTAATTCAATTGATTGGATAATCTCTGAAGCCCCGTAATTTTTGCGGGGCTTTTTTTATTAAAATATTGACTGCTATTTAACTAGGATTCTCAAATCCTTTTTGATACTAGTTTTGTAAGCAAAATCAATGAATAATTAAAGCTCTTCTATTGATTATTTTTGTGCATTAAATAAAGACCTTTTACGATTTCAAGCAAATTTATTGCACTAAATGTAAGGTAGGTCGAATTTCGACTTCAATTTCCTCAATTATGCAGTCCTACGGAAACCCAGACGTCACCTACGGGTGGTGGGTTGGTAATTCTGTCGTAACAAATAAGTCAAGCCGATTTATTGGCTCGCATGTTGCTCATACAGGATTGATTTGTTTCGCAGCTGGTGCCAACACACTTTGGGAGCTCGCTAGATACAACCCAGATATTCCAATGGGACACCAAGGAATGGTGAGCATCCCACACCTTGCTTCTATTGGTATTGGATTTGATCCAACTGGAACAGTATTCGACGGAACATCAATTGCTTTTATCGGAGTATTCCATCTGATTTGTTCAATGGTTTATGCGGGTGCAGGTCTATTGCACTCTCTGATTTTTAGCGAAGATACCCAAAATAGTTCAGGTTTGTTTGCTGATGATCGTCCTGAACATCGTCAGGCAGCAAGATACAAGCTTGAATGGGATAATCCAGATAATCAGACTTTTATTCTTGGTCACCATTTGATTTTCTTTGGTGTTGCATGTATTTGGTTTGTTGAGTGGGCTCGAATACATGGGATTTACGATCCTGCAATAGGAGCTGTTCGACAAGTCGAGTACAACTTAAACTTGACCAACATTTGGAATCATCAGTTTGATTTCTTGGCTATTGATAGTCTGGAGGATGTTATGGGTGGTCATGCATTCTTAGCATTTGTTGAGATCACAGGTGGTGCTTTCCATATCGCTACGAAGCAGACTGGAGAATACACAGAATTCAAAGGGAAGAATATTCTTTCTGCTGAAGCAGTTCTTTCCTGGTCTCTTGCTGGTATTGGTTGGATGGCAATTATTGCCGCTTTCTGGTGTGCAACCAATACAACTGTTTATCCAGAGGCTTGGTACGGAGAAACATTAGCTCTTAAGTTTGGAATCTCTCCATATTGGATTGATACTGCTGATATGACTGGTGTCGTTAGTGGTCATACTTCAAGAGCTTGGCTTGCGAATGTTCATTACTATCTTGGTTTCTTCTTTATTCAAGGACACCTTTGGCATGCAATACGTGCTCTAGGCTTTGATTTCAAAAAGGTTACTGATGCAATTAGTAATCTTGATGGAGCAAGAGTTACTCTAACTGATTGATTTTCTGAGTCTTTCAGCATTAAAAAAGAGTCTCGTCAAAAGACGAGACTCTTTTTTTATTGAAAAAAATTAAAGAGGTTTTAACTTTCTTTAGTTTTTGTAGTTGTCAGGCTTAGCCCAAGGATCGATCCTTTTTGAATCATCAGAATAGTAGAAGAATTGAGACGCTCCAAAAACTGCTCCAAGTCCACAAAGAGCTGCGGCTATATTAAATCCACCGGATGGTTTGATTAAACCAATATCTGATGGGTGTGGAAGCTGAGTGGCAAAATCAAGAAGGTGAGAAAAATCAATCATTGAATAAAAAAATTGTTTTTATAGTTAACCCAGGTGGCCACTATGCCAAACCCGTGTTTGAGGATATTACATTAATTTGAGAACTAACATTGAAAAACAAAATTTTCTTAGTCATTTAAAACCCTTTTGCACGAGATTTCTTCTCAGTGGGAGAAACCTCATCAACTTTTCTTTTGGATGGTGAATTTTTCTGAAAAAGATAAAAAACCACAGCTAAAAGAGAAACTCCAAGCAGAACAAACCAAATTATTGTTGCTACATAAGGAAGTCCATGAAGGTCTTGTAATTCAAGTTGTAAAGCAGATTTCATTTTTGATATTTAAATTTTTCTTGAGTATTTCCATGAAAACCTAGTTTAGTTGGGGGTTGAGCCAATTTGAAGAAAAAAAACTTTACTACTTCTTTATACGCCTTATGACTATTGGTAGTTTTTGAATTCAGGTGCCTGTAAGGTGTGCTCACCGTATTACGCCAAAAAACTTAAATCATGCAGACCTACGGAAACCCGGATGTCACCTATGGTTGGTGGGCTGGAAATGCTGGGGTTACAAACAAATCAGGTAAATTCATTGCTGCACACATTGCTCATACTGGCTTAATAGCCTTTGCAGCAGGTGGAAGTACCCTTTGGGAACTAGCGAGATACAACCCTGAGATTCCAATGGGACATCAGAGTTCGATCTTTCTTGCTCATTTAGCTTCAATTGGTATCGGCTTTGATGAGGCTGGTGCTTGGACAGGGGCAGGAGTTGCCTCTATTGCAATCGTACATTTGGTTCTTTCCATGGTCTATGGAGCCGGTGGCTTATTGCACTCGGTGCTATTCGTTGGCGATATGCAAGATTCAGAGGTCCCTCAAGCAAGAAAGTTCAAACTTGAGTGGGACAACCCAGATAATCAGACTTTTATACTTGGTCACCATTTACTTTTCTTTGGTGTTGCATGTATTTGGTTCGTTGAATGGGCAAGAATCCATGGAATTTATGATCCTGCTATAGGAGCTGTTCGACAAGTTGAGTACAACCTTAACTTGACCAGTATTTGGAACCATCAGTTTGATTTCTTGGCTATTGATAGTCTTGAAGATGTTTTGGGAGGCCATGCTTTCTTGGCTTTCTTGGAAATAACAGGTGGAGCTTTCCATATCGCTACTAAGCAAGTTGGTGAATATACCAAGTTCAAAGGAGCTGGTCTTCTTTCTGCAGAAGCAATTCTTTCTTTCTCTTGTGCAGGTCTTGGTTGGATGGCTGTTGTTGCTGCTTTCTGGTGTGCACAGAACACAACCGTTTACCCAGAAGCTTGGTATGGCGAAGCATTGATCTTGAAGTTTGGTATTGCTCCTTATTGGATAGATAGTGTTGATCTTTCAGGAGGTCCAGCTTTCTTTGGTCATACGACTAGGGCGGCTCTAGCAAATGTTCATTATTACTTTGGATTTTTCTTCCTTCAAGGTCATCTATGGCATGCTTTAAGAGCTATGGGATTTGATTTTAAGAGAATTCTTAAGGAGCCTCTTCCTGCTCAGCTTTACGAATAAACAATTAAAAACTTGTTTTTTAAAAGAGAGGATTTAATCCTCTCTTTTTTTTGTTTTTTTTTACTTGGTCGAATAAATTCTTTCGAAGCATTGATTTGATAAAGCTAATAAAAGACTTTGCGTCTCTCTTAATTATCCGGAAAAAAGAATTTCAAACATAACGACCTTTAACTATTCTGCACATATCAATTGAACAGAGTGTAATCTGCACGCATATTTCCCTGATTCGCTTAGACATTATGCAGAGCTATGGAAATCCAGACGTTACTTACGAGTGGTGGGCTGGTAATTCTGTGGTCACAAGTCGTTCTGGTCGATTCATAGCCTCCCATATTGGGCATACAGGCTTGATCGCATTCGCGGCTGGAGGAAGTACCCTTTGGGAACTTGCTCGCTACAATCCAGAGATCCCTATGGGGCATCAAAGCTCCTTATTCTTGGGGCATCTTGCCGCCTTTGGCGTAGGTTTTGACGAGGCTGGAGCTTGGACTGGTGTTGGTGTAGCAGCCGTAGCCATTGTTCACTTGGTTTTGTCAATGGTTTACGGAGGTGGTGCTTTATTGCATGCAGTTTATTTTGAAGCTGATGTTGCAGATAGTGAGGTTCCAAGAGCTAGAAAGTTTAAATTGGAATGGAATAATCCGGATAATCAGACGTTTATCCTGGGCCATCATTTATTCTTCTTTGGAATGGCTTGCATAGCCTTTGTTGAATGGGCAAGAATCCACGGCATATATGATCCAGCTATTGGTTCGGTTAGACAGGTCAATTACAATCTTGATTTGACGATGATATGGAATCGTCAATTTGATTTCATCGGAATTGATAGTCTCGAAGATGTAATGGGTGGACATGCATTTCTTGCTTTTGCAGAATTGACCGGAGCAACTATTCATATGGTTGCAGGTTCAACTCAATGGGAAAACAAGAGACTTGGTGAATGGAGTAAGTACAAAGGAGCTGAATTGCTTTCTGCAGAGGCAGTCCTTTCATGGTCTCTTGCAGGTATAGGTTGGATGGCAATTGTTGCAGCATTCTGGGCTGCTACCAATACAACCGTTTATCCCATTGAGTGGTTTGGTGAGCCTTTGAAGTTACAGTTCTCAGTTGCTCCATATTGGATTGATACAGCAGATAGCACTGGCATAACAGCTTTCTTTGGTCACACAACTAGGGCTGCTTTAGTTAATGTTCATTATTACTTTGGATTTTTCTTCTTACAGGGTCATTTCTGGCATGCTTTACGTGCTTTAGGATTTGACTTCAAGAAAGTTTCCGAAGCAATTGGTAATACTGAAGGCGCAACAGTCAGGGTTGAAGGCGCTGGTTTCAATGGAAGAGCTCCAAGATAGATTAAAAAAAAAACAAAAATACCCCTCTATTATGGGGGGTATTTTTTTTGTCTATTTTTAAATAAATAGAGCTTTTTTGGTAAAAAATGAGAGAGACCTATAAAGACCTCTAACTATTCTGGTAAAAACAATTCCAAAAAGTGTATGGTAGCCAAAATTTCGACTTTAATTCCTTAATTATGCAGACCTACGGAAACCCAGACGTCACCTACGGGTGGTGGGTTGGCAATTCTGTGGTGACCAATCGCGCTGGTCGATTCATAGGGTCACATATCGGACACACAGGCCTGATTTGCTTTGCAGCTGGTGGAAGTACCCTTTGGGAGCTTGCTCGCTACAACCCAGAAATACCAATGGGACATCAAAGTTCCATTTTTCTTGCTCATCTAGCATCTCTTGGCCTCGGCTTTGATGAAGCAGGAGTATGGACCGGAGCTGGTGTAGCAACAATTGCTATTTTCCATTTGATTTTTTCAGCTGTATATGGAACAGCTGGATTAGCTCATTCACTCTTATTTGACCCGGACTTGAAAGATGGTCCAATTCCTACCACCAAGAAATTCAAACTTGAATGGGACAATCCAGATAATTTGACATTCATTCTTGGACATCACTTGATTTTCTTTGGGGTTGCAAATATTTGGTTCGTCGAGTGGGCAAGGTGGCATGGAATTTATGATCCAGCCATAGGTGAAATCAGAACAATCTTCCCTGGATATGGTGATTTTGGAATGGTTTACGGGCATCAGTTCGACTTCCTTACCATTGACAGCCTAGAAGAAGTAATGAGCGGTCATGCATTCTTAGCATTCGTTCAAATAAGTGGTGGTGCATGGCACATCGCTACAAAACAACTAGGCGAATACACTGAGTTCAAAGGTAAAGGATTGCTTTCAGCAGAAGCCGTTCTCTCCTGGTCTCTTGCTGGTATTGGTTGGATGGCAATTGTTGCTGCATTCTGGTGCGCACAAAATACAACTGTTTATCCAATTGACTGGTATGGAGAGCCTTTAGCTTTGAAATTTGGAATTTCTCCTTATTGGGTAGACACGGGAGATGTCTCAGATAGCACTGCGTTTTTAGGTCATACAACTAGAGCAGCATTGTCAAATGTTCATTATTACTTTGGATTTTTCTTTATTCAAGGTCATATTTGGCATGCTCTTAGAGCCATGGGCTTTGATTTCCGTCGTGTTGTTGGATCAGTAGCTTCTCTCGCAACAACTGAGAGTTAGTTGATTCAAACTTAAATTTCAATAAAAAAGCCTCATCAAATTTGATGAGGCTTTTTATTGGGAAGAAATCTAAAAAATTACTCCGTTTTTATATCAATATTTTCGTCATCAATTGAATTTTCAGAAGTTTTTTCTAATTCGCTAGTTGGGATGAATTCAGGTTCAGGCGTTACCTCAGGTTCAGGCGTTACCTCAGGTTCAGGCGTTACCTCAGGTTCAGGCGTTACCTCAGGTTCAGGCGTTACCTCAGGTTCAGGCGTTACCTCAGGTTCAGGCGTTACCTCAGGTTCAGGCGTTACCTCAGGTTCAGGCGTTACCTCAGGTTCAGGCGTTACCTCAGGTTCAGGCGTTACCTCAGGTTCAGGCGTTACCTCAGGTTCAGGCGTTACCTCAGGTTCAGGCGTTACCTCAGGTTCAGGAGTTGCCTCAGGTTCAGGAGTTGCCTCAGGTTCAGGAGTTGCCTCAGGTTCAGGAGTTGCCTCAGGTTGCGACTCTGTTGATTCATCTTTCAGCTGAGTAGGTCCTTGATCTAATTTTGATTGAATTAGCTCTTTAACTATCAAAAAAAGCTTTTTAAAATTTGAGAAGAGTTCTTTAAAATTTTCATATATGTTTTTAAGAGTGCTTTTGATCTCTTGAGCTTTCTCCCCTTTATTGAAGAAAAGCAAGGCGGAAATTACTGATACTGAGATTAATATGAAAATAAATAGTGCACCCATTTTTTTTATCAGTTAGATATCATTAAGATCGCTCTTATTTGTGCTGCTATCAAGTGTTTATTTACATTGAACAACGAAGATAGCCTTTATTTCTTAAATAAAGCTCTTAAAAGTTTTGAAATTTTTTATGAACACAGCCAAGCTTACTATTTTTTTTGATGGAGGATGCCCCTTATGCAAAAGAGAGGTTGATTTCTTGCAATCAAGAAATCAAAAGGGATACCTAAGTTTTATTGATATAAATACTTCTGATTTTTATTTAGATCTTAAATATGGCATTACCTATAAACAAGCGATGGAGAGAATCCATGCTTTGAAAAGTGATGGTTCAGTAATTAAGGATATTAAGGTTTTTCAAGAGGCTTATACTTTGATTGGCTTGGGTTGGATTTATGCACCAACAAAATTGCCCATTTTTGATAAATTTATTGAGTTTATTTATGGGATATGGGCAAAATACAGATTAAAATTAACTTTTCGACCTTCTATTGAGAAATTATGTACTGAAAAGGGTTGTAAACTCTCTTAGTTAAATGAATAGTTGGTTGATTCAATTAAAATATTTTCAACAATGATTACAAAAGATAATAAATTTCCTATCCAAATGTTGAACCATTGAATCCCCAATTTGAGGCTTTAACGTCGAAAAATTCAATATAAATTCTATTTGTATTTATATTGGTTTTAGATGCAATTAACTCGCACAAAGCCTTGCTCATCGAGGATGGGTTTAGTGAGCCAATTGATTGAACCTTGATAAAACAGCATGGTTCATCGGATCCAGCAAATGTCATTTTGGCATTTCTTTGGATCATCGTCATTACGTAATTTTCCGGTTTTCCGGTTAAAACAGCAATCATTTTTGAAATATCTTTTTGGAGCAAATCATCATTTTCTACAACACTTTTGGAGGATGTGTTGATTTGAATGAATGGCATAAGTGAATCAGTCTTTGAAAGATATTAATACTTGAATGGGAGATTGATTTTTAAAAAGATAGAAAGATCTAAGCCTCTTTTCTCCAAAATTATCAACAGAAATATTTTTCAAATCTTAAATAAATAGAAAGATCCTGTTAATTCTCCTGTTAGAGCCTCATTATTTCTCTTTTTCTAGTAACTTGGTCGGGTCTTATTGAGAAAAATGAACCAGAATTTTCAAGCCATTGTTCAAAACACGAGAGAAAATAATACTTCGAATGATCAGACCTTTTTACTTGGTGGTGTTTTGATAGTTTTTAATGTGTTTTTAATGTTATTTGTAGGTCTATATTGGATGAACCCAGTAATGCATGAATTTATCTCTGGAAGACCTCTTTTGTAATAACCACTAGATAATCCCTCTTACATTAATTTGTCTTATCAATGTACTTAAAATTCTTTAATAGGAGAGATAATTGCATTAATCAGGTGGGTTATCATTTTTACTCATGAAATTTGATCTTCTTTTTTCAAAAATTATCAAATATGTACTCAGCTTTTTAATCATATTTTTTGGGGTGACCCCTGTATTTGCTGGTGCCAATGTGGCAGTTAAGGGAGAAGGAGACGAAGTCCCAAGTTATGTTCGTTCTGATATCACAGGATTCGATTTTCATGGTGAAGACTTACATCTTTCCTCTATCGCTGGTGCAATGGCAAGAGATGCTGATTTCAGTAACGTCGATCTTCATGGAACAACACTAACTTTGTCAGACCTCAAAGGTTCCAACCTTAATGGTGTAGATCTTACTGATACTCTTTCGGACAGGGTTAATTTTCAGAAGACCGATCTTAGAAATTCCATTCTAGTAAATATGATTGCATCAGGTAGCAGTTTTGCTGGTGCTCAAATTGAAGGAGCTGATTTTACATTTGCGATTCTTGACAGTGAAGATCAAAGAAATCTCTGTAAAATAGCTGATGGTGTGAATCCAACTACAGGAGTTTCTACTAGGGCTAGTCTTGAATGTAAAGGAGATAAACCTTCTATGCCTTCAGCGTAAAATCTAAGAATCGATCGAAATTATTTGTTAATAAAAAAGAGAATTACTTGCAATTCTCTTTTTCTTAGTTTTCTTAAAAAAAGAGACTTTATTTATCGTGAAGAATTTTTGGCCACATCGGTCTGATGCTAAGGGGTTTTCTATTAAAAATCTTGCTGATAGATATCGTTTGAAGATCTCCAGCTCCAGCGTCTCATCTAATGAAGTTTCAAATCAATTTTTAGATAATAGGAATTTAGTATCTATGAAAGAAGAAGATAAGAAGATTTCGATCGCTAATTTATCTATCAAAAGAATACATTGGGCTAATAGAGACTTTTCAGAATATAAAAAGGCTGCTTGAAATCTATTTTTTTGAAGAAATATTTTTTGTAAGAGGAATTGTTGATAAAATAAAAGATACTACGAATAATACTGTAATAGCAACAAGGCTCCAAAAAGTTAGATTAGATAGCTCTAATTCTCCAAATGAGACTGTTAGGGAAAAATTCAATTTACTCATGATTTATCTTCTTCACTTTAGCAACAATTAGATTTTTTATAATTATTACTTTTTGTCTTTCAAGATTTACACATATTTTTTCTTTCCATCTCCACTTATCTTGTAAATCCCTCCTTTTGGTCCAACAAATAGCATTTCGCCATTAATTTTTGATTTACCAAATTTACTTAATCTAGATCTATGAATATCTGCTTTTTCTCTTAGCTCATCCTCTGAATACCATGTACCTAAAGGGATGTTTTTGCAAGGATCAAGTAAAAGAGAATTTGTAAATTCTTCAGAGATCCTTTTTCGACGAACATTGATATTCTTGAACCTTTTCTTGAATCTTTCTATTAAAGTCTTTCTATTAGAAAATTTATTTCTCTTTTTTAAAGTTAAGAATATATAAAAAAAGAATACTATTATTAATATTGGAATCAGTTTCACTATTGATTATTATGATCTTATCTAATTAAAGCAACATCTAGGAATAAAGCCAGTTAAATGAAGATTGTCAAATTGAGTTCTCTTTCATTTGTTTCTTTATTTTCTCTTAATTATCAAGTCGAAGCCTAGATCTGTTCTCTTTGAAAGTATTTCTTTTTTAAAAACACCTTTTTTAAATAAACTGATAATGGTTATTATTGACTCGGTAAAAAGATAAATAATTGAAAAAATTAGGATTATAAAGTTATATGTAATAGAATTATTATTGATTTTTTTGGAATCTTTATACTCTCGCTTTTTCATTTTAGTAAGGCCCGTAATGAGTTGAGCATTCAGCACCGCAATATGCACCTATATTAATCGCTTGCTCTAAATTTAGCTTTGCTGAGAGGGCAGTAGTCACAGCTCCCGCGAAACTGTCCCCACAACCATAGGTATCTATTTCTTCAGAACTAGGAGTAATGGGTTTGTATTTAATATTTTCGGGAAAAATTGTTCCACCTGATTCACCTTTTGTTGAAATGTATATGTCTGGTTTAGGTTCAAGCTCTTCGTAATTTATCTTTTCACCAGGATCAAGACCACTCCCAATCAATGCATTGAGTTTTACTTTTGAATTCTTTAGGGTTTGTTGACCTGTTCGGGGAGTCGCAGAGAGGAATCTAGCTTTCCTAGCGAATCTTATTCCTTCTTTGTCAGTAGCGGTAACAAAAACACCATCGTAATTTTTCAAATCACTCCAAGGTAAATTATCAGAACCGATTGGCTGTAATCTTTCTCCAATAACTGTAATTGCTCTTTCTCCATCTTTGCTGATTAGGCTAATCCCTTTTCTAGTTGGTTTCTCACGCCAAGCTACTTTTAAATTTAAACCAAGTTTAGTGAGTCTTTCGTAGCATTTTTCACCATAATTGTCTTTGCCCAATGATGTGATTAAGTCAACAGGGTTATTTATTAGCCTTGCCATCTGAACAGCTGCGACTGCCGCACCACCTGCTGCTTCTTCAAAGCAATCTTTTGCATGCGAAATTTGTCCCGCTAATGGGAGCTGATCAACCTTTAAGAATGTTACCCATTCAACATGACCGATCACCGCTAATTTAAGGTTAGGAAGGCTAAGTATTTCTTTAGGAGCATCAATTCTCATTCGCAAATTATTATGTTATTTCTAATATAGTAAGTTAGGTTCATAGGTAGAACTATGATATTTTTTTTATTCATAAAACAGACAAACTTTATAATTCTTCTGATATATTATTTCTTATTAAATTAAAAATTACTTATGGTAAGACAGATTAAATGGTTAAAATGGGTTTATTTGTTTTTGGCTATATTAGGAGCCGTTTTACCTACACTTGCAAATATTGAATTTGCAAAAAGCTATGGACCTGCTTTTGATATTCAATTATTTATAGAGTTAGCTAATAATAATCCAGCCTCTCAGTCATTATCTAGAGATCTTTTTATAGGGTCATCAGCTGTATTCGTTTGGATAATTTCTGAATCAAAGAGATTAGAGATGAAAAATCTATGGATTGTAATATTGACTACATTTACAATCGCATTTGCTTTTTCAGCTCCTCTTTTTCTATATCTAAGGGAATTAAGAATTGAAGAGATGAATAGGAATTAAATTAAAAATTTTATTATTTAATATTCTTAGATATTGGTACTAAAAGTATACAAATAATACTAACAATTAACCATAGCTGAAGGGCTGTGTCATGGGTATCAATTAATTTTCCTGCCATCCAAGGTACTGTTAAAGAACTAATGCCAAAACATTGAGAATATAAGGCTATTGCTGAACCTTGATATTTAATTGGAGCAGACTTTATAATTGCATTTGAAGCAGAGGGTAGAAATATACATAGAGATATTGTTAGTGGTATGAAAGCTATAAGTATTAATAGATATCCGTCAAGTAAGAAATTTGAAAGTGATAAAAAAATAAAACCTATGAGTAGCGATATTAAGCATAATCTGAATTTAAAAGGTGAATTTTTATTTCTTAAAATATAACCGACTGGCCATTGAAAAATAGCAAGTAAAATTAGTTTTATTGTTAATAATGTAGCTACTTTTTGGTCTGTGAATGATTGCCTTATTATACCTCCGTTCGCTAAATCTATCGGAAGGATGCTTTGCAATAAACTCATTACTCCTGTCACAAATAGAGTTATTAATAATAAAGGTAATAAATTTATTATCCATTTTAGATTATATTTTTTTTCTAGAGATTTATATTTAATATCTGAATCGTCTTTGATCTTGAAAGCGATTTTCTTTCTACTTATGCCTAGCTTATTTAATAATATATTTAATATATATAACATGCATAAAATATCTAACAAATATATTATTCTTGTGAATTCAAAATAAGATCCTATAGTACCTAGTAAGACTCCTAATGTGACTCCAATTGCATCAGCACTTCTTGCAAGAGAATAACCTTCACTTGATTTTATTTTGGTATTACAATTTAGTGGAATAGCTAATTCAGCAGAAGGCCAATATATTCCAGCTGCAGCTCCTAAGAAAAACTGACCACAAAGGAAAGCTAAGAAATTTTGCGAATAAAAAAGTATAAAATCCGATAAAATTGCAAATAAACATGCAACTTTAATTGTTTTTATAGAGCTAAATTTTTTGTCAAGTAAATATCCCGTACCAAATCTTGTCGTTATTCCAGCAAATGCAGCTGTGGTTATTCCTCTACCGATTTGCTCTGCTGAAAAACCTAAACTATTGAATATTATCGGACTTAAATATAATACCCCTCCTGCTCCTATCCCTGTCCACAAACGAGCTTTTATGATTAGTCTTAGGGATATAGGGAATTTCTCCCAATAATTTCTAACACTAGAAGTTGAGAACAAATTCATTCATTAAAAAATTAGTTGTTCTTGGAACAGTTGGAAGCTTACTAGCTCCTTATTGTTTTTATCCAAAACTTCAAGCAGCAGAGAGATTTGAAATTCATTTCGATGGAATGTCCATCCCAATTTCGATAAAAGAATTGATTGATTGGAGTAATGGTGCAGAGGAAAAAAATTCTGAATTAGCTAGTTGGCTTAATTTACTTGGCTTTAAGGAAAGGAAAGGTTTGGCAAAGTTTTTAAGTACACCGTTGGTAAGAGATAAAAGTATGGCAAGACAAATTTTGAGAAGTTGGTCAGGACGAAAATTGCTTGATGAAGTAAGTGATCTAATACTTATGGATGAAGACAGCTCTGGCGAAAGTGTTCTCGATACTCTAGAAAAACTTTTAAATGAAAAAGATGAGGTGACAACTTTTGATCTTTTAAATTCTCTTTCTGTTAAAGCAATTCACATTGATTTGGATGGGTGGATTGAAGTAGCTAATAATTGGAGAAGTGAGTTAAACAAACAACAGAAACTCATAACTGATTTAGTCTCAACTAATGATTTATCAGTTAAGAGAGAGGAAATGAATGTTTTACCTCTTGAAATAAAAGAAACCGAATATGAATTATTTTCCTTAACTGTTTCTCATCGAAAAGAGCCTTTGATTTTAGAGGTTTGGAACCCATCTTTTAGGAAGAAAAATAGAAAAAATTGGGTTCTTTTAATGCCTGGTTTAGGAGGAGATCGTAATCATTTTAATTGGCTTGCAAGAAGTCTTAGTCACAATGGTTGGCCTGTTGTTGTCTTGGATCATCCAGGTAGTGACTCATTAGCATTGGAAGCCTTGGTAAAAGGAAGACTACCTTTACCAGGTGCTGAAATAATTCCTGAACGTTTGAACGATATCGATAGCATCCTCAAGGCAAAAAAATCAGGAACAATTGATTTATCGGCAGAGAATGTTGTCTTGATGGGGCATTCGTTAGGAGCTCTCACAGCTATTTTGGCTTCAGGAGTAAAAATAGATGACCAACTTGAAAATAGATGTCAAGAGGTCCTTGATAATCTTTCTCTTTCTAATTTATCTTCACTTTTACAATGTCAACTAATAGATATTACTTTGTCAGATACTAAAGGTATAGAAAATCTTTCAGCTATTGTTGGTATGAACAGTTTTGGGAGTTTTTTGTGGCCAAAAAATTTAGAAAATAAAATAAATATTCCTCTTTTCCTTACAGGAGGAACTTTTGATTTAGTTACTCCTTCTATTAGTGAACAACTAGGATTAATGCTTGCTTTGAGTTCAAGCCCATTAAGTAGAGTTCTTTTAATTGAGAGAGCTAGCCATTTTTCACCTATTAGAGTAGAGGGACAAATGAATCAGTCTAAAGGTAAGGATTTATTTAATCTAGGAGAATCAATAGTTGGATATCATCCACTTTCTGTTCAGAGCTTATTAGCTTTTGAGATCATCAACTTCCTAGAAAAATTAGAAGAGAATAAAACAGTCCCTTTGAATACGAATTTAACTAAAGGCGAGCTTAAGTTTCATATCTTAGACAGTAATATAATTGAACAACTTATCAATATTCAGTAACTAACCCTTGGATCAATATATGCAATAGCGATATCTATACAAACACTAATCATTACAACAAGGCTAGATATTACAACAACTATTCCTTGTACAACAGGATAATCTCTTTGATTTATAGCTTCTTGAAGTCCAAGAGCTATTCCAGGCCATGAGAATGTTATTTCAATTAAAAGTGCTCCACCAACTAAAGAAGAAACTGTTAAGCCAGTAATTGTCAATATTGGGAGAAGAGTATTTGGTAAGGCATGTTTAACTAATACTCTGGAGTTATTTATACCTCTACTTTTGGCGGCTTCAATGTAATCTTTTTTTAAAATTTCTTCTAGATTTAATCTTAATGCTCGACTAAATATTCCGCTTAATAAGATCCCTAGAGTGACGGAGGGTAATATTAAATGTTGAATAGAATTAAAAATGATTTCAACGTTTTTATCTAAAATACTATCTAAAAGTAAGAAACCAGTGATTGGGGGCGGAGGGATAGCTCCAGGAGGTAATCTTCCACCAATGGGTAACCAACCTAAAAAAACAGCGAAGATAATTTGAATTAACATTGCTGCCCAGAAAGGGGGGAGAGCATAGGTACCAATGCCAAAAATCCTTCCTGAAAAATCTATTTTGCTTTCTGGCTTAACTGCTCCTAAAAAACCAATTAAATAACCTAATAATGATGCTATTAATATTGAAAATATAGCTAATTCCAAACTTGCTGGAAGAGCCTTTGAAATAATTACTTTTACAGGTTCTTGTGTGTTTAATGAGATTCCTAAATTTCCATGAATTAATTGATTTAAATATTCAATATATTGATTAATTAGAGGTTTATCTAATCCAAGTTTAATTCTTAGGCTTTCCCTTGCAAATTCATTCGCTCGAGTGCCTAGAATTGCATCTACCGGATCGCCTGGGGCAATTCTTAACAATATAAAAACTAAGCTCGAAATGATCCAAAGCATTATTGGCAATAGAGTTAATCTTGAAAGGATATATTTGAAAAGGGCCTTTTTAGTTGACAAAACTAGTCTCTTTCTAAGTTTTTCAGGATAATTAATCCATCTTTTGAAAATTCTGGTTGGCTTATATCTTTTAGAGACCAAGCTTTAGGATTAACGAGCCAAATTGGTAAGTAGGCAACTCCTTGTGCTGCAAGTTTTTCAACTTTTATCAAATTATTGAGTCTGCTTTCTCCCTCTAGTTCTTCACTTTTCTCCAAGAGTTCTTGTAATTTTTTATCACCCCAAAAACTACCACTGAATACAGCTTCACCCTTGAGGCAAGAATTATTATTTAGTTCATTACAACTTAGTAAGGGAGTTAAATATGCTTCTGGGTCAGGATATGCCCCAGTCCAATCTAATATAACCGCTTCAAAAGCCCCTTCGGAAAGTTGTTTGTAAACTGTGGTTGACTCAATTCCATTTAAAGTTATTTCTAAACAATCAGATAAATCTCTTTTGATTTGATCTCTCCAAGTAAGGGCAAGTAATTTATCTGCAGGTACATTAGATCTAAATGTTAATGGAATAGAAAGAATTTCTGTTCCACAGTAGCCTTCTGTTTTTAATAAAGATCTTGCAGTATTAGGATTATATTTAGGCCATGGCTTAAATTCTTTTTTATGTAGTTGAGGAGGCACAATTGATCTTAATGGTTCTCTTGTTCCGAAACTTACTTGTTGACTAATTAATTCTCTATCAATAGTGTAGGAAAGAGCCTTCCTAACTACTTTATTTTTTAAAGGTAATTTATTGCTTTTAAATGTAATGTATCCTATCTCTATTGGTTCACCCTCTCCTGATTTTAGTTGATCTTTCTTAGCCATATTATTTAATGTTAATCGCTGCAAATCATCTATAGAATTTGAGATCAGGACGTCAACTTCCTTTGTTTTGATAGCTCCAAAAAGAGTACTAGAATTACTATAATTTATAAAGTTAATACCTTTATTTAGGGGTTTTTCTCCCCAATAATTTTTGAATGGCTTTATTATTTGTTGACTTGAGTTGAAACTTTCTAAGAAATAAGGTCCTGTCCCTATAAACTTTTTATTATTGAAACTATCTTTATAGTTTGAATATGAATTAGGAGAGACAGGTGTCAAATTTACTGATGTTAAAAGACTTGCTAATGAACTCGATGGTTTTTTTAATTTTATTCTTAAAAGAAATTTTCCTTTGACTTCAATATCTTCTATTTTGTCATTTAATAGATAATTTAAAGTTCCAATTTTTCTGAATCGATTAAGACTAAATGCCATCGCTTCCGCATTGAAAATACTTCCGTCGTGAAAAGAAATATTTTCTTTGAGTGGAATATCTATTAGCAAACCATTCTTACTTACTTTTGGTAAATCTTTAGCTAAGCTTGGTGATAGATTCCCTTCCTTATTTATTTTGTATAGAGTATCTCCAAGAGCGCTTAATATTTGTAATGTCCTAAGTGTATTTGCTTGAGCAGGGTCAAGGGATTCAATTTTACCTGCACTTGCAACAATAATATTTTCTCTTTTCTTATATTGGGAGCAAGATAACTGCAAGAGTATTAGTAAAATACTTGATACTTTTAAAATATTTTTTATACAATTTAGTTTTAACATTTAGTATGAGATTTTATAATTACTTCTACCTGAGAAAAATATTTATTGATTTGGAGATACTTGCTTAATTGATATCTCGAAAACAGGCGATCCATTAGCATTAAGAGGCCATTCCCTAACCCAACATTTTTCATAAGCATTATCTATACCTAATACTTGAAAAAGTTCTTCTTGATTCTTTAGATACACACAATCTCCTTGATTAATATTTTTTTCTGTTTTTTTTCTGGTTTTCTCAATTACGTTTTTGGATGTTTTCATGGTTTCGTTCCAAAAAGAAATTTACGATAAAATTTCCTTTGTTCTATTTATATAATTAGCAACTTAATTTCGATTTGACTAGCTTTCGTTAGCTAAAGGCAACCCATCTGTGATGCAATTCTCTTGACTTGTGGCAAGTTTTCTATATCTAAAAGAGCCTCTTCAAGTTGACCTTGATTAATTTTGTGAGTAATAACTACTATCTCTGCTTTTTTATCCTTTGCATCAAATTGCACAATTGATTCAATGGATATTTTCTTCTTTCCAAAAATAGTCCCGATTTCTCCAATTACCCCTGGACTATCCTCTGCAATAAGCCGTATATAATTCTTTTTAGTTATTTGTTCCTTTTCTGCTACATGACAACTTCTCCAACCTTTCGCTGATAGAAGAGGGTCTAAGTTAAAGATTTTATCTTCACTCATAGACTGAATACCTGCAATGTTAAGTATGTCTGCAACAACAGCTGATGCAGTTGGGCCGGAACCTGCACCTGGTCCGAAAAACATTACTTGGCCAATGGGATTACCTTCTACAAGGATTGCATTGTTAACTCCATTTACGCCTGCTAATGGATTGTCTTCAGGTACTAAAGTTGGCTCAACCCATACGGAAAGTGGTTGACTGTCTTCACTGGTTGGTTGAGTTTCTCCTTTCTCGGATATTGCTAAAAGCTTGATTCCATACCCTAACTTCCTGGCGTAGTTAACATCTATATCCTCTAGTAGGTTTATTCCGGTTGTTGGTATGTTAGCTCTATTAATTGCTCCACCAAAAGCAAGGCCACTAAGAATTGCGATTTTGTCAGCTGCGTCTGATCCCTCTACATCAGCGGCAGGATCACTTTCTGCATAACCAAGGATTTGGGCATCTTTTAAAACTTCAGCATAATTAACTCCTTCTTTATCCATTCTGGAGAGTATGTAATTAGTTGTTCCATTTATTATTCCGCTTACTTTTGTTATCTGATTTCCTCCTAGAGATTGTTTTAAAGGCTCAATTATTGGAATCCCCCCTCCAACTGCTGCTTCAATGAGGACATAAACCCCAGCGGCTTTTGCTTCATTTGAAATCTCTTCACCATGTCTTGCAATTACTGCTTTATTAGCAGTAACAACAGATTTTCCTGCTCTTATCGCTTGGATAATTAATGATCTAGCTGGCTCTATACCGCCCATTACTTCAACAACTATTTGAATATTGGGATTATTTATTATTTCAGTTGGGTTCGTTGTAAGTATTGAATCTGGGATGGATACATCTCTTTTCTTTTTGAGATTTCTTACCGCGACACTTACAAGCTCAAGTTCTCCAACCAAAGGATGCCTATCTTTTGGTTGGCTTATTATATTTGCGACACCCTGGCCAACAGTTCCTAGGCCAAGTAAACCGATACCAACTTTTTTCATGTTCTTATAGAGCGATAATTTCGTTTGAATCTTATTTATTCATTGTCAGAGCTAGGTATTGAGAGGTTTTTGGCTTGCTCTTTCATCTTTAGGAATATGTTAAGAAAACCGTTTGCTCTTGATGGCGTTAAGCTTTTACTTAATCCTGTCATCTCAATAAATTTCTCATCTATAGAGAGTACTTCAAAAGGTGTTAGATCATTCAGACCTTTTATTAGAAAAGCTAGCAACCCTTTAGTTATAAGGGCGTCTGAATATCCTTTCCAATGGATTTTTCCATTCAAAAGAATTCCAAGAACATATACTTCTGAAATACATCCTTTTACTTGAGTGGTTACCAGGTGAAGATCTTCATCTAGCAATGGCAAACTTTTTCCTAGCCATAAAATATATTCGTAACGTCTTTTGGAATCTGAAGTCGATTGTAGACGCTCTATAAGATTGTCTAATGAATCACTCCCATAAGTATTGATGAAAGATTTTTCTTTGATTTCAGTCACCTCTTTAGATCAAGCAATTTACTTATCCTAAAGCTTAACTAATTAATTAGTTGCTTCAATTTGATGTAGACCTTTTTCACTAATCCAACCATTAAATGGCATGTCCCATTTTTCTCGAGGTAATGGTTTTTTAGATATGCAATTATTACTGATAACTAGAAATGATGGTATTGAAAACCACAAATCTTTTTGTCGAAGACGATCAAAGTATCCTCCCCCATAACCTAATCTGTAACCTTCTTGATCTATCGCTATTGCGGGAACAAATAGGATAGAAATATCATTAGGGTTAATGGCATCTTTTCTCGTTGGTGCAGGAATACTGTTTGAATCTATTTCCAGTTGATTGTTTGACCAATGATGATAGCTTATCCCTTTGCTTTTAGAACTAGAAGGTAAAGCAACTTTTAGACTATTAATTTCTTTAATAAATCTTATATCCACTTCACCTTTTAATGGCCAATAAATTCCTATATATTTTCCTTCAACATGATATTTATTTAAAAGTATTTTTAATGCTGATTTAACATTTAATTTTACTTTCTCATATACTACAGATGAATTTGAATTACGGATTAAATTATATTCATTTCTTAAACTCTTTTTTGTTGATTTAATATCATCATAAAAATTTTTCATAAATAGTATATGTTAATTACAGATTAATTTATTTAAGATAAATTCCCGTAAGTGCTATTGCTAGAGCATCTGCGGCATCATCTGGCTTTGGCGGTGAAGTGACATTGAGTTCATGCATAACAGAATTTAAAACATCATTCTTGTCGGAATGACCATAACCAGTAACAGCAAGTTTGATTTGCATTGGGGGGAATTCTTGAATCGGAAGCTTGTACTTTCCTAAAGTCATCATTATCACTCCGCGAGCCTGAACAACACTAATCGTTGTGCTAGAGCGGTAGAAAAAAAACTTTTCTACCGCTGCAGAATTAGGATTCCATTTTTTTATTATCGAGCTTAAATCATTTGAAATTTCTACAAGTCTTTCTTCTTCTTTTTGTGTTGATTTTGTCTCTATAATTCCGCAATCAATCATTATTTTTTTCCCTTCTATTTCATCAATAATTCCGTAACCTACCCTTGCTAACCCTGGATCAATTCCTATTATTCTCACTTAGTTAGCTGTGGCTAGTTCGAATTCAGATACATCATCACTTTCATTCCTTTCAAATACTTTGCAAAAAGCTTTTATTACTCTATCTCCAGAATCAACTTGTTCAAGAGGATCTTTTCGAAGCCTATGCCTTAAAGCTGTCGACACGACACGAGCAATATCTTCTTCGGTTACTTCTTTTCTCCCTTCAAAGGCAGCAAGGGCTCTAGCTGCTCTATTTGTTACGATATCTCCTCTAAGTCCATCAACATCAAGTTCACCACAAACTGCTGAAATCCTTAATCTGAGATCTTCCTCGATAAAAACCTCGTTAAGTATATTTTGAGCATCAACAACCTTTTGTTGAAGTGATTCTTGTTTCTCTTGAACTGAATCGCTAAAAGATTCAGGATCATTATCAAAAGCTGTACGTTGATCAACAACTTGAACTCGTAGTTTTGCCTCCCTTACTGTTCTTACCTCTACACTCATCCCAAAACGATCAAGTAACTGAGGCCTTAACTCTCCTTCCTCAGGATTTCCTGAACCAATAAGTACAAACCTTGCAGGATGTCGAACCGAAATACCTTCTCGTTCAACTGTATTCCAGCCTGATGCAGCAGAGTCTAAAAGTACGTCAACAAGGTGATCATCTAGCAAGTTGACTTCATCAACATAAAGCAACCCTCTGTTTGCTTTGGCTAGTAGTCCTGGCTCAAAAGCTCTAACTCCCTCACTAAGGGCCTTTTCAATATCAATAGTTCCGCAAAGTCTATCCTCAGTGGCACCTAAGGGTAGATCAATCATCGGAACTTGTTTTTCACCTTTTTGAATGTCACTACCACTGTCTATTCTCTCTCTGACATCATTGCTTTGAAGGTCTGGATCCTCAAGAGAGCTGTTGTAGGGATCTCCTTCAACGACTTCAATTGCAGGTAATAGATCTGCAAGTGCTCTTATGGTTGTGGACTTGCCTGTGCCTCTATCACCCATTATCATTACTCCGCCAATTCTAGGGTCAATTACATTTAAGAGAAGCGCTAGCTTCATTTCCTCTTGTCCAATCACTGAAGTGAATGGAAAAACTCTGCGTTTTCTTGTTGAACTCACTTTCTTATTACTGGTAAGAAGATTGTTTCATAAACCTGCCTCTTTAGATTGATAAAGTTCAAAAAAAAAATGATAATGAATTGCAAAAGTTTGTTTAAGTCGGTAAAAAATCTAATTTGGATTACTTGATTTTTGATCTTGCCTTAGAAAAGGAACTAACTCTGCCGACAAATTTCTTATCAACTCAGTTGATCTTGGATCATTAAATGGACCTTCAACTATAAAACTTGCGAAGGCTCTTGAATTATTAGGAGTTTGAATTAGAGCAGTATCTGAATATGAGATTCCAATATCACCAGTTTTGTTGTGAACTAGATAACCTTTTAATGAAAGATGATAGTCTATGTCTTTGGATTCTTTCCCAAGACCTCTTAAAATTCCTGAGGGTATTAATGTATTTGTTTTTGATTTGCGCATTATTTCTCTGAAAATATCTCTCGAACTAACATTAAGTAGATAACCATTATCAACAAGAGCCATTGCTAAAGATAGATCCTTCGTTGATGTGAGATTCGTTCCATCTAGATCAGGAAGATAGTTATTTATTTGTGTATTATTCAGCCCAATTTCTTTAAATTTTTGATTCACTATTTTGATACCTCCCAAACGTTTTATTAGTAAATTTGTTGCTGTATTATCGCTAACTCTAATCATTTCTGATGCTACTTCATAAACGGGGAAAATCTCACCAATTTCTTGATATGCCATCCAGCCTGAGCCGCCACCGATTACATCTTCTGAAAGTATCAACTTTTCATTCCAAATTATTTCTTTTTTCTCTAGCATTCTAAGTAAAATAATTAGAATAGGTACCTTAATACTGCTTGCTGCAGAAAGCTTTATGTCAGATTTTATTTCTGCATAGACTTGGTCATCTAATGATATAAAAAAAGCACTAACATCTAAACCTGGGTTTTTGATTATATGGTTTTCCCATTTATTAATTAATTTTTCCAGGCTTTCAAAATTTTCTAATTTATCATTGTAGAGTGATAATAAATTGGATTTTCTAGTTAGTAATTCTTTTTTAACTGACCTTCTGGATTTCCTTGTTATATTGATTCCTTTGTTTATTCTATGGCTTTGATTAATGGGACCAAAAATTCTTAGAAAACTACCAAGTAAAATTGATAAGGCTATGCTTGTTAGGAATATATTTGCTATTACTTTCAGGTGTCTTTTCACTTTAAAATTAAAGAATATATATCTTTGCTATTTATTGTAGCTTGTTATTTTGATTAATCACTTTTATTTTTAATCTTCCATCTCGCTTGGCTAATTATACCTCTAATTAGTGCAACTTCATCATCTTTTATCTCACCTCTTAAGAGTAATTGTTTGATCTTCGTCATTTTAGCTTTGTAGGTATGTTTCATCAAGAAACCAATATCAAGCAAAAGACTACCTGCGTCATTAATACAATCTTCTAATTTAATTAAATTAGCAGGAGAGCTTATTTTAGTATGGCGTTTTAATAAATCAAGATCATTCAATTGGTTGAATTGATGAAGAACAATTGCGACTGCATGTGAAAGATTTAATGATGGATAATCCTCGCTGGTATTAAGACTAATCACTTTATTTGCTTTTAAAAGCTCCTCGTTAGATAAACCTCTGTCTTCTCTTCCAAAAACTAAAGCTATTGTATCTTCTCTTTCTGATTTAAGACCCCAGCTCAAAGCATCTTTATTTGAATTAAGAGGGATTTCTCCATGTTCTTTTCTACCGCAAGTGGCAATAATTCTTGAACAGTCTGAAAGTGCTGAATTTAGATCTTCATACACTTTTGCTTTCTCTAAGATCTTCAATCCTCTTACAGCCATCTTTTTTGCTTCTTGAGCTAAATAATCGCATTTAGGTGAAACTAGTCGTAATTCATGAACACTAAAGTTTTCACAGAGTCTTGCAACACTCCCAACATTGATTGGCCCCGCTGGCTCGACAAGTATTACTTTTAGAGTTTTATTTATAGCCACTATTAATTGAGTGAATGCATATACTCCAGCAGATCAGCCATTGATTGAGGTTCGATTTCAAAACTTGGCATTGGTGGAGTCAATCCTCGAATAACTTGATTAATAATCTTTTTATCACTCATTTCTTGAGTCGCTTCATGGAGGTCGGGCCCTACAAAACCTTGAGCTGAGATCCCATGGCAACCGACACAATTGATTTTGAATAATTTACTTCCTGACAAAGAGTCACCTTGAATAGATAAAGTTTCAGTTATGAAAGGATCTTGCTTGAAATCCCCCATTCTCCAAAAAAAAATTAATAGGATTAGAGTGGCAGAAGTTAATAAAAATATTCTCCAAGAGCTAATTTCTTGGTT
This sequence comes from Prochlorococcus marinus str. NATL2A, assembly GCF_000012465.1. Classification (NCBI taxonomy): domain Bacteria; kingdom Bacillati; phylum Cyanobacteriota; class Cyanophyceae; order Synechococcales; family Prochlorococcaceae; genus Prochlorococcus; species Prochlorococcus marinus. The sequence goes on along the minus strand of NC_007335.2, from coordinate 1,193,092 downwards.
CTCCTTAATTAATGCTTTTGATGACGGAAGATTCACTAAAACCTCTTTGACATGAAAGAATTGGGATTATTAATCATAAAAGTACGAGCCAATGATTGAGCCTCTGCTATGTGGGATTGTTCTTGGACTAGTTCCCATAACATTATTAGGCCTTTTTGTTAGTGCATGGAATCAGTACCGTCGGAGCAGTTCTATGCCTGATTGGGAATAAGAAAAATGAGAGAGGTGCTTCCATAAAATTTCTCTTTATTTAATTTCCACCCATTATGTATTCTTGGTATTGATTTTGACGAGCATTCGCATATCAAAGTAGTTGATTCTTTAATCCATTCTTTAGATAATAAAAGTTCTTGAGTAATTTCATATACTTCAGATTCGTATGGAGGATCTAGAAAAACAAAATCAAATTTTTCAGCAAATTTTTCAGGATTTTGGCAATTTTTAACAAACTGAATTTTTTGACTTTTTGGTCCTTTTTTGAGAAATGAGATCAATTCATTGCAAATGACTTCAATATGTATTGATTGATCCATAGTATTTGATACATCAATAAGGTTTTTTTTGCATATTTTTGCAGTTTCCCTCTGCTTTTCAATTGCAAGAACCCTCTTTACTCCTTTTTGCAGAGCCTCACATGCCATTGCTCCACTTCCACTGCAAAGATCTAGCCAACTTGCTCCTCTAAGCTTGTTCCCAAGAATATTTATTAGTGCCTCTCTTACTTTTGAGGAGGTTGGTCTTGTCTTTTGGCTTAAAGGACTTTCTATCCTTTTCCCAGACATTAATTTCAATTTCCCTTTCAAACTAAAATTTGTTTTTTTTTAACCAATTAATCCAATTAAAAATAATTTTTTGTCCTGCGACTCCTGACTTTTCGGGATGAAACTGACAGGCACCAGTATTTTTATGCCAGACCATAGATGAGACATCAGTTTTACCAAATTTTGTTACAGCTACGGTATGTTTTGGTTCTAAAGGACATGCTGAGTAGGAATGGACGAAATACATCCAATTAGAACCAGGATAATTTTCTAGAATAGGACATTCATTTGTTTTATATATTGGAGACCAACCAATATGCGGAATCCTTTCGTCTTTTTCTTGAGGTAATCTGCGAATATGACCTTTGATAACTCCTAATCCTTCTGAAGTCCCTTCATCACTAGCCTCAAATAAAAGCTGTAATCCTAAACAAATTCCAAAAAGTGGTTTACCATTATTTACCCAGTCAATTATTGAAGGTACTAGTTCAGTTTTTCTTAAATTCATCATTGCGGGATCAAAAGCACCAACTCCTGGAAGAATTAAAGCATCACAAGACTGAAGTGTTTTGATATCAGAAATAATATCTAAAGGCTGATTAAACCTTTTAAATGCTTGTTGAACGGAAAAAAGATTACCCATTCCATAATCTATTAATCCAATTTTTGTCAAAAGATTTACCTATGAATCATTTGAAATGGGCTCTAGAAATTCTAAATTTTGGGATTAGAGATGTTTGGAAATTGTTCCTGAGAGGGTGGCTTTAGGGACTGCTCCCACAACGGTATCTACTTTCTGACCTCCTTTAAAGATCATCAGCGTTGGGATGCTTCTTATCCCATACTGACTAGCAACATTAGGATTCTCATCGGTATTCAATTTGTAAACTTTTATTTTGCCTTCAAAGTCTTTTGAGATCTCTTCGACAATTGGAGCAACCATTCTGCATGGTCCGCACCAAGGTGCCCAAAAATCAACCAAAACAGGAACATCGCTCTGGAGGACTTCTTGTTCGAAAGAGGAATCAGTTACTGCAGAAGCTGTGGACATACCTTAGAAGTCTTAAGAACTTGATCATAACAATTGTATTTTGCCTATAAAAAGTTTTGCTGCCATTTTTAAACGAAGTTTGAATATTCATTAGGCCCCTTTTAATAGGAAAAACCCGAACAAGTCGGGCATTTTTAAGTGTGAGGAGTGTGAGAGCAAAGGCTCTCACTACTCAATTGTAGCCATTGTATTTAATTCTGAAATCTTTCGGTAGCTTTATTTTCCCATTCCAAGCTGTTGCGCCTTTTGGTAAACCTTTCCTTCTGTTAACAAAGAAGGTGCGATAACTACCTCAACATTTTGCATTTCCTTGATATTAGTCGCGCCTAGAGTTCCCATTGAGGTTTTTATTGCTCCTAACAAATTGTGGGTTCCATCATCAAGAATTGCTGGTCCACAAAGAATACTTTTTAAACTACCGGTTGTTCCAACTTGAATCCTTGTACCTCTTGGTAGAACAGGACTTGGTGTTGCCATACCCCAATGAAAACCTTTACCTGGAGCCTCATGAGATCTTGCGATAGGGGAACCAATCATCACTGAATCAGCACCACATGCTATGCATTTGCAAATATCCCCACCAGTGATAATTCCTCCATCAGCAATAATTGGGACATATTTCCCACTTTCTTTTTGAAAATCATCCCTTGCAGCAGCGCAATCAGAAATAGCAGTTGCTTGAGGAATTCCAACTCCTAATACTCCTCTGGAGGTGCATGCGGCTCCAGGTCCAATACCAACCATCACTGCGGCAGCGCCTGCTTTCATAAGCTTTAAAGAGACTTCATAAGTAACGCAATTACCCACAGCAACCGGTATGCCAATGTTTTTGCAAAGATCATAAAGATCAAGATTTTGACTACCCTCTTTACCTAGATGTTCTGTTGAAACTACAGTCGCCTGAAGGAAAAATAAGTCTGCACCTGAGTCTTTGACTAAATTTTTATATTTAATTGCTGCTAATGGGGTCCCGCTTACAGCAGCAATACCCCCACTATCTTTGATTTCTTGAATTCTTTTTAAAATTAATTTTTCTTTGATCGGCTTATTATAGATTTCTTGCATTAGGGGAACAAATTCCTCTTTCCCAATTGATTGGATTTTAGTTAGAACTTCTTTTGGATCTTCATATCTAGTTTGTACGCCTTCTAGATTTAAAACACCTAGGGCTCCTAATTTTGACAGGGCTACGGCCATGTTTACATCTACGACACCATCCATCGCGCTTGCGATTATGGGAATATCCCTTTCAATCCCACCGATTTTCCAATTGGTTTTTGTGATGCCAGGGTCAACTGTTCTTCTTCCCGGAACCAATGCAATTTCATCAATCCCGTAGGCTCTTCGAACAATTTTGGTGCGTCCTAGTTGAATATTCACACCTAAATTTTGTAAGTTCTCGTCAAACTACCAACTGAAGTGCCAAATTGAGCAAATGTTGGGAATAGATAATCAAGATTTTGCTTATTTTTTAGATTAACTAGATGTTTAAAGGAGGGCTTTAAGGGGCGTTTATGTCATGTTTTTGTAATTGTTGATTTTGTTGGAGGTGATTTACTTTCAGATATATGGTTATTCACTTTAAAAGGTTTATTAATGCTCAGATGTTCTTATAATTGGTAAAACCTTTATATATGGCTGATCCATTGGGACCTAATAGTACTGGTCCTGGGGAATCCGACGATCGGATCATTCAGACAGACTTAAGAAACGAAATGTCGCGTTCCTATTTGGAATACGCGATGAGTGTGATTGTTGGGAGAGCTTTACCTGATTCAAGAGATGGACTTAAACCAGTTCACAGAAGGATTCTCTATGCGATGTATGAACTTGGACTTACTAGCGATAGACCTTACCGGAAATGCGCACGTGTGGTTGGAGAAGTTTTAGGTAAATTCCATCCTCATGGTGATACCGCCGTTTATGACGCCTTGGTCCGAATGGCGCAAGATTTTTCCATGCAGATGCCTTTAATAGATGGGCATGGGAATTTTGGATCTGTTGATAATGATCCTCCTGCCGCAATGAGATATACAGAATCCAGATTACAATCTTTGACTACAGACAGCTTGCTTGAAGATATTGAATCTGAAACAGTTGATTTCGCCGATAACTTTGATGGATCAGTACAAGAACCAACAGTATTACCGGCAAGAATTCCACAATTGCTTTTAAATGGTTCTTCTGGAATAGCTGTAGGTATGGCAACTAACATACCTCCACATAATTTGGTCGAATTGATTGATGGATTGATGGCTTTAATTTCTAATCCTGAGTTAGAAGAAATAGATTTGATGAATATAATTAAAGGTCCAGATTTTCCGACCGGTGGTCAGATCCTTGGCAGGAGTGGAATTAAGGAAACATATCTTTCTGGGAGAGGTTCAATCACTATGCGTGGAGTGGCTGAAATAGAAACAATTGAAAATCCAGGGAGACCTGATAGGGACGCAGTGATAATTACTGAACTTCCTTATCAAACAAATAAAGCAGGATTAATTGAAAGAATCGCTGATATGGTGAACGATAAAAAACTTGAAGGTATTGCAGACATTAGAGATGAAAGTGATAGAGATGGTATGAGAATTGTTGTTGAATTAAGAAGAGATTCATATCCTCAGGTTGTTTTAAATAATTTATTTAAACTTACTCCTTTACAGACTAATTTTAGTGCAAATATGCTTGCATTAGTTAATGGTGAGCCTGTTATATTGTCACTTAGAAAGATGTTGCAGGTATTTTTAGATTTTAGAGTAGAAACTATTGAGAAAAGAACAAAATATCTTTTAAAGAAGGCGGAGAGTAGAGATCATATATTATTAGGATTATTATTAGCTTTAGATCAGCTAGATGAAATAATTAGTCTTATCAGATCAGCATCAGATTCGACTACAGCAAAAAATAAATTACAAGAACTTCATGGCTTAACAGATATTCAGTCTGATGCTATTTTGCAGATGCAGTTACGAAGACTGACCGCTTTAGAGGCAGATAAGATAAGACTTGAACATGAGGATTTAGTTAAAAAAATAACAGATTTAAAAGATATTTTGAATAAGAAAGAAAGGGTATTTGAAATAACAAAAATAGAATTAAATGAAATAAAAGAAAAATATAATACCCAAAGAAGAACAGAGATTCTCGATCTTGGCGGAGGCCTTGAGGATATTGATTTAATTGCGAATGAAAGATCAGTTGTTTTGTTGACCGAGACAGGATATTTAAAGAGGATGCCTGTTAATGAATTTGAAGCAACAAGTCGAGGTACTAGAGGTAAAGCAGGAACGCGAAGCCAAGGAGAGGAAGAGGTGAAAAAATTTATTAGTTGTAATGACCATGACAGCCTTCTCCTTTTTAGTGATAGAGGTATTTCTTATGCTCTTCCTGCTTACAGAGTTCCTCAATGTAGTAGAACTGCAAAAGGGACACCTATTGTTCAATTGCTTCCAATTCCGCGTGAAGAAGCTATTACTTCATTGCTTTCTGTGAGTTCTTTTGATGATGAAAACTATTTATTGATGCTTACTAGAGGGGGGTATATAAAAAGGACACCTCTTTCAGCTTTTAGCAAGATCAGAGCAAATGGCCTAATTGCTATAGGTTTAGAGGATGGTGATGCTTTGACTTGGGTTCGACTGGCTGAGTCTGGAGATAGTGTTTTGATTGGTTCCAAAAATGGAATGACAATACATTTTAGATTAAATGATTCTGAATTACGCCCTTTAGGAAGATCAGCAAGAGGGGTCAAGTCAATGAATCTTAAGTCTGGAGATTCACTTGTAAGTATGGATGTTTTGTCTACTGAGTTGGCTGATCATGTTGATAAAAGTGAAGAAGATGAACTACATAGTGAATCATCAGAATCTGAAGGTCCTTGGGTACTTGTTGCCTCTGCAAGCGGACTAGGGAAAAGAGTTCCTATGACACAATTTCGCTTGCAAAAAAGAGCCGGAATGGGGTTAAGAGCTATAAAATTCAGGAAAGATGGAGATGAACTTGTAGGTTTAAGGGTTCTGGGTAAAGGAGAAGAATTATTATTAGTTAGTGAAAGAGGAGTAATTGTTAGAACTAGCGCAGATAAAATCTCTCAACAATCCAGAGCTGCAACCGGCGTAAGAATTCAAAAGCTTGATAATGGCGATAAGTTATCGGAGGTTGTTTTAGTTCCCCCAGAGCAAATTAATGATGATGATGAGAATCAATCATCATCAACTAAGGAATCAATAAATACTGATCCAACGTCAAAAAATTGAAATTGAATAATGTCGCTGATGTATTAGTTATGGGAGCAGGACCTGCTGCTCTATGCATCGCTGCTGAGTTGGTTCAACACGGACTTGATGTTCAGGCGATAGCTTCTAAGTCTCCTTTAGAACCTTGGCCAAACACTTATGGGATTTGGGCATCTGAACTTGAGTCTTTAAATATGCAAGAACTATTGAAATATAGATGGGAAGATACTGTTAGCTTTTTTGGAGATGGATTAGGTGGAAAAGGTAATATTTGTACAAATCATCATCTTGATTACGGCCTCTTTAATTCAATTAATTTTCAGGAGGCTCTTCTTGAGAGATGTAATGGACTTTCTTGGCAACTAGAAACTGTTGATAATATTGATTTTAGAGAAAGAGAGACCGTTGTTATTTGTACTTCCGGAAAAAAATATTTTGCTAGGCTCGTTATTGATGCAAGTGGTTATAAAACCCCTTTTATCAGGAGGCCTAAGCATGATCAAATCGCTAAGCAAGCGGCATATGGGGTGGTTGGGAAATTTAGTTCTGCTCCTGTAGAGAAAAATCGTTTTGTATTGATGGATTTTAGATCAGACCATTTAAATGCCAATGAATTAGAGGAGCCACCTTCTTTCCTTTATGCTATGGACCTTGGAGATGGTAGTTATTTTGTAGAAGAAACATCTTTGGCTTGTTCACCTCCAATTTCATTTGAATCATTAAAAGCAAGATTAAATTTACGACTATCTAATAAAGGTATTCAAATAGACGAAATTTTCCATGAAGAACATTGTCTTTTTCCAATGAACTTGCCATTGCCTTATAGAGATCAACCCCTTTTGGCCTTTGGTGGCTCGGCCAGTATGGTTCATCCTGCTTCGGGATATCTTGTTGGATCCCTTTTAAGGAGAGCACCCTCATTAGCAAGTGAAATAGCAAAAGTAATTAAAAAAGAACCTCTTATGCCTACATCTCAGATAGCTATAAGAGGATGGAAAACCCTATGGACAAATGAATTAGTTCAAAGACATCGTCTTTATCAGTTTGGACTTCAAAGACTAATGAGCTTTGACGAAACTTTATTAAGATCTTTTTTTGATACTTTTTTTAAATTACCCAAAAAAGATTGGTTCGGATATTTAACTAATACGCTTCCTTTGCCAAGACTGTTTATTGTGATGCTCAAACTATTTTACATCGCCCCATCAAAGGTCAGGTTGGGAATGACTGGTTTACTTATAAACAAGCGTGAAAAAATTTAGCTTTTCTTTTCCCAATCAATAAAAGAAATTAAAGGAAATAGACAATCCTCTTTTTCTATTTCCTCTAGAATCTTTTCATTGATAAGTTTATTATTTTTTATTGTATTTATTAACATCCAAAATCTTTTTAGATGCAAATTTATTCTTTCTCTTGCCAGCTCGGTAGTAGTTCCTGCCTTAATAATGAAACTCCAGTCTGAAGACTGACATAGTAAAAGTTCTCTTCCAGCTTGATTAATAATTTTGATATTTGATTCTTTTATTAAACTATCTGAACAAATAGTTACCATTGCTCTTCCAGCTTTGCTCCATTCATTAACAATCCATGCATTTGATTTGTTTAACCAATAATTATGAAAACCACCTTGTCCCCAACTAGATGGAGAAGGATTGCATAATTGGATTTTGGGTGTCAATTTAAGAGACTCTTTTAAAGTAATTAATTTAATACCCTCTTTTTTTGATTTGATAAATAAATGGGATAGGAATTTCGGGCCTTCAAACCACCAATGACCAAAAAGTTCTGCATCAAAAGGAGCGATTAATAATGGCTCTATTTGCATTGATTTTTCAAGCTTTATAAGTTGTTTTTTCCTTTCCTTTAAATAATTATCTGCATCTTTTTCAACACTCTCATTTGCCACCTCTGGGTCATACTCTTGTTTATTTTCTAAAGATGTATTTTGAGAGGTAATCTTAAATAATTTGATTCCTAAGGGCCTTTTCCCATTAATTCCTATCTTTTTTAGGTTCTCTATTGATAAATCCCAGCCCAAGTCCCTATGAAATTCTCTGTAGCTTGGATTGCCAGGATAGCCGTCCCTTGCTGACCATACTGGAAGAGTTGATTCACTATCTCTGCCAAAAAAAGCTACTCCCTTTCTTGTACAAATAGGAGCATACAGACCATATCTTGGCCTTGGATCTGCATTCAACAAGCCATGACCATCAAGGACTGCATATCTCAATCCTGATTCAGCCATTAATTCATCCAAGCCTTCATAATAGGCACATTCAGGCAACCAAATACCCAATGGCGCGCTCATGAAAAGACGCTTATGTTCAGTTACTGCTGTTTTTAATTGAGCCCTTACAGCCTCAGGATTTTCTCTTAAAAGAGGAAGATATCCATGAGTGGCTGCACAAGTAAGAATATCAATCACCTCCAATGTTTGTAATGTTTTAAATCTTCCTATTAGGTCTCCTTGACAAATCTTCCAGCTTTCTAGTTGGCGTTTTAAGTGGCCTTTAAGATGTAGGACTGCTTTTACGCAGTCTGTATCTAATGTATTAAGAACTTCTAATCTAATAGTCACCCATTCTTCAAATCGATTTTTTAAAACTTCATCTCCCAAAAGCGAAAGCAAAGTAGGAGATAATCCTATTGTGATTTTTGGTGCTTGATCTTTTGATCTAGAGGCATTTTCAAGTGTTTCTAAAAGTGGTAAATAACATTCCGCTAAAGCTTGAAAGAACCAGTCTTCCTCCAATGAACCAGGTTCTTCTGCTCTCACGTAAGGTAGATGGGCATGCAGGACTATGGCGAGATTGCCTTTAGTCATTAAAACTCCCAGATTGTTGGATTTGATTCTTGAATACTTATACTCTTCAACAGCACAAGAAAAGAAGAACTTTAAGTTATATAAGTTATAGTTTAAAACAAGTAAAATTAGATACTTGAATTAGAGTATTAACTGAGAATTTTATTTGAATTTTATATTTAATTAACAATTTTGTTATTCTAAAATTATCAAAGATTAACTAAATAATTAGAAATCTAATAGTATTTGTAGATAATTAAAATAAATATACTACAATTAACTCAATTCATATAGATCTTAAACTGGTCTGATTATCTTTATATATTTCATGCTATGGCCAAAGATCCGGGCCGAGTTTTAATTTTTGACACCACCTTAAGAGATGGAGAGCAATCTCCTGGAGCTAGTCTTAATTTAGAAGAAAAGTTAGCTATTGCTCAACAATTAGCAAGATTAGGAGTTGATGTAATTGAGGCAGGATTCCCTTTCGCTAGTCCTGGGGATTTCGCTGCAGTTCAGAAAATAGCTGAGAATGTAGGAGGCGAAGAAGGACCTATCATTTGCGGACTTTCAAGAGCCTCAAAACCTGATATCAAAGCTTGTGCCAATGCGATTGCTCCAGCCCCAAAAAAAAGGATTCATACCTTCATTGCAACCAGTGATATTCATCTTGAACATAAATTAAGGAAATCCAGAAAAGAAGTACTTGATATCGTTCCAGATATGGTTGGCTATGCTAAAAGTTTTGTAGATGACGTTGAATTTTCCTGTGAAGATGCCGCAAGAAGTGATTTAGATTTTCTGTATGAAGTAATAGAACTAGCCATATCCTCAGGGGCTAATACAATAAATATTCCAGATACAGTTGGTTATATAACCCCTTCTGAATTTGGAGATTTGATATTAAATATCAACAAAAATGTTCCAAATATCAATGAGGCAGTTCTTTCAGTTCATGGTCACAACGACTTAGGACTTGCTGTTGCAAACTTCCTTGAAGCTGTAAAGAATGGAGCGAGACAACTTGAATGCACCATTAATGGAATAGGAGAGAGAGCAGGTAATGCTGCTTTAGAAGAATTAATTATGGCGCTTCATGTAAGAAGATCATATTTTAATCCGTTTTTTGGTAGGCCTCCTGAATCCCCTACTCCTTTGACAGCAGTTAGAACAGAGGAGATAACTAAGTCTTCTCGCTTGGTTTCAAATTTGACTGGGATGGTCGTACAACCGAACAAAGCAATTGTTGGGGCAAACGCTTTTGCGCATGAATCTGGAATACACCAAGATGGAGTATTGAAAAATAGGCTTACATATGAAATTATCGATGCAAAAACAGTAGGGTTGTCTGACAATAAGATTTCTTTGGGGAAATTAAGTGGTAGGAGTGCTGTTCGAGCAAGACTAGAGGACCTTGGATATGATTTAAACAGAGAAGATCTTAATGACGCTTTCGCTAGATTTAAAGATTTAGCCGATAGAAAAAGAGAGATAACAGATCGTGATCTAGAGGCCATTGTTAGTGAACAAGTTCAGCTTCCAGAAGCATTGTTCCAATTGAAATTGGTCCAAGTAAGCTGTGGAACTTCTCTAATGCCAACTGCAACAGTAACTGTTGTTGGAGAAGATGGAGAGGAGAAGACCGCCGTCTCTCTTGGAACAGGTCCTGTTGATGCAGTAGTCCGAGCATTGGATTCCCTAACTGAAGAACCTAATGAATTGATTGAATTCTCAGTAAAGTCAGTTACAGAGGGGATAGATGCTCTGGGTGAAGTTACTATTAGAATAAGAAGAGATGGAAATCTCTTTTCTGGCCATTCTGCAGATACTGACGTTGTTGTTGCCGCTGCTCAAGCATACATAAATGCCCTTAATAGATTAGTAGCTGCTCATGGAAGGAAATCCATTCATCCACAACATGATTTGGCTAAGGTAGAAAAAAAAGGGATTTGATAACCTAGTTAGCTTTCATTAACTATCTTTAAAAGCTTTCCGTAAATTTTTTTAAGTTAAATTGCACTAATCTATGAATCAATGATTAATATGTGATGTGACAATTAGATAGGCGCACATAAATGGCTTTAAAAAGAAATCTTTACCGACTTACTCGATTAGATGGATCACCTCATCACGTCCTTGATGCGCCATATGAAACTATTGATGCAGCACTTAAAGCCGCAAAAATTTGGTGCACTGGACAAGGGTTGAGTTGCACTATCAAAGATAGAGGTATTGGTGTACAAGTTCTTGCAGGAAATGGTACATGGAGAACCGTTTGCTATCCAGCTAATTGTTTGCAACCTTCTCTCGCGTAAATTAAATTATTAATATCATTTTTATGATTTTTTTTAAGAGAATAGTTTTTTAAGGGGATTAAGGAATGCGCGGCTACTGGACGCTTACTTGGTTTGGTTTGATCTCAAATATACTTGCGATTCCTTTTATTGCTTTAGTAGTTGGATCAGGACCTCCCCTTCAAACAGCCAATATCACTCTTGCTATTAGTCTTGCTTGGCCAGCTGCCGTAACTGGAATTGTTGCTTCAGCAGGTCTATTTGCTCAAAGAGGATGGGGGGTAATTTTATCAATAGTTGCTTTGTCAATGACTCTTTCAGGAACTTTGCCTTATGGAATAATCAGACTAATTAAAGTTAATGATATTTTTGGAATAAGTGGTTTGACATTACTAATCTCTCTGCTTAATTTATTAGCTCTGATCTACTGGTGTAGAAGAGGACATAGAAGAATAAGGCTCTAACTCATATTAAAGATTTCAAAAAGTCTTTTGATTATCACCTTGGATTGAAGCTTGGGTATTTTAAGCGTCTGTGACGCATTCTCCTCCATACAGAGACAAAAGCTCTAAGAATTATTTCTATTTCTGCTCTCGTTAAACTACTTTCTTCTAATTGACCGTCAACCTGACGAGATTGGATGATCTTTCTAACTGTTTTGCATGCATCTTTATCTGAAGAAGAAGAGTCAAGAGCTCTTAATGCTGCTTCGCATCCATCTGCAAGCATGAGTATTCCAGTTTCTTTGGAATGAGGAATAGGGCCTTTATATCTAAAACGTTTATCAGAAGCAGAAGGATCACTTTCTCTAGCTTTATGAAGAAAATATCCCATCTTTAAAGTACCTTGATGCTCTGGGATGAAATCAGCAATAGGAGATGGAAGTCGATATTTCCTCGCAAGCTTCAATCCTTCATCGACATGGGCTTGAAGAATATCGGCACTTTTATATGGGTTTTTTATTTCATCGTGTGGGTTTATTCCATCTTTCTGATTTTCAATAAACCAATTTGGAGCATGCAATTTCCCTACATCATGGTAGAGAGCCCCAGTTCTTATTAAGTCAACATCAGCTCCAATGACTCTTGCTCCTTCCTCGGCAAGGCTCAAAATTGTTAAAGTATGTTCAAACGTCCCTGGAGCTTCTCTAGATAATCTGCGAAGTAAAGGACGTTCTTGATCAGCAAGTTCCATTAATCTTGCTCTAGTAAGTAATCCAAATGTATTTTCTAGAATAGGAATAATTAATATTGTTACCATTAATATTGAACTAATAATAATGGTCTCATTAAAAAGAGAATTAGGATCAATAGATAGATTGTTAAATTCTATATTATTTTCTTTAATTACCTGATTAAGAATAAACCATTGCCCTAATAATGCCCCAAAAGGAATAAATACAGCTATTTGAAGAACCTGTGCTCGGCTTCTCATCCTTCTGCCTAAAAATGCAATAAATGAACCAGCGATACAAGCAATTATTAGTCTGACTTCACTTGATTCACCAAGAGATGATGGCCAAATCAGACTAGCAGCAGCCATCCAAGCCAATGATGTTATTGTGCCTATCCCTTGAGAAAGAAGCAAAGTGGGAGGTAATATTAATTGCATTGGACTTGCTATAGGCCCAAGCCAATCTTTTGTTAGTTGAACTACAAGTAATAAAGTTAAGGATAGTAATCCATGCCTAGCCTGAAGTCTAGGCTTTTCTCTTCTCATAATCATAAGAAGTAATCCACAACTTCCCATGGATTCTGAGAAAGTAATTAACCACTTTAAGGGCCTAGGACTTCGACTTACTTTATTAAAATGTTCTAGGATATCAAACTCTTGTGAAGTTATTGGCTTACCTTTTCTTGATATTATACTGCCTTCTTTAACATTTATTGTGTTTATACCTTCTTGATTGATTAGATTTTCGATTAATATATTAGTTTTTAGTTTATCAACTTTTAAATTACTTTTTTGATGAAAACTACTTGATAATATTTTTGCACCTAATGTTCTATTTGGAGAATCTTTCTCACCTAAATCTATTAATTGAAGTGAAGAGGCTTCATTAAGTTGATCAAGTGCAAGTGTATTAATAATTCCCTGAGAAAGCATTTTTTTTGAAACATTTTTGATCTCTTCTTTCCATTCTTCCCATTCATTATCTTTAACATTTAATATCCAATCTTTCTCTGGCTTTGTTATGTTGAATTCATTGAAATCGATTCCAAAATTGTTGTATTTTTTTGTATGAAGTATATTGATTTTCTTGGAGACAGTCTTTTCTAAATCACTTGATTTATTCTTGTCTATTGATTGTACAAAACTTTCTTTTAAGTCTTGTTTCTTTTCTTTTAAATCCGTTGTGTCTATTACCTTTGCATCTCTAGGGGCTATTACATTGACTTGAGAAATATCTCCAGGTTTGAGATCCGGAACAGCAAGTAACTTATAACTTGAAAATATTGCTACTAATAGACAGACCATTAGTAGACCTAACTTGTCAGTGGCTGACCAGCGAAGTATTGGACGTCTGGGAGATTGACTCCCTAACCATATCCTCCAAATTTTTTGTGGACTGGGTAATTTAGCCAAAGAGTTTCTCACCTACTCTGACGCTAGGTTTAGAGCGTTGATTAATTGAAATCGTATTCATTTTACTTATGCCAAAAATTTTAGATGGAAAAAAACTTGCTCAGGAGATTGAACTCATACTTCAACAGGCTATCGAATCTGGTCTTGAAGTTGCGAAACGTCGTCCTGGTCTTGCTGTTCTTAGGGTTGGGGATGATCCTGCCAGTGGAGTTTATGTCAATTACAAGGAAAAAGCATGCGATCGAATAGGTGTTAGAAGTTTTGCAAAGCATTTAAAAGAAGATATTTCATTGGAGGAACTTACAGAAATCATTAAAAGCTTGAATGAAGAAAAGAACGTAGATGGGATTTTATTGCAACTACCATTACCTTCGCACCTTGATGAGACCGCCTTGTTAAGGAGTATTGATCCTGATAAGGATGCTGATGGTCTACATCCTTTGAACTTAGGAAGATTAATAAAGGGAGAAAAAGGCCCAAGATCATGCACCCCTGCTGGTGTTATGTCTCTGCTTGAGCGAAATCAAATTAAAATCGAAGGGAAAAGAGCTGTTGTAGTTGGACGCAGTATTCTTGTTGGTAAGCCAATGGCTTTAATGCTTGAAGCTGCAAATGCCACTGTCACGATTGCTCACTCAAAAACTAAAGATTTACCTTCTTTGACAAAGGAGGCAGATTTACTAGTAGTAGCAGCTGGCAAGCCCTATTTGATTGGGGAAAATCATGTAAGTGAGAATTGCGTTGTTATTGATGTAGGCATTCATAGACTTCCGCCTGATGAAGAAAATATGAAAGAGCTCAAAAAGACTAAACTTTGTGGAGATGTAAAGATATTTGAAATTGAAGATAAAGTAGCTGCTTATTCTCCTGTCCCAGGCGGTGTAGGGCCTATGACAGTAACAATGCTTCTAGCAAATACTGTTGATAGGTGGCAGAAACATTGTGGATTACCTTTAACTATTAGTCATTTACTTCCATGAATCACAATGTCCTGAGAGAATTGGTAAGAATCGAATTTTTGCATGCAGGAAGCAATCGCTTCTTTTGACTTCGCTGAGTATCTAGAGAAAGCTAGAACTCGCGTTGAAGATGCGCTGGATGCGTCTCTGGGCCCTGAAAAGCCAGAAAAATTAAGGGAATCTATGCGCTATTCCCTTTTAGCGGGAGGGAAGAGATTGAGACCAATACTTTGTCTTGCTGCCTGCGAACTCGCTGGAGGCGAACTTGAAAAAGCATTGCCAACAGCAGTCGCTCTGGAAATGATTCATACAATGTCTCTTATCCATGATGATCTGCCTTCAATGGATAATGATGATCTTCGTCGAGGGCGTCCAACTAATCACAAGGTTTACGGAGATGCGGTGGCCATACTTGCTGGAGATGCTCTATTGACCAGAGCTTTTGAGATGGTGTCAATTCGAACAGAGGGAATACCTTCAGAGAGACTATTGAAAATAATTGGTGAGCTTTCTTTAGCGGCAGGGGCTCCTGGGCTTGTTGGAGGACAAGTAGTTGATCTCGATTGTGAAGGGAAAGAAGTTGATTTAGAAACTTTGGAGTACATTCACCTTCATAAAACAGGAGCTCTGCTTAAGGCATGTGTCACTTGCGGAGCATTGATTGGCGGAGCTGATGAGAAACTCCTAGAGGCACTAAGTATCTATGCGAGAGGGATTGGATTGGCATTCCAAATAATTGATGACATTCTTGATGTAACTGCAAGTAGTGAAGTATTGGGAAAAACGGCAGGAAAGGATTTAATTGCTGATAAGACTACTTACCCCAAATTACTTGGTCTTGATGAATCAAGAAGGAGAGCAGATCTTTTAGTAGCTAAAGCAAAAAGTGCTCTTGATCCTTGGCCAGAAAAATCAAAACCTCTTCTTGCATTGGCTGATTACATTACAAGTAGAGATAGATGAATCTTAATTCAGCTTTCGAATTTCAATTTATTTATATTCTTGATAATGCTGTATTGGCTTGGGGGTTAGCAGCATGTGGTCTTGCTCAATTTTCTAAATTATTATTCGAATTAATTTTTAAGCAACGGTGGAGACCGTCAGTACTTATTGAAACAGGAGGTATGCCTTCCAGTCACTCGGCTTTGGTAACAGGAACTGCTGCAGGAATTGGACTTCAGCTTGGTTTTAATGATCCAGTATTTGCTTTGGCTTCAACAATTGCTTTTATTGTGATGTACGACGCTTCGGGCATAAGAAGGTCGGCAGGCTTAACAGCAGCTAAAGTCAATCAAATTTTAAAAGATAATTCCAACGAATTATCATCAGAAACTACTTTGAAAGAATCATTAGGGCACACAAAAATTGAGGTATTGGTAGGAAGTATTCTTGGACCAATTGTTGCTTTACCAGGTATTTTTTTCATTGGTTCCCCTCTGCATATTTTGCAAATGATTGGATTAGTTTCTTTGTGAAAGAGGTAAAACCAAAAGAAGATCGTGTTGTTTTAACTAAGGATCAAGAAAAATCTCTTCAAATTTTCTGTGAATGGCTAGAGGCCCCGTATTCCTTTAAGCCCTTTGTAATGAAAGGCTTTGCAGGTAGCGGAAAAACATATTTATCGATGAAATTATTAAAAAAGGTCGATCAGTTAGGTTTGTGTTGGACAGTAGTTGCACCAACTCATAAAGCGGTAGGTGTACTAAGGGAGGGGTTGAAAAATGAATCTATTCAACCCACATGGTTCCCCTCTACTATTCACCGTTTGCTTCGACTTAAGTTAAAGAGACAGGCGGATATAGAAATATGTGAAAAAACAGATCAAACAGAGAGCTCTTTGGAGAATTTAGGACTTGTTTTAATTGATGAAGCATCAATGATTGATTCCAAATTATTGGAGATAACTCTTGAATGCGCAAGATGCAATTCGACTCGTTTGGTTTTTGTTGGCGATCCTGCTCAACTACCACCAGTGGGAGAAAGTACTAGCTCAGTTTTTTTAATGAAAAGAGCTGTAAATACTGAACTTAGGGAAGTTGTTCGTCATCAAGGGCCTGTTCTGAAATTGGCAAAAGTAATTAGAGACGGGCAAATCCCTTGTATGCAACCACCATTAGTAAAGGTTATTAATTCTAAGAAAGGTAATGTTGGAATATTAGATAGAACAAGTTGGCTTGAAAGAGCTAAATTAGCATTGAGGTTATCTTCCTTAGAGGATGATCACGATAGAGCAAGAATTTTGTGTTATACGAACCGTATTGTTGATAATTTAGTTCCTCATGCAAGAAGAGCTATACATGGTGAGATGGCAGATCAATATCAGGTTTTACCTGGAGAGGTTTTAATAAGCCGTAAAGCTGTAATGGTAAATGCGTCTTTAAATGTGGATGAGCTGGGTGAAGAACCAGATATTTTGATTAGTTCCAATAGAGAGATGGTGGTAGAAGATGTTATTCCAAATAGTTTTGACTTGGCCTCTTTAGGAATCCATCAAGATTTTGAAAACCCTTTACCAGTTATTGAAACTCAGGTAGCTAAAGTTAACTGCGATCAAAAAGAATTTTCTTTGAGGTTAATGCCTCAAATAGGTTCTAAAGCTCGTAAAGATTTGGATCTTTCTTTGAATGAATTGAGCAATTTGGCAAGAGAGAGAGGACGAAAAAATAGTGCCTCGACTTGGAAACTTTTCTTTTTTATCAGAGATTCATTCGCCTCTTTAGGTCCTGCTTCCGTACTTACAATACACAGGAGTCAAGGAAGTACTTTTGGAGAAGTGTTTATAACTTCTGATGCCTTTTGGCCGAAAGATCTTGAATTTAGAAGAAGGCTTGTATATGTTGCTGTAAGCAGAGCGAGTAAAGGAGTATGGATCGTTGGTGATAATAAAAGCAAGATGAATCAAGCTCTTTTAGAGAAATTATTAATGGATTGATTTGTAAAATGTTATTTATACAAATAGATTTGCTTTAGACCTTATTCATAACACTTCTTTTCCAATTTTCTAGAATAAGAGGCGAACTTGCCCAATGCAGATGTACCCAGCTTGCATGAATTAAATGATTACAAAAACCTTCATTTTTAATCTCCATATTCCATCCTTTAAGATCCCATAGTGGATTTATTTTTGAATTATACCGTTCATTAATTATTTCCCAGCGATGAAATTCATGTCCTATTAACTTACTGCCAAGAGTGGTAATAGGACTTTTGTTTTTACTTGTTGCTTCTCGATAACCAATTTTTAAATTACCCTTTTTAGCCTTAAATGGTAATATTCCAGCCATTGAATATTCTCTCCCTTCAATATCAAATATACTTTCACCTAAAAGCATCATTCCACCACATTCAGCGTATATAGGATACTTTTTTGAAAATATCTTTATTGAGTTCAGGCTTATTCTTGAATTACTCAATTGGTGTGCATGTTGCTCAGGGAAACCTCCAGGTATTATTAATCCTCTAGCTTCTTTTGGGATCAGTTCGTTTTCAAGAGGTTTCCAAGTAATAGTTGGCATTCCGTTATCTTCTAATAATTCTTTTGTTTCTTGATACCTGAAATGGAAAGCTTCATCTTCAGCGATAGCTATTGGGTGCATAAAGCCTGATTCTTTCTTTGGTAAAAAGCTAACTGTTTTGTTGTTAGATTCTGGAGGTAATAAAAGCTTTCTAAAACTCTCTATATCTAGATAATCTTTGGCTATTGATGTCCACTTTTTAACTTTAATATCTAAGTCTAAAATTTCATGAGCCGGAGCTAAACCTAAATCCCTTGCTGGAAGATATAAGTCTTTGCATAACGGAAGAGAACCAAATGACTTTATATTGATTTGATCAAGAACCTCAAATAATATTTTTTCATGTCTAGGAGTTTGAACATTGTTGAGAACAACGCCTGCAATTTTTAATTCTTTATCGTGCTCTCTAAATCCTTTTATCAAGGCTGCTAGTGATGCAGCCTTCCCTCTAGCATCAACAATAAGGACTACTGGCAGGTTTAAAACCTTAGCTAACTCAGCGGTGCTCCCCTTTGAGCTACTGCCAATTCCATCGAATAATCCCATTACCCCTTCAACAAACGAATAATCAGTTAAGCCTCCGTAGTGATTGAAATTTTCTTTAACCCAACTTTCTCCAGAGAGAACTAAATCTAGATTGCGACAAGCTTTTTTTGAAACTGCAGTGAGTTGTTGAGGGTCTAAATAATCAGGCCCAACTTTAAAGGTTTGAACTGTTTTATTTATACTTTTTAACCAAGAAATTAAAAGAAGACTTAAAAGAGTTTTACCACTGTTACTTGATATTGCAGAGATTACGCATGCCATCTAATGACTATATTTAGTTTGCTTGATTAACTAAATCAAGCATTTCTTTTGCTATTGGTGTCGCACTCTCAAGCAAAGGACTCGTATTGCCTCTACTACTAGAAAGTAAACGAGCTACATCATTTTCTAAAGAGTTCTTTTGAATAGGAACGACTTGTTCAATAAGTTCCATTCTTGCCATCCCTCCCGCTTCTAATCTCATGCATTCTCCAGATTCTGATGCGAGGATTACACAAATATCGCTTTTTTGTTTGTTATTGGCTTTTGCAATTAATCTCAGACCAACTATTTGACCAGGATTTATGCTTGGCTTACCAATTGGTAGAGAAGTTATACCAACTTGAACAAGAATTTTGTCAGGACGAAGAAAATTTACTTTCAGTTGATCTTTCTTTGAGGAGATACTACTTTCTAGTTTCCAGTTGAGACGATCGGCAATCCATGCAGCAAGTAAAAGACCTTGAACTGTTTGTGTGCCCTCAATATCTATATCAATTTTTTGTAAATTTTCAAGGGCATTTCTTCTTTGAAGAGGATCAAATACCATCGCTAAGGTTTCTCTCCAACCTCTAAGGCGAAGCCAATTTAGGTCGTTAACAGCTTGTCCAGATTGGATTCTTTGAAGCAATAAATTTAAGCAGACTATTGGTTCACCAAGTGCAGTATCAACAATTAATCTTCGATTTGGGAGAGATAGTGCATTGAGGAATTCAGGAGCCTCATCAATTCTTCCATTCCACCACAGCCAAGATGGAAGTTCCTCGGGAACAAGATTCTCTACAATTTCAAGCCCATCATTGATAGCAGCTTTATTGCCTCTTAAAACAATCACGTCGCCGCATGCTGTTTTGCCTCCGCTTTCTTCGGGAAGTGGGCAATATGCTGCTACTAAAGTTTCTAAATTATTTTCTTTGTCAATAGTTGGTGCAATAGTTATTAATCTTCGGGGTTGCAAATTACTAATTGAGGTGTCAATGTGTTGTCCCCTTAGGTCGTCTACATTTTCAATTAACTCTTCGCCATGAATTGAGGATTGAACTCTAAAATCTAGTGGTGAAGTACTGTTAGGAAGATCACCTTTTAAGATGATTTCTCTTGCAGCTTCTATAAGGTCATTTCTTTGATTCCCTACTATGGGTCCAGATATATGCCCAGTTTTGACGAGCTTTTGTTCAATCCAAGCAGGTTGCCAGACAATTAAACAAAAAGTGTTGGCTCCTTTATCTCCTCGCTCATCATGAGACCATAGTTGCTCAAGATAGGTAGGAATTTCAGTTGGAGGTAACTGAAGGGGTGTTTGTAGGGTTAATTGAGGAGACATCTAATTTGGTTCAAATAAAAGAATTGGATTCAATTTTTTCAAGGTCTTCTCCATAGAAGTTGATCTTTGCCAATAAGTAAGTCTGATTCAGTCGGCCCCCATGTCCTTGATTCATAAGGATAAATAGGTAATTCCCAAGGAGAATCCTCAATCTTTTCAAGTAGAGGAGTATATAAACGCCAAGCAGCCTCTACTTCATCGCTTCGAGTAAACAATGTTGGATCTCCGAGCATTGCATCAGCAAGGAGTCTCACATAACCTTCATCTGATGGCTCTCCAAAGGATTCATCATAGGAAAACTCCATATTTACAGGTCTACTTCTCATCCCTGACCCTGGAGATTTAACCTCAAAACTAAATTCAGCCCCTTCGTTGGGTTGAATTCTAAGAATTAATTGGTTTGAAGTTGGGCACCCACCTGCAGCATCAAAAAGGTGAACAGGTGCTTCTCTAAATGTGAGAACAACCTCACTAAGCCTTTTAGCTAAACGTTTTCCAGTCCTTACATAAAAAGGGACCCCCTGCCATCTCCAATTATCTATGAAAAGCTTCATAGCTACATATGTTTCGGTTGTGCTGTTTGGATCAACACCTGGTTCATCTCTGTAACCTAGGAGTGGTTCTTCATCGCTACCTCCCTTTGAGTATTGACCTCTAACGCAACATTCCCAAGGCTTTTCTTCATTCGCAAGCTTAACTGCCTGAAGAACCTTAGCTTTTTCATTCCTTATGGCTTCTGGATCAAAATGCCCAGGTGGTTCCATTGCTGTTAGAGCAAGCATTTGAGTTAGATGATTTTGAACCATATCTCTTAAGGCGCCTGAAGATTCGTAATATCCAGCTCGATCTTCAACTCCAACTGTTTCAGAACTGGTAATTTGAACACTCGATATATAATTTCTATTCCAAATAGGTTCAAAGATCGTGTTTGCAAATCGGAGAACAAGAATATTTTGAACTGTTTCTTTACCCAAATAATGATCTATTCGAAATATTTGACTTTCTTGGGCACATCCCTGAACGAGAGAATTGAGTGACTGAGCGCTATTGAAATCTCTTCCAAAGGGTTTTTCGATTACGACCCTACTTCGTTTTGGATCTTTCAATAATCCAGCTGCAGCTAAAGCTCTGCATCCACTTCCATAGAACTTTGGAGATACTGAAAGGTAAAAAGTTCGATGACCGTGAGTCGCTTTTAGCTTGTCAATTATTTCAAGTCTTTCTCCAAGTTTTACTAGGTGTTCAGGTTGTTGCAGATCTACAGGCTCATAAAAAAGATTTTGAGAAAATAATTCCCACTCTTTTGGACTTTCTTTTATTTGAGAAGAAAGAGCTTCTTCCATTTTTTCTTTAAATATTTCATCAGTCCAAGGTCTTCTCGCACAGCCTAAAATGGCAAACTCACTTGGTAATCTTCTTTGCTTAAAGAGTTCAAATAGAGCAGGAACTAGTTTCCTGTGTGTTAGATCTCCAGAGGCCCCAAATATAACCAGACATTGAGGAGGTACTACTCGCTCTTGGCGAAGCCCTATTCTCAATGGATTTGTTACTGGCATGCTCATTAATAAATTCCTTGCCAATCAGATGAGAAATATTAAATTCAAGTTGCTTCCATACATTCCTCCATTTTTGGTGGACGGATGCCTAAAAACAAAATTGATATTGATTAGTTAAATATAGAAAAAATATTTATAAAGTAATTAATAATTATCGCTTTCCAGACTTTTTATTTATCTAGTAAGTTTCAGCATGCCATCTGCCTGCTTTTCTAAGTTTAGGTCTAAGTTCAGACCAATCTAAACCTTTTGCAGAAGCCGCTGTTGTCATTGCCTCATCTATACCTGGCTCCATTCCTTTTAATCCACACAAGTAAATGTGAGTTTTAGGATTCTCAATCATGTCGAATATTTCTTCTGCATGTTCAAGGACCCTATCTTGTATGTACATTCTTCCTCCTTTTGTATTGTTCTGTTCTCTAGATATAGCTTTTGTGTATCTAAGATTTTCAGGGAACTTTGATTTGTAGTGCTCAAAATCAGCATCATAAAGCAAGTTTGCTGTCTTAGGTGCACCCATAAATAACCAAGCTTTTCCTTTGAAATTCCACTGATGTTTTTCTATTTCAGTAGGTTCAAACATTCTTCTAAGATATGCCCTCATTGGAGCTATACCAGTACCTGTAGCAAGCATTATTATGTTTGAATCTTCTTCTTCAGGAAGAAGCATTTCTTTCCCTACAGGCCCACTGATTTTGACCTTATCCCCAGGGGATAGGTTGCATAAATAAGTAGAGCAAACTCCATTTATAGTTTCACCATCTTTTTCGTACTGAAGTTGGCGAACACATAATGAGAGTGTATTTCCTGCAAAGTTATCACCATATCTAGTACTTGCAATTGAATAAAGTCTCGGTCTATGGGGTTTGCCTTTCGCATCTTCACCTGCAGCAAGTATGCCGCAACTTTGACCCTCAACATATTTAAAGTCAGGGTCTCCTCCAGAAAGATCAAAAGTTATATGTTGTACTTTTCCAATTGCTCCTTCCTTAAGTGCGGAATAATTTTCAGTTACTGTTCCGGTGAAAGGTGCTTTTGGTTTGTAGGTATTAACCGGTACATCTGCATGAGGTTTCTTTGCCGCAGAAGCTTTTGAAGGAGTAGCAGCTTTGGCAGGAGTAGCAGCTTTGGCAGGAGTAGCAGCTTTGGCAGGAGTAGCAGCTTTGGCAGGAGTAGCCTTGGTTACTTTCTCGCTTAGAGCATTCTTACCAGTTCGCAGCATTGCACCAAATGAATATTGCCTGCGAATTAGGTAGAAAAAACCGATAATTATAGGAATATGTGCAAGACCGCCAAGTACTACTTTTGTCTCTGAGTAAGCCATAAAAACTTAAATTAGAAAGTGAGATTACCAAGAAGTGGTAACTTTTAGCTGTTTTATCTTGATATTACTAATTTTTAAGTTCACCTTTTGAGACCGTCACAAGATCATTTCTTTTCTTGGATCCCAATATTTAAGAGAGTTTTAGGGATTAGTTATTTTTTTCTGATTATCCGAATATTATTTTTTATGTAATGTTTCAGTAAAAAAAAAGGGATTACGAATGGACTACTTATGTGTATCTAATCAAAGGTTGAGAAAAACTGACAATGTTTTCCCTCATAAAATTTTTAAATTTAAAGAAATTTTATTTATAGCCCCAAGGGGATTCGAACCCCTGTCGCCTCCGTGAAAGGGAGGTGTCCTAGGCCTCTAGACGATGGGGCCAGATGCAGTGATAAATCACTCAATAAGTAATTGTTATCACAAATAAAAGTTACGGGCCCGCGTTGCCACTCGTCAAGGCTTCTTGAACCTTATCTTGGCCACGCCATACAGGAACAGTGAAATAGAAACATGCACCT
Source organism: Prochlorococcus marinus str. NATL2A (assembly GCF_000012465.1). NCBI lineage: Bacteria > Bacillati > Cyanobacteriota > Cyanophyceae > Synechococcales > Prochlorococcaceae > Prochlorococcus > Prochlorococcus marinus. The sequence goes on along the minus strand of NC_007335.2, from coordinate 1,169,362 downwards.
TCAGTTGGTTTAGAAACCACCCAGATCTTACCTCCATGAACTTCAACAATTCTTCTACAAACTGAAAGACCAATGCCAAAGCCGATTGTCTCTTGAGAAGTTTGTGGAAGCCTCACTCGATCAACAAATATTCTTTGTTGCTCTTCTTGGGGGATACCAGGCCCATTATCTCGAACAATTACTTCAACCCATTGATTTGTTCTGTGAAGCATTGTTATAAAAATCTCACCTTCGTCCTCGGAAAATTTCAAAGCATTTTCAATGAGGTTTAACAAAACCTGCATCATTCTTCTTTGATCTGCAAAAACGGATGGCAAATCAGTTGGAATATCGGTGTTTATTTTTATTTTGCGATTAAGCCATTGCTTTTCAAGCTCGAGAATTGCTTCAGCAGATATGCTTGCAAGATCAACTTTTTGAGGATTAAATAAAGTTTCCCAACGAGTACTGCCAACCTCTAATAAGTCCTTAGAAAGTATTTCAATTTCTTCAAGCCTTCTCTTAAGGACGTCTTGAAACTTAGTCATGCTGATTTGACCAAGTTTTTGGCTTTGAAGAGCTAAACCAGCGGCTGTTAATGGAGTTCTCAATTCATGAGCAACCATTCTCAGTAGGCTTTCTTGGGAATGTATTTTTTTAGTGAGTGTCTCATTTTCTTGTCTAAGAACTAGTAGGTCATCCTCTAGTAAAAGTTCTTTTTGTGTTTGATCGGATTCAATTGTTTTGCCTCTAAGACTTATTCCTATTGAGTTACTTAATCCTTCGTGTTGCCATCTTGGGACCCATGTTTTAACTTGTTCAAAAATTGAACTCCCAGCAAATACTTGTCTAGGCGAAGGTTTTAATTTTATTAGTGCAGGAAGAGCTACTAATCTATAAAGTTCAAGTAATTCTGGGTTTTCAGAGGGATCTGAAAAATCTAGAGTGACGTTAAATCCATAATCTTCTCTTTCTAAATATTCAATTGACAAACGAATATCACTCCTTGAGAGATGGTGGCGAGATGCCACAAGCAACAGTTTTAACTGCCGTCTGTCGTTAGCTTCGGCACTATCCACAGTGTCGAGCAATCTAAATAATTACGCATACCTTAAGGTAATGAGACTCGTTTTAGGAATTAGCTAATAATTAAGAGATACCTTTTAAATTTTCTCAGTTCCAGAAAATGGCTATTTCTCATACATCTGGTATTGGAAGAACTACAAAATCTTCAGTAGGTATCGATAGACTTAGAATTGATTTTGATAGTAGTTTAAGGAGGTGGTTTGGTCGAAATATTGGTTTATGGCATTCTAAAAGACAATATTTTTTTGATGAAGAAGAGGCTATTAATTTGGAAATGTATATAAATGTAAGTAAGTTAATTCAAAGTGATTTGGAATTTGAAAGCTATCGGTTTAATTGGTGGTGCGAAGATCAAAAAGATTTTTTTATTAAAAAGCCAAATTATAAAAGTGAGGGTGAAATAACTGCTCGATTACAAGGCCATCAATTAATTCGTGATTGCTCTTATTTATCTGATTCTTCAGGGATATCAAATATTAGGCAAGTTGATGAACATGAGTTGATCTTTGAGTCTAATTATGATAACTGGCACGTATTAGAACATACTCGCTTAATAGACCAAGATAAATTTAGATCCAGAACGATTTATAGTTGGTTTAATGATAAGTTGAAAATAGTTGAGAATCACCATGAGATAAGGGTTAAGAATCCCAACTAATGACTTTATAAAATCTATTTATATGGGCCCTATTGTATGATATATATCTTATCTGAAAGTAAAGATTTTTTAATAAATTTTTTTTCATCAGATTTTTTTTATGGACTAAAATCACTTGAGAAAAATGAAAAAATCTCCAATAAAAACAATCTTGGCTATTTCTGTTTTTGCCGCTTCAATATTTTTATCAAGTTGTAGTTCCTCAATAAAGTCAGAATCTAATCCAACTAAAATTAGCGCTGATAAGAAGGAAGTTAGTTTTATTCCTGCTACTGATGAAGATATCTTTTTATACAGACAAATAGGAATTAGCTATCTCTGTATGGCAAGACAGATTGAAGTTGAATTTCCAAAGGCTATTTCCTTAGCAGCAAAAAATTATGCATTGCTTATCTCGAGTAGACATGGTGGGCTAATTAAAGAATTAGGAAAAGATAAAATACCAGACAAAAATATTTATAATGGAGCGATATTGCAGCTTCTTGATGGAGCTATGAAAAATTGTCCTGACATGGTCCCAGAAGAAGATCAGAAAAAATTCTTAAAAACTGTTGAACAATTAAATCAAAATAAATAATTCTAATTAAAAAATTATTTAATATGTCAACTCAGAAATCTATTAAATTATCAGACTATGTTGAATATCCTTTCTTAATACCCAGTATATATTTAGATTTTGATATCGGTACGGATTACGTTGTTGTTCAATCTTCAATGATAATTAAGCCAAAGAAGAAAGAATCTTCAAAGCTTGTTCTTAAGGGTAATCAAATTAAATTATTATCAATATCAATAAATGGAAAAGAATTGAAGTTGCCTGAATATTCTATTTCCGATAAAGGCTTGATTATACATAGTCCTCCAGGATCAGAATTTGAATTAAAAATAAGATCTCTAATAGATCCTTTTAGAAATACATCATTAGAAGGATTATATTTAAGCTCAGGAATGTTAACTACTCAATGTGAGGCAGAAGGGTTTAGAAGAATTTGTTTTCATCCAGATAGGCCAGATGTTTTAAGTAGATATACAGTAAGAATAGAGGCAGACAGAACTTTGTATCCTATATTATTATCTAATGGGAATGAAAAGTATTCAGGTAATTTAAATAGTAATAATCTTAGACATGAATTTATATGGGAAGATCCATTCCCAAAACCTTGCTATTTATTCGCTTTAGTTGCTGGTAAATTAAATTCAGTCTCAGATACATATATTACAAATACGGGAAGATTAATTGATATTAGAATTTATGTGGAAAAAGGAGATGAGAAATATACAAAACATGCCGTTAACTCACTAATAAAGGCAATGAAATGGGATGAGGAAAATTACGGTCTTGAATATGATTTAGATGAGTATAAAATTGTTGCTGTAAGGCATTTTAATATGGGAGCGATGGAAAATAAGGGACTAAATATTTTTAATTCCAAGTTGGTATTAGCTGACTCAAAGACTGCGACTGATGATGAATTAGAGAGAATAGAAAGTGTTATAGCACACGAATATTTTCACAATTGGACTGGCAATAGAATTACATGCCGTGATTGGTTTCAGCTTTCATTAAAAGAAGGTCTGACAGTTTTTAGAGATCAATCTTTTACCTCAGATCTACATAGTAAAGGACTAAAAAGAATAGAAGATGTATCATTTCTTAGAAATTTTCAATTTGCTGAAGATAAGGGTCCTACCTCTCATGCGGTTAAGCCTAAAGAGTATGTAGCGATCGACAATTTTTATACAACAACAATATATGAGAAGGGTGCTGAGTTGATAAGAATGCTTGAGCTATTGCTAGGAAAAGAAAAGTTTTTTAGAGGTATTAATCTCTATATTAGAACTTTTGATGGTAGTGCCGCTACAACTGAGGATTTTATTAATTCATTAATAAAAGGTGCTTATTTGGAAGAAAAAAACTGTCCTTTTGATTTAGATAAATTTCTTAATTGGTATTATAAGTCAGGTACACCGAAAGTTTATATAAATCAATCTTGGGATTCAAAGAATTCAATTTTGAATGTCTCTTTTGAGCAGAAGATAGATAGCGAAAAAACTAGTGAAAATACGGAAATGGTTATTCCAATTCTTTATTCTTGCTATAGCAGAGAAAAAGGTGCTAGTCCTATAGCTGAGGATAATTTATTTATTTTAGACAAAAATAAGAAAAATCTAAAAATACATACTCTCCCAGGTGAGAAAGAGGCTCCAGTTCTATCACTTTTTAGACGATTTTCTTCACCTGTTGTTTGGGAATCTGATTTGCTTATAGATGACTATCTTTTCCTTTTCTTAAATGACAATGATTATTTTTCGAGGTGGGACTCTGGTCAGTATTTGATGCGTGAAATTTTGAAGACTAGGCTTTGCAATAAAGCCAATTATTCATTGGAAGATAGGTTTATTAATGCTATTAAACAAACCATAAAATCCTTAGAAATTAATGATCCTTTTTTCTTAGCAACTCTTATAGCAATACCTGGTTTTGCAGAATTGGAATCCTTATTCACAAAAGTTGATCCAATAAGAATTTATAGAGAATCAATAGATTTCCAAGTTTTAATTGGTAATGAAATTCTTCAAGAGCTAAGAATAATATCTAAAAATTTATTAGTTAATATTGATCATCAATGGCCAATGGGTAGAGGAGAGAGAAAACTACTAGGGACTATATGGTTTTATTTATCTCTTGCGGGCGATATAGATGTGCAAAAAAATTGTGTTGAATCAATTAGTCATTCTTCAATGACAATATCAAGGGCGGCTTTAGGAGCATTAAAACCACTCGATAACACATTGACCGAAGAAGCTTCTAATCTGTTTTATAACCTTTGGAAAGAAAATCCAGTGGTCTTAGACTCATGGTTCGCTTATGAGGCCTCAAGACCTCATAAGCGAGGAATTAATGTGATTGAAAAATTACTATCACATCCTAAATTTGATTGGAAGGCTCCAAATGCCATACGAGCTGTTCTCGGAGGATTTAGTAAAAATATTGATTTATTTCATTCTCTTGATGGACAAGGTTATTTATTTATGGCAGATAAATTAATAGAGGTAGATAAAATTAACCCAATAACGGCTTCAAGAATGGTAAAAGTTTTTAGTAAATGGAAAACTTATATAAATAAAAATAAGGAAGGGATGTATGAATCACTATTAAAATTAAATAAAGCAAATATATCTTCTAATACAAGAGAGGTAGTGGAACTGATTTTGAATTAAATTTAAAAATTCATCTGAACATTGAGCTAACAGAACTTTCTTCATGAATTCTCCAAATAGCTTCTCCAAGCATATTTGCAACTGATAAGACCTTCAATTGTGAGAAATCTAAATTACTTGGCACCGGAATGCTATTAGTAACAATAACTTGTTCAAAAAGGCCTTCTTTTGAAAGCCTCGCGTAAGCAGGTGGAGAGAAAACAGCATGAGATGCACATGCAATAACTTTTTTAGCACCCTCCTTCCTAAGTAATTCAGCCCCAGCGCAAATAGTACCTCCAGTGTCAATCATATCATCAATCAATATTGCAGTTTTGCCAGAGACTTCCCCAATCACTGTGAGGCTTTCGGCAACATTATGCCCTGATCGACGTTTATCAATAATTGCTAGAGGTGAGTCCTTCATTTGCTTAGCAAAAGCTCTGGCTCTGGCCACTCCACCTACATCCGGAGAGACGACTACTATTTCATCAAGCTTCATGGTTGACAGATAATCAACTAAAACAGGTGAACCATATATGTGATCGCACGGGATATCGAAATAACCTTGGATTTGTGCGGAATGTAAGTCCATTGCGAGTACTCTATCTACTCCTGACTTCACAAGAATATTTGCGGTTAGCTTCGCAGTTATTGACTCTCTACCAGCTGTCTTTCTGTCTGCTCTGGCGTAACCAAAATAGGGAATTACAGCTGTAATTTGTCTGGCAGATGCTCTTTTACAAGCATCAACCATGATCATTAGCTCCATTAAGCTGTCATTAACAGGAGCACAGGTTGGTTGTATTAGAAAAACATCACATCCTCTAATTGATTGCTGGATTTGCACATAGAGCTCCCCATCTGCGAACCTTTTTGAAACTAGAGGGACATTGGTTATCCCCATATAAGTCGCAATTTCTTTAGCTAGTGCTGTATTGGATGTCCCACTAATTAATCTGAGTCTATTAGTGTCATGCTCGAGACTAGTAGGCTCAGGATTCGCTGCAGTAATAAAACTGGTCACGGTTCCACAGCAAGCAACAAATGATATTTACTAATCTACCGTTATGTTGAGACATGATCGTATAAAAGCTTTTTTATATTTTTTCTTTTAAAACTCTATTTTAAGGTTTTTAACTGGGAATCATTGGCCTGCCTTTTGTTTGGGGTGGCTATGTGAAAGTAATTTCTTCTGAAGAATTTTCTTTTGAAAACATTAATAATTTGACTTCAGGTAAAGGCTTAAAGATTTTAACCGTGATTTTTTCGGAAACACTTAGTTATAGAGAGCTTGATTTATGTAATTGGGTCTTTAAAGCAAGAGTTTGTTTGGAATGAAAAAAATATAAAATCTCAAGTTAAATCATCCCTCGCTTGTACGGCTTACTTCAAAATCTTATTAAACCGTTTATCTAGATAATACTATTGTTGGAAAGAAATATTTTGAGGATCTTGTTTTAACTCAAGAAGAAATTGAGTTTTTTAAATTTAATTTTTATATTATTAAATAATTTGTTAATATGAAATTACTAAATTATTTTTTTTGATATTTAAGAAAAAGATTTCCCATCTAAATGGTATTCATTTTGAATTTAATAAAAAAATAGCATTATTACTATTTTTTTTCTATTTTTTAGAGATAACAAAAAGTGAAATTGGAAAGAAATTCAGGAATCCTGCTTCATCCAACCTCATTACCTGATAGTCCTGTTTGCGGAAGTTTCGGTAAACCTGCTCGAGAATGGCTTAATGAACTTGCTGCCTTTGGAATAGGTGTGTGGCAATTTTTACCTCTTGCTCCTACTGATTCACTTGGATCTCCATATAGCTCTCCATCAAGTTTTGCTTTGAACCCATGGTTCCTTGACCAAAATGATTTAGTGAGGGACGGATTCTTAGCTAATAACCTGGAAGATTTTTCTTCTGCAAATGATTGTTTTAAAAATAGAGTTGATTTTCATTTAGCAAATTCAAAAGTTAAGTCCTTACGTTTTTCTTTGGTTGATGATTGGTATAAACAGAATAGAACTATTCAAGAAGAATTTGAAATATGGTGCTCAAAACAATTTTGGTTAGATGATCATTCCATATTTATGGAACTTAAGATTCAAAACAATGATCTTCCATGGTGGGAATGGCCAGAAGAATATGCATGTAGGGATAAGAAAGAATTAGAAAATTGGAAAAAAAATAACCAAAAAGAATTATTAGGCCATAAACTTCTCCAGTGGCATTTAGACAGGCAGTGGCAATCAATCAGAGAGCTTGCGAAAAATCTAGGAATTTATTTATTTGGAGATGTCCCTTTTTATGTATCAAAAGATAGTGCTGATGTTTGGGGGAATCGGTCATTATTTTCTATTTTGACTAATTCAGATACATTCCTTCAAAGTGGAGTCCCACCTGATTATTTTTCTGAAACCGGTCAGCTCTGGGGTAACCCTGTTTATCGCTGGAGTAGGCACAAAGCAAGTAGATATAGATGGTGGAGAAAAAGAATTTCAAGACATCTAGAACAGGTTGATTTTTTACGCCTTGATCATTTTCGTGCCCTCGAAGCTTTTTGGGCAATTCCCGGCAAAGATAAAACAGCAGAGAATGGACTTTGGTTGCCCTCTCCAGGAAAACAGATACTAAGTTTAATCAAAAAAGATTGCTGCGGCTCTCTTCCATTAATTGCTGAAGACTTAGGTCTCGTAACCTCAAAAGTAGAGAAGTTACGCGATGATTATGAATTAGCAGGAATGAAGATACTTCAATTCGCTTTTGATGGGAATTTGGATAATCCGTATTTGCCAGAGAATATTAAAGAAGAAAATTGGATTGTTTATACAGGAACTCACGACAATTCAACTTCTCTTGGATGGTGGAGAGAAATGGATCAAGGTAGAAAAGAACAACTTAGAGAAAGGATTTTTGATTATGAGAATTTCACTTCTTGGGAATTGATTCGAATAGGCATGGAAACTAAAGCCAAATTATTTGTAGCACCTATGCAAGATTTGTTAAATCTTGATGATAGCTGTCGTTTAAATAAACCTGGCACAACAGAAAATAATTGGTCATGGAGATTACCGAGAAATGATTTAAATATTAGAGATGCTTTGAAAAAATATGGTGATTTAGCTAAAGCAAATAAAAGATAAAATTAGTTTTCTTTTGCTCTATTAATTACGTTCCCATCTCCTATAAAAGTTTTTTCCATCTTAATAGGTTCTGTGGAAATACTATTTATTTTTATAAGATATTTTTGCTGACTATTAAGAGCTAATATTGATAAAAGCATAATTATAAAATACAATAGGCTTCCAATCCAGCTATTAAGAAAGTCTATATTTATAAAATTAAGTTTAAATCTCGATACATTATTCATACTATCTTTTTGTATTGACAAACCATTTAAACTTCCTTTCTCTAAATTGAGATTAAGCTCAAGACTTTTGATCATTGAAATTAAATAAGTTTTTTCGGGTAAATATTTTTTCCATCCATTTTCAATAGCTATTAGTACATTCCTTGAGATTTTTGTCTCTTTTGAAAGTGTCTCTAATGAAATTCCAATTTTCAGTCTTTGAGTTTTAAATAAATTAATTGCCTCAAAAAATTCATTATCAGAGGAAGGTTTATCATGAGAATCAGAAAAACCTGACGAGGATTTTTTAAAAGGAAAATTTAATGCCATAAAACATAGATATTTCTAAATTATGTATTCATTTTTATTTTAGCTAGGTTTGGAAAAAGTAGATAGAATCAAAATTAATCAGAAGAAATCATCTATTTCTTTAACTGTTCCCGCTTTTACTTGGATTAATAAATCTTTGATGGCTTTCCACATGCTTATGCCAAAAATAATTGAGATTATTGAGGAAAATATTAGAGATTTTATAATTGAAAAGTTTATAATGCTTAAGGCGCTTACAAAAATAATTGTTAGACCCGTGAAGAATGAAAACCAACTTGATATTGTTCTAGGGTCCTCTAGAGGTATTGGAGATATCTTATATGTTGCCCATTTATTTAGTTTTGATTTCATAATATCTGCAAATATTAAACCAGACATTAGACAAATAAATGCACCACAAGAAAGCCAGAAGATTGGATCTTCAATAGGCTTTATTTGTTGATAATCGGAAATAAATTCATCTATATTCGGTACATTTGGATCATCCAAATTGATTGCAATAAATGTGATTATATTTTGAATATTGATATTTAACATGTTTTTAATTTTTATTATATTTTATGAAAATCATCTACGCAACTTGTGTGTTGTTTTGTTTGGTAAGAGCTGAAACCATTTTTAAAGGATTGAAGGTTTTCCGTACTAATTTGATTAATTGCTTCATATCTTTAGTATCGATCCTTTCGTCTTTAATAATACTCATTAATAAATTTTTCCTTATTAGTGAGCCTCTAGAGCTTGTTAGAAGCTTTAAACCTGCTCCTGCTACTGGTATTAGTTCTTTAGCTGGTGTGCTCGAGTCTTGGACTAGTACATCAAATAAATTTTCTATTCGCTCAACTCTTATATGTCCATTCTGATCAAATATGACGTCTAATAATATATTTATCATCTCATTAGTATCTGAAGTGAGTAATCTTTTCGCTACATATGGATATGCTAAATCTATAATTTTAAAATCAGGGTCTAATCGGATGGCAAGTCCTTCTTGGCTAATTACTGCTCTAATAATTAATGCAAATCTTGCGGGTACTCTAAAGGGATAATCAAACATTAATTCGGAGAATTTGTTGGTAATTTCTTTAAAATTAAAAGATGCAACATCTTTACCAATTGCACTTCCAAGCACTTCTTTTAATACAGGTATTAGAGGCTTAAGGTCCTGCTCTTTACTTAGAAAACCTAGCTTTTGAAAATCTTTCGCAACAGAATGAAAATCATTATTGATCAGGTGAACAATTGCACCAGTAAGAGTTAATCTATCTACCTCTGAAATTGAGTCCATCATTCCGAAATCTACATAGGCTATATTTCCTAAATCACCATTATGACCTTCCAGTGCAAACATATTTCCTGGATGAGGATCTGCATGAAAATATCCAAATTCCAATAATTGTTGTATGCCGCTGATAACACCAGTTCTTATAAGTTTTGAAGGATTTAAATTATTTTCAATTAATTCATTTCTATCTTTTAGTTTTGTGCCATCAATCCAGCTTGTAGTTAATACTTTTATAGTTGATAAATGTCTTTCTACTGTCGGTATAGTTACTGAATTATTATTGTGGAAGAGATTAGAAAATTTTTCTGCATTATTAGCTTCTTTTTTATAATCAACTTCGTCAAATAAACTTCTTCCAAATTCATCTATTATTTCACCTAGTCCGAACCCAAGATTTAATGGAAGTATTGGCGCACTAAGAACACCAAGTATTTTTATAATTACGATATCTCTCCTAATGTTGAAAATTAGATTAGGCCTCTGAACTTTTACTGCTACCCAATAATCGCCAAATAATTTTGCTTTATAAACCTGCCCAAGACTTGCTGAGGCTATTGGTTTAGATGGGAACTCTTCAAAAAGTTCACTTGCTGGCTTGCCTAGCTCATTTTCAATTATCTCAAGTGCTTTTTCATGAGAAAATGATGGTAAATTATCTTGTAAGTTTGTTAATTCTTCGAGCCAATCTTTTCTTATTAGATCTGGCCTGGTTGAAAGTGCTTGCCCTACTTTTATAAAACAGGGACCCAGATCAATAAGTGTTTTAAGTAGAAATTTAGCTAGTTTCTTTTGAGTTTTGTCTTCATTGCTTGAACCTTGAAATATAAGTCTTGCTAGTAGAAGTGATATTGCACCAACTATCTGAATAAATCTAGGAACCAATATCCATGGCCTTGAAATCAACCAAGTTAAATCTCTTTGGAAATCGTATTTCATGAATTCATCATAAGTTCTTTCAGCTACACATCTAAGAAGATCTTTTGATTTGCTTACTGATTAATTTAACTACATTGATTTTAGGTAAATCTTTTATTCCATGGGGCTTTTAAACTTGCTTTCTACTAATAGAAACGAAAATCTTTTTTTACCTGCACATGGAAGAGGAAATTCTCTCCCAAAAAACATAAAAACTCTATTGAGGCTTAGACCAGGTATTTGGGATTTGCCTGAGCTTTTTGAGATTGGCGGCCCGTTGATTAGTGAAGGAGCCATAGCCGAAAGTCAAAAGTCTTCTGCCTATGAAGTGGGTGTTGATAGATGTTGGTATGGAGTTAACGGAGCGACAGGTTTACTCCAAAGTTCATTGCTTGCTCTAGCTCATCCTGGGCAAGCTGTTCTCATGCCAAGAAATATACATAAAAGTTGTATTCAAGCATGCCTCTTTGGCGGCTTAACACCATTACTTTTCGATGTCCCTTATCTAACTGATAGAGGCCATGCCTCTGTTATGGATAGGAAATGGCTTCAGAGGGTTTTAAAAAAAGCAAAAGAATATGAAGATGATATAGCTGCGGTAGTTTTAGTTAACCCTACATACCAAGGATATTCTGCAGATATGGAATCTCTAATTAAAGAGATTCATTCTCATTCTTTGCCAGTTTTGGTTGATGAAGCTCATGGAGCTTACTTAATCAGTCAAATAAGACCAGATTTACCTAAGTCAGCTATATCTTTTGGTGCAGATCTTGTTGTTCACTCTCTACATAAATCTGCATCAGGTTTAGTTCAATCCGCGGTTTTATGGTCGCAAGGTGACAAGGTTGATCCATTTAAAATTGAAAGAGCTATTGAGTTGCTTCAAACTTCAAGCCCAAGCTCTCTCTTGTTAGCTTCTTGTGAAAGTTCAATAAAGGAACTTCTTGAATCTAAAGGGATAAAGAAACTAAGATTATGTATTGAAGAAGCTGAGATGTTAAAAGATTTTTTGATTAAAAATGAAGTTCCTCTTCTTAAAAACAGCGATCCACTAAAAATAATTCTTCACACGTCAAAATTTGGTTTGAGTGGTATTGAAGTTGATAAAAGCTTTATAAGAAAAAGAATGATTGGCGAATTGGCTGAGCCAGGAACGCTAACTTTTTGTCTTGGGCTCTCATCTCACAAGAGATTAGGAAAAAGATTTGTAAGAATTTGGAATGAAATCCTTAAAGCCTGTGGCAAACAAAAACCTTGTTTTTTTAAAAGACCACCTTTCGGTATCGTATCTAAGCCATACAAGTCATATTCTGACTCTTGGGGATCGAATTTTGAGAAGGTGAATCTAAAAGATGCTATTGGAAGAATTTCTGTTGAGATGGTTTGCCCTTATCCTCCTGGCATACCTTTATTGATTCCTGGTGAGATTTTGGACGAAGCTCGTGTTGATTGGTTGATAGAGCAAAAAAGCTTTTGGCCTGAACAAATTTCTGATTTTGTAAGAGTTATTTCGTGATTAATAATATCTATTCATCAGCTATAATAAAATTTATTATTACCATCCATTTAAAGTATGTTTTATAAACGAAAGCTATATTTTTTTACCTGATTTAATGTTTTTAGCTGTTTCCAAAAAGAGATTATTAAGTGGACTTATCGTTGGAGTTTTTGGATTTTTAATAGTCTCTCTTGGTGATTGGTGGTTTTCTATTGCAATAAGTATAATTGTTCATTTAGCTCTTCTAGAGTTCTTTAGGATGGCAGAATTTACTGGAATAAGACCAGCCACTAAGACAACATTATTAGCCTGTCAAATATTACTTTTTTTCACTCAATTATCTTCTCAAGGATATATATCTATTGAAATATCAGATGCTATTTTGCCATTATCTGGGGCTGCTATTTGTGGTTGGTTATTACTCCAACCTGTTACTGGGTCCATTGCTGATGTAGCAGCATCAATATTCGGATTATTTTATTTAGGTTTCTTGCCAAGTCATTGGATTAAGTTAAGAAATCTTTTAGAGACTGATTTAACAAATAACTTCAACTTGATTCCCGCTGATTGGTCACCATCCATCACTTTTGGAATGCTAATAACTTTTTCTACATGTTTTATGATAGTTGGATTTGATATAGGTTCTTATTTTGTTGGTAAGAAGTTTGGCAATCATTCTCTATCTCCGATTTCACCTTCTAAAACTATTGAGGGTGTTATCGGTGGATTATTCTTTTCAATATTAATAGGATCCTATTTTGGATATTTACTTAGATGGGAATTTGGAATATTAATTGGAATATTTATTGGTGTTTTAGTAGCTTTATTTTCTTTGGTTGGAGACCTTACTGAATCTATGCTGAAAAGGAATGCAGGATTAAAAGATTCAGGTAATTTTTTACCTGGTCATGGAGGGATTCTCGATAGAATCGATAGTTATTTATTTACTCCAGCTATTGTATTTTATATAGTATTATTATTATCACCATTAATTATTTCCTGAAATAATTAAAAACTAATAGATGAACTTGCGAAAATATTAATTAATTTATTTTCTATATATATTTTTTTAATATATATTTTATCTTCAACCGGTATCTCAATTATCTTGTTATAAGCTTCATTATTCAGATAGACTTTACCTTTCTCTGCTGTAACATTAATATGTTGCTCTTTAATAATATTGATATCATCTTTAGAAGTTTTTATTAATAACTGACCATTCCTTATTTTTATATCTATTAATTTTTCTTGGTTTAATATTTCCTTGCTAATTTTATCTCCGATCCAATGCCAATTTTTTGACAATAGAATTTTTCTGAGTGAACTTTGAGTTAAAGAAATTTTGAATTTGATTAACGGATCATTTGTAAATTTTAATTCTTTAGTGGTTAATATAAAATTGATTTTAAGATTATCTGCTTCTATCTGGAGTTCATCAAAAAAAAGATCTTTATAATTAATATCCTCAGCGGAAATATTAATTTTTTGTATTACACCTTTAAATATTTGAGTAGAAGTGGAAATAATATCTATTTTAAGATTTCTAATCTTTTTACACTCTTTTATGACTAGAAACTTTATACCTTTCTCTAATAATTTAGTAAGAATTCCTTTCTCTTTAATCCACTTGGCTATCATTTCATTTCTTTAGTTTTCCCCAAGCATCAGCAACTAACTTTGGTTCTTCCAGGTGTGGAAGATGTCCTGAATTTAATGCTATTTCTATGTTGGAGTTATAGTTTCTGTAGGTTTCTTCCTTTTCGTTGTTAGGAATGATTCTGTCATATTTACCTAAAATAATTTTTAGAGGTTGAGTGGGTTTTGGGAGTCCGCAGCCAGATACTCCGCCATCTGCCGCGAAATCTGCTAGAGATGATTGCCAACCCGGAACTTTTAAATGTATTGAGGCGATTTGTTCTTCTGCAGGACCTACGCTATTTGTTGGATCAGCGAATGCCTGTTTACACAATCCCCTTCGGACAAAAGGTCGACTAAGGAAAAAAGCCCCCAAATGATTAAATGGCCATGGGATTTTTGGGTTTTTGCCTGCTAATCCTGCTGGTGATAAAAGTAGTAATTTATTGACTTTCTTTGGGTTTTGTCTCGCTAGTTCTAGAGCTAAAGCTCCTCCCATTGAGGCACCTATTACTCCTATGGGTTGATTATTTGAAAAATGATTTAAAATAGAATTCAAATGTTTCATTAAATATTTAAATCCATATTTGTTACCACTAGATCTAGGGCAAAAACCAAATCCATATAGATCTGGAATGATTAATTTATTTTTCTTTTTTAGAATAGGTATGAGACGCCTATATTCAAGAAAGCAGCTATCAAAGCCATGAATAAGAAGAATTTTGTTTCCTTTACCTGTTAAGACTGTTGGAAATAAATCAGATTTATTTGATGAAATATTCTCTAGTTGTATCCATTTTAAATCTTCAAAAAGTTTACTAGCTTGATTGTCTATAATTTGATTTCGTATTTCATTTATATATGCCTTCGTAGCATTTGTTGTATCTATATTTTTCTTTACTTCTTGATTCAATGCTCTTAAGTATTATTTATTTTTATTCTGGAGCTTGTTGGGAAGGATTGTAAACTTTGAATAGCCTCTAAAAGGTCTTTTTCATTTATTGGGAAAGGTAATTTATGTATATCAGAGTCATCATTACAGGCGAATTTACATGCTTTATATAGTTCATTCGAGGTGGTATTCCTAAGACAAATAGACTCAATTGAAATAGGGAGATTGAGTTGCGAGAAGAACTCTAAAAGTTGTGATTTAGCTTGTTTTGGTAATTGACTGGTTGAATTTTTTTCTTCTAGATGTAATTGCACGAGTAAGCCAAATCCAACAAGTTCTCCATGAAGTGGTTTATTAGTGTATGCGAGTTGTGTTAATCCATTGTGTATAGGATGAGCTGCGGCTGTTCTGCATCTTGCGCCCCCAAGCCCTCCTATTATTCCAGCAGTTAAGGCGCATCCTTCTGCAACAGTTTCCCAAGAATTGCTTAATGGATCCAAGAAAGCCTTTTGACCGTTTAAAAATAATTGATCGCGTAAAACCCTAGCCATCTGAACTGCTTGCTGAACAAAGCCATCTTGGCTTGAACTGCTTGTTAGGGAAGACTCGTACCATTTTGCGACAGCATCGGCCATGCCGCTAGCAAGTGTTCTTGGTGGGGCGTTTCTAACAATTGTGTGATCAAAGATCAATAAGTTTGGACAGCTTTTCAAAGTTACATCTTTTACAAATTTTCCATCAGGAGTGTAAATATTAGATAAAGCGGTCCATCCAGCACATGTGGAGGCACTTAATGGAACAGTTATGCAATTAATACCAAGTAAATCAGCGATTAGTTTTCCTGCGTCAAGCACTTTCCCACCTCCTGCCGCAATAATCCCATCACAGTTATTGTGTTTTGAGATTAGATATGCATTTTTGATATCTAATTCACAGCAATCATGGTCTAAATCTAGTGAGATTGATTGAATACCTTTTAAAAGAAGATCTTTTTTGAATGAAGTTCTTATTTTCTTTGTAGAGCTACTTCTACCTATTATTAAAGGCCTTTTGCATAATTTAGTTATTAGATCTAATGAGTCAGCCCATGCCCCTTCACCTCTAACGACATTTGAAGGTGAAATGCTGTGATTATTTATAAACATATAACTTTTCTATTTTAAAGTTAAACAGTGGCGCTTGCTAATTCTGGTTTGGAACCATCTTTCCCAAGATGTTTAACAATTACTTTTTTACTTTCATCAATATCTACCTCCGCTTTGTCTCCGTCTTTTATCCTTCCTGATAAAACTTCTTCGGCAAGGCTATCTTCCAATAACCTCATGACAGCTCTTCTTAAAGGCCTTGCACCATAAGAAGGATTGTATCCTTCTTCAACTAATCTTTCTTTGAAATCCTCTGAAACAGTTAATGATATTCCTTTATCTTTTATTCTCAAGAATACTTCTTTCAACATTATTTCTGCGATGTCTTTGACTTCGTCTCTGGAAAGCTGTCTAAATACAATTATTTCATCTAATCTATTGAGAAATTCAGGGCGGAAATATTGTTTTAGTTCTTCATTTACTAATGATTTAATTCGATTATATTGAGTATCTTCTAAATTTTCACCAGAGAATTCAAATCCCAATCCGCCTCCGCCTTTCTCTATAACTTTAGATCCAATATTAGAGGTCATTATTACTAGAGTATTTTTGAAATCAACAGTTCTTCCTTTTGAGTCTGTTAATCTCCCTTCTTCAAGTAATTGAAGGAGAAGATTGAACACATCTGGATGAGCTTTTTCTATTTCATCGAACAAAACTACTGTATAGGGCCTTCTTCTTACAGCTTCTGTTAGTTGTCCACCTTCATTGAAACCTACGTAGCCTGGAGGAGAACCTATTAATTTACTAACAGTGTGTCTTTCCATGAATTCAGACATGTCTAGACGTATCATTGCTTCTTCACTACCAAAGAAATAGGCCGCTAAAGCTTTAGTTAATTCAGTTTTTCCAACTCCCGTTGGACCAGAAAAAATAAAGCTAGCAATTGGTCTGTTTGGATTCTTTAGGCCTACTCTAGCTCTCCTAATTGCTTTGGAAACAGCTTTCACAGCTTCGTCTTGACCAATCAGTCTCTGATGCAATGTATCTTCCATGTTTAGAAGTTTGACTGATTCACTTTCAGTTAATTTCTGAACAGGTACGCCAGTCCATGAAGCAACAATATGAGCAATGTCTTCTTCGTTAACTACCGGTTGAGAAACTTTTAAGTCGTCAGACTGAGTAATAAGTTGGTCTGAAGATTCATTATTTTCCTGTGGAACATTATTAGAATTGGGATTTTCATTTGTTGATGGTTTTTGTCTTATATTTTGCAAAAGATTTCTTATCTTATCTCTAAGTTCAACTTCTTTCTCTCTGAGCTCTCCTGCTTGGGTGAAATTTTGATCTCTTACTGCTTCTTCTTTACTCTTTTGTATTTTTCTTAATTCTTTATCAACCTCTTTTGCTTCAGGAGGCAATTTGGAGTTGAGTAATCTTACTCGGCTTCCTGCTTCGTCTATAAGGTCTATAGCTTTATCAGGTAAAAAACGATCAGAGATATACCTATCACCAAGATTAGCAGCAGCATCTAGAGCTTCATCTGTAATCTTCAATCTGTGATGTTGCTCATATCTCTCTCTTAATCCTTTAAGTATTTCGATCGTATCTTTAATTGAAGGTTCTCCAATCATTACGGGTTGGAATCTTCGCTCTAATGCAGCATCTCTTTCAATATGTTTGCGATATTCATCAAGAGTTGTAGCTCCAATACATTGAAGTTCTCCTCTTGCTAGGGCAGGTTTTAAAATGTTTGCAGCGTCAATTGCTCCCTCAGCAGCACCTGCGCCTATCAATGTATGAACTTCATCAATAACTAGGATTACATTCCCAGCCGATTTGATTTCTTCCATTATTTTTTTTAATCTTTCTTCAAATTCACCTCTATATTTAGTACCCGCAACAAGTAAACCAATATCAAGGGTCAATACTCTCTTCTCCTCAAGTATGTCAGGAATATTTCCTTGCTGAATTCTCTGAGCAAGTCCCTCAGCAATAGCTGTTTTCCCTACCCCTGGCTCTCCTATTAAAACAGGATTGTTTTTTGTTCTTCTTCCAAGTATTTGAATTACACGATCAATCTCTGAATGTCTTCCCACTACTGGGTCAAGCTTTGATTCACTAGCTAGCTGAGTTAGGTTTGTTCCAAATTCGTCAAGTGTTGCAGTTTTCGCTGATCCTTTGGATGAACCTGATCCTGTTGTAACTTCTGCTGTTTCACCAAGCATTCTGACAACTTGCGTCCTGACTTTTGTTAGATCAACGCCTAAATTTTCTAGAACTCTTGCTGCTACTCCTTCACCTTCTCTTATGAGACCAAGTAATAGATGTTCGGTACCAATGTAATTGTGACCTAGTTGACGAGCTTCTTCTAATGAAAGTTCAAGTACTCTTTTTGCTCTTGGTGTGAAGGGAATTTCTACGGCAACGAATCCTGAACCTCTTCCTATTATCTTTTCAACTTCTACTCTTGAATCTTTTAAGTTAACACCCATTGATTTAAGAACTTTAGCTGCAACACCAGTACCTTCACCAATTAGCCCAAGTAGGATTTGCTCTGTTCCCACGAAATTATGCCCAAGGCGTCTTGCCTCTTCTTGGGCAAGCATGATCACTTTTATTGCCTTTTCTGTAAACCTCTCAAACATTTAGCTTTTGCCTTTAACTATTTAATCTAATTTATCAGGGTTAAGTGTGAAATGTGTACGGTTAGGTTTTTTTTTATAAAGGGTAAATATAAAGTGTTCGTTGAAAAATAATTAAAAGTATTAATTGATGCAAAGAACCGGCTATTTATTTGGTTTTGGATTTCGGTTAACCGTACTTAATTATTGAGTTTATGATCTGTTATTGGTTTCTTTATTTAGAAGTAGAGCATCACTTCCGTCTTGATAAAAATTAGATCTTTTACCTACTGTTTTGAACCCCATCGAATTGTATAAAGCTTTAGCGGGCTCATTATTTTGTTTTACTTCTAAAAATATGTGATTTATTTGAAGTGATTTTGAGCGTTTGATTAAGTCTGACAAGAGAAATTTTCCTATTCCTTTCCTTTGATTCCTGGGATCGACAGCTATAAAAGTTATGTGTAATTCGTCTATTACTAACCAAGCGGAACATAGGCCTAAAAGTTTTTTAGTTTGCAATTCTATGATTCCCAGACAAATCCTCTTAGGGTCAGTAAGTTCTTTCTCCCATTGAGATTTTGACCAAAGACCATTAGATGATTTTTGGTCTAGATCCACGCAATCATTTAAATGCATTTCCCCAAGTTGAATTATTTTAAGATTCATATCTAACTATTAATGAATGGTTCTTTGTTGAAAAAGAATACTAATTCGTTGATTGATCTCTAGATTGACCAGATATCGTTGTGAAAAATTTCTATGCACGAATCAAAAGCTTATGAACCCAATGTGGATATTGATAGTCCAAATCGAAATATAGCTCCGATCTCTTCAGAAATTAATGAGAGTAAAAAATTAGTTGTTGGAGGATGTCAACTTAGTGAACTCGCAAAAAAATATGGCACACCTCTTTATGTTTTAGATGAGTTGTCACTTAGGACTGCATGCAAAACTTATATATCTTCTTTAAATAAACATTACCCAGGAAAGTCACTTCCTCTATTTGCTTCAAAAGCAAATAGCTCCCTTGCTATTTGTGCAGTTATTTCTTCTGAAGGTTTTGGGCTTGATGCAGTATCAGAGGGTGAATTACTTACTGCAATAAATGGAGGTGTAAAAGAGAAAGATATTGTTTTTCATGGAAATAACAAATCTCAGGATGAGTTGAATTTTGCCTACAGTAATAATGTGACGATTGTTTTAGATAATTATCATGATATTGAGTTACTAAAAAATATTGCCTCCGATAACAAGCCAGCAAAGTTAATGTTGAGGTTTACTCCTGGAATTGAATGTCATACTCATGAATATATAAGGACTGGGCATTTAGATAGTAAATTTGGTTTTGATCCCGATGAGCTTAAGTCAATTTTAGAAGAATTAAAAACGTATAAGTGGGCTAATTTAACTGGTTTACATGCACATATAGGGTCTCAAATTTTTGAGGTTCAACCCCATATTGATCTTGCTGGCGTTATGGCTGATGCTTTAAAGCTTGCCAAGGAAATTGGTCATCCAGTTGTTGATCTAAATTTAGGAGGCGGTTTAGGGATTAAATATGTTCAAGAAGATAATCCTCCCTCTATTGAAAAATGGGTTGAAATTATTTCTAAGGCTGTTGTTAATGCCTGTAGGGAAAGAAATCTTGATTTACCAAGATTAATGTGTGAACCGGGAAGATCTCTTGTCGCTAATTCGGGGCTCACTATTTACAAGATTGGAGCTAAAAAAGTTGTCCCTGGTGTCAGAACTTATTTATCTGTTGATGGAGGGATGAGTGATAATCCTCGTCCAATAACCTATCAGTCTCTTTACAGTGCATGTTTAGTTGATAAACCAATGAATACAAATTTTGAAAAAGTCACAATAGCTGGAAAGCATTGTGAGTCTGGAGATGTTTTATTGAAAGATTTTCTACTTCCTTCTTGCGAAAGTGGCGATTTTCTTGCTGTGTTTGGAACAGGTGCATACAACTATTCAATGAGTTCCAATTACAACAGAATACCTAGACCTGCGACAATTATTGTTGGGAAAGGTTTGGCCGAGTTGACTCAAAGGAGAGAACTTCCTGAAGATCTATTGCAATTAGATGTATTACCTGATCGCTTTATTCCCAAGAATTAGGTAAGTTGAAATAACGTTGGGGTGTAGGAGTGAATTTCTGGTGGTTTATAAATTTGCGTGTTTTCCTTGATGTATTGTTTGCTTCTTCTCTTGGAGTGCTTCTTTTTACAAGAGTTAAAGAGCAAAGAACGTTATGGCTTTTAAGAGGTTATCTCTTTTTGGTTTCATTAGCGTGGTTCGTTCAGAGGTTTGCAAATTTACCAATTACTTCAAAACTTGTTGATGCCTTAGTTCTGGCTTGCTCATTATCTTTAGCAATTTTATGGCAAGGAGAATTAAGGAGATTAATGGAGTTATTAGGCACTGGACGACTGGCTGTGATTCTTGGAAATACCCAAAAAGAATTCAGGGCAAGTTCTAATACTTTTGCTCAATTAACAGAAGCCGCAGGTCGCTTATCGCAAAATAGAAAGGGAGCATTGATTGTTGTTGACATGGGAAGTGACTTGCGCCCAGAAGATTTCCTTTTCTCTGGAGTTCCGATTGATGCTAAATTATCGTCTGAATTGATATTAAATCTTTTTGCGGCTGACACCCCTTTGCATGATGGAGCCGTTTTAGTGAAGGGAAATAGAATTATTTCAGCAGGTGTAATCTTGCCTCTCTCAAGGCAAGGAATTAGTAGATATGGAACTAGGCATCTAGCAGCTCTTGGGATAACTGAACGTTTTGATCGATGTATTTGTGTTGTAGTTTCAGAAGAATCAGGTACTTTATCCTTAGCTAATCAAGGACGACTTGAAAGACCTATTACAAGCAGTCGTTTACTTGACCTTTTGAAGGAATTGTTGGATCCTTCAAATGCATCTGGATCTAAGTCCAACAGCATTAATTCTTCATTGAAAACAACTTCCTCTAATATTGAAACTAAAGTTGCTCAATCCAGAGTTAATCTTGTGAAAAATAATGACAGCAAGGAGTCTTTGAATTGACTTACCCTTCTGTAATAACCACCGATAATTCTAGAAAGGTATCGCCATTACCTAAAGATTTGGACCGTCTTCGTATGCCTGAGCATATTGCGGTAATCATGGATGGAAATGGTAGATGGGCAAAAGAAAAGGGTTTACCAAGGACGATTGGACATACAGCTGGGGTTGAGGCTTTAAAAACTACTTTGCACTTATGTAGTAATTGGGGAATAGGTGCATTAACTGTTTATGCCTTCTCAACTGAAAATTGGTCCAGACCTAGTGAAGAAGTGAATTTCTTAATGACACTTTTTGAAAGTGTTCTCAAGCGTGAATTGACTAATTTAAAACTCGAAGAAGTAAAAATTAATTTCATGGGTGATCTTGACCCTTTGCCTATTGGCTTAAAGGACTTAATCAAAGAATCTGTTGAATCAACTTCTAATAGTAAAGGTATTCATTTTAATGTTTGCACAAATTATGGAGGAAGACGGGAATTAGTACGAGCTGCTCAAAAGTTGGCAGAACGTTCGGTAAAAGGCGAATTAGATCCTTCATTGATAGATGAAAATGTATTTGCTTCTGAGTTGTTTACAGCTAGTGAGGTTGATCCAGACTTACTTATTAGAACTAGTGGAGAAAAAAGGATAAGTAATTTTCTTTTGTGGCAATTAGCTTATGCTGAAATCCATATCACAGACGTATTATGGCCAGATTTTAATGCCGATACTCTTGCCAAGGCACTACTTGACTATCAATCTAGAAGAAGGAGATTTGGTGGTGTATAACTAAATTAATTGAATATCTTGAGTTATATGATTTTTTTTAGATTATCGGCTAAAACTAAATAGCAATTAAATTTTTCATATTCAAATTCTTTTATGACTCTAATTAATCCTAATATCCAGGAATCTAATAAACTCAAGTTCAAAGACGAATCATATTTAGATTTTAATTCCATAAAAGGTGGAGATATTAGACATGATTGGTCTTCAGAAGAAATCAAAGAAATACTTGATTTGCCATTAATGGATTTGTTGTGGAGAGCTCAAATAGTTCATAGGTCTTACAATCCCGGTTATAAAGTTCAGCTTGCTTCTCTTCTAAGTGTGAAGACAGGTGGATGCTCAGAAGACTGTGCATATTGTCCCCAATCTGTTCACAATGAAACAACTGTTCAACCTAATCCTGTAATTGAAGTTGAGTCAGTTCTTGATAGAGCAAGAGCGGCAAAAGATGCAGGAGCAGATCGATTTTGCATGGGTTGGGCTTGGCGTGAGATCAAAGACGGAAACGCATTCGATTCAATGCTTGAAATGGTAAAAGGTGTTAGAGAGCTTGGCCTTGAGGCATGTGTCACCGCTGGAATGATTACTGATTCTCAAGCCTCTAGATTGGCAGAAGCAGGTTTAACAGCCTATAACCACAATTTAGATACTAGTCCTGAGCATTATTCCAAAATCATTTCAACAAGAACATATCAAGATCGACTTGAAACATTGAGAAGAGTACGCATGGCTGGAATTACAGTTTGCTGTGGTGGGATTATTGGCATGGGAGAATCTGTTTCAGATAGAGCATCTTTACTTAAAGTTTTAGCAACTTTAGACCCGCATCCTGAAAGTGTACCTATTAATGCATTGGTTGCAGTGGAGGGGACACCCATGGAGGATTTGTCTTCTATTGATCCATTAGAGATGGTTCGTATGGTCGCGACAGCAAGGATTATCATGCCTAAAAGCCGAATAAGACTTAGTGCAGGGAGACAACAATTAGGTAGGGAAGCTCAGATTCTATGTCTACAATCTGGAGCTGATTCTATATTCTATGGAGATACACTTTTAACTACAAGCAATCCGGAGGTGGAAGCAGACCGTAAGCTTTTAGCGGATGCTGGAATTACGGCTAATTTCTCTTAAGACTAAGTAGGTATGAAAAAAGATGATAGACTAAAGAAATTTAAATATAAAGTTGCTGCGTTTTACAATTTTATTTCGATTATTGATGAAGAAATTCTTTTAATCAAAGAAGAATTAACGAAGTTAGCAACGAATCAAAAAATAAAAGGCACTATTTTATTAGCTTCTGAAGGTGTTAACGGTACGATATGTGGTCCTGAAAATGCGATAGTTCAATTCATTGAAACGTTAGAGAAACTTTTAAAGGTATCGGATATTAATGTCAAATATAGTTGGAGTGAAAAACAGGCTTTCCGCCGCTTTAAAGCTCGTAAGAAAAAAGAAATCGTTACGATTGGACTAAAAGAAATTAATCCTACTAAATCTGTTGGTAAATATATAAAAGCTGGTGAATGGAATCAGTTTTTAGAAGATCCTAATAGTGTCGTTATTGATACTCGTAATGAGTATGAAATAAAAATTGGAAATTTTGCAGGAGCTCTAAATCCACAGACAAGTTCATTTCGTGAATTTCCTGCATGGGTGCAAAAGCATTTAAAACCTTTAATCGAAGAGAATCCCTCTTTAAAAATAGGAATGTATTGTACGGGCGGAATAAGATGCGAAAAAGCTACCTCTTATTTGATAGAAGAAGGCTTTTCTGACGTACATCATCTTGAAGGTGGAATACTAAAATATCTAGAAGATGTTTCCTCTGAGAATAGTTTATGGAATGGAGAGTGCTTTGTTTTTGATCAACGTGTCTCATTAGATCATGAGCTTTTACCAGGTTCACATCGGATGTGTCATGCTTGTGGATTACCCATCTCTCCCGAGGACTTGAAAAAGCCAACGTATATTAAAGGATTACAATGTGATGCTTGTGTTAACAAATTCACAGATAGCGATAGAGCTAGATTTGCTGAAAGACAACGTCAAATTGATGAAATAATGAAACGTCTACCTGAAAATTCTATATGGCCATCTTCATGACTAAACCTAATTTAACTTTATTAGAAAAAGAAGCATCTGAAAGGGGGTTGTTGCTGCGTATACAAGTTAGGAGACCTCTCAATATTTGGTCGTTTAAGCTGGTTGTTGGCGAAATAACTAGTAATACTAAAATTCAGTTGTTGGGTGAAATGAAAGGATGGGCATATCAAAATACTAAAGGACTTCAGCTTGATACGATGAAGGTTGGCAAGAACGTCAACTCTAAAATAGGTGACTTGATATGGGCTTCAACTATGGCCTGGGCTTTAGAAGAGACTCCCTGTCGTAGTGCGAGGTTATTGGCTATTTATGATGAAAATAATCAGCATGAAATCTTGCAACGTTATTTTCGTAGGCGTGGCTTTAATACTGTGCGAAAAGTTGGATCCTCTCCCTTGGATTTACCTTTGAGACTTGTTTGGGGAGGTGCAGGCGCTTTTATGGTAGGTAATTGTGAGAAAGTGTTTGAAAGAAGTTATCGGAGTTGGTCGGAGTAGTTAGATTTTTTAAGGAGGCTAATCTAAGGTCTCCTTCGCATGGTAGCTGCTTCTTACTAAAGGACCGCTGTTTACTTTCTTAAAACCTAATCCGTTTGCTATTTCTGCAAAATCATTGAACTTTGTTGGTGACCAATAATGAGAAACTGGGATGTGAGCAAGTGAAGGTCGTAAATATTGACCGATAGTCAAATATTGACAGTCTACTTTCCTAAGGTCTTTAAGGGTTTGAATTATTTCATGAAATTTTTCTCCCAGTCCAAGCATTATTCCTGATTTTGTAGGAATTTTTGGATCGATTTCTCTAGCAAATTTGAGAAGATTGAGTGAGTGTTGGTAAGTAGCACCTCTCCTGACTTCTCTTTGAAGTCTTTTGACAGTTTCAAGATTATGGTTGAAACAAATCGGATTAGCCGAAAGAACTAGCTTAAGGCGCTCTCTTTGCTTTTCGACATTGTCCTTGTTGTTGCCACCCCAGAAATCTGGTGTTAGTACCTCTATTGCGACACCTGGATTCAAGGATCTAATTGCATCCATTGTTGTCGTGAATAGACTTGCACCGTGATCCGGCAAATCATCTCTTGCGACTGCTGTTAGTACCACATATTTAAGATTCAATACCTGAACAGCATTTGCTACTTTCTCTGCCTCAAAAATATTTACTTTCTCTGGCGACTTTCCTTTTTCTACTTGGCAAAAGGCACAGCTCCTTGTACATATTGAGCCGCCCAATAAAAAAGTAGCCGTACCAGCGGCATAACATTCACCTCTGTTCGGGCATCTGCCTTCTTCACAGATCGTATGTAATCTGTTTTCCTTTACGAGCTTTTGAACTTTCTCTAGTTGAGTTGCGTTACCTATCGATGGTTTGATCCAATTAGGTAAACGCTCTTCTGGGAGGAAGCTACTGTATTTTGTTGTTTTTCTTGTTGTTGTTGTCATATGTTTGATGGTTAATCTAAGTCTCTACGACCTTCTAAAGCACGTGAGAGTGTTACTTCATCGGCATATTCCAACTCACTTCCAACAGGAAGTCCATAAGCAATACGAGTGACTTTTGTGAATGGTTTTAATAATCTACCCACATAAAGACTAGTCGTATCCCCTTCAATACTTGGTGTTAGGGCAAGGATGACTTCTTTTATATTTGCTTTATCGACTCTTTTGATAAGACTTGATATCTCAAGCATTTCAGGTCCAATCCCATCCATCGGAGAAATTAACCCACCAATTACATGATAAAGCCCTTTGTACTCTCTAGTGCGCTCAAGAGCAAGTAAATCTCTTGACTCAGAAACAACGCAAATGAGTTCTTGATTTCTTTGCTTGTTTAGACAAATTTCGCATTGTTCTCCTGCGGTTAGATGAAAGCACGTCTTACATTGACCTACCTGACTTTTCGCATTAAGTAGAGCTTCTGAAAACAATCTGATTTTGTATTCTGGCTGACGCAAAAGATGAAGAGCTAATCTTTGAGCAGTTCTTGGACCGATACCGGGCAATTGCTCAAATTGATCAATTAATTTTGATAATGGTTTAGTGAAGCCGCTCAGAGTTCAGAAGCAATTAACTTGAATGTAGTCAGAGTTTTATCTGGGTTGCACTAATTTAAAGAAGATTACCGTCAGTTAAATTAGAAATGTATCAAAATAGTGATGCTTGAGTCTCCAAAATGATCAAACTTTTTCGAACATCTTTTAAATCCCTTTTGGCTATAGCGTTGGTCTTGACGCTCGGAGCTTGCTCTACAGGGGGATCCGCAGGCTTGGAACCTTTTAAAAGTCAAGATGGACGATATGGTTTTCTTTTCCCAACAGGGTGGACGAGAGTGGCCGTCGATAATGGACCAGAGGTTGTTTACCATGACTTGATTAACTCCGATGAAACTCTCAGTCTTGTTATTTCTAAATTAGAAAATGAAGTGGATTTAGATGATTTGGGTGGAGCGGATGCTGTAGGGGAAAGACTTTTCGGTGAGAAAAATAGTAACAATCCTATTCAATTGATTGATGTTTCAGAGAGAGAAGTTGAGCAACGCAAATTCTATGATCTTGAATACTCTGTTGATTCAGAAGTAAACCGCAGGCACGAATTCGCTACTGTGGTAGTAGACAGAGGTTATTTATATACGCTTGCAGCTAGCACTAGTGAACAACGCTGGTCAAAAATGCAAGATACTTTTAAAAGAGTAGTTAGTTCTTTTACGTTTTTCATATGATTTAAGTATTATTTCCACCAGCTTGAATTTTCCAAAGGTGGTAATAGAAATCTCTATTTTTTAGAAGAGAATGATGTGTGCCTTTCTCTATAATTTTACCTTTATCTAAAACTATAATTTCGTCGGCATCTATTACTGTGCTTAAACGATGTGCAATAACAATTGTGGTACAACTAGTTGTTATCTTCTTTAGAGACCTTTGAATCGCGGCTTCAGTTTCATTGTCTACAGAGGCTGTTGCCTCATCTAATACTAAAATAGGGGCGTTTTTTAGGATTGCTCTTGCGATTGCAATTCTTTGTCTTTGGCCACCAGATAACTTTTGTCCTCTTTCTCCCACTATTGTGTTTAAGCCTTGTGGAAGTTGATTAATAAATTCAGTTGCTTCAGCAATATCTGCAGCATTTTTTATTTTTGATTTATCAATATTTTGCGATCCATAAGAAATATTTTCTTCAATTGTACCTTGGAACAAATATGTTTCCTGGCTTACTAATGCAATACAACGTCGTAGACTTTTTAAATCCAATGATTCAATTGAATTATTATCAATTTCTATTGAACCTTTACTGATTTTATACAGCCTTAACAAGAGTTTTATAAGTGTACTTTTGCCAGAACCAGTGGCACCTACAATACCTATTTTTTTCCCAGGACTAATATCTAAATTAAAGTTTTTTATGACTTGAGACCTTCCTTCATATGTAAAATCAATATTGTTAAATGTGATTGCACCTTTAACATTAAATGGATCTAACTTGACTTTGCCAGTTTTAATTTTAATTGGAGTATCTATTAAATCTAATACTCTATTTGTTGAGGCCATTGATCTTTGATAATCATCCAGGATATGACCTAATGTCGTTAAGGGCCATAATAATCTTTGAGTTATAAATACTAAAAAACTATAAGTTCCCACAGGCATTAATCCTTTCCAAGATTGGAAGCCCCCAGCAATTAATATTGCAAGAAATGCAAATAGTATCGCGAATCTAATTAAGGGGATAAATGCTGCTGATAACTTAATCGCTTTTCTATTACTTTCTTGATATAAATTGCTATCTAGTCTTAATCTTTCTAGTTCCCAATCTTCAGTAGCAAAACTTTTAATAGTTAGCATTCCACTGAGATTATTATTAAGTCTTGAAGCAAGATCTCCAGCCCTATCTCTGACTTCACGATAGCGAGGAGCTAGGTTCTTCTGGAATCTAATCGAGCCCCAAAGAATAAATGGAATAGGTATGAATGCTAGCAATGCAATTCCGGGAGCTAATAAAATCATTGCCCCTCCAACTATAAAAACAGTAATTATTAATTGAATAATTTTATTAGCTCCTTCATCCAAGAATCTTTCCAGTTGATTAATATCATCATTTAGTACAGTCATAAGCCTTCCTGTATTATCTGATTCGAAGAATGTCATCTCTAATTTTTGTAAATGGTCATATGCTTTGATTCTTAAATAGTGCTGTGTCTTTTGAGCTAAATTTCTCCACATTAATCCATATAAATATTCAAAGAATGATTCAGCTGTCCAGATCAAAAAGGAAATGATTGAGAGCGCAATTAACTGATCTGGGACAGTATTAAAGCCAATTGATCCAAGCCATGAACTTTCTTTTCGTACTACTACGTCAACAGATATTCCAATTAGTACAGGTGGTGCGAGATCAAAAAATTTATTTAATGTAGAGCAAATAATAGCTGAATAAATTAGACGCTTTTGACTTTTAAGATTACTTAAAAGTCTTGCTAATGGGATTCTTCCTTTTTTTGATTTAGATTTATACATCTTATTTTTAGTGTGATTCTTTTAGAGATTGTATTTATCTGCAGTTTTATTTTTGCAGTAAATACGTGAGTCTTTTATTGAATTGCCAGAATTAAATTTTTCTAAAAAACACTCACAGGTAAAATGACTAATTTCATCTATCTTTTGTGCATCCTTAAAATCAAGTTTTGATTTTAAGGATGCAATGCAGAATTTATTAATCAGAGTATTTTTGTGCTCTGCTTGAATCTCTAAAAGGTTACTCATCTCTAAGATAAGTAATGTAGTTATGCTGCTGAATATTAATTTGTAGAGCATTTCTGGGGCTTTTAGTCTGCTCTGTTTATCTGTAATTCTCTATTCATTACTTTGACTTTTTTTAGGGCTTGAAAAACTTTATCAGGCATTTGTTTTGGCAGATCTACTAGGCTGTAATTTTCAAATATTCTTATTCTTCCTATTGATCTCCCTTTCAGTCCTGCTTCGTTGGCAATTGCTCCAACTAGATTTCCAGGCTTAACCCTATCTCGGTGTCCAACTTCAACCCTGAATCTGTCCATTTCATCTTCAAGCCTGTTGTTATCAAAATCACCTCTTCTACGTTGCTTGAATTTATTATTATCTCTGCGATCATTTCTTGTATTCCTTTGAGCTGATTGTCTGATCCAATCCTCATTCCCTTTCTCAAGGAGTGCATTAAAACCAACTGCTAAATTTAATGCGGCAAGTGTTAAGTCTTTTGGATCTATATCTAATTCTTTTTCAACATTTTTTATTAATTCTTCTAAAATATTTGCTTCTTCTGGGTTGTCTCTCTCTGTTGAGGCGGCTTTTATTAATTTTGCTTGTAATTTCTTAATTCGGTTATTGTTGATAAGGTCATTGTCTGGAATATCCATTTTTTCAATTGGCTGACCTACCGCTCTTTCAAGATTACTTAAAAATGATCTTTCTCTTGGATTAACAAAAAGAATTGCTTCACCATTTCTTCCTGCACGTCCAGTTCTGCCAATTCTATGAACATATGCTTCGCGATCAAATGGCATATCGTAATTTATTACTAAACCAATTCGATCTACATCAAGACCTCTTGCTGCGACATCTGTAGCTACTAAAATATTGATAGATCCTTGTCTTAATCTTTCAACAGTTCGTTCCCTTTGATTTTGAGGAATATCTCCATTTAAAACAGCTACGTTATATCCATATGATTCTAATTTTTCAGCTACTACGATTGTAATAGCTTTTGTTCTAGCAAATATTATTACCCCTTCTTCTGATACAGCTTCAAGTACTCTTTGAAGTGCATTAACTTTATAAACATTTTGAACGCTTATATACCTTTGCCTGATAAGCCTTTCTTTCAATTCAGTTGCTTTTATAGTTATTTCTGCAGGACTATTTAAATATTTTTTTGATAATCTTCTGATCTCAGATGGCATTGTCGCTGAGAATAAAACTAGTTGTCTCTCCTCTGGCAATTGTTCTAAAATCCACTCAACGTCATCAATAAACCCCATCCTTAACATTTCATCAGCTTCGTCTAGAACTAAACAACTCAGATGACTAGTATTTAGAGTCTTTTGACGCATGTGATCCATGACTCGTCCCGGAGTCCCTACGACTACATCGACTCCCCTCCTGAGAGTGTTGATTTGATTTCGGAAATCAGAGCCTCCATATATTGCAAGCACTTTAAAATGCGGATGACCTGCCGAATATGTTCGAAATGATTCAGCTACTTGCATAGCCAACTCGCGGGTTGGAGCAAGTACTAAAACTTGTGGATGTCCTACATTCTTTTTCAACCTCTCTAGGATTGGTAACGCAAATGCGGCGGTTTTCCCTGTACCGGTTTGAGCTTGTCCAACTAAATCTCTACCAAGAAGCAATTCAGGAATTGCAGCTTTTTGAATCGGAGTAGGCGATGAGTAGCCTTTATCAGAGATTGTTTGAATTAGTTCTTCACTAAAATTAAATTCAGAAAATCCATTTTCTGAATTTTGCTCAATTTCCTCTAATATTTCCTCAGAAGATTCCTCGAGAACATCTTGTTCTACTGGACATGAGGAATCCTCATGTGGATTTTTATTTGTCATCTAATAATGGTTGCCTTTTTGTCCTTCAAATTAGGCAGGCAACTTCCGATCGGTGTATAACCGTGCTTTGCTGACTCGCCTTGTTAAAGGGATATAAATTCACTTTATCATTTCAAAAATCCTTTTAGGAAAAAGTTGAGCACATATTTAAAAGTCTTCTTCTTTATTGGTAATTACCATTAATTGTTTTTTTGCGCGAGTTATTGCTGTGTAAAGCATTCTTTTTTCATAATCATCAGAATAAAATTTATTGGAAGTCTTCTCTTCTGAAACTTTTGAGGTCGTTGGCCAAAGTAAAAGAACTTGATCAGCTTCACTCCCTTGTGCTTTATGAATTGTCATTGCATATGCCGCATCATATCTATTTAACCTTGATGGGTTTATTAGTCGAGTTACTAGCCTTTGTTCCTCAGAAAAAACATTAAATAAAAAACGTCTTTTCTCACCGTTGCCAATAATTACCCCAACGTCTCCATTCGCTAAACCTATTTCAGGTTGATTACTTTTTGCCATTATTGGTGTTGCCTCCCCCCACTTATGTACTTCCTTCTCAAATCTCTTTCCTAAAAGGAACTCGTGGATTTTTTTTACACCCCAAGGCCCATATCTTTGCGGACAAAGTATAAGAAGATTATCTATGAATTTAAAGAGTTTTTGTATCTCAACTGATTGATCTACCTCAATCATGCTTGATTGCCAGGCTTCATCTGGAATATAATTGATACAATTTTCTGTTAATTCTTTAAGCTTCTTTCTATAGCTTACAAGAGTCCTTACGACAGGATCTGGAATACTTTTTATGGATGAAAGGTAATGAAGTGTATTTGTTGAATCTTCTTTCTTTGAAAGCAGCTGCCAAAAGGCGTCTACTCCTTTATCTTTTAGTATATTTCTTAATAAAGCGATATCTCCTTTATTTCGGTATGACTTTGTTAGTTTGACTGAGTTAGATTGAAAGTTTGTTTTAGTTTCTTTCTCTTGCAAAATTTGCCATATGCCACCACTTCCTATTGGTAATAATTGGTCAGGATCACCTACTAATATTATTTGACATGATTTTGTTAATGCATCGAGCAAACCATTAATGGTTGATAAATCAACCATTGACATCTCATCTATGACTATTAGGTCTAATTTTAATAGACGTTGAGAGTTTCTTCTGAAGCCATTTGGTCCTGCTTCTAACCATTTATGTAATGTTTTAGAAGGAATGTTAGAAAGCTTATCCTTTATAGGATCATCAAAATCTTCAATTCCTGCCTGAATAGTATCTTTTAGTTTTTTTGCGGCTTTCCCTGTTGGAGCAGCCATTGCAATACTAAGAGTTGGATTTCTTGTTAGTGCTTCTAAAAGCATTTGAAGTATGGTACTAGTCTTGCCTGTGCCTGGGCCACCACTTAATAAGATGATTTGTTCACTCTTAACAAGGTTAACAGCATCTATTTGTTGAATATTTAGATGCTCTAGATTCTTAGCTTCAATTCGAACAGGTAATTCTTTAGATAGGTGATTAATAGGTTGATTCCTTAATAATATTTTTTGAATGGTCTCAACTATCTCATTATGTGTACGCCGCCAACTAATCAAATCTCCATTTAAAACTATTGGGGAGTTATCTCCTTTAGTCCAGCCACTCTCTAATAATGCTTTCATATGATAGCTGGGCCAATCTTTATATTTAAGTTCAAGATTTTCAGGGATTTTCTTCATGTCTATGTAAACATCGCCTCTTGATAATCCATCCATTAATACATTTACAATATCTATTAAAGCTTCATTAGACTCTATGGGTGGGTAATAGCGAATTAGGGTAGCTAATAATGCTTTATTTAAATCAGTTGAAAAAATTTTTTCCAAGGAATATCTCATTTCTGTTGTCTTTTAATCAACAAATCTAATTTTTTTATTCTTTCAATAGGAGCAGGTTCAACAATTAAGCCTGGAGTCCATTGAGGAAAATTCTTTTCTTCTAACTCTTCTTTATCTGGAAGCCCTCTCAAAAATACGTAAATGTAACCTCCAAGATGTTTTTGAGGTGAATAATCGGGGAGCCTCCAATTTAAAAATCTATGTAAAGCAAGTAAATATATGTGGGCTTGTAGTGGATAGTGATGATGGTACATTTCTTCATCCATTCTGGAAATTGAATAATTTGAGGGACCACATGAAGAACGATGCTCTTTTGATAGTGAACTTCCTATCCAGTTACTTTTCCAATCTAAAACCCACCATTTAGCTATTTCATGATTTGGATTGTCTGCAAAAACTTGGTCTATGGATCCGGTTAGGAAACCGCTGCTATGGATTTTTAGATCTATCAGTTTATTTATGTAGTCTGAGCCATATTTATTTTGAACATCTTCTTTAAATATTGATGATAATTCGAGAGTATTAATTGGATTCGCTTCATGACAAATCGGAATATCAAATTTTAATTCTTTGATAGAGCTTTTAGTATTTAAATTTTTCATTTTAAATTTACCTAAAGGACCTCCTAAAGGGATATTTGCAATTCTCTTTAATAAAATATTAATTGGTTCAATAAATGAATTACTTATATTAACTATATTTAATTCTTCTTCTATTATAGTTGAAACTTTTAGTTGATTTTCAATATCATTGAAATCTATTCTTTCAAGTATTTTATGAAGACAAGTCCCTGCTATAGGTCCCTTTGGAAAATCACCAATAGGACTTTCTTTAGACCATCCTTGATCTTCTAATCTGTCAATACTTTGATCTTTGTCTACAAGTAAGTGATCAATTTCTTGGAAAGACATATCCTCAATTTCACCCTTAAATGCATGATCTTCATTTAACTCATCCGATAAGTCTTTTAGAATTAATTCGTCATTTTTTTGTGTTATCCATTTTGAAAAACTATACCTTCCCCAACTATTTTCAAATTGATGGGTAGGAATGGCTCCAAGCGATAATTTGACTTCACTTTTAGGTTGAGACCATGTCTTACTTGTTTCAATTGTTTTTATATCTTGAATATCAACTTTTAGTTCTCTTTTCATGAATGAATTTTCCATCATTTCCTTTGTATGGTCTTCTATCTTTAGATTTATTGATTCAGAGCCAAATAAAAATCCTGAAAGAGGGTTCCCTTCTTGACCAGCAGCATTTGCCCACAGGACTATTAATTGTTTTTTAGCTCTTGTAAAAGCAACGTAAGCTATCCGCTCTGCTTCATTTAAGGATTCTTTTCTAATAAAATCTTGGTATGAACTATATTTTTTATTCCATTTATACTTTTTAGAAATCAATAGATTTTGATTATCTTTCCATAAAAGACTTTTTCTATCTGGAGGCTTTTGCCACAAGTATGGACAAATCACTATTTTAAATTGAAGTCCTTTACTCTTGTGAATTGTAATTATATTTACAGAGCTATTACTAATGGCACTGTTAGGTTGATATTCTTCAGGTATTTGCTCAATTGACTGGAACCTTTGACTACTAAGCCATTGTGATGCTCTTAATGCATTAAACTTCTGTCGATGGATTTGCTCATCTACTAACTGAGAGCTTTGGTAAAGATCACCTAATAAAGTTCCTCTATTAGAAAGATCAGCTATTGATTTCCCTTCAAGAAAGTTAGACAAACAGCCTAATAATCCAATCGTTGGAAATAATTTTGAAAGTTCATAGAACTTCGAAGATAATGAATCAAAATCGCCATCAATTTTTGATTTGATAAGTTTTTCCTTTGTCCATTGCATTAGCTCAGAACAAGCTAGTAGAGCAAGTTTTTGTTGATTATGCGGGCTGACGATACAGTTAATGAAAATCTGTAGGATTTGAGCACCCTCTCTAGTAAATATATTTTCATTACTCAAGAGTTGCGAAGGGATTCTTATTTTTGATAAATAGCTATGGATGTTTTTAGCTTGATCGTGTCTATTGACTAATATGCAAATATCTGAGGGGTTTAAATCTTTGGGATTATTGCTTAATAGCTCTAACAAATAAGATCCAATAACTTTCGGAATTTTATCCTCTATTTTGCTTTTTGAATCTAATTTTATTCTTTGATCTTTTACCTTTTGATTAGTATCTATTAGATTTAATATCTTAAAAGGTTCTTTTATTCCATTTAGTTCTAGTAGATCTTCTTGTGAACATGGATTAAGTTCTTGAGTTGATAGATTTGATCTTATTAAACCATCAAGGAATAATTTATTGAGTGTTAAAATTAGAGATTTTGTACTTCTATAATTAGCATTCATTAAATGAATTTGATCACAAGCTTCTCTTGCTTTCATATAGGTATTTAAGCTTCCACCTCTGAAACTATAGATTGCTTGCTTTGGATCTCCAATCATTAGTAATAGATGCGATGATCGGTTACCAAAGGCTTTTTTTAGTAATCTTAATTGGACTGGGTCAGTATCTTGGAATTCATCAATTAAGGCTACTTTATATCTTTGCTCTAGATTTTTATAGATATTATTATGATTAACTTTATCTTTAATTGCATTACTATTTTGGTTTTTAGGATCTAATAATTTAAGTAGATCAGAATAATTTATTAAACCCTTTTTAGATTTTCTTTTTTCAAGTTCTCTTTTAGTCCATAATAAAGCATGCTCCCAAACTAATTCCCCTGGACTATCATATAAATCTCCTATAATATCAAGAATTGGCTCCATTTCTTTTGAACAAGCATTAATTTTATGCTTCATATCTAGTTGGTAAATATTTTTAGGATGAAAATATTCATTTATAAGTTTTTGATTTTGAATATCTTCATATGATGGTCGCTTTTTCTCTTTATATTCTTCAATCCAGTTACTTAAAAGCTCATAACGATTTTTTCTGGGCTTGGATGAGTATGGCTTAGTATCTTTGATACCCTGAGATCTTAGATCCTTAGCAATCTCTCTGAAGCTATCTTCAAGCTCCTGGCCCTTTTCTTCCCATATAGTCGTAAATTTTATCCATAATGATTCACTATAGTTGTTTAATTGACTTGAAAGACTTTCTTCTATTTTTAAGTCATTAAAAGTTTGTTTAAAACTATTATTTGGGTCATTATCCAATGAACTAAGAACATCAATCAAATTCTTACGATTAAAATTACTTTTAAATAAACCTTTCAATTCTGAAATTTCTATTTCTAATATTTCTTTTTTCCAATATTCTTCAACAATTTCATTTATTAGTGAGTATGAATCTTTTTCGATGGTTGGGTTTAAATTATTTCCATTCTCAATAGCTTCTCTACGAAGTGTTTTACTGCAAAATCCATGAATTGTTGTGATATCTGCATTGTCAATTCTCTCTAATGCTTCTAAGAGTAGTGATGCTATATATAAGGCTTTTTCTTTAGATGTTATATTTAAGTCAACCCATTCATTTAGTACATTATCTATCTTATAGGGCTTTACGTTTGTATTTATTGATTCAATTATTTTTAAAGCAAGAATTAATCTTTCAATAATTCTTGCTTTTATTTCTGATGCTGTTGCTTCTGTAAAGCTAACAACTAGTATTTCGTTTATTGAATATTCTTTTTCAGTTAATAACCTTAAGACAAGATGAGAAAGAGAAAATGTTTTCCCTGTTCCAGCACTTGCTTCTATTAGACGTATTCCATTCGATAAAGGATATTTATTCGGTTGAAAAAATTCTATATTAGTCATATTTATTTCTTAGGTATAATAATAAAATAAGAACTAACCATTTCGCTTTCAATTATTCCTTGATATTGATGTTTTAAATTGTTTATAACTAACATTTAGGATCTCCAGTCTAAATATTTTATTGTTTTTATAATAGCTGGCACTTCTTTGATATATTTTTTGTATTCAGGAAATTTAATTTTCAACCTTTCTTCTTCCTTCAAGGCTTTTATTTTTAAAATGTAAGCTAATGATAAGAGTAGAGATAGATGTATTAGACTCAATGAAAAAATACATATTCCTAATGAAATATATAATAATCCCTTATAAAGTGGATGCCGAACATTTTGATATGAATTATTTTTTATAAGACTCGCTTCATTCATTGGGTAAGGTAGCGGTGTTAGATTTTCTCCTAAATCTATGAATGCTTTAATGACAATGAATAGACCTAGAATTGAAATTGCTAATCCAATAATTATACAAAAAGCATTTATTGAAAATGGGATTTGCTTTATTTCTGGGTAGGGAGGTATTAAATGTAGGAGAATTAATACGATTTGAGAAAATAAATACCACTCTCCTTTTGAATTATTAAATAGCCCCTGCTTACTAAATCCCCATTTTGATAAGAGATTTATAATATCCTTAAACAGATTTCTTTTAAGCTTCATTTTAGTTGCTAGTTAGGTGGTGTTTTTGAGGATTGGTTCATAGAGAGTCATCAACACATCATTAAATGATTCAAAGTCTAAAAAAGTAGAGGCTTTGCATTTTTTGCCAAAACAAAGTTCCATCGCTAGTGTCTCTCTTTCTCCTTGCCTATATAAATCACCTTCCCATTTTTTTTGAAATAAATCTTGCTCATTCTTATTATTGTCTTTTGTAGCAAGGGCATAATCCATGCCACTTTCTGGTGGTATGGGCCAACAATTATTTCTTCCTACGGTTGCTAATTGATGTATTTGGCTTAAAATTTTTTTCGCTTCTTTTGTATTGATTGGTAATATCTCCTTGCTTACTTCGAATTGAATTGTTTTTCTATGATCTGTTTTTTTAGAAATTATCAGTGTTTTATAATTAAATGAACTATTTGCAGATAAATATAAATGATTTAGCCATCCATTCATAAGGGTTTTATATTTTAAACTTCCAACTTCAATCTGTATTAAATTCTTCCCTCCAAAGTAGAATTCACCCTCTAACTCTTGCATCTCAATACTCCTTTTCGTGATTTGCCCGGTAGCGTATATTGCTGATATTAAATTATTCCACCGCTCCTGAAGAAGATCCTTCTCTATTAATCCAGAGCCTTTTGGGGGGAAAACACCTTTGCCAGAATAGTTCTCTTCCCAGTGGTTAGAGTCATTTTTTGTATGGTTAATATTTAAGAGATCACTACTTTGAAGTCGATGTTTTAGAAGTTTATATCTTTCTAATTCTGAAAGCTCCAGAAAATCATTGTCTTCAATAAGATTGACAAATTCTCTTGATTGAATTTCATGCTCTTTTAACCATGTTATTTGCGGATTGAGTAACCATTCTTTGGTTTTCTCGAAGGAATAAGATTTTAATTTGCTTACGTTTATTTCTTTCATCTTTAGCGGTAATGCTAGTGAGATATTTTTAGTCGGGATTGCTTTTTCAAGCCATTCTCTAGCTTCTAGATTCTTCCTATCACAACTCATGATTTGTGAATTTTCTGTTTTTATAAAGTTGAAATGATCAAGAGGATTTGCTGGTGGCTCAATGAGAATATCTTTAAAGGTATTGTCTCCTAATTTAATTTTTAAGTAATTCAGCCATTGTTGAATAGGGCTTGGAGGTTCAAGATCTTCTCCTGTCTTTTCATCTTTTGAATTCCAAGAAACCAAAAGATTTTGACGAGTTGAGATTAAAGCTTCTAACAATGAATAGCGGTCTTTATCATATTGATTTGGATCTCCAAGCTCTCTTTTTCTTTCTAGGAGATTAAAACTTCTTCTATTCTCTATTCTTGGAAAAGTTCTACTTTCTAGTCCCATGATGATAATGATTTTATGAGGGATTGCTCTCATTGGTTCTAAGGCACTGATCGTAATTTTCCCTGTTCTATGACCAAATTTGCTATTTGTAGAACTTAATGCCTTGGTGATAATATCTTTAACTACTAGACAATCAATTTCTAGTTCACAATTATCTGTTATGAGACCCCAATTATTAACAACAGTTAGTAGTTGTTGCTCTTCCCATGCCCATTCTCCACCATCTCCAAATAAATCCTTTACGAGCGATGTTATAAGTTTTATCCATTCTTTACATGAACGTTTACTACGAATCGCATCGATATAATTGCAAAGTTTTGAAAGTATACTCCAAGCTTTTGTAAACTCTGCACTTGAAATATTTTCGGAATAAGGGGAGATATGGCTTATTCCATTAATTGGATTATCTGGTAAAACAAGACCAAGTAGAAACCTTTCTAGACACCAACATAGGCTATGAGTTTCTTCCCCATATCTTTCTGAGGAATCAAGTCCCCAAGTAAACCCAGCGGATTGAAGGCTTTTGATTATGTCACTCACCTCGTCAATACTTATATTCTGTTGCGTTCGTAATGCTGGATTAATTAATAAGTTTTCAAAAATTGATGCGGTTAGACGAGATACGGAAATCTCAAACAGATTTAACACAAAATGTATTAAACCTACTTTATCTTCTTGACTTTTATCTGTGATTACCCAGGGTAGCTGAGTAGTATTTTTATCTATATTATTAAATACTGAGGTAATTATTGGCGCATAGCTATCAACTTGTGGTGTCATTATTAAAATGTCTCTAGGTTGAATTTTTATGTCATCGCTGAAGAGCTGTAATATATGGTCTCTTATTAATTCCACTTGTCGATACTTTCCTGGAGATTTAAGGAAAAGGAGTGATTTGTCAGATTTTTCTTTAGTTAAAATATTTTCACTTTTTGTTGATAATAATTCTTGTTGTAGTTGTTCTAATAAATTTGGTTTGTTCCCTTTATTAGTGGCGATATCTGCTGTAAGAGAAAAAATATCTTCCTCGTTTCTATCTCCCAATTGATATTCACCACTCCCTTCTAGTAACTGTTGATATTCAGCCCCCATCCGTCCAAGGAAGGCTTCAAGTCTTGGAGATTCTAGTAACCATTGCCTGTCGGGAGGAGTATTCCATGTGTTTCTAAATTGCAGTCTTCTCGCTTCACATCTTTGCCAAAGATCATTGCAAGGGGAAATTATATAAATTTTTATATTTATTACCTTTGAAAATGCTTGAATTAAATCTATTTGCAATGGTGCAAGACTACTAAGTCCATAGACGTATAGATTTTTTGGATAATCTAGTTTAGAAATATCATCTTTCTTTAAACGTTTAATAGCTTTTTCGACTTGGATGCAGAACGGATCTTTGTTTATCTTTTTATATAATAAATTAAATAATATTTCTTGCCAAAGGATATTTTTATTAACACTAATTTCTCTAGATTTTTTCTTCATTTTCTTGCTTAACCATTGTTTGATAATTTCAGGTCTATAAAGTATGTAATCATCAAATGTCTCTGCAATATTGTTTGCTAGATCCCATAACTTCAGATTAATTTGCGTATCTTTTTTATCGCTTATTTCTAGCCAGGAACGAATTACTTGGGCTTCTTCCACTTTCATTAATTCTGGTAATAATTCTAAAATATTCCAAACAAGTTGATTCTTTTCCCATGGATCTTTTTCATCAGGATCAATACCAATAATTCTCTTGACTAATCTTTTTAAATATGTACCAGGGAAAGGGTATTTAACTAATGCATTGATATTATTAATTATTGAAAGTTTTTCACTTAGCCATCTGCTTGAAGGCCATGTACTTACGATAATATTAACTTCTTCTGTTATTTCAGGAGGGTTTAATCGGAGTTCCTGTCCAAGTATCTCTGCTAACCATTCAGCTTTATTACTTCGATAAATTGTTAGCAAGAGTCAAAATGCGATTTAAAAATCTTTAAAGTAAGAAGTTGTCTTTTCTTGGATTGATAATTAGGCTTTTCATTTCTTTTACTGCCTGAGATAGACCTACTGAAAGGGCTCTAGAAATAATTGTATGGCCAATATTTAATTCTTCAATCCCTTCAATTGCTGCAATTGGTTCAACGTTTTGATATGTCAATCCATGCCCTGCGTTTACTCTCAATCCATATGATTTTGCTTTAGCTGTGCTCTCTTTGAGAATGGATAATTCCAAATCTCTTGCCTTTTTTTTTGTGATTGCATATTTACCTGTGTGTAGTTCAACCCAGGCGGCCTTTACTTCAGCGCAATTTTCTAATTGAGCTTGGACTGGATCAACAAAAAGGCTAACTGGAATGTCCTCACCTGACAGACGTTGAATTATTTCCTTTAATTTTCTTTTGTTTTTAATGACATCGAGTCCTCCTTCTGTCGTGACCTCTTCCCTTTTTTCAGGAACCAATGTAACGATATCTGGCTTGAGATTAAGTGCTATTGAAGTCATTTCTTCAGTTGCAGCCATTTCAAGATTTAGTCGAGTATGTACAGTCTCTTTTAGAAGATTTAGATCTCTATCTTGAATATGCCTTCTATCTTCTCTTAGATGAACAGTTATTCCGTCAGCACCACCTAATTCCGCTAAAAGAACCATTTTTACTGGGTCAGGTTCAAATGTCTTACGAGCTTCTCGGACATTTGCTATGTGATCAATGTTTACGCCAAGACTTGCCATAGGTATTTAAAATATACTTTGATTGTATTCATCAAAAGCAAAATAAGGTTTAGCCGCTGGAGTAACTGCCCAGTCCAACTGTTAATAATAAAGCTTTCGGAGTTAACTTCATTACATAGTTTGATAAAGAGGGATTTTTTGCCCCTTCTTCATAGAGAAAAAAAAATCTGCCTTGGAGTTGATCCTTTCTGGAGTCGCTTGGCTATGGTTGCGACTCAGGATATTGCTTTGAACAATTTTTTTCGAAGAAGAATAGTTATTGGTGGTGAAAATTTACCTTTAAGTGGTTCTGTTGTACTTGCTCCTACTCATAGATCTAGATGGGATGCTTTGATGTTGACTATGGCTGCTGGGAGAAGGATTACAAATAGAGATTGTAGATACATGGTCACCAGATCAGAAATGAGAGGGGTACAAGGTTGGTTCTTAAACAGGTTGGGTTGTTTCCCAATTGATCAAGGAAGACCTTCTTTAACTACTCTTAGATATGCAGTGGATTTGTTGATTTCAAGTCAGCAATTAGTTGTATTCCCAGAAGGAAAGATAAATCGACTTGGCGAGCCTGTAAAACTTAAAAAAGGCCTGATTCGCTTAGCTCAACTAGCCTCTAACAAAGGATTGGAAATTAAAATTGTTCCTGTAGGTTTGGCCTATAGTGACGTTATCCCAAAGTTTTATGGATCTGCATCAATTTGTTTCTCTAAACCAATAATTATTTCGAGGGATTTTAAGCAACCTACAAATGACTTTAATATTGAACTTTCCAAAAGTATGAGAAGTGCCGAGCAATCGGCTTTGTTAGCTGTTGGTAGAAGATAATATAATTTATTTAATTGATTCTCTAGCATTCACATTGAATTTATTACCTCCTAATTCACTTTAATTTTTTATTTGAAAATGATTACAGCCAAAGAAGTTACTCTTTTAATAAAGCAATCACTTCCAGATGCTCAAATTGATGTAATAGATATGGGAGGAGGTGATCATCTTGAAGTAAATGTAGTATCTGCAAAATTCGCCGGCTTATCTCTTGTACAGCAACATCAACTTGTTTATGGTGCGTTAAAAAATGAATTGAGAACCGAAACAATTCATGCTTTGGCCTTGAAAACCTCAACACCTCATTAATTTTCTCGTTATGGATTCCAACACTCGCTCAAAGATTGAAAGCTTAATTAATTCAAAACCAATATTTGTTTTTATGAAAGGCAATAAATTGATGCCACAATGTGGTTTTTCTAACAATGTTGTTCAAATTCTAAATTCATTGGGGATGAGCTTTGAAACGTTTGATGTCCTTTCTGATATGGAAATCCGAGAGGGTATAAAAGAATATTCAAATTGGCCGACAATACCCCAAGTCTATTTAAAAGGAGAATTTATGGGAGGGTCAGATATTTTGATAAGCATGTATAACTCTGGAGAATTGAAAGAAAAATTAGAAATTGCACTAGCTTCATAACTTGTGACTTTTGATTTTTATCCTTGTTCTTTTTTGAAAAAGAGGTTATTAATGTCGCCATCAGGACCAACAAAGCTTGAAGGATCCATAATCCATCTATCAATTAATGCTTCTAACTTCTCTTGATCCCTAGAGTCTAATCGCTTGCAATTCCTGAGGGAATGCAAATATCCATCTGCATAGATCCTTAGCTCAGATGGACTATAGTATCGGCTTGTTAACTCTTGACAGGCATCACAAATTGATTGGAAGTGTTTTATGCTCTCTGGAGAATCAAAAGATGTCATGGTTTGCTAAGACAGAGACTATTCTTGATAGTCAGCGAACAGTTTGCTTTAATATCTTTTCCAGTCTAAGGGTCTACTTTTCTAAGTTGTGACATTAATACCTGCAGATCAGCTTGCCACTGAGCAAATCCAAGGATCTCCCACAGGTTCTTCTCCTATTCAAGCAACCACACAATCACCATCCAAGGTGCTTGTTGTAGAACCACATCCAACTCTCAGAACTGTTTTGGTTCAAAGGCTTAGGCAAGATGGACAGCTGGCCGCAGCAGTAGGTTCAGCTGAGGAGGCCGTTGACCTATGTCGAGACCAATCACCTGATTTATTAGTTAGTGCAGAGCTATTAGAAAAAAGCTCTGCTCTCCGACTGGCACAACAATTGGGATGTTCAGTGATTGTTCTAACAGCAAGAACAGGAGTTGAACCTGTTGTAGGCCTTTTAGATGATGGCGCTGATGATGTTTTAAGGAAACCTTTTGGCTTGGAAGAACTAGCTGCAAGGTGCAGGACTTTACTTAAGAGAGGAAGAATTGGTTTACAAGAACGTGTCGCCGTTGGTCCTCTTGAGGTTCATCTTCTTCTCAGACAGGTCACCTTGCGCGAGAAACCTGTAGAACTAAGTCCAAGGGAATTTGCTTTGTTGTGTGCCTTGTTGATGCCGCCTGGCATGGTAAGAAGCCGTCATGAGCTGCTTCGAATGGCTTGGCCACCGTTTAGCGGTGGTCCTCGCTCAGTTGATACGCAGGTTTTGACGCTTAGAAGAAAACTGGAACAAGCAGGTCTAGGTGATGGCGGAGGAATTACAACTGTTCGCCAGCATGGCTATAGGTTTAGTCTTGATAATTTGCCGACATAATTTCTAGAATTATCTTTGTAATTATTCTGGTAGCTCCCATTTGTTCATACCAAGCTTTGTGCCGATCTTGTGAGCACATGCATATCCACTGAAAGCCACGGCATTTAAACCTTGACCAGGGAAGCACGAATCTCCAACACAATAAAGTCCATTAATCTTAGTAGTGTTGAATGGCATAGGGAGAAGGCCTGGTAATCTCATTGATGGAATTGGTCCATAACTTCCTTTGTTTCTTGCAAGGAATCTTTTATGTGTTCTTGGACTTCCTATCTCTTTGTGAAGAATATTTTGACTTAGGTTAGGAAATAATCGCTCTAACTTTGAAATAAGTTTGTCCCCATCTTCTTTTTTCTTTGCAAGATATTCTTTATTGCTTAATCCATCCCAGTTATCTATTGAAGAAGGAGTAAAAGCATGAACAATATGGCTACCTGAAGGTGCCAATGTGGGATCTAAGAGAGTTGGTATTGATACGAAAGTAACTCCCTGTTCTTTGTCCATTTCTTCCCATTTATCGAGAAGTAGATGATGGCAATGTGTGTTAGCAGGTATAGAGTCTACATTTACTCCTAAATGTAGAGATAAGAATGAGGGGGAGGGGATGTATCTGTTTTCCCATTTTTTCTCAGAAGTTGGTTTGTTCTCTGTTGCTACAAGTGGACTCTTAATCCCCTGACCACCAAAAGTATCCCATCTTGTAGCATTAGAGACCACTGTTTTACTGAAAATTTCTTCATCATTTTCAAGGGAAACACCTATGGCATTTCCTTT
This sequence comes from Prochlorococcus marinus str. NATL2A, assembly GCF_000012465.1. NCBI lineage: Bacteria > Bacillati > Cyanobacteriota > Cyanophyceae > Synechococcales > Prochlorococcaceae > Prochlorococcus > Prochlorococcus marinus. The sequence goes on along the minus strand of NC_007335.2, from coordinate 1,124,559 downwards.
CTCAAAAATTATTTTTTTTACTCTGGATTTATATCTGATTTCCCCCCCCAGATTTTTAATTCCCTTCACTAACTTTTCTGCAATAACTCCTACACCTCCTTTGGGATAGTTAATACCTCCATAATGCCTATCAGAAAAGACCATTCCTGCATTTATCATAGGAGTCAAGTTGGCAGGCATAACTGACCAGCAGAAACATTCAATATCTATAAATCTTAAAAGATCAGGATCTTTAATATATCGCATGGCAACATCACCTGCATTTACTGGCAACCACCTAGCCAATCCAAGACAAGATAAAGGTGATTTAAAAAAAACTTTCATAAGATATGCAGGATCCTCTATTGAAAGTAAAGGCATTGAATCTAGACAATTAAATACATCCCAACATGTTTCGTAAAAATGTTTTATTCCTTTCTCTTCATGGGGAAATAAATTTATTAGCTTGGTAATAAATTTTTGATAATCTCTATCAACTGAAATTTCTAATTGATTGGGTAGATGATATGCCAATTGTGTTGGGTCAGGGATCGTTTCACATTTTTGACCAACATCTTTAAGAGCTCGCGTTAGTAAATTTGTGTATCCCTTATTACCAAACCCAAAGATCATTGATGCTCCAACATCAAAAGTAAATCCTTTTCTTTTAAATGATCCACCACTTCCACCAGGAATCTTATACTGTTCCAGCACAAGCACTTTTGCACCTTTGCTTGCTAGTTGACTTGCAGTTACTAAACCACCCAGACCGGAACCAATAACTATCGAATCCCAATTACAAGAATCTTTTGTTTTATTTGATAATTGAGTCATAATGTGCGAAAAAAATTAAATGTTCGTAGGAGAAGAGCTTTTATCCAATAAAGTTTCCCGAAGCTTCTTTATTTGTCTCAAGGCTCTATCTCGATATTCTTTATATCTTTCACGTTTGTTGTGAACTCTAATATCGAGTTCAGGTAGTATTCCGAAATTGGCTGGCATTGGTTGAAAGTTCTTTTTATTTTTAACTCGTAAACTTGCTTGACTATTACTTACAAAATTTGTCAATGCTCCAATCATTGTAGACGATGGCAAAGTAATTGTATCTAATCCCTTGGCTAACAATGCGGCATTGGTTCCTGCCAACCAACCTCCCGCAACAGCAGCAGCATAACCTTCTGTGCCAGTAAGTTGTCCAGCAGCAAACAACGTTTTTCTATTTGTGAACTGGAGCGTTGGTTCTATGAGTTTTGGAGATTCAATGAAAGTATTTCTATGCATAACACCAAAACGAATAAACTCTGCTTTTGATAAGCCTGGAATCATCCTGAATATACGTTTTTGTTCTCCCCATTTTAAATTTGTTTGAAATCCAACGAGATTCCATAATTTACCAGCCTTGTCTTCTTGTCTTAATTGAACGACCGCATGGGCTCTTTTAAGCCTACGAATACTTTTGTCATTCACATCACCCCATCTAGGATCCCAAATTCCTATTGGCTTTAATGGCCCATAACGCATAGTCTCTATTCCCCTTTTTGCAAGTTGTTCTATGGGAAGGCAACCTTCAAAAAAATTAGCAGACTCTTTTTCAAAATCTTTTAATTCAGCTTGTTCAGCTTTGATTAATTCAGAGTGAAATTTTATATATGAGTCTTCATTCATCGGACAATTAACGTAATCAGCATCGCCTTTGTCGTATCTACTTGCCCGAAATGCTGTTAAAAAATCAATACTTTCCCCAGTAATTATTGGACTAGCGGCATCAAAAAAATGACATTCTTTTTCACCTGTAAATTCTTTGATGTCTTTCGCAAGCAACTCGCTTGTTAAAGGACCTGTGGCTAAAATTGTTATCTGGTGAGCCTTCGGTAGACAAGGACACTCATCTCTAATGATTGTTATTAGGGGATGAGAAGATACTTCATTTGTGATGGACAGACTGAATTGACTTCTATCGACTGCAAGTGCCCCTCCTGCAGGGACAGAGTATTTATCAGCATTGTTAATAACAATGGACTGTAATGTTCTTAACTCTTCTTGTAAAAGCCCTGCTGCTCTATCACTACTAAGCGCTCCAAAACTGTTACTGCAAACTAATTCTGCAAATTCTGATGTGTGGTGAGCTAGGGATTTCTTCTTTGGGCGCATTTCGAAGAGGGTTACTTTTATTCCTGCGCTTGCTATTTGCCATGCTGCCTCTGATCCTGCTAGACCAGCGCCTATTACCGTTACCGATGGATATTCTTTCAAGCTGTCGTGTTTTTCTTTTTAGAAGCTTAATTAAATAATATTCTCATGTCCCTCAACTATTTATTAAGACTTCAGAAATATCTTAAAAATCAATGAGGAAGGAAAAAAAATATCTTTTTATTGTTTTATAGTCCTCAAAAAGGAACATTAAAGTCATTAATGCTTCGCCAACATGATATTTTTCATATTGGACTATTAGATTGGTCTGAAAGGGGTCGCTAGCTCAGTGGTAGAGCATCCGGCTTTTAACCGGCTGGTCCTGAGTTCGAATCTCAGGCGACCCATTTTTTTTAAGACTATTTCTAGATAAACTGAAGTGATAAGCACTTCTGAGTTTTTGAAGAACTATTTTTTTTGGGCCCTCTTGATTTCGTGTCTTACTAATTCAGTTAATGCTGGGTTGAATAAGTTTACTAATTTGATTTTTGTTGATGATTGGCTTATAGAGAGAAAGGTTGATTTAACTATTAATGAGACACAATGCAGAGCATCAATACCTTCACATGCAAATTGGTTTGGAGCTCGCGTAAGACTTGGACCAGAAAATGAATTGATAGAACCTATTTGGATCTCTGTAAAGGCTAACCAAGTACTTGATTCAAAATTAGTTAAAATCAGAGAACTTCTTGATGATTGCAGGTCAGGACTACTTTTTCTACCTGAAAACCTATAAAGATATAGGACTAATGTGTTGATGAGAATATAAATACTTTCTCAAATTAAAGTTTGTTGCTGAATTGTAAATATAGTAATTTTTCCTTGTATGAAAAAACTTACAGTAGGAGCTGCAATTGCAATTAACTTATCTTTGTATTTTTGGGCTTTAATGGAGTTACCCTTTAAATTTTGATTAGGAAAAAAGGACAATAATTTTATTTACATAGCTATCTTTTTAAATTTTTAAGAACTTTATTTTTTAGATTTCAACAATTGTTCTTATGATCGTAGGTAGACGATATTTTCATTTTTTAAAAAAGTAGTTTTTTAGTTTTTGATTATCAAGCACTTTTTTAACTTTCATTTTTTTTTGCATTTTTAATCCTTTTTTCTTGCCTATAGCGGTTAAGGTCTTTATGAGTCATCAAATGACTCTTCGTTTTATGGGAATGGGGGTATGGTTAAGAAATCTTCTTCGATTACAAAATCCAATTCTAATTGGTTATGGAGGTGGGCAGAACCTGAAAGCGAACTCTCAGTAATTCCGAAATCAAAAACTAAACGTTTGGCCCAACAGGCAAAGTTGGCAAATGTTGATGCAGAGAGAGCCGTTACTAGGGCCTACCAAATTGAATTATCAAGAACGAGGGCAATTGGAGAGGCAATGTTTAAGTCTGGAAAAGCTTTGAGGTTTACTCTTTCTAGTTCTGGAAGGCAGTTAATACTCAGAACACAGGCAGCACGAAGGCAGTTTGAGCCAGGTTTCAGGGATAAAAAATAATTTTCAGATAGAATAAAATCTCTACAAAAAAAAACAATGCAGCTGTATATAGTTACTTGGAAATTCGAATCTTCTGAGGATCAAAATTATTCATCGGAAGCATTTGTAGATTATGTTGAAAGTGGAAAATCTGAGGATCTTATTGATGGCTATGAGAGAATTACTTGGGCACACACGCCACAAGATGGAACAGGTGTGATCATTTGCAGAGCTTCAAGTGCATCAATTTTATTTAAGGTTTTTGGATCCTGGAGAGATAAATTTGGAATGACTTGGGAGTATAAACCTGCCTTAACTACTGAAGAGTTTGTTCGTTTAATAAAAGAAAAATAGATTTAATTATTTTCCTATTATTGGTTTTAATTTATGTAAAAAATAAACTTCTGTCTAAAAATCTTTCAAGATTGTCCTATTCAACTTAGTCTTTTTAAAATTATCTTTGCATTTAATGCTAACTCATTTATTCTTTGCTTTAACTGCTAGTGAAATGGGTCTAAGTCCAACAATACTTGCATTGATAGTCGTTTCATCTATCGTGTTTATTGTCGGCTTTGCAAAAAGCTCAAGAGAGAATGAATATAAAAAATTGATGGATTCATTTATTGAAAGGAAAGAGGAGTCTGATTAATCATTCATTTATTCATATTAGTAAGAAGATCTTCTTACTAATATGAATTGGCATGTCTAATAAGGCAGGATGGTAGAAGCGTAGTTTTGAAATTGAAAAATTTATTGGCAAAGGAAAGAATTATCTCTCCTTCCCGCGATGTTATTGCTGGTCTTGTGGTTGCATTCGCAATGATCCCAGAGGCGATAGCTTTTTCTGGTATCGCAGGCGTTGATCCAAGAGTTGGGCTGTTTGGTGCTTTTTTGCTTTCTGTCACCCTTGCAATTTTTGGGGGCAGAATGGCCATGATTACCTCAGTAACTGGTTCAACTGCTCTTTTGATGACTGGGATTGTTCAACAGGGTGAAAATATTAGCCCTGGCCTTGGTCTTCAATATCTTTTGGCTGCTGGATTGCTTACGGGAGTTCTTCAGATTGCTTGGGGGTATTTAAGACTTGCTCATCAGATGAGATTTGTACCTCAACCTGTTATGGATGGCTTTGTAAATGGTTTAGCAATATTGATCTTCCTTGCTCAATTGCCTCATTTGGGGATTGACATAGCTCATTCTGAGAAAGTTGTTACTGCGGTCCAGCTACCTGCTGTTTGGGGATTGACCATACTTACGTTGTTAATTATCTATTTGCTACCAAAATTTACCAAGCTTTTGCCATCAGCATTGGTCGCGATTTTTATTTGTACAGCGATTTCAATTGTATTTAAATTAAATGTTCCATCTGTATCGAATTTAGGGATTCTCCCAAATGGATTACCTAGCTTTGGTATTCCAAAAGTTCCATTTAATTTCGAAACACTTGGTTTGATACTTCCAACAGCACTAGCAATTTCTTTGGTTGGTCTTATGGAGACATTTCTCACTCAAGATATTCTTGATGATATGACTGATAAAAGTACAAATAAAAATGTTGAGGCTCGAGGGCAAGGTATAGGAAATATTGTTAGTTCGCTTTTTGGAGGTATGGCTGGATGCGCTTTGGTTGGACAATCGGTTATGAATGTTGGTTATGGGGGAAGAACTCGTCTTTCAACATTAAGCTCTGGTGTTTGTTTAATAGCAATGATTCTTGCGGCTAAGGATTGGGTAAATCAAATACCAATGGCAACATTGGTTGGAGTTATGATAATGATTGCTATAAATACTGCTAGTTGGGTCTCAATTAAAGATATTCGCCGAATTCCTCGAAGCGATAGCTCAGTTATGATTTTGACTGTATTCGTAACTGTTATTACACATAATTTAGCTCTTGGTCTTCTTTCTGGTGTTGGACTTGCAGCAATATTATTTAGTAGAAAGGTCGCAAAAGTTATTAAGGTTGAGTCTTCTTTGAATGGGAAAGACCACAGGATTTATAAAGTTTCAGGCCAATTATTTTTTGTTAGTAGCATTTACTTTAGACAAGGGTTTGAACTGCATGAACATCCTAAAAAAATCACAATAGATATGGCCGAAGCTCATATTTGGGATCAAAGCGGCGTAACGGTTCTAGACCAAGTAATCAGAAGAATAAAACTAGGGGGGTCTGAGGTTGAAGTGATTAATTTAAATGATGAAAGCTTGAATTTATTTTCTCGAATAGGACAAGCATCAGAAGCTGGAGGAAGAGGTGGGGAGTTTAAATCGGCTCATTAACAGCGCTTTAAACTTTCCTGACCTTTTACTTAAAGTTTTTGTAGATTTTTTTTAAAGCTTGTATCAAAGGTTTATAAGGATTCATTTCCATTTGACTAAACTTTGTAAAATTTATTTCATAAGAATTTATAAGCCAAAGCTGCAACTAATCAAGCCTTATAGTGGATGATCATACAAGCTATAAGTTTTACTAATCTATAGCGCTCTTTTTGAATATCTCTGCAATATTCATTTTAATCTAGATTTTCAGTGATTTTTGTAATGAATTTTGAAGTATTTGTTTTTTTCAAATTTAAATAAAAATTCCACCAAGGTTAAAAACTCTGGTGGAAAAAGGTTTTGGTTAAATAATTTGATTCAATAAATAGATTTTTAAAATCTAGAAATATTTTCTATATTAGGAAGTTTAGCTAAAAGACTTTTGACTAATGGCTATCTTCCTAAGCTTCAGAATCAAATTTAGAAAGATTTGGCCCAGCAATTACACCAACTAGTGCAAAGAGAACAAGGGATCCAACGCCGACAATTGTTGCTGAGAGGCTTCCCCCTCCTAAAGCAAAGGTTAAGAATGGCAAATGAAGCATTTTTTTTTAGATGCAGGTATCTATATAAACCTAAAATTGCCCAAATTTAATGAAGTTGTAGCACCTTGATAAATTCGGACATTTTTAAAAGGCTTTTTAGAGAGTTAAGCGGTAGGGAAATCGTTTGGAAACATTGAATCTAAGTCGTCTTTAGTTGCCTTGGATTCCCACTTAAGCCAGTCCTTAACTCCGTTTGGCTTGACGATCTGAGCACTACGGGCAGCAAAAATAATTACATGAAATGGAATTACAATTGCAAAGAAGAAAAAATGAAGTAAGTACAAGTCCCAAGGAATACCCTGATAACCATAATCAGGGAAAAATATTGCAGTAAGAAAAGGAAGCACCATGTTGTTCAAATTTTTTACTCTATTAATCATTATCCATAAAGCACGAATTCTTTCTACAAGGTCTGATATTTTAACTTCTAGAAATGCTAAGGATTTTATGGAAAACTTTTTTTGGGGTAATGTGGCTCATTAAATTAGAAGAAATCTATAATCGCCAAATAAATTAAGTATCGATTTATAAAACATAATTCCTCAATAATTCTAATAAATGATAAAATTATTTAATTAATAAGGCTTTCTAGTAATTTAACTAGCCTAAAACTAAAATAGATACTTAATATTATCCACGGAGGTAGAATTATATTCCATACTTTTTGATACTTTAATAGTATAATCTTATCTAAAAAATAAGCTCCTGAGATGGGAATTGATATTAATAACGTCATTTTAAAAAAGATCTCAAGAAAACCTAGCGCTGCTATTGGATTTATTAGCCATGCAATTAATATTCCACTAAGTAAGTAGCCACCATATTGTCCTAGCTTCCTTATAATCATCAATGGTTCTCTTTTTTTTCTAATATTAACTCATTATATCAAAATAATACTTCTAATATTAAAAGATATTTATTTGATGACTTGGCTTTAATTTATAATTAACAAAAGTGACTTATAAAAAGATCTAATAATCTAAGAATAAGTTTATATATAGTATAAACTTAATAAATCCTATATTTTTTGTTAATTAGAGGAATCTTTGGAATTGGGATATAGCTTATTAATAGCATCAGCTTGTCTCTTTTTTGATTTCTTTATCTGTTTTAATTCATTAATCCTTCTAACTAAAATTCCTGGAATGAACCAAATAACTGTTATTAGGGCAAAAATAAAAATTGGATTATTTATCGTCATATCAAGTAAAATGTCCTTTATTAAAAGGAAATAAATATTATTAATGAATAATAATTGATAGTACATTTTTAATTAATTTAAGACTTTCTATTTTTTTATAGGTTATTTAATTGGTTGTACTCCTAATCTTGATTTGATTGCTCTTCTAGATAGAATTTTGATTCGTCAGCAATTATTTTTAGATAGTTATCATGTTTGTCTGATGTCGAATTTTCTTTCGATTTACTGTATTTTATTTTTATATCTTTGCTAAACCATTCAGCTTGATCCTTGAAAAGATTTCTTTTTGCCGAATAAAAAACTTTTTTGAAAACCAAAAAAATCGTTAAAATGATTAAAGAAAGAAGCAAAAATATTCTCATTCTTTTAGGTATTTCTCTTTAATCTTAACTTCTTTGATGGCTTTTCTAGATATATGAAAAAAAAATATATAAAGACGTACTAGATAATTAACTTATATTTCTGTTCATACCTTTTATTTCCGAATATGATCTTCAGCCTTTTCTTAATAGGTTAGATTATTTATAGGCTTTTGATTTCTCTTTTAATCAATTTTGACTTAAAAATTGCCATAACCTTAATTGTTTGCTAAATATAAATATATATATTTTAGAACATGTCCTCTTGGCTAAAACATAGCAGAGTTGTATATATATTCTCTAATCTGTTTGTTTTGCCTGCTATATTAATTCCCTCAATTGACTTGATTTCAAATATTTCTTTTTTTATTGCTTTCATTTTCTTTTTGAATAGTAATGTATTTCTATCATTAGTATTATGTGCCGCTCTTATTATTAAAAATAATTCAAATTATAGATTTAATCTTTTATTAATACATAAAGGAGAGGAAGTCTCAAAGACAGATTATGAATGTGTATATTTATATGCTTGGTGTACGTTGTTAAGATATTTTCTAATTGGATTCGCAGTAAATCGAGTAATTATATTTTTTGAATAGGTTTAGATTTTGCTTATTGGCTAAAAATGTTTAAAAAATTTCTTTTCTCTTGTTTTTTAGAAGGATTAATTATTCCAGTATCTGCATTTAATCTTTTTTTGATGTCTTCAATTGTTTTTTGATGTTGCGCCTCATCTTTGTCTGGATCTAAAGAGGCAAACCAATTTTGTAGATCCCAAGACTGATGTCCATCTTTATTTACTTCGATTTTCACAAATCCCTCTTGACCTGAAAAGAAATAAATCCCTTCTGGGAGCTTGTCGAAATCAAATTCTCCTTCCTTTTCCTTTTTGATGTAACCCATTCGTTTTTACTAAGCCTTTTCTCGTTTTAATATTCTATGACAGGTTTTTATCTAAATGGATGTCATTTCTTATTTTGCTACTTTATTTTTTCTATCTAAATCTTTAGGAATTATTATATTTAGTTGCTTTTATCCTTAGTAGTGTGAATGATTGAAAAAATACATAATCTCTATGTGCCCTTTTAGTAAGGAATTCTCTCTTCTTGCCAAAACATTTGAGTACTCAGATTATCTCGAAGATTCAGATTGGAAATTTCAAAAATATAACCTAGTAAATGCCTCTTGCTACTCTGATCTTTTAGAAGATACCGAGTGGGGTACTAGATCGGATGATTTAACTATTGCTTGATCGATCTTTTATAGAGCTGATTTATATTTTTTAATCCGCGAATGTTAGTTCAGAAATGAATTCTTCGCTTATCCATTCAAGTTGATGATCTTCATTTGGGTTCCTGCCTAAAATAATTATTGGTATACGAATTTCTTTGTTTTCAATAATATTTCTATATCCAGTTAGAAGTTCAGCGTATTTTTTGAATGTCCATCCATTGTTTCCTTTTGATTTCCATTCAGACGAGTTTCTAAGGGATCTGTGAAAATCTTCTATTCCAAATTCGTTCCAACATTCTTGAATTGCAAGCAAATGTTCGTGACCATCTTTGAGTAATTGTTGATATTGAATTAATTCAGGGGCCTCTTGAGAGTTGTCCGGCTTAAGTTCTTTGGCTAAATCATAAAGGGTGACTTTTTTGAGCCTAAACCAATCTCTATCAAAAAGAAAAACTGGAAAGTTTAATGACCATATGTTTCCTCTTAAACTATTGAAAGTTGTGATGAATTCATTCATATGCTTTTGGAGAAACTTATATCGTTTTTTCATAAATACCTCCCCTTATGTAATTACTTTTGGTTTTGAACTTTTAGAATTAACGTAAAGCTTTAGAATCCTTCAGTCAAACCTCATATGTATAAGTATAATATATTGATAATATATTGATAGAGTTGATGACTACCGGTAATAAGCGTCCAGCATGGCTTAACTGGGTTTACCTCGGAATGTTTTTATACTCTTCTTATTTTCTTTTTAATTATTGGTCTGCAATTTTAGAAAAATAATTTTAATACTGAATAAAAGGGCTTTATTAAAATATATTCTTATTAATTTCAAAATATACCCGCAAATACTTATTTGTTTTAACTTTATTTCTTTAAGTTAAAGGTTAGCCAATTTAATTTGTGGTGTTTTTTATCTATCCGGCAAATACAGGCAAACCAATTGTTGCTGTGCTGACTAATGCTCCTGCAAAAATAAGGAAAGGAAGCAAAGGGTAGTCTTTGATCATGAGATTAGAATCCATTACGACTTATAGGTAATTATACCACGCTAGGTATTTATACCCCAGCCAGGGCTGAAAATGGTCATAATTGCTTGTTCGTTCATTCGAGGTGTTGTTCGTCTTTTTACATCTTCAATTGCCTTTTTGTAGTAACGATATTTCTTTTGATGATCACTAAAAATTTTAATAACACGCCATTGGTCTACAGGGAATCTCTTTTTTACTTCTTCAGCAAGTTGTCTTTCCTCATCATTTAGATCTGTTCTCTTTAATTTGTATTCTAGGTTTATCCAATTGAAGAGTTTTTCCAATTCACATGTTATTTCTCCATCCTTTATCCATTGCTCGATGTACTTTTCATCGCCTTCTTCAATAGAAAAGCATTTTTCAGCCGCAGGCAGCTTTACCTCATGCAGTAACTCCGCAAAATTTGGTATCAGTTTCACTGACCGGCCTAAGTATATATATTCAAATTATGAAAGATTTTTATCCTTTCCGTGAATAAAAAAGGAGTGAACTATGACTAATATTTTAAATGTGTTTAAAAGAATCTATTAAATTTTTAAATAAGAAGTCTTTAAAAATTAGTCAGTTTAAAATCAATTAAAAAAACTGCTTTTAATTAGCTAACCCATTTATAGAAAAATTTAAGTAAAGGTTTTAATTGCTCTACCTCTAGTATTCGTAACATTTAAAAATATGTGTTTCACTAGCTTTTTTTTTTCTTATTGGTTTTGTTATAGATACCATAAAAATTTATGTTTGGATTTTGAGTTTCATTAATCCCAACTCATTGAAGTCCAGTTGATTTAACTTTGATTTTTGACAAAATCATTGAAATTTTTTCGTAGTAATTAATGAAAACTATTTTCGAATATTTTATTCCTTTTTTGTCTTTCGTAGTCTCTTTATTTGCAAGGCAAATCTAAAAAAAGTGTATTAAATTCCTCATGATTTAATACATTTAGATTTCGAATAAATGTCTATCATATTTTGACTTTTCAGCCAAATATTCTACCTCTAACTTGATCTAGAGATGGACCTCTCTTTTTTTCCTCTTTAGTCAAAGGAATCCAGTTCCAGTCACAACTAACAGTAAGAAGGTAACCAACAAGTAAGTGCCAAGTCAATATTAAAAAAGGGTGATCTAAATGAGGGGCCAATGGGTTCACTGTGAATGAATTCAATCCTAGCTATTAGGAGGAATTCCCACGAGTTCATATTGTTTTAGGCTGCTTTTTATTTGATATTGATTTTTTTCTGGTTGTTCTAGCTGCATGTTTTTACAATACCAAGAATATAAATAATGGTTTTTCGAAGGGGTTGATTTGGAAATATTTTTTTAATCCTCGTAATTAAGCACCTTTGAAGCCTTAAGATTAAATAGTTGCGGGGCGTGGCGCAGCTTGGTAGCGCGGGTGCTTTGGGAGCACTAGGTCGCAGGTTCGAATCCTGTCGCCCCGATCAGTAATAGCAAGGGTTCCCAGCCCTTGCTTTTTTAATGGGAAATTAGACTGAGCGATCAGTGAGCGATCCTATGGGTATCTTTGGGTGGCTTTGGCATAATTTTCTTCTGTCATAGAGACCTTTTAGCTTTTTAATAGTTGATCTAGTTCAATGAGGCATTAAATTAATCAGTACTGAAATAAGTCAGTTTCACTTGCTTTGATTGCAATCGGCTGTCAATCTTCTTTATTTAATAAGGGCTAATAGCAAGAAATCGTTCATCAGTAGCCCATAAAAGTATTAATTGCTTTTTTCTGCTTAGCCATCTCATTTGCTCATTTATTACCCTTGGGTTTAAAGGGATACCTTTGTTCGTTTATAGTCTTCTATACAAAATAGTAATATTGAAAGATTAATATGCTTTGTTTTTTCTTGATTTCTATTAGTTAACAATGACAAGCCATAGTGTAGAAAAAAATATCCTTGCTTTTAGTGGAAAATCACATAGTGAATTTAGAAATAATCAGGCTTTTGCCGCTTTAAAGAATGATGGTTCAGTCGTTACTTGGGGAAGTAGCGCACATGGTGGAGATAGTAGTTCTGTTAGTGATCAGATTAATAATGGAGTAATTCAGCTCTTTTCAAGTGACAAAGCATTTGCTGCTTTGAAAAATGATGGTTCAGTCGTTACGTGGGGCAAAGGTGGAGAGGGTTGGAGTGCTTATGAGCCAAAACTTAATAGTGGTGTTATAAAGATTTTTTCTTCTGGAAATGGTTTCACAGCATTAAAGGATGATGGCTCTGTCGTTATCAGTTGGGGAAACTATACAGACACTGTTGGATCTCAACTAGATAATAGTGTTCGAGATGTTTATTCAACTGTTTCATCATTTGCTGCAGTTAAGGATGATGGATCGGTCGTGGCTTGGACTCATCCAGGGGGGGAGGAGGGAAACGGTGGAGACATTAGTTCAGTAGCTAATTTTTTAAAAAGTAATGTTCAATCTATTTATTCGACCTATAAAGCATTCGCTGCGCTGAAAGATGACGGCTCAGTCGTTACCTGGGGCAGAGATACTCATGGTGGTGATAGTTCTTCTGTTAGCTCATTAATAAGTACAGGCGTTAGTAAAATTTTCACATCAGGGCAAGCATTTGCTGCATTAAAAAATGATGGTTCAGTAGTCGTTTGGGGATGTATTGATATAGAACCTCTTTCCGGTTCTGAGTTTGATACTCCTTATCCAATTGATGGAGTAACTTTTCATGAGGATTTAATCTTATTTGGCGATGTTAAACATCTACTACAAGAGGCAGTTAGTGATATTTTTACGTCTAGAGATGCTTTTGCGGCATTAAAAGATGATGGTTCAGTAATTACATGGGGTAGTAAAAATGCAGGAGGAGATAGTAGTTCAGTAGCTAATTTACTTGCTAGTGGGGTTAAGACGATTTATGCAACTGAATATGCTTTTGCTGCGTTAAAAAATGATGGATCAGTTGTTACTTGGGGCAAGAGTGATTCTGGGGGAGATAGCTCTTCAGTCTTTTCTTCCTTAACTAAGGATGTTGTTAGTATTGTTCCAAATAATTGTGCTTTTGCTGCGTTAAAAAATGATGGATCAGTAGTTACTTGGGGAGGTGGTCCGAATTTACCCTATATAGACTTTGGGGGTACAAGTCCAACACATCTACTTCAGAGCGATGTCATTGAGATCTATGCTTCAGGACTTTCTTTTGCAGCTTTAAAAAATGATGGGTCAGTAATTACATGGGGTTCAGGAACTACACATAGTGATGATATTGCAGCAAAATTGACTAGTGGTGTAGTTGGTTTCGCAAATCCTCTCACTGATGATTGGTATAATTCTCCTCCACTAACAAGGAAGCCTTATTCAATATCGACGTCTACATTAGAATCTGATGAAGGTAGTTCATTCACAACAAATATCAGTACTTTTAATGTACCTGATGGAACTATTCTTTATTGGTCTATTTTAGGGGAAAATATTCAAGATTCTGATCTCTCTTTAGGTGAGTTGCTTGGATCAGATAGTGTTGTTAATAATCAAATAATTTTATCTCATAAATTTGCTAATGACTTGGCGACGGAAGGAACGGAAACATTCAATATTTTTCTTTTTAATGATCCAAGTCGAGAAAATCAGATTGCTAAATCTGATTTAATTACTATTTTAGACACCTCTACATCATTACCTCCAACCTATAAAATTTCGGCTTCTTCTTTGAATCTTGATGAAGGTGAAACTCTTACGACAACCGTTGAAACTACAAACTTAGCTGAGGGTACAATCCTATATTGGAATCTTTCAGGAGTTGGCATTCACTCTACTGATTTCACTCCTGGTTTATTAGATGGATACGGGAAAGTTGGTGCTGATGGAACGTTTACTTTCTCCCATGTTATTGCCAATGATTTAACTACTGAAGGGAATGAATTGCTTCGTATAAAGCTTTTCAAGGATGCTAAAAATACTGAGCAGGTTGGTGAAACAGTATGGCCTTATTTGATTGATACTTCTATAGGACAACCACTACAATATGATTATGAAATCATTACTAATAAACCTTCTTATGTTGAGTCCGAGTTAATTAATATTAAAGTAAAAACATATCCTGTTAAAATGTCTTCTTACCTTTACTGGGAGATAACAGGTTCTGAAATAGATAGTAGCGACATTTCATATTCTTATAGAAGGAGCTCAATTATTACTGATGAAAATGGTGAGGCTTCTATAAATATATATACTAAACAGGATGATAATTATAATGAGGGTAATGAATTAGCATATTTCAAACTATATCCAAATTCAAAACGTCTTGAAGCTGAACTGCTTGCCCAAACTTCTTTCCAATTAGAAGATTGGGATATAGATCTTAATATTAATATATCAGATTCTATTAATTATGGAGAATACTTTAAAGTTATTATAGAGCCGAATGGGTTGCCAAAAACTGATTGGAGTACTAGTAAATTATATTGGGATATTAAGGGAGAGAAATTTGATTCAAAAGATTTTAGAAGATCTTCGGGTACCTTGAGATTCTACTCTGGTGACAAATACGAAACTGAAATTTATATTAATTCCTCTAACGATGAAGTCGTAAAAGATCTAAGTTTTAACGTATATAATGATTCTGAAAAATTAAATAGAGTTCATTCAAAGAATTTTACTATTTTAAGCTCAAATGTAAGCTTTGATGATTCAAATAGTTTAACTTTTTCAAATAATTTCGATGAATATAAATTTTATAATCGAGGTAATGGAAGGTATGAAATTAAAGTAGATTCTAGGTATGATGAGATTACAGGTATTGATAAGCTCAAATTTGTAGATAAAACAACTAGTGTCCTAGACGATATTATAGGGGTTTTTGATCAGATTACAGGATTAAATACTGATTCAGGGAAGATGTTTCGTCTGTACAACGCAGCCTTTGCGCGGTTCCCAGATTCAGATGGCCTTAAGTATTGGATTGGGAAATATAGTTCTGGTGAAGATGATGAGAGAGCGGTTGCTATGTCTTTTCTAAAGTCTCCTGAGTTTGCTACTAAGTATGGAACGAATGTTAGTACAGAAGTGTATGTTAATAATCTATATCAAAATGTTTTAGGAAGAGTGGCAGATTTATCTGGTTTATTGTATTGGTCTAATCAATTAAATAATGGAGCAGAAACTAGACATGAAGTGCTTTTAGGCTTTTCTGAATCAATAGAGAACAAATTATTATTTACTGAAATGACAGGATTTGGCTGATATGAGATTTGATAATCTATTTTTGTCGAAGCAAGGGCCTAAGGCGAGCGATCCTTGAGCGATCAATTGGTACTCTACGGTCACCTTTGGCCAGTAATAAGTCAACCCTGAGACTCGTTATAGTTACTACTATCTTGACTATTAAGTCATAGCCTGACTATCATTATTACAAGCTTGTCTCATTATGGAAAGTTGGTGCTTTGGGAGCACTAGGTCCCAGGTTCGAATCCTGTCGCCCCGATCAGTCATAGACAGGTTTCCCAGCCTGTCTTTTTTAATGCCTATTTTTCTTTGCGTCCATACTGCGTCCAAGAGCTACCTGAAATAAAGGGATCTAATGGGATTTAACGGACTTAGGTGTAACGGTGCTATTACGTTCTAATAATGTTTGGCACTCGAGGGTTAAATTATTTCTGAGGTTCGAATAGTGATCAGCTATTTGAAGTAATGGGGAAAAGTGGTGCGAATCCGCTGCTGTCCCGCAACTGTGATGTATCGATCTTCTTCGATACCAGTCAGAATGCCCGCCTTATTTACTATTCGACGAGGATCGACCTATGAGGTTTCACTTTTTGGTGCACAAGTATTCTCTTGCAGTTTTAACTCCATTATTTTTATTACTTACCTTTTTATCTAACACGGCTTTAGCTCATCATCCTTTTGGAATGGGAGAGAGTACTGATCTTTCAGCATGGCAAGCTCTCCTTAGTGGTATCGGTCATCCATTACTTGGACCTGATCATTTACTTTTTATGTTAGGAATCGCACTGGTGGGATTAAAGAGATCCATAAAATGGATTCTCCCACTTTTAGCTGTTGGATTAGGAGGAAGTGCACTAGTACAACTACAGCCCTTGCCTGATTTAGTAGCTCCTTGGGCAGAAGCACTTGTTTCTCTAACTTTGGCTGTAGAGGGCTTAATTGTTCTGAATCTTGTGAGCACTAAATGGCTTTTGCCAATGTTTTCATTGCATGGCTACTTACTTGGAAGCACCATCGTTGGTGCAGAACCTACACCGCTGATTGGTTACTTTTTAGGCCTTCTTCTTGCGCAACTATTCTTACTTTTACTGGTCACACAATCCATTCAATCAGTTATTGATAAATTTGGATTGAATGGTCGCAATTTATTTGCAGGGATTTGGATAGGAATAGGACTTGCTTTCTCTTGGGTTGCTGTAATCCCTTAAGTCTTGGGGATGACTGTTAATTGTAAAATAAAAGCTCGGTTGACAGTCGATTATTGAGGGGGCAATTAAGCCCTCTTTTTTATGCCATAGACCACCGCCTAGCAGTAATTGGACTTACCCCATAAATATCAGCAATCTTTTTCCAATTCCAGCCATAACTATTAAATAGCTATTACATGAATCCATTTACGTATATTTTCTTGTTTAATCGCTTGTTATGAATGAGATTTCCTAAGCACACGAACTTCTTCGTTACTTCTCTGAGCTTCTATAAGTGCTTCTTGCTTCGCTTGAGATGGATATTCGGTCAACTTGGTCATTAGTTCCAAAGTAGTATGGGTGACAATTTCTGAATAGATAAACGGCCTATCTAGCGTTGAGGTCACTTAATTCGTCATGAGTATACGCTGAGGGTAGTGTTATTAGAAATCTTTGGCACATGATCTTTACAAAAGAATCTAGGAATCCTCGATCAGTTTCCTTCTCACATAAAAAGGACTGAACTAAGTCAGCCCTCTGGTTCCGATAGGAATCGGCGGTCAAACGGTGGAGGACTAATCTGATTTGGGCCGTTTTCTAATACCAAACATCTCAGCCATTTTCTCAGTCAAAGTAAAATATCCAATTTCTCCAAGAAACAAGCTAAAAGCAATCAGATTTGGAACAATGCCACCAATTATTTCTGATTTAGCAAAAAGAATCTTTTTTATTGATGAGGGGGGACTTTTTCTCCTCGTCTGACTTTTGCTTTTCTAGTTTGATCGAAATAAATAATCACCCCGCAAAAAACTGCTAAGCCAATCAAGTTAGGAATGATCCCGCCAATAATTTTAAACTCATCAAAAAATTCCATATATCTGTATCGACTCCAAATTGACTTATTTAGATTAGGGACTATAAGAAGCAATTGCCTAGTCTTGCTTCTCTTTCTCTTGGTTAAATTTAAACCAACCGTTTTCTTTCATTCCCCTTCTAATAGCAGTAACAAGTGCTCCAAGGAAAAAAGATCCTAATCCAGCAAATATTGCCAAAGTCAGTAAAGGCCTGACTCCGGATACGGCAGTACTTTGAAGAGCAGGATCAAACGGATCCATTAAAATTTTGTTTTTTTAGTTGTCATAAACTTTGCATGTTGAAGAAGTTGGGTGGACCTCACATTCTTCTTTCCAAAACTCATCTCTGGTTTCTGCAGGAATTTCGTAATTAAAATCATGCATTACTCGAATATCACTCAAAGCATTTTTGATTACAGAAAATGGAGTTCTTAGCTTCATAAACCTCCTGTTCGGGTGAATATGTTCTACTTGATTCCTTGTGATTTAAACACCTCGGCTTTTACTCAAGTACAACTTCCTATTATTTCGATAGGGAACAAAGAAGGGGCCGACCTAAGTCAGCCCCACTTGTTCCGATGGCAATCGGCTGTCAACCTTTTTTATTTTGACAGGTTTAGGAGAAAACTCTTGGATATGGAGTTTGTCCGTTCATTAATGATGTATCTATTGGCTTGCAGATATTCATTAATGCACTCAGTCCAAAACCAGGCCCTGTAGGACCATCAATGAATTCCTGGAATTCTTCTATGGAAATCCCTTCTTTTGTTTCCCAAATACAGTAGACAGGACCATTTGCAGTAACAGCATTAGCTGAATGGTTGAAAAACCCTTTTTCTTTGTTGGCTGCTACAGCCTCATCCCATCCTCCACCAGGAGCCATTGCTGCATAAGCAGTTTCCCACCACTTAGAGGAAGTACCAGCTCTGAATTCGTGATGAACGATATAAAAGTTAGAGGCCATTGAGAATTTATTTTGCAGAATATTTTTAACTTGAAAAACGATTTTTTAGTTAATTCATCCTGCTTTCATGACTTAGACTTTGATAAAGGTAAAAATTAATACAAGCATTAACTATCGCGTAGGGATAGCTATAAACAAGGAGTAAATGATTGAAATGCATGTCTAAGAGAAGATGGATGAGCGGTTTTAAATTAAATATTCATGCACCAGGGACTGGATTTGCACTGATGCTTTTAGCTCTAACTCAAGTTCCAGTAGCCATTAAAACCACAGCGGAAATTTATTGCATGGAAAAGCTAGGTCAGAAATATAATTCAGCAGTCGTAGCAATTATTCAATGTAATGGCGGTAAATGAATCTTTGTAGTCGTTAACAATCTTGTGAAAGGGGATAAAAGCCAGCGGTTAGGTCGAGGAGTAAGAAGCGGTTCATATCTATATCTAATTTTTAACAATTAACAAATAATCTATAAAGGTCCGTCAAGCTTATAAACAATATCTTTGCAGTTGTTAGCTTTATCCCATTCTCTAGCGAAAGGATTATCGAGGATTTTTGCAAAAGCTTCTAAACTTGTGACGTTATAGAAAGAATGTGATTTATGGTCATTGATTTTGTTTAAGTCATAGTCAATAACAACTCCATCTCCATATTCTTTTACAAACTTTTCTATGGTTTCTTCGTAGTACTCAAACGAGCAGTCAAAAGTACATACAATAAATAGTCTTTCCATTTAATTAGACCCTGCTATAGCCAAGCTTGCTTTCAAAGATTTTTAATGGCAATCCAGTTTCCTCCATAGCTGTTTTACATTTATCTCCAACAGTTCCATAAACTTCCACAGTGAAATTATCGCCAAGTTCTGCATGACCTTGTAAATATTCTTCTACAGGTGGATTTGCTAAATGAGCAAGGAAAGCCTCGTCATTTTTATAAACTTCGGACCAAACAAAACAAAGAGGATCTTCAGAATCTTGATCAAAAGTATGGTGAATCATTCCTGGTTCTGAATCTTCAACAGCCTTATCAGTTTTAGCTGCAAGTAATAAATATTCTTGAACTTTGTCTGGCTTAACTTGAAGACGAGCAAGAAGAATAAAGGGCGTCTCGGCTCCGAATGACATTAATTTATTTCAGTTAATCTCACCATTACATATTTCTCTTAAAGTTTCAGTATTGAAGGCCATCTCTTCAGGCTCTTCTAACAAAAGTACTTATTTACAGAGAGATCAAATCAAGCCGCTTTAACTTTTGAATTTCTACTTGCGTAAAGATCAGCAATTCCGTCTGGAATAAATCTGAATAACTTTCCAGGTGAATTTCGATTGTATGCTCCCCATCGATTTAATTAACAAAGGACCCAATAGACGGAATAGACGTTTTTATTCAACAAGCTCAATGCCATAAACAGTATCTTCGCAGTTATTAGCTTTATCCCACTCCTTAGCTTTATCTGAAGTCATTTCAGTACAAAGTGCATCCATATCTAAGACATTCATAAGTAAATGAGATTTATGGTCATTCACTTTGACGAACTCATAATCTGAAACTACTTCCTTACCCATGTCAGTAATAAATCCACTTACATCTTTTTCAAAGGACTCGAAAGTGCAGCTAAAGGTGGAGATGATCAGGGTATTCATTAAATGTGGTGACAATCTTCAACAGGGTTACATACTTCTTTTAAAGTTTCAGCACAGAAGGCCATCTCTTCAGGCTCTTCTAACAAAAGTATTTCTAAAATTAATGTCATTTACTTGTGCTTTCGCATGGCTTTGCGCTGTGCTTATGGTTCCACTAATGCTGTTTATCTAGGCGTTAGTCACTAAGAAAACAAAAATTAACAGGTAAGAATATGGTTGGAGCTGGAAGAAACTCTCACTTCTATAGTGTTTCTCCTAGTACTTTCAGTCGGTGGTCTATGGCTTAAATAAGTGTTTGCATAAGCGGAAAGGCTTCGACTACTTTTGCGTAATTTTTTCTACCCTTAGCGACAAAAATAGCCACTGAAAAAGAAGTTCTAAAGCACAAGAAAGAAAAATAAAGTAAACACCAGACAGGGAAATAAATCACAATAATTAAGACCAAATCAAACTGAGGGAGATTAGAAATTACATCTAGTAAGCTTTATTTTTGGGATCACAACTTTCAATGAAGAAAAAGTAAAAGATTTTCTTTAATTGCCTAGGAAACAGAAATAACTGGCGAAAATCAAATTTAATGATTAAAAAAATTATGCGTCGATTGGTATCTGTAATAGTTGGTCTAGCAGCTCTATCAGCTGGCTGTGCGACAACAAATCAAGACAATAGTTCTAGACTTAACCTAATAAAAAATCGTAATGAGTTGATTTGTGGAGTAAGTGGAAAGATTCCTGGATTTAGTTTTCTGAAAAGTGATGGCACTTATCAAGGACTAGATGTCGATATATGTAAAGCATTTGCTGCTGCAATCATAGGAGATTCAGAAAAAATTCAATATAGACCTCTAACTGCAGCAGAAAGATTCACAGCTATTAAAACTGGGGAAATTGACCTTTTGTCAAGAAATACCACTTTCACTCTCAGTAGAGATTCCTCAGGAGGAAATGGATTAACTTTTGCACCAGTTGTCTTCCATGATGGCCAGGGATTGATGGTCAAGAAGGAAAGTAAAATTAGTGGTCTCAAAGATCTTGCAAATAAATCTATATGTGTAGGTTCAGGTACCACTACTGAGCAAAATATAAATGATGCATTTGAGAGTGCCTCACTGCCTTATACACCAATCAAATATCAAGATCTTAATCAAGTGGTTGCTGGTTATTTACAGGGTCGTTGTTCAGCTATGACTTCTGATCGTTCACAGTTGGCTGCAGCTAGATCTGGCTTTAAGAATCCACAAGAACATATTATTCTTGATGATGTATTGAGCAAGGAGCCACTTGCTCCTGCTTCTGATGGCCAAGATCAGAAACTAGCTGATGCAATGAGATGGGTTGTCTTTTCCCTTATATCGGCAGAAGAGCAAGGGATAACAAAATCAAATATTGATAAAAAAGTTCAAATTGCAAAGAATAATCCTCAGTTAAAACCTTTAAGAAGATTTTTAGGTATTGATGGGGGACTAGGAGAAAAAATTGGACTTAGCAATGACTTCGTAGTTAAAGTAATTAGCTCAACAGGCAATTATGGAGAGATTTACGAAAGACATTTAGGACAAAATAGCGAAGTACCTATTCCAAGAGGACAAAATGAGTTGTACAAGAAAGGAGGTGTACATATTTCACCACCATTTAACTAAAAATAATTTATTGCGGGAATGAAAAAAAATCAAAAATTATTTTTGCAATTTGGAATATCTATTATCTTTTTTGGTTTATTTGGGATACTGATTAATAATTTAACAATAAATCTAATAAGAACAGGTCTTGGTTTTAATTTTAGCTGGCTTTTTAAACCAGCAAGTTTTGCTTTAGCGGAACACCCCTTACCTTATACCTCTTCAGATAGCTATGCTTGGGCTTTATTTATAGGTTGGCTTAACAGTCTTAAAGTTATTGTCTCATCATTAATATTGGCTACTTTCTTGGGGACACTGATAGGCTTTGCAAGGACAGGTACGAATTCATTACTAGGTCTCATTTCGGCTGGTTACATCACAATAATTAGACAAACCCCTCTTTTACTTCAACTTATGTTTTGGTATTTTGTTGGGTTCTTAGGTTTAAAAGACAATATGTTTATCCAAATAAAAAATATATTTAATATTTCAAATAAAGGAATAGAGTTTTCAGGATTAACTTTTTCTTCGGAGTTTCTAGCATTATTATTTGGTCTAAGTATCTTTACAAGTGCTTACATAGCAGAGGTGATCCGCGGAGGTATTCTTTCTGTTTCGAGAGGGCAATGGGAAGCGTTTAGGAGCTTAGGAATTTCAGAAAGAAAAGGACTTATCCGCATAATACTTCCACAGGCATTACCAGCGATCATTCCTGGACTAACAAGTCAATACCTTAACCTTGCTAAAAATAGTACCTTAGCTATAGCCGTTGGATATTCAGATATTTACGCAATTAATGATACTATCATTAATCAAACAGGTAGAGCTATCGAGTGTTTTATTATATTACTTTTTAGCTTCTTGCTATTAAATTTATTGATAACTAATGCCATGGAAATCATAAATAGATTAATTTTAAAATCACAAAGATACAGTTGATATATGTTCGGAATTTATACAAGTTCATTAATAATTTTCTTCAAGAATGCAAGAAAAACATTGTTTTCAAATTTATTCAATACAATTATTACTTTGCTCATTATATTATTTCTTAGCGTAGCTTGTTTTAATACTTTTGAATGGCTCATATTTAAGGCTAATTGGAAAGTTGTAATATCAAATCTCCCTTTATACGCATTTGGTAGTTTTCCATCTAATGAACAATGGAGACCTGCTACTTGGATCATCAGTCTTCTTTCACTCAGTATCTTTACTCTTTATGGTCCTGAGTGGAAATGGCTACGTAAACACCTACTAATACTGTGGGTAGGAACAATACCATTGGGTCTATATTTACTTTATGGTGGAATTGGCTTATCGCCTATAATGAGTAGACAATGGGGTGGATTAACTCTAACTATACTGCTAACTGTTTGTAGCTCGTTATTATCATTACCAATTGGAATAATTTTAGCACTATGTCGACATAGTTCATTACCAATAATTCAAAAGCTAAGTTCAATCTTTATAGATGTTATGAGAGCAATACCGCTTATTGCAGTGCTTTTCTTTGGTCAACTACTAATACCTTTATTTCTCCCAGTTGAAATAGAAATTGATCGTGTTTGGAGAGCTATCTTTGCGTTTACGCTATTTGTCTCAGCGTACATAGCGGAAGACATTCGTGGCGGACTACAGTCAATTCCCAACACTCAAATAGAGGCAGCAAATAGTCTTGGCCTTAATCAATACCAAATCATACAATTCATATTAATTCCTCAAGCTTTACGCATTGCATTACCTGCTCTCACAAATCAATCCATTGGACTTTTTCAAAATACATCGTTAATGGCTATTTTAGGGTTAGTGGAGTTACTAGGCATAGGCAGAAGTATCCTGGCTAATCCAGAATTTATTGGTCAATATATTGAAGTTTATGTTTGGCTAGCGTGTGTCTATTGGATCGTTTGTACAATCATGGCTGTTCTTGCAAGACATCTTGAACAAAGAATGACCATTAATCAAGCTAATTTCTAATAATTCATGGAACCTATTGTTGTTGCGAAGAATCTCTCTAAGTCTTACACAAAAGGATTACGAGCTCTCGACAATGTTTCTCTTACAGTTAATCAAGGGAAAGTCCTAGTAGTCATGGGTCCCTCAGGCTCAGGGAAAAGTACTCTGATTCGAACTTTTAATGGTCTTGAAACTTTTGATAGAGGAGAACTAAATATTCTAGGAATAAAAATAGATTCCACTCATGATGAAAGGAAAATCCAAAAAATAAGAAGAAGAGTAGGAATGGTTTTTCAACAATTCAATTTATTCCCTCATCTCTCAATCCTTGAAAACATCACTCTCGCTCCAGTACATGTGCAAAAACGTCGTCAAGCTGAAGCGGAAGAATATGGCATGTATCTTTTAAATCAAATGGGAATAGATTCACATGCAAAAAAATACCCAAGTCAACTTAGCGGAGGAGAGCAACAACGAGTAGCCATCGCTAGAGCTTTAGCCTTAAAGCCTGAACTACTTCTATTTGATGAACCCACTAGCGCTCTAGATCCAGAACGAATCAACGAAGTACTCGATGCAATGAGAAAACTTGCTCGGCAAGGAATGACAATGGTTGTTGTAACACACGAAATTGGTTTTGCTAAAGACGTCAGTGATCAAGTTTTATTTATGGATTCAGGTAAAGTCATAGAAACATCTCCTCCAAATATCTTCTTTTCTAATGCAAGACACGAGAGAAGTAGAAAGTTTCTAAACCAGCTTGATAAACAGTAGCAAGTCTCCTTGTTGTCATATATCCAATTAAAAGGACTTTCATCACAAGTCCTTTTCGGCCGATTTTTGATTCCTAATTCCTTGATCGTACTTTCAGGACAAAAAGAAGTACTGATATAGACAAGAGGTGAAAATCTAGTGAATTTGTTTTTAGCTTCTTGTGGAAACAGTTGTCTACGGCTAATTAAATTCTTAAAAAAATAATTCCGATCGGCATTAATCAAATTACCTTTTCTACCTTTCTGGCTGATCTAGTTCAATTAATACTCTTGTTATAAATAAAGTTACGCTGATATACATGGCATTAGTCAAACTGCTGCTAGGCGGTGGGACATGAGTTGCTAACTAGGCAAAAGTTAAAGCTTCACTAAGTAGGAAATAAACCAAGCGGCAAATATAATTTTTCCCAAAATAAGATAAGGAACAAACTTAAAAGCTTTCTTTTCGAATGCTGCTTTATCAAATGAAGCCATAAAAGAAAACCCTCTCAGCGGAGGGTTGACTAAAACTGTGTGAGGAAGTTTTGCGAAGAGAGGACAGGATTTCGTCGACTGTCCCCCGATCTAATTTGATTACGCCTCTTAGTACGTCATCAAGTTAAGAACATTTTAAAAAGAACTTCTCCACTACTGCTGTTCGGTTGAGGTAGAGCTATCCAATCTTTTCTTTATCTCTTGCTCGGAGGTGGGCAATTTAAGTAATTTTCTTTATAGACAAATGATTATCGTTTCGGCATCGTATTAAAACCAAACCGTGCTTCGACCATGGATTCTTTTCCCAAAGAGACTCATAGGTATGCTTTCGCAATGGTTAAGGCAGCAAGGACCATGCCTAGTGATATTGCTGAAAAGCTAGATCATATAAAGCGATTAAGATTCAATGTTCAACTAAAGAATTTAAGAAAAAGAATCAACAGAAGGATCACTTAGAAATTAACTTTTTATTCAACTTTTTGTAGTGTTTTCCTACTCCTAATAAGCAATCAGAAGGATTAGACCAAAGGTGTAGAAAGAGGGGGTCTTATGAAACTATTTACTCCTTTCACCATCCCACAAAAGGGAAACTGCGACTTATGCAGGGTTAGAAAGAATAAAAAGAGGGGCAAATAGCCCCTCTTTTTATTGTTGTTGTTGTTGCTGCTGTATTTGCCAGTAAAGCGAAGAAGGCTTTTTGATTGTTGTCCGATATTCGCTAACTATGTCAGTAACTTCTTCACCATGAATCCAGCGGATTTCTCCAGAATCTACGTTCGCAATTTGAAAGAGTGAGGGTGCATAAGGATCACGAGAGCCGCCAACAAATGTAAGAACTTTTCCAATCTGGTCCTTTTCATAAAGAACAGCGTCACCGCATTTTACTTTTAAAAATAGAGGAGTATCCATATTTCATTCATATCAAAAATCTAAAAATAGGAGAAGTATTATTTTTGACCGAATTAAAAATTTAAGCAGCGGTTCCCAGCCGTTGTTTTTTATTTTCAAGGCTAACACAGCCGTTTGTGTCAGATATGCGCCAGGAATATGATCAAAAGTAGTTGAATCAACTGCAATTAACGGACTTAGAAAAATACCCTTAAGATATGGATCCTACTTTTGAATTCAAAGTGAAAAAGGTTATTCCAATAGTTTTTGCTCTTTCAGTTATTGCTGGTCCATCTCTTGCTTGGGGTTGGGGTGAAGGCGGTTGCTCTAAAGACAAAGCAAATCAAGAAACAAAAACTGAGCAAGTAGAAGAAACTGACGCATAAGTTGGAAGACCAAGTAAAGCAGCCAGAGTTTTTAATTGAATATTTCTCTGGGATAGAAAAAGGTGATTTTTATGAAGAACCAGTCCAAGGGGAATATCCGGATTGGTAGATTCAAAGCTTGGTTGACAGTCGATTCAAGGAGATGAAAAAACTTTTCTCTTTTGTTCTTGGTCTTCTTTTGTTTTTCTGCCCTCTTTCATTACAAGCACAGGAGGTTGAGATGATGCCCCAAGAAGAAATAGTTGAGGCACCTGCCCTTGAACCAATTACGGAAAAGCAACTAAACGATTTATTTGGAGAGGAGATGTATTTAGGTACTCTTGATTTGCGAGGCAACAAGGTTGATACCAAACGGGATTACAGCAAGAAAAAGAAAAAATAGATTGGAAAGCCCTAACTCAAACGAACATTAGTAGTAGAAATATTCATTTGTTCTATCAAACTTTTGAAAGATCAAAATAAATACTGATTGCCACAAATCAATTTTTTGTAAAAATAGATACAAACATTAAGGAAAATACAATGAATCTAAAAAACAAATTCTCTTCAAAGTCATCGCAAGCTCCAATAGGAACCCAAGAGGCAAGAATAAGAAATGACCGCCAAGCTGTTTTTCAGGTTGTACGGGATTTAGTACAGGCTCAATTTGCCCGAGGTGATGAAGAGTTAACTAAGAGGCTTTGGCAGGATGTTGCAGATAGAAAGATTGACCTGGACCGTGTGATAAATCTTATGTATACATGTTCATTTCATGAAGATGATGAAGAAATGACCAATGTTGATGAGACTTATCAAAAGACAGGCTTGGTTGGTTGAATTGATTTCTATGGGGTTTGCTTTTGCCTAGTCTTCAAGCCAAAGCCACCGCCTAGCAGTAGTAGGACTAAAGCCATAAATATCAACTATCTTTTTCCAAGTCCAGCCGTAAATTTTATATTTGTTGATTCTGGTTTTTTTGTATCTAACACCCTGATGTAAAGCATTAGTGGAACCGTTAGCAAGGCAACAAGCTATGCCATTACGCATGCAAAAGATGTCATTAGTTTTTGAAAATGCTTTAATGCCGAGTGAGAACCAACAAGTTCTGTGACTTCAACTTTCGAATTCTATTAATGAAAATAAAAACAATTCTAAAAACTGTTGGATCTCTTCACTTGTTATTGGGGTTACTGCTAATAAACATGTTGATTTTTTCTGTTGATACCATTGCCCCATCAGTCTCAGCAGAAACATTGTTATTTATTAGAGGGACAGCAGATGTTGTTGCAGCAACAAATATAGGTATTGGCTTCTTATTGATAATTTCTAGTTCCATCAGAGATCACGAATCTGCCAAGAAAGTTTTACTAGGTGAATTGGCATTAATGTCTTGCCTCTTAATAGTTGCCGTATTCAATACTCTTAATGCAGGAGTCATTGTTGATGCTGGCCCACCACCACCGTTTTGGATTGTTCTAATTGCAAACCCAGTTTTTTGTACTTATGGATTGCTAAAAGGGAAAAAATGAACCGCTTCTTCCTTAAACCATTCAAAAAACTATCGAGAGGTAGACGTCTCAATATAAAACGTGTCATCTTCTTTCCATTAATCGTCTATTCAACCTATTTATTACTCGATAGTTTTATGCCTTTGTTTATGGTTGGGTTTGTAATTTGGTTGCTATATAACTGGACTGGCAAAAGGAGACTTTGGTGATGAACCGCTTGACTAATAAGAAGACACTAAAAGAAATTCTTGCAGCCTATGACAGACAGATAAGAAAAGATATGGGCTTTTGGATAAAGTATCGACCATCTTGTTGGGCAGATTTGCTACCTGAAAAATTTATAAGACCCTTACTGACTTTTATCAAGACGAAAGGTGGTAAAAAATTTGTTTTGATATTGGCTTTTCTTTTAAGCTTGGTATTTGTTGGAGTTATACCAACTTTAAATTTTATCTGGTCAAATATTTTCAGGATTTGGTGGATTCTCCTTGTTATTCCATTGGCTTATTGGACATTAGCTATTATTTCCGTCTATTCAAGGGTTCTCGTTCAGGGGGTTTTCGAATTTTCACGAGCTGTTTTAAAAGAATTAAAATGAAACGCTTTTTACTAGATGCCCTAACTGCTGGGCTTCTCTCTCTTATCGCTTCTAATGCTTAAAGTGTTTGGTTAAGACCTATACATGTGAGAGTCTGGTTTGGATAATAATGAAATGAGAGATTTAGATCAATGCATAAAAAATGGAGAAGCTTATAAAGATATGAAAGCTGCGGGGCTTTTTAAAATTTTGTTTGTCTTGAGGGGAAATAAAACGTCTATTGCGTCCTTTGTTACTTAAATCGATTGGGTTTGAAGTAGGGGTACGGGTTCGGGCTATTTATGCTTATTAGAGTCATCAGCAGATCTAATCATTGGATAAATATCTCTCTAATTAGTTGCTGTCATTAGTGTTTAAGGCTTCTTTCTATTGATTGTTAGAAGAAGCCGTACCTGACCGTATCTTTAAGCCACAAAGTTAATACTTTATGTTCATACACATCTACTCAATTCTAGTAATGACTCCAGAAGCAGAAAAGTTTAATGGTTGGGCAGCAATGCTGGGCTTCGTTGCAGCCTTCGGTGCATACGCAACAACAGGTCAAATCATTCCTGGAATTTTCTAAATCAACAACTACTAACAACAATGCAACCATCTAACAAAACAATTCTAGAAAGAAGCATCGGCAGACCAGCCATGATGGCATTCGTTCTTCTAACAGGTGTTTACCTAACAACAGGTCAACTTATCCCAGGTGTTGTTTAATGACTACTCAAAACAACAACAACAGAAGAAACATTGATCCTGAAAAGGTAACTGCAGAAAGACTTAACGGCTATGCAGCATTGTTTGGATGCATTGCTCTAGTTGGTGCTTATGCAACAACAGGTCAAATCATTCCAGGTTTCGTGTGATGAATAAAGAAACTAACTACTGGAAAACAGCCGAGCAAATGAATGGCCGCCTTGCGATGATGGGCTTCTTTGCGGCTGTGATTAACTACGGATTAACAGGCTGGATCATCCCAGGAATTGTTTAAGTCTAGTTTTTAAAATCTAATAAATAAGGTTTCTTCTCTGTCATTACAGAAGGGGCCCTTTTTAGTGGTTTGGGAGCATTTGGTAGCAGGCTCTAATCCTGTGATCCGCTATCAATCACAGACAGTTTTGCCAGCCTGTCTTTTTTATTGATTAAATTCTGTCCGCAACAAAAGCAGACAGAAAAACAAATGTAATCTTGTTTAGCTAAAAAAGAGGGGATATTTGATTAGTCAAATGTTTTTGAAGAGTTTTCGAGTAATCCATTTAATTCTAAAAGTTCTTCTTTGGTAAATTCGCGATATTTTCCAATTGGTACGTCTAACTTAATATTCATAATTCTTACCCTCTTTAATGATTCTACTCTGTAGCCTAAGGACTCACACATTCTCCTGATCTGACGGTTAAGTCCTTGAGTGAGTATGATTTTAAATTTTTTCGCCCCCAATTGTTTTACGAAACAATTCTTAGTTATAGTTTCTAGTATTTCAACTCCATTACTCATACTTTGAATAAAGTCTCTATTAATCGGACGATTAACGCTTACGATGTATTCTTTTTCATGATTATTTCTTGCTCTGAGTATCTTATTTACGATATCTCCATCGTTAGTTAAAAAAATTAGTCCCTCACTGGGCTTATCCAATCTTCCAATAGGAAAAATTCTTGTAGGATATTTAATGAAATCTATAATGTTGTCGTGTTCTACTCTTCTATCGGTTGTGCAAACAATCCCAACAGGTTTATTAAAGGCTAAGTATATATTTTTTTGTTTCGTTGATTTTTCTATTCTTTGACCGTCAACTTTTACTTGATCACCTTCCTCTACCTTCGTACCCTTTTCTGGAATTTTACCATTAATGACTACTTTTCCTTCTTCAATTAGTCTATCTGCGACTCTTCTAGAACAGTAACCGACTTCACTTAAATATTTATTAATTCTGGTAGCCATTTTGTCAAAGTTACCTTTTATCTATTTTAAATATGCGGACAAATTGCAGACAAATATTGCTTTATTTGTCATGACAAACTCGGCAAAATTTGACGATATTACTATAGCTCAAAAACCTAGTATTACCGATATGCTGTTCAGTGCTTTAGGAGCATTTTGTAGCAGGCTCTAATCCTGAGCTCCCCGATCAGTCATAAACAAGTTTGCCAGCCTGTCTTTTTAAATGTCTTTGCTCTAGCACAGGTTTTTGTGTCAGGAATGAGATCAAAGCTGATTGTTCTACTTCCTTTTCCAGCCGAACATTTCAGCCATTTTTCCAGTTGAAGCAAAGTATCCAATTGCTCCAAGAAACAATCCAAATGCAATCAGGTTTGGGACGATGCCTCCAATGATCTGGGATTCTCCAAGAGTCAGGAAAGTAATCACAACAAAAACCCGTGCCCAGTTATCAGCGAAGTTCATATTTACATCATGGCAAAGGACTAAGGAATATGATTCTTCACATTTGAAATAGACATTTAGAACTTCTGATTGATCTCATGAAAAAGGACTGACCTAAGTCAGCCCAAGTCACTATAAGATTTGAGATCGCAAGTTTGATTAACCTGCACCAGAGCAAGAGAAAGCACTAGCAAGGAAATTCTTAAATATCGGTGCTTGACCTAATCCGTAAAGAAAAAAAGTTGAGGAGGTCATAGTAAGCGCGATCTTGGAGAATTTGTTTAATTTGATATTTCTGGCTGTAGTAAGAGAAGAATTCATATGATTTAAATAATTTTAATAAATCTAATAGCTCAATTAATTTCTGCAGTATTAAAAAATACGTTGAGACATAAAAAGGTTGACCTTTTCAAGAAATTAGTACATTCAAATTCTTGCCAAGCAGATCAAGATATCGCACCATAAGGAACCAACTCACAAATCGGAACACCATCTAATGATGTTCCGGTGGGAAGCGAAATACCAGTTCCTTGGTCAATTACAAAAAGCCAGAGATTCATCTAATCGAATTGAATTGATTTTTCAATAGATACCAAGCCTCACAATTGAATCCAATGAAAGTTCTATCTCTCACAAGATCTTTACCTTTAAATGCTATGCAGCTTCAGTAACTCTTGATTCATTGCGCTTTTGGTCTAAATAAATTACAGAGTTAGCGACAGGAAATAATTTCTTTTCTAAGTGAGCTATGGCAATTCTTTTTGTTTCTGTCATTTCTTCTATATAGAACTTTAAAGGCTGAGAAACATGCTGATTGTCTCCACTCATTAAGATTTTCCAAATATCTCTATTTTATATAAGCGTATTAATAACTTGATTGCATTAATGACTACACAATCAGATTAACTATTCAAAATCAATCTCTACTTCTTCTTTCATATCCCTATCTAGATCGGGAAGATTTGGCTCTATCCAATGAGATTTATTATCAACACCAGCTGCAGTTGCATAATTCATAATGTGCTGATCAACTTGTTTGTAAATGTCATGTAGATTTAAGTCCTTACTAACAGCATGTGCTATCTCCGAAACCTGGTGCTCTGTCAAACAGTGATCAGGATGTAGTAAATCACAGCAAGGAATTCTCTTTTCTATCAACTCATTAATGTTGATTTTAATTTCGTAATCTGGATGAACAGTCATTTTATGTAAGAACTTTTTTGCAAAATGTAGTTCAATTTAGGATGTTTTTTAAATTTATCGTTGATCCCAAACAGCATCAAATTGATTCGCAACTATTTTTAAATCTGATTTGGGATAGGCCTGACATAAAAGGACATAACCTTGCTCTTGTAATTCACTCTTCAACCCCATTGCTTCCATATCGACTAAACCTTCTTTGAGAAAGGCTGCACATGTACAACACATCCCAACAAGGCAAGAACTCGGTAGCTCAATATTTGCATTTGCAGCAGCCTCTAATACAGTTTGGTCTGATTTGCAATCAAAACTTTTCTGAACTTGATCAATTTCGATATTTACCTTGAATAAAAGATCAGACACTTTAGCCAAGACGAACCTTGGCTTATTATGACTTATTTGTTACGCGATAGGAAATCTTTTTTTACAGCAGTAATTTTGTCTATTGGAGGTCGGCTGAAAAAGCAAAATTGATAGTAATCGTCAAAATCAAGAAAAAGGATACGTCTATTTATTAACGCCATAAAAATCAAATTGACATATCATCAACTTATTGATTTGGTTATAAATTACGAAAACCAAAGAATTAATTTGAAAATCAAAGATCAGAAGAATGATTAAGAAGATATTTCAAATAGCTTTCTCTAATGGGTGTTTTTTGCTAATAAAATAATTTACACAGCACACTTCCAAGAAGTACAGCATTCACGCCAGTCTTCATCTTCAAGGTTTTGAATCTTAGCTTCGGTTGGATTGGAATCGGTAATAAAGAATGATGCCAGATAATCACGGCTAACAAGCTCTCCTACTTCATTTCCAATTGACTTAGTAATACGTTGGCAGTCATGGCCGAATACTCCTTGAACTTCTTCCTCTACATTCCCATCAGGTTTGATTATGTATTTAATTGTTGTTAGGGACATGATTACAGAGTTTTCTTCGTAGGAACTTCACGCTCTCTTGAAGGAAGATCTGACATGTCAGACTTAAGAGCACCAGAGGAGCGATTGGCTTTATGTTTCCTTTACATTCTAGTTCTAGCTGCAGTGAGTCAAGATTGCATGTGTAGAAATACCACCTTGGCTTTATAGCGGTTCCCTAAATAGAGAAGAGCTAAAAAGTATTCAGAGAAAAGGGACCTATGGCTGAAGTCAAATTAAATCCTGATTCAGAATTTTATTACTCCACCGCTGAGCAGCTGTAGAACAAAGTGGGAGAAGATCTAGCTACTTCGAGTATTACTCAAAAAAGGACTGACCGAAGTCAGCCCCTGTTATAGAAATATCAATTTGGTGGAAATCGAAAATATTTATCCTTCAACATTGGTGAGAGTAGGAACTCCCTCAGCTGCAGCAACAGTTACCCACATGACTGCTGGTACTTTTCCATTATTCGCCATGGTATGAGGAGGAGTATCAGCTGACAATACAAAAGAATCTCCCTCACGAAAAGTTGTGCTCTTACCTTTCTTCGTCTTCAGCGTTAATTGACCCTCTTCGATATAGCTGGTTAATGGTGCCTCATGAAAATGAAGGGGGACAATACCACCTGGTTGAACATCAACTTTATAAAGACGCATTTCTCCTTTACCTTCAGGATATGTAAATGACTCTCCATAAATTGGCTTTGTGCTTGTGAAAAGTTCTTGTACATCTACAGGGGGTTTATCTTCAACTGCAATAGCACTAGGTGCATAACTCATCAATGAGAAAGCCATAAAGGCTATAAGACTGAAGATCTTTTGAAGCATTAATTTTAAAAGTTTGAATTTAAATCATATCCCCTGTAGAGAATTCGGGAAGTCAGAATTAATACACGATTAGCTGAACTTTTTATTTGTTCTAAGTTTTAAAGCTTGTTTTTGATATTGAGTTCTTATTTCTTGAATATGAGGTTGTTTTTCAGCCCGATCTACTGGCATTGACCTTGCTGCTTTTACTAGCTCGAAAGCATACCTATGAGTTTCTTTATGAGAATCCATAGTCGAAGTAAGGACTTGTAAGGGCATTTTGGTCACATCAAACAGTGTTTGTCTAGAAAAAACCGGAAGTTGAGTATTAACACTGTCAGGTTATTTACTTATTGTTCAAGCCGAATAGTTGTAGGTCTAAAAAAGGATAAGATCTTGTTATGAGAACAAAAATGTCCGCCAGAAGAGCATGCCTTACAGCAGTAATCATGTCCATACCTCCAACTCTTCTATTTGTTATTAATTCAGGAAGATTTTCTACTTTTGGAGTTCTGTTTGCATCCATACTCATTAATTGGCCTCTCATTAGATGGCTTGATGATCGCCAATGGTATAGGGAGTGGAAAAGGGAAGAATAAAGAGAGCTTTTTGATGCTTAGATCACTGCCTCAATGTTGAAGGATGTTTTGCAATTAACAGCAGCAACAGCTATGAAATTTTCAACCAATTCAACTACTACAGTCTTAGACCCAAAGACAACAAAAATAAAATATCCAGAAGCAAGAATAATAGTGCTTGATGATAATTTTAATACGTTTGAACATGTGGCAAATTGTCTTGTGACAATCATCCCAGGAATGAGTGAAAAAAGATCATGGGAACTTGCAGTCGAAGTAGATAGGGAAGGTTTAGCGGAAGTATGGAGAGGCCCCTTTGAACAGGCAGAGTTATATCATCAGCAACTGATCAGCAAAGGATTAACAATGGCACCAATTGAAAAAACATAAAATTTCTAATCAATATAGAGCTCTAAGTACAACAAAAAAAATAAATAGGAAAGCCCTACCTCAACCGAACATCAAGGTGAGAAATGTTCTTCTTAGTTTATTTGAACGTTGATGGCGTGATACGAAAGCATCATCAAATCAGAACGGGGGACAGTTGGTGCAATCCTGTCCTCTCTTCGCAAAAATTTTCTAGGTATAACCATGTACGGAGTTAACGAAGCAGTAATTATTGCAAGCTTGGCAGTACCCGCTGGGTTGTTTATTGGATTTTCAACAATCCTCGTTAAAAGACTTCGTCAGTGCATGTAATGACTACATCTATTACCACCAAAATAATTAAAAAGTCTTTGTTCAGACTGGGGGTATTTGTTTATGGTATTTTATTTAATTTTTATGCTCGCTACTAAGCCATATATCACTACCTAAAAGTTGTAGTTGCAACTTCAAATATTTACTGTTCTTTTTACAACTCCACCTATCGGAGTGATAACAATTAAATCTTGTTCTTATAGCTTGCTAATGGCTTTAAATCAAAAACTGAAAATAAAACTCCTAAACGATAATCATCCATCACTTAAGAATTAAATATCCGTAAACAGTAACTATGAGAAAGATTGGAATTGCTAAATAGGTGATTAAGAACCACTTAAACGTATTGTCTTTTCCCACGATGATTTAGAAAAAGAGAATTGCAATAACTATTCCCATTACTAAACCGATTGCCCAACTAAGGCAAAGCATTTGATAGTTGGTTAAATTAAATTTTTTTTGAATACCCTCGGCTAATAGTTTATCCGCCTTAATCAATCTTATTAAGACCATTTCTACAAAAAGAGTATTTTCATCATCATGCCTCTTTTTGTTGCTAGTTCAATGATGCATCCCATAAAAGAAGAAGGTCTCTCTAGAAATCGGTAGTGACTTGGCTCAGTCTTTTTTTTATTTTTTGTTTTGCCTGTTCTCTCTTGCAATTGAATCATTTTCTAATGTTGTATTTATCAACCCTTGGAAGTCGCCAAAAGCAGAAGCAATACCAAACATCACGACAAAACTTAAACCAGCAACAATCGTTACGATCCAAGTACCTGTACCCATATTGAGTGGTACTGCAAATAATGGGTTAGGCATCCAAAAATTAATTATTTATAAAAGCACCTTAGAGAGTTTCTATATAAAAACCAAACGATAAGGACTTTATGAATAACTACATCAACTAATGACTTCCTAAAAAGAATCCGAACTTTATTCTGAATGAGTATTTATCTCTACACAATTGAATAGCTTTAGTTCTTACTATTTTGAAAATTTAATAAGGCCACTCTTTTTATTACTGAGCTTTAAAGAGTGGATCTGTGAATTTAAAACGTCAGTGCTCCTCCTCAGAAACCAACTAGTTATAGTCCTCGATTAACAGTTGTCTGACGTATAACTATGTTAGATAAATTAAATATTTGAACGTCTAACTTATCCACAGATTTTAAGTCTGGTTAACCGAATCTAACTAAAATGTTTTGCGATATTTGTAAAAAGAACGGCCTAGTTCAATATCGAGTTGTCAGTGCTAAACAAAAAGATTGGATTTTTACTTGTAAGGATTGTTGGCAAGAATTTACTAAAAATGAGGGATATAGATACGGCGGAACTAGAAAAGCAAATCGTAGAAGTAAAAAATAATTATCAGCTTAAACCATTACTTTAGATCCAACTTCAAAAACACCTGCCAATAGAAGAAGTACAGGAAGATTCCATAGTACTAATAGTTTAGCTGCGGTAGATTTGTTTAATGCAAGCATGGCTAAAAGCTGTTCCTAGATGTGTGAGGATGTCTACAACATAAGTGCAATGCCCATATTCCTACAGGCCGGTTCAGGTAGGGCTAACCAGTTCGGGTTTTTATGTCATCCCTTTTTTAATAGATGTCTGATTGATCTAGATCAGCTATAACGAGCTGGTATTTATATAGCTTTATGCGACGCATTTTACTTCTTGCACTAACAGCAGGAATTTCTATCCCAATAGTTGCCTGTAGTCCAAAGAAGCAAACATCCATTGAACCAGTGGTAGTAGAAACTCTTATCAGTGCAACTGAATCGTGGAATGGAGATTCTTTTAAGTACCCGAGAGGGAAAGCAGAAATGAAACTTGAAAAAATAACTGCTCAAGCTGGTTTTAAAACACCTCTTCATTTACATCCACAGCCTGGGATTATTTATGTTCAGAGAGGAACTCTTTATTGTGAAACCAGTGACGGACAATCACTGACATTAGGAGCTGGTGAAAGCTTCGCTTCATCTCAGGATACTGCTCATTATTGTCAAAACATAGGTGATGAAGAGATGGTGGTTTTTAGCGCCTCAGCAGGAGCTAAAGGTAAAAAGACCACTGTCCCGACTGAATAAATAAACGCTTTCTGATTGAATAAAGAAGGTCGACAGTCGATGGCCCTCTGAATAACAAGGGCTGATTTAGATCAGTCCTTTTCAAATATTCGTTTACGGGAAAAAGGATTAATGGTTCCAATTTTTGCAACTTCTACACAAAGCAACCTGCTGATTTATGTGGGTGGTGGTGGTTTTGTTTTACTAGGAGCTTTTTACTTTGGGCGACTAGTTACATTCTTTTTCCCAAACAATCCATTAATCAAAAATGGGAAGAAAGAGAAAGAGGAACTTACTCCAAAGCAAAAAGAATTTGTCGAGTTCCTTGAGAAAGCCTCAAATCAATCAAATGAGAATAACGATGCCTGATGTGAAATTAAATTCTGGTTCAGATGATGTTGGAAGGAAATTCAAGATCATTGGGATTTCAGTGACCTTTGGCTTAAACGCAATCGTTTTTATTTGGTATTTTTTCTTTTCAGGTCTCACCTGAAACTTGTCATTAATCAATCATTTGTTTATAGATGTAGAAGGGTAATTTGAAAATGTGGTCAAAGAAATTACTATCTACGAATCTTTTGACGGTACAAGATTCGACTCGCTTAAAGAAGCCGAGAACTACGAAGAATGTTTAAAGAATCAGGCTATAAGAGCATTATGCAATCACGACTATGAAGCATGGGAAGACTATATGTTTACTCGATCAAGAGAAACTGACTAAAAAAGAAATTTAATTACTACACCGCTGAACAGTAGAAGTACTCACACAGTAACTATCAGCAACAAAAAAAATGAAAGAGGGGTTATTTCCCCTCTTAGCATTAGTTTTCTCAACTCTGCAAAGGTCGCAATTCTCCTTTTTAAGGATGGTGAATGGAGTAAAAAGTTTCACAAGCCCTCCTTGCTAGACTTTTGGTCTTATCCTTCTGTTTGCATATTAGGAGTAGGAGAACACTACGAAAAGTTGAATAAAAAGTTAATTTCTAGGTGATACGTCTGTTGATTCTTTTTCTTAATACCTGTAATTGAACGTTAAATCTTAATTGCTTAATGTGATCAAGCTTTTCTACAAGATCGGCTGGCATAGACCTTGCAGCCTTGAACATTGCGAAAGCATATCTATGAATATCTTTGGTGTAAGAATCCATAGTCGAAGTAAGGATCGATACAGACACACTCGCTAAAACGATAATCATTGTCAATGTACAAATGATTTGTGTATTAAATTTAAGATTGACTTAGCCTACATCTAACAAGTGTAGTAGTACTTCGTATAGATCAGCTATTTCCTATGCTCTGTCAATATTTCTTTACCTTATTTTAAATGAATCAATCAATCCCTTTTGTCTAAAAGTTTTGTTTTCTTTTGAATTACAGATACTTTCTAAAATTAAGTATCTTATTGATCTTTTCTTTATGAGCTAACTTTTTTCAATATTGATTTGATTGGCATAAAGGACATGTGGCTGGTCTTTGCTACCTTCACTTGCTTCAATCCATTCTTTGTATTCCTCTCTAAGTGCTTTTTCATTCAGTCCATCTAATTCATTTATTCTTTTTACAGCATCCTTCATTGTCACTTCAAGGGCTCTTTTAAGGCTAATAGTTGGAATTTTCATACAAAGCTACCAACTAAAGAATCAGCTAAATAAGTACAGACAACAAAAGCGAACGTCATTGCTATTGGCTTTTGAAAAAAATTATTAGAAGAGTTCATTTTGATTTCTTAATAATGACCTATAGAACTAACGAAACAAGCTAATGCTCCGCAATAAACAAAAAACAAACTCATTTCTAGTGGTCTTCGGCTGAAAAATGAGAGATAAAAGTTAGATGATTTCATGTGGCTGGATAGATGGTTTGAACATGTTTGTATGTTTTTCTTTGTCAACTTTTGGTACGTCAAAGATCGGTCATTTTGATTTAGGAATACTTAAAAAGTAAACAGTTTCAAATTTTCAAACACACCTATCTTCTAACGGATTTGTATGTCCTGTCAGTGTGCAGAACTCCCTAAAAAAAAGTCGTATTTTTACTACAACGAAGTACCCTTTTAACTTCTTATTTGAATACACCTTTTTGAATCCTTATGTTTACGCCATCTCACGGAATAATGTTCGGAATACTCTTTGTTGTTAGCGCTGCCTCGATCTTTGAAATGTCTACTGCAGAACAGAATTAAATATTGATCAGACAGTTAATAATTTCATTCAAGCCCCTTATTGACACCAGTAATTTCATTGTGTTGTCCATTCAACGCTGACTACATCTCCAGCAAAGATAGGTTTTGGTTCTGACCTGGACTATTTTTAATC
This sequence comes from Prochlorococcus marinus str. NATL2A, assembly GCF_000012465.1. Taxonomy (NCBI): domain Bacteria; kingdom Bacillati; phylum Cyanobacteriota; class Cyanophyceae; order Synechococcales; family Prochlorococcaceae; genus Prochlorococcus; species Prochlorococcus marinus. Next base: position 1,085,254 of record NC_007335.2, on the reverse strand, counting down.
TTAATTTCATTAACCGCAATGTTCTTTGATTTGCGATTATTGGAACAAGAAGATCGAGAATAAAACCATAAATAATTTAGTCAATCTTCCCTGCTAGACCTTGAACTATTCCTTTTACTTGTGGAAGGGAGTGGAAAGCACTACCTCGACCGAACATCACTACTTAAAGACTACTTTTTATATTTGTCACATCGGTGAATGGAATGTGCAACCCCTGTATCACCGAAAAATCATCACCCCCTACCTGAAATGACTTCAATCGATAATTCTTCAGCAGCTAAGTTCCTAGCTCTTTTCTGCATCCCTGCTCTTCTACTTGTATCAGGTTCTTTTGATGTTGCTTCTTCTGTAATTGTTTAATTAAAACAACGCCTTCAAATTTTTCACCTGATTTTTACGAATCCATCCTTGAAGCTTCAGACAATGGCGAGCTTTGGGGAATAGAAAATAGTGATTTAACACCGCTCGAGGTTCAACTTATTCTTTCTCATGACTTCAGCTGATACATCTAAGACAAGAGATGGTTCAAGTTTTGGAAAAGTAATTGCTTTTGGCATCGCTGCAAAACTATCCATACTTGCTATCTTTGTTGCTTCTAAATTCGGCTAATTAATGACTTCTATAAAATCTCATAATACATCTACTCCAACCAAATCAAATAATGGATTTAATTTTTCATTAGGGGAATTAATTGGTGGTATTTTGTTTGATCTTTACGCTCATTTTTAAGATATAGATTACCTCTTAACAGTTGCTTAGTTCGTAGTGCTCTCATGAAGCAGAATAAACAGGAGAAGAACACCTACTACAAGAATAATCACCTGCATTACTAGGTCGGAATTGATTCTCATATGATGGATAGTTCCCCCATCCCACCTCTAGAGGTGATGCATCCAGTAAATAATATGAACAAAGGAAATTAAAGAAAATAGATGTCTATGAAAATATTTCTTCAATCAAAAAGCCCTCAAAGAAAAGGGCTAGGAACTTTAACTGACTGATCCCCATCACCCAGCGATGCTAAAAATGATAGTCAGCGCAGTAAATTAGGTCAAACAATTAGGGCTGATCCAAAGCTTGACTTGATTTGATTCTGTTTTTAGTAGTCGAATGAATATTTAGTTGTGACCAATACGACAACCAACTTGAATTAAGCCTCGATCTAGTAGTCGACCAAGCTTCAAAGCTGTCGCTTCTTCAACTCGTGAAAAGTGAGTCTGATTTGATGTTAGCCAATTCATTTCATCTGAAGTAATCACACCAGTTGAAATTGATTTAAGAAAAAGCAATCCAAGATTCATAGAATTAATTTGAAAGAAGTAAAGGTCAAGCCTCATGTTGTGTTACCGATGCTTGGACCTTTATGAACCAAAGGACTGAGACCCATCACCCAGTCATAGAAACCTTAGTAAGGACTCAGAATCTTTCAAGATCTCATAACACCATATAAAGATTCACATAACAAAACTTCACTATTGAGCGCCATATATGGCGGGGGTTGCTTCTTCGAGGAAACGGGGCTAGAAATAGTATCCCCATCACCCAGGCCGTAGGACACCATACCTAGGGTCTTTTTTATTGAAAAAGGCTGTAATAGCTAAAATTAACCAATAGTTTTTCAGAGTATCTGTGGATAACTCTTTATCTCTTTAATGAAAATTGATAAATGAACCTCATTCTTGCTTTCATTACCCCAATCCTGATTATTGGATTCCTCTTCGTGTTTATCTCGGAGAACAATGAACTTCCAAATTGGATGGATAACTTATCTAGAAATAGCAGTTCTATTTGGACCTACGGAATAATTACCATCACACTTCTCTCAATCATCAAATATCTGATTTCAAATTAAATCAGTGTCTTTTTTAATGCTTATTTTCTTTGCATCCATAATGCGTCCATGAACTTTATGAAATAAAGGGAGTTGAGGGAATTTAATGGACTGGTGATTATCTAAGAAACCGTACTCGTAGATTATTTCATTCTTTCTAATTAGCTTGTTAGATTATCAATACGTTCGCCTCAACTCATGGGGTGCATCAAATGGAAGTAGGGAACGGGATTTCCAGTAATTGAAAAGGTCATGAACAACCTAGTCCTAACCAAGAAGCGAATCAAGAAAGCTGAAATGCTTCATGCCGCTCAACTTGCAACATTTAAAAAAGGAGTATTTACTTCTTACAAACCTTCAGTTTTTGAAGAAAGACAAAAGCAATTTCGTGAAGAAGTTGCATCAATGGATTCTTAATTCAGAATTGAATTGTTGACAGTCGATTTATCTTGGGGGCATTAGCCCCCATCTTTATGGATCAAAAAAAAATTGATACATGCGAAGAGCCACTATTTTTAAAGGTCAGATCCAGAGATACCGTTCTGGTTGGCGAGAGTGAAATATGCAAAGTTCTTTCATTTACTGGAGGTTCTAGAGATCCAGACGCTCCCTCACTATTCCAAGTGGCGAATGTTGATACAGGTGAAATTAAGCACGTTCATGCTGCTGAAGTGAAAGAGATAGTTTCCACTTATGAGGAAGAAATTCATAAGCGACAGCAGCAGCAATGAAGCAATTTAAAAATCTATTCCCTTTTATCGCTGCTATTGGAGTTTTCTTCTTGGCTAGTAATTCGCCTATGTGGAAACAAATGAATCAAAAGCCGTCAGTCGAAAACGAAGTCAAACCTATCCCAGTAAAGGAATTTAAATAGTTAGAGAATGTAGCTGCTCCAGCGTCAGAAGTACGCTTACGCCAACAGTTAGCAAGGACGAAGAAACCTTAAGTTCTTTTGCCATTGTGGAGAGGTAACTCTTGATGTATTTGTATCGCACGTATTTTTAGGCTGCCGCATCCTTCGATACATTTAGGCCAAAGACCACCACCTAGCAGTTAAGGTGAAAATTCGGTTGACAGTCGATTTGTCTTGGGGGCATTGGCCCCCATTTTTATTGATCCAATTAAAAAAGTTAAAACAAGAAACCCCTCTAGAAATTCCAATAACTAAAGGGGTTATTAAATTGACTCGTACTATATGAAGTCAATTTATGTCTTGATGAGGCTTGGCCTCAATTAATTTATAGGTGAAATCAACTTAAAAAACAAGCAAAGATTGGAAAGCCCTACCTCAACCGAACATCAGGAGTGGAGAAGTTCTTTTTAAGCTAATAACAAGTTGATGGCGTGGTACGTGAGCATCACCAAATCAGTTTAGATCGGGGGACAGTCGGTGAAATCCTGTCCTCTCTTCGCAAATTCATCAAAAGTAGGTCTGTACTTTTTTTGATAAACAAAACCTAAAGTCTTCCAGAAAAGTTGATTAGCCTCATTTCCTACTCTAGGCGTCACCTCTTCAAGACACTATTAGGAACTTTGAGTAACTATTAAAGTTAGTTAGCCCCCTTTTAAACAAGGGGGTTTTCTATTGTCTTGCTCAAAATATACAAATTAGAGAACTTTACGATTAGACCTCTCTCGGTTAATGATAAAAGTTGTTAGCTTTCCATCTTCGTTTTTATCCTATCGTTGGATGAACTTAGAAAAACAACACTCCAAACTTTTAAAACTTCAAGCAAAGGCTGATGCTTGTACCTCAAGAAAAGAGGCTCTAAAAATTTTAAAAAAGTCTGATAAGACTATCAATAAACTTTCTAGGCCATAGATCTCCGACTAACAGAATTAGGATTAGCTCCATAATTTTTTGCAATATTGCTCCAGTCCTGGCATAACTTCCATAGCTGCTATTTCTTCTGAAACTTTCTTATTCCTTTTGATAACTTCTTCATCATTAAAAACTGCTTAATTTGCCTGAAGCATGAAGTTCAGATAATTCTGTGTAGCCACCGATAAATTCTTCGTCTATGAAAATTTGAGGAAAGCTCGAATAATTACTTCTTTTATGAAGGGAATTAAAATCTTCATCATTTTCGATCACTTTTATTTCATGTGGTATTTGTAATGTTCTTAGCATCCGAACAGCTCTCGAGGACCATGGACAATCTGGAAGTATAAATATTTCAACTGCTTGCTGATTAGTATTGACTTCTTTTTTACTTATAGTCTCATCAAGAAATCCTATTAATAAGTCAGCGCCTTTTAGTATTATCGTCCCCTCCTCTAGGTGACCGGCCCATACCTTGCATTCTCCATCTGAAAGACTTATATGAAGATGACATTTGTTTGGAGATATTGTTCCATTCAAGCCTATTATTTCTAGATGATTTTTAATTGTAGTAGCTTCTCCTTTCCCCGGACATTGAAATTTAGCTATGGATAAATTACCTACTACACTCAAAACATATCCTAATTTATTTTCTTTTGTCGCCAGAGCTTGAAGACTATTAAGAAGATCACTTCCAGATTCAAGTTGTAATGTCTTTGGATAAATCAAATTTCTAGAATAATCCTAAAAATATTATCCTCTTATTGAGAAGTTTTTGAGTTTATGGAGTTTTTGTAAAAATATGATTGAAGTGATGAGAGTTTCCTAAAACCTTTCCAGCTGATCTAGAGATCTAGTTCAACTTCTGTTCGAAGCTGGTCTATGGCTTAAAGAGTTAATCTTTTATTCTCATTTTAGTAGTGTTCTCCTACTCCTAACCAGAACAAAGAAGGAGTAGACCATAGGTGTAGCCATAAGAGGTTTATGAAGCTATTTACTCCCTTCACTATCCCAAAAAAGGACAATTACGACCTTTGCAGAATTAAAACTAAAAAAAGAAAAGCAGTTGAGAATCCATTATTAGATAACCTTTTTAGAAACCTTTATAGGCAGAGATTTGATTTTGTTTTCGACTGACCTGAAAATGTCAGTCCGTGGTCTATGGCTTGAAGACTAGGCAAAGGAAATTCTTGTTCCTAATTGTCAGCTAAAAATTCAATATATTTTTTCAATGTATAGCCATGACAATCGCAAGGGTGTTTAGCTTGTAGACCTACAGAATCATCTTGACCTCTAAATCTTCGACAATTACAAACAAGATCAATATCTGTTCCAGCTATAAAATCTTCCACTCTTGCATCAAACCACTCTTTAGCTTCTTTTGGAATATTTCCATCTTCATGCCAACTCTGTCAAACCAAACCATCAAACATTTTTACTCCCTCTTCCCTTACTAAGCCATTGATTCTGTCGAAGGGGTTTCTTACAGGACATTTTGATTCATTTATAAAGAAACTTTTTGGTGACTTTGGACCATGGATCCATGAACGCTTCTCTATGGATCCAAACACCTCTATCTGGTCAAAATATTTCTTTGGATGGACTTCAGGTTCAGTTATATGATGTAGGTCTTTCCAATCTTTGCTTTCCTCATTGCCTCTCAATTTCTTTTTACTTACTTCTTTCTCATAGTTTTCAACCGTTGGAAGGAAGTTACTTAGTGGCAATTCAGCAGGAAGATTCAGTCTTTCCTTCTCCCATCTGCAAACTATCTCTTTCACTTCAGCAGCATGAACGTGCTTAATTTCACCTGTATCAACATTCGCCACTTGGAATAGTGAGGGAGCGTCTGGATCTCTAGAACCTCCAGTAAATGAAAGAACTTTGCAGATTTCATTCTCGCCAACCAGAATGGTATCTCCAGACCTAACACTTGAAAATAAAGGTGCACTCAAACTGTAATTTTAGCGGCTTAATTCTTTTTAGCGTATCAATCAGCATTTCCGTCTGGAATAAATCTGGAATAACTTTCTAAGTGAACTTCGAATGGGTGACCCCTATTGATTTAATTAACAAAGGACCCAAAAGAAGTAATAGACGTTTCTTATTCTGACAAGTAACTGGTAATAACGGTTGAATCCCAAATGTGACCGCCAGCTTCTATTGGTTCTCTTGCTCCTTCAAACATTGCTTTCGCAACTCCCTCTTCTGCTTGATGGACTACTACCACAGATTGAGGATCATCTTTACTAACTCCACGATATAAAGGTGTAACTGCATTCGCCTTGTGTAATGCGTCAATGTCTGGACTATCAAATCCTTTTGCCCATTCTTCAAAGGGAACTGAAATCTTAAAAGTGAATATTGTTGTTTCTAGAGACATCAAGAATAAAAACAAGTATATGGAATTATTGCAAATTTCTTATAAAGTTTCAGTTCAGAATAGACGTTTATCTATTATTTATTAGAGCCTCCAGAAAAGAGTTCATGGATAAGTTCTTTGATCTTTGCAAGGACGCTCAAGAAGAAATTCCATCAAATGTGATTGCAGAAATTCTCAGAGATTATGCGGAAAGTTTGGATTAGATGAAAAAACTCTTTTCTTTTGTTCTTGGTCTTCTTTTGTTTTTCTGCCCTCTTGCAGCTCAAGCAGAAGATGTTGGGCCAATGCCTCAAGAGGGAATAGTTGAAGCACCTTCACTTGATCCAATGTCGAATGAGGCAATTAGATATTTACAAGGTGAGGACATGTATCAAGGCACTCTTAGTTGGCAAGGCAACAAAGCTTCTACCAAATTTAATTACGATATGAAAAAGGATAAAAGATAGATGGCAATATTCGCAGTTTTAGTTCTCATGGGATTTGCCTTGTCTTGCTACTTCCGAAGCTGGGGAGTTTTTAATCACCTGATTGGATATAGTGTTATTTTTGCCTCAATACCTTTAGGGCTGAAATATGCATCGGTGGCAGGGTTAAACCCAATAGCAGTTTTTTTTATTTATATAGCTGTGTTTTGGATTGTTTATTTCTTTATTTATCTCAGGAAGCGTTAAGGCATAGACCATCACATGAAAGTATTAGGAATTACTCCATAGATTTTTGCAATCTTGCTCAATATCCAGCTTTAACTTGTATCGATTTAATGTTTGAACCCCCTTATTTGTGGAAAATCTGAGTCGAAAAAGATTGACGTGGCTAGCTTAATGATGGTGCTCTAAGCCAGAATAACTTCCAACGCCTACATGAAATTTACTGAGCTACTTTTGATTTTTTCTTCTTTATCACTTACGTTTTTAGGCATTTCATTTTTATAAACCAAAAGATCACTTTTTCAATTGACCGAGGTCAGTCGAAAACAAAATCAAAACTGTCTCTTTAGTTGAGTTTAAACAATTTATCTAAGAATCGATTTTCAGTTGCTTTTCTATTGTTAGTTTTAATCTTGCAAAGATCGCAATTGTCTTTTTGAGGAATGGTGAAAGGAGTGTTGATTGTCTTATAACCACTCTTTGCTTCGCCTTTGATCTACTCCTCCTATTTGTAAGAAGAAAGTAGAAAGCACTACTTCAACCAAACTTCAGTTTAAGAGAACTTCTTTTTAAGGAATTAATACGTTGGAAGTTAGTATTGAAAGGTTTGTTTGGCTTCAGTCAGATCAGGGGATGGCTGGTGAAATCCTTTTCCTTAGTTCGTTAAATTAAAAAGTGTGGTCTTTCCCTTCACACAATTTTAGCCAACCCTCCACAGTGAGGGTTTTCTTTTTACTAGTCTTCTTATTAAGTACCAGTGCTGAAATGCTTGATTTACTTAGGAATATTTATTTTGCTGCTGACGAATGGACTGGGAATATTCAAAACGAGATGGATGCTAGTTATGTCGAACAGTCATCGCTGACTAATCTTTTTACCGAACAAAAGTTTTTGGGTTGGGCGGGACTGCTTTCAATCTTCGTAGCGATTTGCGCAATATTTTATTTCCAATTTCAAGCATGGGAACAAGAAGATCAAGAACAAAAATAAAAATAATACGCTAAGCCTTAGACCAGTTACGAATACTAAATACTAGTTAGACAAAGCTCATTAATTCCAGCAATCTTTTTCCAGCTCCAGTCCTAACCTCTTTTAGATTAATGTTTTGATATTCCATGACGTTTCGTCAATAACCTTATCTTTAATTCTTTCTCTAGAAGAAAATATTGACCATTCAAATTCTTCAACAGTAAGAAATAAAAAAATAAAGGCCAAAATAGAATTAACAATAATAAATCTAATTGCCTCTAATAAAGTCTTTAGATCAAAAATACTTCTATCGCTATAGATATATGTATTTGCAAAAGTCATCTTTTAAAAATCAGAAAATAAGTACAGAGGAACAATAAGAAATTCTTATTACAAGTCAAGAGGAATCATGCCAATCCCCACCTACTGAAAATAGTAGATCTTACCCAATAAACCCAGTCATTTTTCTCCAGCTCCAGCCGTGATTCCTATTTCGGATTACGACCTTTCCTTTTTCATCGCATTCCTAATTTTTTCCTCGTTCTTAGTAACTATTGCTTCAGCTCCTTTTTCTTCGTTTTGAGTTGAGATATGTCGAGAGGAATATAAAGAACTTTGTTCATCGTTATTTCCAGTAACTTTTATTTTTTTGTTGAAAACATTCAATAAATCAGAGGATGCCTTCTTTGCTTCTCTCTCATACTTGCTCACTATTTCTTCAGCACCTTTCTCATGCTCTGGTGTTGATGCATGACGAGAAGAATAGGAAGATTCATTCTTGACTGCTTTTGTTCCATCCTTAAAGTTGTCAGCTATGGATTTTAATAAATTTTCTGCAAAACTTCTAGGACAGCCAAGATCTTCAACCATTTCCTCTATTTGAGAATTTATATCCTGATAAACGGCGGTTATAATTTCTTTCTTTAGCTCATCAGTTGTGGTCCAGTCTTCTGTCATTTTTATTAGCTATTCGAAATAGATGATCATGATGAGCTTGCTATTGACCCTACCAAGCAATCTTTGAATCAATATTATAAAAGACCCTTTTAGTTGAATTAGTAATATTTACATCTATGAGTAATTTTAATCTTTAGCTTAGGAACTTATCTCCAAGCTCAATAAGTTGAATCTAGTCTCTTGTAGTCTTTCCCTGAGGTGATTAGAAAGTCTTTTTTATTTATCTAATTCGTTTTGAATGATCTCTGAAGGAATTACTAAAACTTCATCATTAATACTTTCTCCTAGCCATTCCTTGTATTCATTGAATAAGCAGCGACGATCGGCAGCTCTTCTTAAAATTTTCATTCTTGAAACAGCATTATTGACTGCCATATGCAAGATGTCTTTAAGCTGCTTATCAGCATTCATTCGTCTAAGACTTATCTGTTAATTAATATCTAGCTAGTAATCTTGAACTTGAAATTGGAGTTAATACTCTTTGTGTCTATACCAGGACCTTTTACAATTTATAAGGTGATTTAGTCTCGCATTCTTTCAGTCTTCTTCTTCTTCATTAATTGGTTTATTTAAGAGAAATGGCTTCATTTGTTAAAACTTCTTCCATTAAGGGGATTAAGGCTGTTTCTATTTGTTCTTCTGTTTTGAATCCAAGGACTTCTGCAGGTTCATTACCTAACGAGATAACCATTGATTCGACTGGATTAGTCATTGGTTGATTGACTCTATTCAATGCATATGTATGGAAATTACCTCTAAAACATTTGTAATTAAGAGTTTTGTGTTGAACAGAAGTTAATTAATTAAAAATATTCACATCTAGATTGCCTTCTAGTGGTTATTGATCAAATGCAGCTGCAAAATTTCAAAGCACTTTACTAAAAAGTCCTCCTAGAAGAAAATCAAATTCAGGAGCAAATGGATTCCGTATGAAATTGCAACCTATTACCTACAAGTTTTCGTTATTTATATTTTCTTTAACGAAAAACTTTTTTGAACTCGGTTGTTTGTCTTGGATATTCCCCTAAAGATTTGATTTGAAAGTGTTTACATTCCAAAACTATTCTTTGTATAACTCAATACTTTTCCACAATTTAAAATATTTGATCCCAACTTTTCAAAGAATTCAAAAACATAGAAAAATTCATAGAGTTTTAAAGCATAAGTTTTTGAGAGATCAACTATATAAAGCCATCTCTCAGTTTTTTATATTATTTTCAAAAGAATAAAAATTAAGTTTATGATTAGTCCTTTTTTCTTCAGATAAAGCGCATCAAACTGATCTAGAGAAAGAATATTAATCAGCAGATCCTTCACCTAGGCTTATATGTTCCTCAAAAAATGAATATACAAATAGACTAGATAATGTTTAATTGTCCTTATCCAACTAATTGATGAGTCTTAAAAAAAATCTTATATCATTCATAAGATAATCTAATCAATCAAGTTTTAAATGGTTTTCTAAGAGAAATTGATTTGTTTTCAACATGTTTTCCACAGAGAAGAACAAATAAACCCTTTCAGGCTGGACTTCAGGGGAAAATCCTTCAAATAATGCTTTTTTGGTGATGATATATACAAGCTAGTCTTTATATTTGTTCTTTCCTGTTGACACCCTTTTCTCCCAAAGGATCTCTTGATGAGACACCTTAAGACTTGACCTTTTGTGTTCCTTGACTTGAAACCAAAATCCTTGATACTGGTCTCTCAACCGAGAAATATTTAATGCACAATCCTGGGTTAGAAACGGTGCAACAAAAAAAAATAGATCAGAGGAAAAGTCTTTCTATTAATAGTCAAACTGAGTCGATAGTTAGTTTTATAGAAGATGTACCTGTCTATCTGAATGATGCAATTAGAAAATTTATAGATGAACATCCAAACTGGGATCAACATCGATTAATGCAAGCGGCCATCTCTGGTTACCTTTTGGAAAAGGGTGTCACATCTATAGAAATGAGACGTTTTTATTCTCAAAGTATGTTTTGTAAAAAATCTATGAGAGGAAACATATGAGCTTAGAGACAGAGATTCCAGAGCTCCTTTTCTCAGAGATGAAGAATTTTATTGAATCAAGTTCTGACTTTGATAGACAAAGTTTTATCAATTCTGCTTTAACGGATTTTCTATTGCAGAATGGATGTCAAGTTAAACAACTTAAAGAAAGTTATTCAAAATATCTTCTTAATCATACTTCTAAAATTTAATTGTTTTAATCAACTCTCTGATGAGTAAAGTTAATAAAATCTCTAAATTCGATTGTTTGAGAGAAAATTCTGATTATTATTTTCTCAATCTTCAGTCAATCTGACCCCCTTCTTCTCTCAGGTTTAGACTTTAAATTTTTTTATTAACTTGAACAACTCAAAAAGCTTACAGACCAATAAAAACCAGTCTAAATAGTATTCAATCAATTGTTTTAGGTTGCTTTAATAACCTAGATCGTTGTCATGTAAGCAAGGAACCCAACAGGAACGAAGAGTAAGGCAGCAATCGTAAAGCGAACAAATTTGCCTGTGCCTGAATCTCTTGAATAATCAGTGAAATGCTTCGCGTTGTTCCACTCGGACCAATTTTTTGGGCTGTTTTTAGATGATGTCATTGTGAGTTAAGCAAATACGGTAGTACCAACTTCATAAGCACTAGCTAATAAAAGTAGTGCAGGAAGATTCCAGAGAATGATTAGTTTTGCAGCAGTAGTTTTGTTGATTGCAAGCATGACTAAAAGTCTGGTTTAGTAGATTTAAAAAAGATGAATAAAACATAATAGAAGCTTTTAATAGTAGTAGGACGGTTGAAGTAGGGCTATCCAGTTCGGGCTATTTATACTTATTAGAGTCATCAATAGATCTAATCATTGGATCAATATCTCTCTAAGTAGTTGTTGTATTTAGTGTTTGAGACTTATTTTTATTGATTATTAGAAGAAGCCGTACCCGACCGTATCTTTCATTTAGAAAATTCATACTTTACATTCATTCACATCAACGCAATCCCAGTAATGACAACTTCTTCCAACGCAGCTTCTTCTCAGGTAATCACTGAGTACGGCAAGCAAAACATCTTTGGCCGTGAAACACAGCCACAGCTTGTAGAGGACTACACCAGCTATCCAGAAGAAGCTGAGAAGACAAATGGCCGTTGGGCAATGATCGGGATGGTCAGCCTTTTGGTTTCATACTTCACAACAGGTCAAATCATTCCTGGAATTTTCTAAACCAATAACTACTAATAAGTAACTATTAAAAACAATGCAACCATCTAACAAAACAATCCTAGAAAGAAGCATCGGCAGACCAGCCATGATGGCATTCGTTCTTCTAACAGGTATCTACCTAACAACCGGTCAACTTATCCCAGGTGTTGTTTAATGAAAAACCAAACGACTGAAACTCCAAGAGTAGAAGAAGGCAAAGTCATTGCAGAAAGACTCAATGGCTACGCAGCTTTTGTTGGATGCTGGGCACTCATCGGTGCATATCTAACAACAGGTCAAATTATCCCAGGTGTTGTGTAATGAACAAAGAAACTAACTACTGGAAAACAGCAGAGCAAATGAACGGTCGTCTAGCGATGATGGGCTTCTTTGCAGCAGTCATTAATTACGGAATTACAGGCTGGATCATCCCAGGAATTGTATAGTCCTACCTTTCAAATCAAATAAAAAAAGGCCTCTTCTCTGTCATTACGGAAGAGGCCTTTTTATTGCTTTAGAAAATTTTGATGAAAATTTCAAATTTAGTTACCTGAAGGAAGATAACTGCATTACCGTCGTGTTCTATTTTTTACGGCAAGACTTTTCAAATGTTTTATAGAATCTTTAGTCGTTAATAAATTCCAATAAAAAAATTCTTAACCAGACCGTTAAGAATTTTTATTAGATCTTTTCAATAATTTTTGAAAAAATTGTTGATAAGGCTTAAATGGGTTGAGCTCCATTTAGAAGATTCCAGGAATGATTTGACCTGTTGTTGCATATGCACCAAAGGCTGCAACGAAACCGAGCATTGCTGCCCAACCGTTAAACTTTTCTGCTTCAGGAGTCATGGTTGTACTCTAAATATAAAATAAATATAAAGAAAACTTTACTGTACTGTGAGTTTTTACCCACTCGTTCTGATTATGAGAATTAATTTTATTTATAAGAAAAGCTTATTTAATTATCGAAGTGGTTTGTCCTAAATGGGTTCTCATCTTCTCTTCTTCTGTTAGTTATAACTCTCCAACGATCTCAGTTGTCTTTTTCTGAAATGGTGAAAGGAGTAAAGAGTTTCATGGGCCCTACCTGCTAGACGTTCGTCCTCTTCTCCCATTTGTACGAAGGGAGTGGAAAGCACTACCTCGACCGAACATCACTACTTAAAGACTACTTTTTATATTTGTCACATCGGTGAATGGAATGTTCAACCCCTGTATCACCGAAAAATCATCACCCCCTACCTGAAATGACTTCAATCGATAATTCTTCAGCAGCTAAGTTCCTAGCTCTTTTCTGCATCCCTGCTCTTCTACTTGCATCAGGTTCTTTTGATGTTGCTTCTTCTGTAATTGTTTAATTAAAACAATGCCTTCAAATTTTTCACCTGATTTTTACGAATCCATCCTTGAAGCTTCAGACAATGGCGAGCTTTGGGGAATAGAAAATAGTGATTTAACACCGCTCGAGGTTCAACTTATTCTTTCTCATGACTTCAGCTGATACATCTAAGACAAGAGATGGTTCAAGTTTTGGAAAAGTAATTGCTTTTGGCATCGCTGCAAAACTATCCATACTTGCTATCTTTGTTGCTTCTAAATTCGGCTAATTAATTTCTGTTTTAAGAACATCTCACATTTAAAATAAATTAAATTGACTATATTTTTTTGTTATTGATTTTTCATATAAAGGTTTTTATTTTCTGGTCATTCTATAAGTGATATAAAAAGAAATTCCAAGGACTGAAAGATTTGCAATGGCATATGTGATTGCTATTCCCATTAGTTACCACTTTTATAATTTTTTTCATTTGGATCTATTCCACTCTCACCAAAGCTATAAGAGGGAGATGTGTCTTGTTTTTTGATTTTTACACCAGGAATATTCTCTTTTGAGGCTGCTTTTAATTCATTACCAGAAAATTGATAACCAAATCCCGATGCTATTTCTGCAATTTCATTCGCGGTAGCAGCAACTCTTATGGCATTGAGTAATTCTTTATTTTTTTGAAGCTCTGTAAGAAAAGCCTTGAGTTGATCTAGTGCCATGCTCTCATTATGACTAAACCTTTTGCCCCTTAGGAAACCAGACTTGAATGTTTTAGCCAATTAGCGATTGTTACGCAGACAGAAAAATTCACTAGCATCATTCCAAGTGCTCCCAACATTTTGTAATTGGGGTTCTTATTCATAAGAGAAAATATTTTAGATAAAAAACCTTCTTGTGTTTTGGTGGTATTAAAGTCCACGGGTTTCTCTGATTGAATTAACACTTGAGAATTAATTTCAGTCACTTTTGATGAGATGTCAATATTAGACGTTTTTCTATTCTTTACGAACTGATTCTTCCTTAACTTCAGGGATTACTTCAGAACCTGTAAACACAGTCCATAAAAACAGAATAGTTACAGGGCATAGGACTATCTGAACTAGAGGAGCAAAGTATTTGAGCGAGTTGAGTCTTTTTTCCATATTTATGAGGCCCTCGCGTTGCACTTGGCATACAGATCAACCGTACCGTCTGGAATGAATCTTTCATAACTTTGATGATGCACTTCTGTGGTGTGATCCATAGCAGCCGGAATGTTAGCTAAAGGAATACCAGCTTCATGCGAAGCATTTGCATAACGATGCCTTAATGTAAATAAGAAACAAGGTTTTGTTTCATTTTTTCTAGACTGTTTTTGCTAGTAGGAGCGAAAATTAAAAAAACATATTTTTCATGCCTAGGAAAGTATATGTTCTTGTCATCTGCTGATTCTGTCTTCTTTAAAAGTCGAGCGGAATGTTTTAGTAATAGTAAGCTTCATGCTTTAGATAGATATTGGAGTATTAACAACTCACACCCCATGCATGAGCAAATGCATAAGATAATTGAAGACATTTTAAATACCAGAGGTGAAAAGACCATAAAGCAGTCAAGATTAGATTTAGTTAGGAATTTTGAAAGATCTTTATCAATCTCAACACCTATGGGTCGCTTGAGTGCAAACATAATTTCATTTATTTCATTTTTTGTTACTTCTAAGCCCAATCAAACAATTTTTTGAATATCTAAAATGAGTAGTCAATATAAATCTTTAATTGAAGCCAGAAATCAATGGGAGAGGGATATAAAAATGTACAAGGAATTTCTTCAAGGAGAAACTAAAACCTTTGAAGGAAGATACGGTGCAGAAGAATATATTTCTATGGCTAAAAATAGATTGAACGATATCAACCTAAAGTTAAAGGAAATTGAACAAGAAAGTTTGACGGATGCGTTATGACTTTTTATTTCCTATCCAGTCTTCAGGCTTTTTCATCATCCAATTCATAATTCCATCACTATCCATATTTTTTGAGCTAAGACCAAAGGCAACGATAAATAAAATGCTAAAGGAAATTATTATGGCGAGTAATAAAGGACTTATTCCCATTTCTGAAAGAGTAAGACCAAAAAGATATTGCATGATTTGCTAATACAAGATTTTTTAAATTCTAAAACCCAAGTGTTTGAGTTTGATTATCCATGCCATAAAAGCTCAGATAATTCACTTTTTTCCATTGAGATGAACTGCTGATACATTGTCTCTTCGTACAACCTTCTAAGTTCATTTTGATTTGCCTTGTCTGCCATAGCCTTTGCTAAATTTCTCGCTATTACTTGATGATTAAGCTCTTGTCCCATTTGCTCAGAATAGATTTAATTATCCCTTTCTAGAATTAATTATTTGTTTTACTTAGAGGGTATTCACATAATGTATTTCGCATGTATAAAATTTGCTAATTTAAAAAAGTTGGTGGCCCTTAAAATCTATACGAATTAAGTAATACCAATGAATTGGACAAAGGAGAACTAGGTTGAGTTCATGCTTCGAAAATCAAAGAGATTGTCAATTCATATCACCAACCAGAGCAACACACGCAAAAAAACCTCCTTTTTAGGGGAGGTCTTTTACTTCTTAGACCTGAGCTAGCAGTTGCTAGCAGAGCTAAGTCGTTAACTTGATGAAATTATTTTAATCTTTTTTAGCCCTCTTCGCTTTCTACTTTTTCAGCAAGTTCTCTAAGCATCTTGGCAATTACATCTTTTGACCAACTGAACTCTTCTTTCATCCCATCCACGCAATCTAAAACAGATTCCCATGCGGCCTCATATTCTTTTGGGTCAACTTTTTCAGTCATGCTTAATGAATGATTTTTTTTATTAAACCGTCTAAATCTTTTTAAGCCAAAGACTAACTCCGATTTATCTTTAGAGAATTACGTCCTCTTTTTTTATGGGAGAAGCTAAAAGAAGAAAAGAATTGGGACTCCCTCCAAGAGAAAAACCAGTTGAGTTAAAGTTGCCGGTACTTGATAAAGAAAATATTCAAAAAAAAGTTAGGTCTTTTTTGTATAAAAATCCAATAGTTCCATTTGTTTTTTATGGCCTTGTACTTGGAGGTTTTGGATGGGGGCTATATAACCTCGTGAAAGGCTATCAATTAATTAAGTCTTAGACAATTACCTAGCAATCACACATGTTGGGGTGTTCACCTGTCTCGCAATAGAATTAAGCATATTGGCCAGAAGCACCATCACAAGTGAAAGTTCCTGGCTGACCAGGAAAAGATGGATTCCAACCGGTTGGATAGCTTCCTCCAGCTTCACTTCAAGAAGTGATGCATCCTCTAAGTAATACTGTCAGAGAGAGAAAAAGTAAATTATGCAAGAGTGTCGAAGCTCGCCTGCACATTTAAACACTCGTCTAACAAATAAACCATTGCATAACAGTGGTTGGGAAACCTTAATCAGATTTTTGTTGTACCTAAATAAAACTTCTTTTCCGTATTAACTACTTGCAAGTATCGGGCTTGTGGTTATAACAAACACAACTTGAAAAGTTTTATGGCCTTCATTTTTCGTTTGATTAACAAAAGGATCTTTAACTTAATTAGTAAATTTAATATTTCAACTAAAGTTGTTGAACAGCTTGAAAACGACTACCCACTTGATGGTATGGGTGATCATCATAGGTTCTTGCTTTAGAAATCACTATTACTTTTAGAATCGAGGGTGGGTTATACAGTGATGCAAGATTTATCTCAACCGTTAAAGCTGGTTTTTAATCCCATCAAAATTAAACAGGAAAAGCAATATGATGCGTTTATGAAATATAACTGGAAGGATCTTTTAGTAGATGCTGCGATTGTGGCTGTTGTCCTTGGAGTGTTGGCTCTGATCATTGGATCATTTCCTGCAACCTTCAGCAAATTTCTTCCTTTTCTTAAATAGGAATGGATATAAACTATCACTTGCTTGTTGATATTGTCCTTGTCTCAGGGGCACTATCTTTTGTCTTGATCGCAAGAAAATTAAAAAAAGATTGATTTCAATCCTTGAAGTCTCTAAACAAGCAAACCTACTCATCTATGTTGGTGGAGGTTGATTCGTCTTACTAGGAAAAGTTTTTTGATCTATTAGTCACGTCCTTTTTTCCAAAGAAACCATTAATCAGAAACGGCACAAAATAAAAAGATGAGTTAGCCTAAATTTCTAAAAGTTAAACTTGGAGATACCGTTCTTGTTAATGAAGATGAGATTGCGAAAGTTCTTTCATTTGTTGTAGGAGCTAGAGACCCAGCTGCCTCCAAACCTTTTCAAGTCACAAACCTTGATTCAGGCGAAATCAAACTTGTTCATAGTGAGGAAGTGAAACAAATTCTGTCTGGGCATGAAAAGCGGCTAAAAATAATGTTTGAAGTTCTCTTTACCAAATGCCCCTAGATAAACCTATCCCTGATTCTGTGCTTAATTACTGGAAAAATGTATTCAAAAATTTTCGTTCGAAATTCAGTGATACTAAAAAAGCCAACTAGTTATGGATCCAATACAAGTTTTAGGTCTCAAGGATCGGAGGAGGGAGGTTCAAGTTAAAGATGAAAATACGGCAGGTCAGTTGTTAGTTAAAAATACACATGCAGAAGAACGGTATGTAAGAGGAATGTCTAAGACTGCGAAAAGGCACTATATCAATAGAAAAGATTGTCCTGTTAAAAATCATTTTCTTGGTCTACCAAAGTGGAGTAGAGAGGATGCTGTAAAAGCTTTTGATACCTATCTATGGTCTCAACATCAAAAAGATGCAATAGAGAAACCCCTCAAGGATTGGTTTAATGCCAGAGTGAAGGAGCTAATGGCGGGACATAATTTAGACCTTATTGATGATATTGATTTTGTAAAAGGTAATGATGATTCTCATGGTTTTACTTTGAAAAATTATATTGAATATTTAGCTAAAGAAATTTATTGAAGACAGCACCTCCCACTTTTAGGGACTTTCAATGTATGGGTGATCTATTTTTTGACTTGAAAATGCTTATTTATAAGTCAAAAGAAATTAAACTTTTTTAGCTGCATTATCGGATTTATAAAGCTATTTTCCTTAATGCTCAACATATCAATGAAAAATAAAGGAAAAGAGTTTTTAAAGGATTCTGCTCAATGGGTGATTATTTTTGGAGCAATTTATTTGCTGGTTTTTTACAACTACGTTGAAGTGAAAGGTATTCTGAATCATAAGTTTAACTAATTCTCGAAAACCCCACCTTTGAACTGTCACGTGTCTGGGTATTTGTTCTTACTTTTGTAGTATCTTTCCACATTCACCTGCGAGTACAAGGTCAAATGGCTCAACGAATTAACGTTGCATTAAATTCAATCCCATCAGGATGCAGAGATTTAGCTGAATTTGCTTTCTTCTGCGGAATTGGTTTCACTTTTGGGAGCTTAGGTCTCATATGACTTCAACTACGAAATCAATAGCCGAAACAAGAATTAAAAAGCTTATTCCCTATTTTGTAGCAGTAAAACTTGCAATTTTTACTGTATTTCTCGTTTACATGATGCAGGGTTAAAGAATTTCAGATCCATAAGAAAAATTTATTCCACGGTTAGCCCTACCCCGACCGAACCTCACTCAAAGCAAGTACTTTCTTAACTTTGTTCCATCAGAGATTTAGGTCTGTATTTCTCTGAAATTCTTTCCTCCTAAAATCAAAATGACTGCTGCAACCTATAAAAAGACTGCTCTCAAAGTTCTAGTGCTTTGGAACCTACCTGCTTTACTTCTTTTGGCTGGTGCATTCCAAGTTGGTTCTTCAGTAATCGTTTAGTTATAGGACAAGACAATGGATATGAACCCTTTTAAGCCGCTAATTCAGCATTTAGATGAATTTTGCGTAAAAATCTTTTCAACAAAGGATCCAATAAATAAGTTTTACCTAAAGTTTCGCTTAACTAAAGCCACTACATAATTTTTCTTAAGTTAGGATTTTCCAAATAAATCTAATGGAGATCAAAGATTTTAATAACCATGGGTTAGATAGACTTGGTATTCACTGGATGCAATATCTATCAATTACATTAATTTCTTTGTTAATATTTTTCATTGGTCTAGATAAGGCGGTTCCGAGTTTTCATCATTTTGTTCTATCTCTCTTATTCAAGCTTCAGTGCAGCGGCTTCAACTGTAATGGTGTGAAAATCAATTAGTCATAACTTCTTAGTTGTAACTGCAGCATCAAGAGTCAGCTAGAAATTTATAAAGTTAATCTGATATTTCCTTTGGAAGAAAATTGGATTAATATTGATAATCTTATTAATTCATTTTTCTCTACTTTTCTTTTTCTTATCTGGGAGTTGGATTACACGACTTAATTTGGTTTGAGAAATAAACTTTCAAATCATGATTGCTTTATGAAACGCACGTTATTGCTCGTAATATCCTTGATTCTTTTCCCTCCTCTGAATGCAGATACTTTTGATGAAATAGAGGCTAAAAAAGAATGTGATAAATGGGTTCATGAAGGAGGAACTTATCTCACTTGGAAAAAAGACTGGAAACAAGTTGATGGTGGAATGCAAAGGAAATGGAAAATAAAAAGAGTTTCCAAAAGAGTCTGTCAAATGGATCAATTAAGCAATCAATTTATTGGATTAGAGTACCAAGTCAGAAATGGAAAAGTTCTTTCAAAAAGCGAGATAATTGGGAAGAGACATCAATTAATAATTAAAAGGACTTTTCTTTTTAAGCCATAGATCGTTTTGAACAAATTAGATTAAAATTCAATCTATTGGAAGAAGAGTTTCACCTCGATGACTGAACAAATTGAAGTGCTTGGACAATTTGATGTCAGAAGAGATGATGTCGCTAATGAAAGCGAAACGGAACTGACTGGTCAGATATCAATTGATAAAGCGCGAATAACCAATACATTTGGAGGAGATCAATTAAACGCTGCTTTGGATGCAGTAAATAATAAAAAAACATATGTTAGAGGTTATGAGAATCAAGCTAAAAAGTTTTATATCAGCAGAAAAGACTGTCCAGTAAGAAATTTTTGTGAGGACTTGGCAGGACCAAATAAAAGAGCAGAAGCAATACAAATGTTTGATGCACTGTTCTGGGGTTCATGGATTGCTTGTGATGAGATGCCAGAGCAAGCAAGAGAATGGTTAGATGCGAGAGTGAAGGATTATAAAGATGGAACCAAGATGGACTTTATATGTGATTGTCGAAAATTTAGAGGTAATGATGCTGATAAGACTCAGGCAAGCGAGATGACCAGGGCCGAATATCCATTTGATTGTCATGGTTATACCCTTAAAAAACACATTGAAGAAGAGGCAAGTAAATAATTGATGTTCAATAATTTATTTCTTTTAAAAGAATTCGATATTTTAAGTTTCAATACTTTGCAGGTTTAAAGAATCACCAAAATAGTTTTTTATCTATTTTGGTGATTCCAATTAAATAAATTCAACAAAAACTATTATCTTGTTTTTGAAGAGCTTGATCTCAGGCCCTAATCCTTACGCCCATATCATTGAGATATAGGTCTCCACTCTGTCTTTAAGTCAATGTTCTAAGAAAACCACATCCCACCATTCTTGCTTGCTTCTAGGAAACACTTGTTTTGCTCGGCAATATCTTCAATCAGCTTTTTGGACTTGTGCGACTCAATTGTTTGATTGTTGAGGTTTTTTTCTGTTACAGGCCATAGCCTTGATAGTAATGATCTTGTTCTTGCTCTAGCAAATGAAACCATCGATCAATAGTCCTATAAATTAAATGAAGCTATTAAGCCTCCTATGTTTTTTATAGCCTTAAAATGGAGATTACATATTACATTTGTTATGAGATTAAGATCAGCTAGAAAGGATTAATGAAATTCTATTTACCTATTTACCAAGACCTTAATGATTACTTTGCTGTAAGAACTAAGACCATATCCCGTATAGCTATCGCTGACATTATGGATAACAGTATGCTGATCAGGTGGTACAGCAAAATTTTTGATAGCTATTTACTCGTAAAAGGCTTGAAAGGTTTTGGATATTTTGAATCTGATTACTCACATGGATATGTTCAAGCCACCTTTCGATTTAACAAGCTTGCATTGGAGGTAATACGTTTTCAATTAGACCTGCGTGGACTTACTAGAAGAAACACAAGAGAGATTTCTATCATCGAAGAGGCCATGAAATGCTAATGAAATTCACCAACCCATACTTGTAGAGCCGAAGGTATCATTTATCCTGAAATGTCAGAAGAGGATGAAGAGATATCCTTCCGAGCAGAAATTTCAAGGTGATTGTGCAAAGCTGTTGAAAATAATCACGTAGTCTTCATGAATACCCTTATCGTTTCTACCTTTACCTGTCCTTTTGAATCTTTCGAGAAATTTGTAGCTGACTTCCATCAAGAGGAAGGTCATAAGTACGTCATAGAATATGAACTCATTAAAGTAAATGACGGTAAAAGTCACTTAATACTTCAAGTCATAGATCACGATGGTTTTGCTGACGCTACAAGTACTCCAGAGATGAAGGAGTGGGATAAGGCAAATGGATACGAAGATACTGTCTATTCTCTTGAGCTTATTGATTAAGAAAAAGTCATGTAGGTTAAAGAGATCGTTTTGCTGGAAAAATAATGAAAACAATAAAAACTCTGTTCCCATTTATTGCGGCACTTGGAGTATTTCCCTTGGCTAGTAACTCGGAGATGAAGAAAAAAATGAATCAATATCACTCAACTGATAATGAAATTAAAACTATTTCTGTTGAGGGATTCAAACCGAATGAATGAATTTGAAATTTCCATCTACAATTCAGAGGCGATAATTTTCTTCCTTTGTGATTGACACTAACGATTTAGAAGTAAAGTTCAAACTTTGTACAAGTTTTATAGTTAAAGAAGTTATCGCATTAGATCCACTGGCAAGGAGACAATGGCTTTTTACTTACAAAGGGATTATTCAATACGCTGATTCTCACGGAAGCGAACTTACTCAAGAACAGAAAGTAGGAGCAAATATCTATAGAGACCTTATTAAGCAAGTAGAAGAATTAATTAAAGAAGAAGATTTTGAAGGGCAAAATTACAACGCATATAAAAGCCGTGATCCAGATTATGAAACTATTTACAAAAAACGTTTAAAACAAATACGAGAGGATTTTCCAATACCTGACCAATTTAAAGAAAGAACTTCTTAAGACTCCAAAGCATAAATAATAAAAAAAAGAGGGCTATTACCTCCTCTCTCCCGCTTAATCCATTGGAGGGTTAACCGTGATTTACTACCGTGAAAACCCCTGGCATCTGAAATTTAGATCTTTTAGAACGTAAATGTAAATCTATCGCTCATTATGACTTCAATTCCTACCTATTCTTTCCCATCTTTTTCACCAATTTTAGTCGTTGGCTTTTTAGGTATAGCTGTTTCTCTGTATACTCTTTATACCGTTAATAAAGCCTACTATAACTCTCCTTTCAGAAGTTAGTTTTATCTAATAAGATTAAAAAAAATGTGAACAAGAACACTTTAATAATAACCCTTAAAAAGTTCACATATTTCATTTGTTCGAGTAGAGAGACTGAAAATTATTTCACTCTCTCTACTTCAGAGAAGCAGTTTTATCATCATTTTTATTTTAATAATCAATGGGTTAAATCATGAATAGCATTTCAAAATTAATAGAAACTCTTGAGAAATCGCCAAAATCAAAAAAAAAATAGAAAATTTGATTAAATTATCGGAATTTGAATCTGCTGTAGACATACCAAATCAATTTGAGAGACTTATGGGTGTCTGGGAATTGAGGTGGAGTAGCTCGAAATCTCCTGTTCTAAATTATTCTCCGTTATTAAATAATTTTCAAATATTAGACCTAGACAAAAGCAGAGCACTTAACTTTCTGAGCCCTAAGGGATTTCTTGGCAAACTTTTATCGACTAATATCTTGGCAAAGTTGGATATTATTGATCAAAAACGCATAAACGTTACCTTTGAAAAAGCAGGGATAATAGGACCACAGGTGTTTGGTAAAAATATGGTCTTTTTATCGGAAATTAAAACAGCTCAAACGGGTTGGCTAGATACAACCGTTTTGACTGATAAATTGCGAGTATGTAGAGGCTATAAGGGGACAACGTTTGCGTTGCTAAAAAGAGAGGATCTTTTGATAGCCGATTTTTTTAATCCTATAAACAATTAAGTACGTCTACCTTTTATATATGTTCATCAAAAACATATGTTGTCTTAAATTTTTGTTATTCGCCAAGTGCTAAAAAAACCATTATTTGGTGGGTTTGATTTTACCTCTTTGAATTTGACAGCTCGGACAATAATCAACTTTCCTTTTCCCATACCATTTCCTTTCTATACGATCCTTGCAATTTAAACATTCATATTGGTGTCGCATGAAAACAGCATGTCTATAAGATCTTCTTGGCTCTCCATTCTCTTTGTTTCTATCTGCTAATGATTTTGAGACTGTAAAACCTCCAGTTTTATAGGCTAACTGTGAGATGTTTTTTATTGATTTTGCCCATTGGGTAATTTTCGTTTTATCAAGATCAAACGGTCTATCATCTGGATGTATTTTTGCATCGAATAAGATTTCTGAGCGAAGATAGTTACCTAATCCAGCAAAGAAAGCCTGATCAAGCATCAAAGTTGAGGCTTTCTTTTTATGGAAACTTGTTGACGTTAATCTTTCTTCTATTAAATCTAAACTGCAAGATTCACTCAGGACATCAGGCCCAATTTTTTTTAAGAATGAATGTTCATTCTCTTCATCTGTTGGAATTAAATCAATATCTGTCGCTGACCACAATCTAACAGCATGTTTATTTGTTGTGAAAACTACTCTAAGAGCTCTTCTTGATTTGACTTTTGTTGTATTTAAATTTACTGTCCATCTTCCATATAACTGATTATGGCTATACATTGACCAATTATTCTTGAATCGGATAAGCATTGCCTTTCCTCTAGTTGTTATGTCTTTGATATTTTGGTTTTTGACTATCTCCTCTTTCTCCTTTATTCGTTCATAGTAAAAATTACTTTCAATAATTTCTTCGCCAATTAAAACTTTACTTATCTTATCTGCAGCTCGTCTAATCTCTGGTCCTTCGGGCATTTAAAAGTTCAATTTTAAACAGTATTCAATTTAAATGCGTCCAACTAGATGGTTATACAAAATTCATGAATGACTATAAAGATTAATCTGATCTTCTTTGCTCTTGAATTCAATCTTTCAACCAAATCACGACTTCACCTCCTTGACCTCTGGCTGAAAGTAATTCTTCGTTTTCTTCTAATGCAATCATGGCAAAAAAAGACTTCTCCTTGTCTTCCTGTTCTTTAAGAGATCTTCTCAATAAAATATCTGAACCCGCTTTGAGTTCAATTAGATTTAAACAGAATGGTAATAAAGGTTGTTTTCCTTTTAAATAACCAGTTCCTGAAAACCCTATACTGAACAGTCCAAATTGAATTGAGGCGATAACAGACAATTCAGTTGAATTTTTAGTTAAAAGGTCTTTCCTGAACTCTATTTTTGCAGAGAAGACTCTAAGCAATGAACTAAAAATGGGATCTTCTTCGTCGATGTCTTTTTTCCATATTGATATAAATTTCCAAATTCCAATAATTGAATCAAATTCAATTCCACTACCTTGTTCTGTTGCAAATTTTTCAAGTTCTCTAAGCTTTTCTTTGTCAGGGAGTTTGCCTGAGGCCTTTCTCAATAATTCTTCTTTACTTGAACTTCGTAAAAATGGAGACTTTCTTTTGCCACCTGAAACAAAAAAAATAAGTGGGATTGCTGCAATTACTAATACAGCATCAATTAATAGAAATTTAGATATATTCATTTCGCGGAGCCAAGTGAAGATGAGTAGTAAACAGTTATTTCTTTATAAACCTCTAATAGGTTTTGCATAGAGGTTGAGATATAGGACTTAACAGTTACAACGCCATATAAAGAATTTCTTGTTCCTCTCCTTTTATTTTACTAAACCTAAAAGGTCAAAAAAAAAGCCCTCAAAAAGAGGGCTTTAAGAAAATCAAGTTAAAGACTTAACCGATTGCAGGTGCAACAAGAGCTACAGAAGTAGACTCAGCAGCTGCTAGGTCAAGTGGGAAGTTGTGAGCATTACGCTCGTGCATTACTTCCATACCAAGGTTTGCACGGTTAAGTACGTCACCCCAGGTTGGTACAACCTTGCCTGAAGTATCAACTACAGACTGGTTGAAGTTGAAACCGTTCAAGTTGAACGCCATGGTGCAGATGCCCATAGATGTCAACCAAACACAAATCACTGGCCATGAAGCCAAGAAGAAGTGAAGGCTACGGCTGTTGTTGAAGCTTGCATATTGGAAGATCAAACGACCGAAGTAGCCATGAGCTGCAACGATGTTGTATGTCTCTTCTTCTTGTCCAAACTTGTAACCGTAGTTCTGTGAATCAAGTCCTGTGGTCTCACGGATAAGTGATGAAGTAACCAAAGAACCATGCATTGCAGAGAACAAAGCACCACCGAACATACCTGCTACACCAGCCATATGGAATGGGTGCATCAAGATGTTGTGCTCAGCCTGGAAAACGAACATGAAGTTGAATGTTCCAGAAATTCCTAGAGGCATACCATCAGAGAATGAACCCTGACCGAATGGGTAAACAAGGAATACAGCGAAAGCTGCTGATACAGGAGCTGAGTAAGCAACACAGATCCATGGGCGCATACCTAAACGGTATGAAAGCTCCCACTGACGTC
Source organism: Prochlorococcus marinus str. NATL2A (assembly GCF_000012465.1). Classification (NCBI taxonomy): domain Bacteria; kingdom Bacillati; phylum Cyanobacteriota; class Cyanophyceae; order Synechococcales; family Prochlorococcaceae; genus Prochlorococcus; species Prochlorococcus marinus. The sequence continues at coordinate 1,059,358 of NC_007335.2, read as the reverse complement.
CCATGTATGCAGAGATACCGATAAGGAAGTGGAAGATTACAAGCTGGTAAGGGCCACCGTTATATAGCCACTCATCAAGAGTTGCTGCTTCCCAGATTGGGTAGAAGTGAAGGCCGATAGCGTTACTTGAAGGAACAACAGCACCAGAAATGATGTTGTTTCCATACATGAATGAACCAGCTACTGGCTCACGGATACCGTCGATATCAACTGGAGGAGCAGCGATAAATGCAACGATGAAACAAGTTGTTGCCGCAAGAAGGCAAGGGATCATCAAAACACCGAACCAACCGACATAGATACGGTTGTTGGTGGAAGTAACCCACTCGCAGAATTGTGGCCAACCTTTGAGCAACGAAGAACGCTGCTGCTGAATGGTGGTCATGAAAAAGAGCGTTAAGTATTTGCTCGAGAGAGCAATAAATAAGATCAGATAAAAAATCTGACAAATGGAATTTAGCTTCTAAATCAGATATATCGGATGGGTAAACACACCAAAATTTTTTCAAAGGGAATTAGTAAATCTGCTGGTACGAATAATTTTTTCTTATCCAATCATTAATCTCTCTTTTGTTTCTCTATTTAATCTTTCATCGACTGATGAAAGTGCTCGTTTTTTTATTTAAAGAACTAATTCGTTTGTAAACGTTTTGAGGGTGATGTTTATTGAACCAAATTAGTTCTATGTGTCATAATCAATAACAAATTGTTGGAACCTTTTAAATGGGGAGAGGTCCTACTGATAAACGAGCATTCGAATTTTTTCTTATTGAGAAAGGGGTAAGTTCGAAAGATATTGGATGGATACTATCTAAATTAGATAGTCAGGAATACGTTTTAGATGACTGCCATTATATGGCACGAATATCTAGCAAAGAGTCTGAAATTAAAGCAAAAGAAATTTTTATTAATCGTTATTTTGTTTTAAATGTAAGAGGTGTTATTAGTGAAAATAATCCTAATGACCTCTTCCAAGAATGTATAGATAAAAAGAAAATGTGGGTATTGCTTGAAAAGAACTTCGGAGCTACTTGCATAAAGCTTCCAGATGCAAGTGTTGATGTGGATACATATTTATTTGTTTGTGGCCCTAATAAAAAATGTCGAGAGGTAACCAATGCTCAGTCATCCATTTTCTTTTCTCCGAATGAGATTAAAGAACCCAAAAAGCCTAATCCATTAGAAATGAGCTCACTTCGATTGGCTGGATAAAGTAGACAAATGAATCTTAGGATTAATTCTAATCTTGAAATACCAGGTAATGAAATAAAGTGGAGATTCTCTAGATCATCAGGAGCTGGTGGACAGAACGTAAATAAGGCAGACAGTCGAGCTGAAATTGTATTTAACGTATCTGAATCAAAAACTTTAACTCCATACCAGAAATTTAGAATCTCAATTCAGGATGAAGTCAAGCTTTCTAATGGTTGTATTTGTATAGCTGTTCAAGATAAAAGAACACAATATCAAAATAGACAATTAGCTATAAATAGACTTACTTCAACCTTACGAGATCTTTTAAAGCCACCTCCAAAGACAAGAAGGGAGACAATACCTACTCGCTCATCACAGAGGAGGAGAATTGAGTCAAAGAAGAAAAGAGGTGAATTAAAAAGGAATAGGCAATCAAATATTGATTATTAAAACCTAAGGAAGGAATAGAACAAAATCGTTTAAAATATCAGTTATAGATGAAATTCATGAGTTGATAAGATTGTCAACTTAGCCCTTTTATCGGTTTACGCTGATACCATTTATACATGTAAATATTTTTAGTCGTTACTTCAATATTGGGAGATTTTTTTCTTTGCCTTTATTGGGAGAAGAAAAATTTTTACATAGATAGATAATGATTTATATCTGCTAATCGATAGGTCTGGATATCATCTTTTGTAGATGATAAGTGGCCTGAGGTTGAGAAGCCTAAATTACACAAGAGGCATATATTACATTACTCAAAATCTATTCAATATATGACACTTGCTAATAAAAATTTTTTAGATCAGACAAAGACAAAAATATGGTCTTATAAAGATCTAAATCAAATGGCTCAAAAATTACGACGGTTATACTTGGGAAGATCTCTAAGTATTAAGAACCTTTTAGAGTTACCCTAATTAAACTGATATTAAAATCACCATTAAAGATGTCTTTCTAATACTTTAATAAAAGTAGAGTTTCTTATTTTTTTTAGGCTTAGTTTCAAAGTTGAATTATCTTGGAGCATCAGACCTTTTTTTACTAAATATGGGAGAAGCCAAAAGAAGAAAAGAGTTGGGATTACCTCCTAGAGAAAAGAAGATAAAGCAAAAGGAAAAGAAAGCTGGTTTTATAAGCACTCTCTCAGCCAAATATCCTTTTCTGCCCTTCATTCTTGGAGGAGTTCTTTTGGCTGTTCTTATTGTTGATCTTGTGAATTACTACAAATAAAAGGATAGATTGAATAGTCTCTTGCAGTTTGTTGCCCAAGTATGATCAACAGCTTCGACAATTTTTCAGCGCAGCGCTGCAAAAATAAATATATAACGATTAAATATCTAGAGCAAATAAGTTCATACAGAGCTGACTAGGAATTTGGTGATATTGCCTGGAATGACTGATTGAGCATTAAGACTTATTGTCATTTTGTAATGGTTGATACAAAAATGCTTGTCATTGTAGGAATGGAGTACTAGCTATGTCGCTTAGAAAACCTTTCCATGTAACTGTTAATGGTGGATCAATTCATTGCTTAGATGGATTGTCGGGCCGAATCTTTAGAGCTTGTTCTGCAAATCAATGCACTTACACTGGGGACCTACACAGTGCTAAATCATTTTTAGATTTTATCGAAAACAATACTATTAAATTTCTTCCTTCTGGACAAACAAAGGAGAAAATCCCATTTCAGCGTAAAACAACTCTCAAATGGAATACTGATGGAAGTCTCTCCTCTGTCGATATGGCTAGGATATTAAGTCGTCTTGAACAAACAAAATTGACTGAATGTGAACTCTCATGTCAATGGGGAACCTCCTCGAACAAAGAGATAAATAATTTGTAGACGCTTCCTTTTAAGTGGTAATTAAAACTTTATCTGTTACGGTTAGTAGAAGCAAAATATTCAATCAATTGTTTTAGGTTGCTTTAATAACCTAGATCGTTGTCATGTAAGCAAGGAACCCAACAGGAACGAAGAGTAAGGCAGCAATCGTAAAGCGAACAAATTTGCCTGTGCCTGAATCTCTTGAATAATCAGTGAAATGCTTCGCGTTGTTCCACTCGGACCAATTTTTTGGGCTGTTTTTAGATGATGTCATTGTGAGTTAAGCAAATACGGTAGTACCAACTTCATAAGCACTAGCTAATAAAAGTAGTGCAGGAAGATTCCAGAGAATGATTAGTTTTGCAGCAGTAGTTTTGTTGATTGCAAGCATGACTAAAAGTCTGGTTTAGTAGATTTAAAAAAGATGAATAAAACATAATAGAAGCTTTTAATAGTAGTAGGACGGTTGAAGTAGGGCTATCCAGTTCGGGCTATTTATACTTATTAGAGTCATCAATAGATCTAATCATTGGATCAATATCTCTCTAAGTAGTTGTTGTATTTAGTGTTTGAGACTTATTTTTATTGATTATTAGAAGAAGCCGTACCCGACCGTATCTTTCATTTAGAAAATTCATACTTTACATTCATTCACATCAACGCAATCCCAGTAATGACAACTTCTTCCAACGCAGCTTCTTCTCAGGTAATCACTGAGTACGGCAAGCAAAACATCTTTGGCCGTGAAACACAGCCACAGCTTGTAGAGGACTACACCAGCTATCCAGAAGAAGCTGAGAAGACAAATGGCCGTTGGGCAATGATCGGGATGGTCAGCCTTTTGGTTTCATACTTCACAACAGGTCAAATCATTCCTGGAATTTTCTAAACCAATAACTACTAATAAGTAACTATTAAAAACAATGCAACCATCTAACAAAACAATCCTAGAAAGAAGCATCGGCAGACCAGCCATGATGGCATTCGTTCTTCTAACAGGTATCTACCTAACAACCGGTCAACTTATCCCAGGTGTTGTTTAATGAAAAACCAAACGACTGAAACTCCAAGAGTAGAAGAAGGCAAAGTCATTGCAGAAAGACTCAATGGCTACGCAGCTTTTGTTGGATGCTGGGCACTCATCGGTGCATATCTAACAACAGGTCAAATTATCCCAGGTGTTGTGTAATGAACAAAGAAACTAACTACTGGAAAACAGCAGAGCAAATGAACGGTCGTCTAGCGATGATGGGCTTCTTTGCAGCAGTCATTAATTACGGAATTACAGGCTGGATCATCCCAGGAATTGTATAGTCCTACCTTTCAAATCAAATAAAAAAAGGCCTCTTCTCTGTCATTACGGAAGAGGCCTTTTTATTGCTTTAGACGCAGAATAATTTACTTTTTTACAATACTCCCTCTTTCAAATTTCTTATAAATCACATAACCAATAAGGAATAGAACAATCAATGAAAAATTCTTATTAAAGATCTCAATTATTAGATAAGCAAATACAGGGATGAATAAAAATCTTTTAGTCGAGAGCTTCTCTTCTGGCGTTAAATTTTTCCAGTCAAGATACCTTCTCCATTGAAAAACTCTTTTCATCTCTCTTCTGTTAGGTTCTTCCCTGTTGAAAAAGCTATTAAGTAAAGCTTTTAGTTCATCTAAACGGTTCATGAACTAATCATGCCACTTTTTCTTATTGAAACAACAGATTGTTCGCGTTCATTGTTTATCTCAACTAACTATTTTGCAAAGATATTTAAACTTCTAACCCTTTTGAATTACTAAGGTTGTCCCATATATCCTTTGATTCTTTGATCAAAATATTTGCATCTTCGTCTCCTAGAAACGAATGAGCATCTCTCATAAGTTGCACATATTTGAGCCTAATTTCACCCATTCTTATCTCTCTATCTACATTATTTAGCGCAGATTTTTTTTTGTAAGGTGCATGTGAGAAATTCAATTTGCTGTTGTGATGGCTTCTCATTCAAAATAAATGCTATAAATATTTAGCGAGAAGAGGAAGGGTGGTATACAGGACACCATTCCTATCTCTAGTTGGTATTAATCCAACACTTAATTATTCTGTCTTGAAGGTTTTGAGAGTGTGTTAGATGTTTGTTCGGTTTTAGGAACTATGTACTTTTTACTGGCCATCTCATAACCATCAAACCTTTCAAAGTTCGACAGTAAAATTTTCTGTGTATTTATAATGATTTGTGAATCTTACGATTAATTCAAGTGTAGTGAAGAGATTTAGGCAAAAGTAAAAATATAGCTGTTAGGACTAAATTTTTTACTATCGCTAATGACGTATTAGTTTCAGTATTTTTATAAATTCCATCACGAGTTCTTGATGGTTGTTTCCTCCGAGGCGATGAGATTTAAAAATTTAAATCCACAGATAAAGAGAATATGAGAACAGGCTAAATGCAATAACCTCTAAATTAATAGTGTCCAAGAAAAAGATGGGTCTAAATAAGCCTTCGTAAATACTAATAAAAATCTAATTTCCATACGACTAGATACTCGTTATTATCACAATAGTTTGGAGCATTAATAGCGTTAACTGGATTATCTCATGATTTGAGTGTAAAATAAAAAATATGGGGTGTAATTTTTTAGAATGCCATTAAAGAAAAAGTCAGTACCAGTTCCATGGGATCTGAAAGAGGGGGACGATAATTATTTAAAAGAGCCTTGGATTCTTAAGAAAGGAAAAGAGTTTATTACTATTGAGACAAATAATAATAATAGAGGAAATTTTTATCTTCAAAAAGATGATGAAAAACGTCTCTCTTTAAGTGCTCTGCAAACTAAATTGACATATCATCAACTCATTGAGTTTGGTTATAAGCTTCAAAAAACAAAAAGGAAAAAAACAAAAAATCAAGAGGTAACTGATGAATCATTTTGAGATGAACAATTATTTTTTTTAGTTAGAAGTTCTGAGTTTTAAATCAGATTTACTAGCAACTAAAATTATAGTTGTTAGTAACGAACACTTATTAAAGTGTCTTTATGTCTATTGAAAGCACATAAATTTAGCTTTTAGTAAAAATATACATAGGAAATTTGAATGGAAATCCCAAAAGTAATTATTACTAACAAAAAAAAATAGTTAATCTTGATTCTTTTGTAAATCAGGTTGGTTTATCTTCTTATGACTTAGCCTTAATTTCACTTAATAAAATCACCAACAAAAGCAAATCATATTAAATGATTCCTTAAGAATTACTTTTTCAATTTAAGTTAAGTCTAAACTGTCTACTTTATAATGACTACTTTATTACCATAATAAAGTAGTCATATGAATTATTTATAGCTGTAATAACTACTACTGACTTATGGATGTAGCTATTGCGACTGAATTTATATGATTTTTTATTACTCTTGAGTTAAAAGTTTAATGAACAAATGAAAGAAACAATCAATCAATGGTTTTCCTCGAATTTCAATGCAGACAAGGCTGAAAAATATAACGGCTGGGCTGCCATGATTGGAGTTATCTCTGGCATTGGTGCATATGCAATTACTGGACAAATTATTCCAGGAGTGTTCTAGTCCAAGTAAATCCATTCCTGATGATGAGAACAGATTGTGATAATTTTTACGAAGTAATGAATAAAATGAACAGAATTTAATTATATGATTTGGATTAATTGAAGAGAATCTATGTTAACTACTTTATTCGTTTCTGCATTTCCTTGGTTATGGCTTGCTGGAACAGATCTTGGAATAAATCATTTCACTACTGACTTAATTCTTGTTGTTTCATTTGCAGTTTTGACTGCCCTACCCATGTCATTCCTAAGGCCAATAATTAAGAAGTGGGAACAAGCTGGAGTAAAGAGCTCTCTTTTTACAAAATAGAATTTGGAAGTTGCAGTAATTTGTTTAGGGGGCATTAGCCCCCAATTTTTTGTTGGTAATTCTTACCGATTGAATCTTTTTGGTCTATCGATTTAATAGAAGCAATTTAAACGATGTTATGTCCATTACAGCTTTCTTGAAAAAAAAGATTTCTAAAATAAAAAAAAGGTTTGATGTGCAAAAAGTTCCAATGATGATGCAGAAAGATCTGCAAACGATGGCTTATTTGAACAAGATTTAAAACGATATCATCAAGACATAAGCCAAACTTATAAATCAGAAAGTAAGGTAGATCCAGTTGAGCTTTTGTTATGACTGCTGCTGCTCCAACAGTAAAAGATCAGGAATTAATGCCGTTTGGCTTGGTTGAATCAGCAGGTGTAAATGCATTTGCTGATTTTGTCCCATCAAAGTTGAACGAAACCGAATCAAAGGAAAAAAATGATTTTATAAATATTTTCATTTGTCATTTAATTTTTTATGTAGTTTTTTGCATTTCCCTTGTGTTGCACATCCTTATTGATCTTGGCTTTGGATCGTTTGTTAAAAATCAATTCCTTCAGTTGATTAAAAATCCAAAGAATAATGTTGTTGAGAATAATCCTGCTTTCGCTTGATTAAACAAAATTTATAAATTAACTATGCTCTGCAGTTAATTCGAGGCGTGTATTTAGATTTTTGGCTAACTATTTGATGCCATATGAGATTGGCTTCTTTGGCTAAATCCATATATTCATTTCTGCCTTCAGCATTCTTCATTTTCAATAATGTGAATGCGTACCGATAGGTAAGTTTTTTGGTCATGATCATCAAGTCGATGGATAGAAGGATGTATCAAAGAATCAAATTTGATTGTATTTAATGTAACAATATGAACTTTTTATGTCGTAACACCAATCATTGCAGCTATTTCACTAGCCAGTAACTTTTTATCTCACCTTCTTTTTTATATGGAATGTGAGACAAAATGACAGATTTCATTCTGGAATTTTTTGATTTTATGATTTGAAAAATTTGAAATAATTCGCCTTAGCAGAAGGCTATTGAACTTTTTCAAATAAAGGCTGAGATAAAAGGAGGACAGATCATATGTTGCCTCTTAGGACAATTAAAAAAGGAGGTTTTGCCAAAACATCATCCAAAAAACATGTTTAGAAATTAGACATAGTCTATTTTTGTGGCTGTTGAGGTTACTGTTTTTTGATTTTTTATTGTTTGAGTATTACAACCAATAAAAATTGAATTCAACTTATTTATTACAGTGTTTTTCCTATTGCTGATAAAATTGGTACTCGAAGTAGACAAATTTCCATCTATTAAAATCAAATAATAAATTTCAACTCTTATGGGAGATAAGAAGAAAAAGAAGAAATGCAAAAAGAAGAAATGCTCTGCTTGGAAGGGGGGTAAATGTATTTGTCATGGTCAATAAAAACAATCATCAATAATCCGGCCTATTTGTTCTATACACCCTTTTAGGAAAGTCAAAATCTTAATTTGTAGAATGTATGTCTACTAGGGATGCCACTACCTCGCCTAAGCAATGTTGAGAGGAATGTTGCCTTTAAGTTGTTATAGCAGGCTAACTAAATGGAAATCATTTTAACCATAGTTGTTCACCCAACTTAATTAGTTAAAAATGACATCGTCTATGAGCCAAAAAAGTGCTCTGAGTTGAAGAAAATAAAACATTTCACTGACTATTCAAGAGATTCATAATCAGGTGAATTTTATCGTTTTACGATTTTATCTTGCGACTTTTTCCTGTTGGGTTTCTCTGTTAAATGACAACTATCTATATTTTTGATATCTCTTGCTGATTTCTAAGGTCAATTATCATTTTCTTTCTAGTTTCTCAGCCTAGTTGTAAATGCATCACCTTCAACAAAAATCTTTTTTCGATTAATACCCGCTGGCAAAGCAAAAATCAGTACTACAGATAGGAAAACAATTAAATCCAGTGGGAATCTACCAATTCCCCACTCTGAGAAAGCCAATGCTAGAGGTGTGATTTGCATCTTTAATTTATGTTGGTCAGCCAAAATTTATATGAGATTATAAAATTTGAAATATCGGCTTAGCAAAAGTTATTGATAGAGATTGGAATCATTAATAACTACGTCACCACAGTCACTAACATATGTCATTTTTTTTGAATCCGCAGCAAGGTATTGGGAAAGTCCTAATTCCTCCAATAAAATTGCTAAAAACTTTGACCACCATATACTTGTGAATCGTAAGTTAATTTAAATTGTGTAAGTATTTGCTCAGGATCAAATACTACGTCAACTCATGGGCATAAATAAATAGTCAGGAAAATAGCTATTTACACCAATAAGGATGACAGCAGTGCTTGAAAGCCATAGTGTTGCAAGAACAGGTGCGGATCTAAACCATTTTGTACGAAAGATTTTAAACATTGAAAATTTAAGTGTATGTAAGACAAAGTTTTTGAGTTTTTCGAAAGCATTTGAGTTAAACCATATCTTTTCTTGTGTATGGAAAGGAGTAAAACTTAATTACAACTCTTAAGTATAGTTATAAATCCTCTTATTAACTAGTGGGGGTGTGAAAACACTACTTTGATAGTTTTATGAGTTTTAGGTGGTCGAATTAAATCCGTTGGGTAATATCAAAAAGTAACTAAAAAATATCGTGACTTCGACTCACGTAATAAATGGTGAAACTGTTACTCTCTCCTCTGCTAATCGTAGGATTATTGTCTCCAGTCGCTACAAAGGCAGAAGTATATAAGGCCTTATGTGATATTGATCAATCCACTGCAAGTAATGTCGACTCAAGTATTGAGGTTTCTAATTGTCAAATAACTCTTTCAGAGGAGGGGTTTTTAGGACCAACCGATTTTATCCCTAAAGATAATATTTCGCAGTGGTACTCGGTCCGACAAGAAGATAATCTTCTCCTCGGTGTTGCAGGTGCCGCTGGCGGGACCTATACAGGAGCATTTGTGGGCATTGCAGTATGTGGTGCAAGTGCAGGAATTTTATGTATACCAGCTCTCCTTGGAGGTGTTTATGGAGGAGGTCGTCTAGGATCTCAAGTAGGAAAAGGTAAAAATTTCTTATTCTCAGTCATTGGTCAGAATTCTGAAGGAAGCACCGTTGCTCAGAATTTTAGAATGCTTAAAAGGAAAACTTCCAAAAAGCTTAAAAAGGATTTATCTGAAATTACTGGTTTAAAAATGGGGCAAGTCAAAATTGTTGGCAAATGAAGTGTATTTTTCTAAAACCATTAATTCTCAAATAATATTGGTATTAGAAGAAATGGTGGGTGCTATGAAAAGTTGTGTCTATATATAGTTTCAGTTCATCAAAAAAATAACTCTAAAGCTGATGAGTAAGAAAAAGAAGGCAAAAAAAACAAATACCAAAAATGTTCAAAAAGTTCTTGAACAACAACCTGAAAAAAACAATACGCTTGTTTTTGGTGGGATTCTACTTGCAATGAGTTCCATAGGTCTTTTGATTTTTGTACTTAGCGATAAGGTGTTTCATCTGAGTTAAGCCTTTCTGTGTTCATTAATAATTGCTTTTGAGAGAAATATCTTTTAATTTTTTGCTTCCATTCCAAATTATCAAGGGGGGCAGACCCCTCTAACTTTTAAGACTTTGATTGCTAACCCAACTCTTTATGAACAGCAAGATGTTCACTATCAGTAAGAACAGGAATTACCTCAACATTATTCCCAAATCCTTTACACCAAGGCTGGCACCATTTCCAAACTGCTTTTTGGTCGGATGCTTTGACAATCGCCCATCCACTAGCTTCTTCAGGATTTACGACTCTGTTTATGACCTCAAAACCTTCAAACTTGTCTGATTCGCAACCACTTTCAACATATTGAGCAAAGACGTCGGCCCCTTTCTTATGTGCTTCTTGATCAGGAAATTGCCAATGAATTAAATAAGTTGCATTAACTACTAAGAAAAATTCATTACAACACATCTAATAAAAAATTGTTAGCTGATCACTAATCATGTTTATAAGCTAATTAGCTTCATTAAAGCTATCTCTTGGTCTGGCTGAAGGTAAAAATGTATAGCAATGAATAAATCGAACCGAACCATGTAAACCGAATATCACTCACGCACACTTTTGTTTGAAGTACCACAGAATTAAACAAAACAATTAGCAATGACTTACTTCAATAGGGTCTCATTAGAAGAAGTATTAGAAGAGGATATTTTCTTCAACTACGAACAATATTCAAATCTTTTAGAAGATTCTGAGTGGTAATGAAAACAACTGAATTACTTTTGATTTTTTTCTCATTGTCTTTTTCTTTTTTAGGAATATCTTTGCTTGTTTTTTATTAGATATTATTCATCCTTTTTTACACGGCTGACTTGTATCGGATTAATTACTTATGTTCATTAGATTTAAAAAGTGCTTTTATATTGAATAAGTAATCACAATCTTAGCTTTCGATTTTACCTGATGGAAGACCAAATTATTGCTGCTGAAAAAAGCACATCTATTTCCGCCGAAATATGCCATTGGTCAGGAGCTGTATTTGGTATTTTGTTTGGTTTAGGGTTCTTCTTGGCTGAAGTTCAAAAGAATGACTTAAAGTCTTTACCTTGGTGGAAGCCAATCTCTGCCCTTTTGGCTGGAGCAGCAGTTTCAGCTCACGGTAACAATGTTGCTAATAATAAAAGGACAGCAGAATTAACTGCTTTGTTGGTGAGATCAACAAATAGCGCGTCCGAGTTGCCGATAGCAAAGTTTTCAGAATATTCTGATCTTTTAGAGGACTCTGATAATCAATGATTTACTAATCTATTCAGCGATAGAATTGTCAGTCTAATATTTTATAAGGTTTCTTCTTTCTTAAATAGCGAGAAAAGAGAAACCTAAAAACGTCAATGACAATGACGAAAATATTAAAAGTAGTTCAGTGTATTTCATTTGATGACCTCTAGAAATTTACTCTTTGTGGTTGAACTTGATAAGAACAGATACCAAATTGCAAACACTCCATTTCTTCATCGTTATTTGATGGATGTTTTGAAAAGCTGAGTCTTTCAGATAGTTGACTAAGAACAAGACGAGCAGCATTTTCAGCAGCCTCTGTAGACAATTGAGCAAATCGATTTCCGTAGGACATAAGCACGCTCGAAGATCCACATTTTATTTCTACTCCTATTGGGTGAATGATACCTAGAGAATAAACACTTAAGTATTTATTCTGTTTCAATAATCAATAGTTTTTTCTATCAAGATTTTTACATTTTGAGCAACTTGTTTTTCTTGAAATTATTTGAAGATTTTAAATTAGGCATACAACATTTTAATAGCTGTAGGGATTGGCTTTTTTAGATTATTAGGTTTAATAGATTGAAAATTAAGTTGAAATTGATTGATGAGCGGTGATACCCTGCTTTCTCATTTGCCAGTAAAATTTTATTCTGATGAAATGACTGAAACCAAAAAGATCATTTATTTAGAACGAAAATTTCATGAATTAGATGAATTTATTGAAAATATTCCTGAAGTCGCATGATGCTGGATTTATTTTTATCCAAAATACAACTCTTCTGGTCTAGGTGATTGGGCTTGAACAGCACAAATCCCAAACTGTAAACATTCCTGTTCATCGTCCTTTCGTTGTTTTTCAGTTTGAAGATTACTGTTGAATATTGCTTGGATGTTGTGAATTACAGGTTTGAATGGATTAAAAGACATAATTAAACTCCTTAATTACTCTTTACATTTCTACTCTAATCAGGTGTCAAAAACTAGAGAGTAAACCGCAAAGTATTTATACGCCTTTACAGGGTGTGAAGAGGCCGTTTTAAGTATTAAATGACGTGCCTAGATTTAACAATATCTAAAGTTCCCGAATGATCAAAACAATAATAAGAGCGATGTATTCTGCTTTTATTTCTATTGTCTTAATCTCAATTATTCTGGCTGGCTGGACTTGTTTTGCATTTATTTCCCAACCCACAAAATCTGGGGAAATAATTAATTTGATACAAGATATGTATGAAGGTCAGAAGTCGGTAATCATAAACGTTGTTGATCTTTCGAAATTACTAATAAAGGATAATAGTGAAAGAATAGCGAGCGAAGATAATAATCTTTTAACAGAATCAGAATTACTGATTGATCAAGAAGACAAGTCACTATTAGATGAGCCCTCAATTCTAGAAGACAATGGTGATAATCCTCTTGGGATAGTTATTGAACCATCTTTACCTGAAGTAATCGAAGAAAATTTGCCTGAAATTAGTGAAGGACCATTAGATAATGATCAGAGTGAGGTTCCTATGAATGAAATGGAAATGGATATGAATTAACTTAGTTAAACGGACTTTCTGAAAAGGGTTTAATATTGATTTGTTTCTTATTTGTACTTATGAATAAAATTCTTCCTTTAATACTAGCCTTTTCTTTTACGACAGCTCCTGTTTTGGCATGGGGTGAAGGTGGATGCTCTCTATCAAATAAGAATAAAGCAAGTCAAGATGAGACTATTGAGCAAGTTGATAGTTCCGATTCTTCCGATAGGTAAGTTCATGAGAATGAATGACTCATTGCTATTCAGAATTGTTTCTTTCTCTCTTGGTCTTCTTTTGATTGTCTGTCCTGTTGCTCTTAATGCAGTTGAAATAGATTTATCGCTTAAAGAGTCAGATTCAAGTGAAATTGTTCAAGCTCCTAGCCAAATGACAGAAATGCAGATGAATGATCTTTTTGGTGAAGATCCCTATTTAGGCCAAACTTCATATCTTCAATCTCCTGATGGTTTTACTCAAAGAGAAAAATCAAAATAGTTTAATTGTTTGTACATTGAGATAGATAGAGTAGAGCGTGGAGAAAAAATTACTTCGCATTAATAAAACATTTGTATTTTAAGCAAAGCGCTAGAAAATTGACCTACATATATTGAAGTAGCTTTCCTTGACTGTATAAATACTTGAGTGTTCCTCCCCATAGATTTATTTAACCAAAATGAGTAGAAATTAAAAAGGTTATTTAGATCTCTAACTATGCCATTTTCAAAGCAATTGTTTGATAATTTTTCTGGAGTTCCTACCCAGAAGAATGAAATGTCTGAGTTGTTCTCTAATTACAAGCCAAAATATGATGATGATGTGATGGAATGTTTGCAATTTGGTATCTGTTCTATGCGTTCTGCTCCTCCTAGAGAAATACCTTATTTTCACTTTTGAATTACCTACATTCCTTATATAACATTTCACTTGTGCTATTAATTAATTAATTTAATTAGCCAATGTTAACCAGCGTAAAATTATTAAAATCAAAACAGTCGTAACTAAAGGGAATGCTGGGTAACGAGTTTTAAAATTAGCAGGAGGCCAAGGAGACCATGAGATAAGCCTTCCTTTTGGTTCTTTGATTAACTCCTTCTTTTCTGAAGTCTTGGAGGTCTTTGGGATGAATCCAAGTTTTTTGTTTCTCTTTGCTTCTACCATCGTTAATTCATCTAAATCAAAATATTAAAAGGTCAATTTTGAGAGTGTGACTTTGAGCAGGACTATGTTGGTCTTGTTTTTTGATTTTTTTAATATAATTTGTACACGAACATATCCTGAATTTGAATAATATCTAAATAGTTGTTTTGTGCACTCTTCACTAAAGAAGCCTTAGCCTTAAGAATTTCTCGTGCAATGTTTAATGAGAGAAGAAGTATTGAAAGTTTTAATGCTTATCAATGTATTCGTAGCTATCTCGTTGATTTATCAATGCAAGAGTTGATTGAACTTGCCAAAGACTATGGAATCGAAGTAAGTAAAGCTTCTAATGTGAACAATATTGGAGGTTAACCCTACACGCGGTTGATAATATCCCTTCGCAGAATAATTATTGATAAATCAGTAACCAAGATTTAGTTAAATGAGTAGACACAATGTTCGGGTAAAAGCTAGGTCCCCACATGGCTTCATAAAGAATGTAGTCAATAGCAAAGTAGACGATCAACATGAAAAGCTTCATATGTTTACCAAAGTTGTCATGGAAAAGCAGGCATTGAGAGAGAGGTACATTAAGTTAATGAATGATGCAGAAAAAGCCGTTGGTAGAAAAGAGGCTATCTATATCCTCAGAGATGCCGAAATTATTTGGAATAAAATTAATAGCTAAATGATTGCTTTTTGACTTTCGGAAGTATCATTTAATTATTTGTATTTTAGTCATACTTACAATTTCAATTACCTAAATTCAAAGAAATAAATTAGAGTTCAAGGTTAATTATTGTTCTTCAGTTTTTTCTGCCATTAAATCAATAAGGTCATCAATTATCTCATCTTCATCCTGGCCGATAATTGTCTGTGTCCCAAGGTCAAAGGTAGATTTTAAATCAGAAAGTAATTCTCTATCTTTCTGGTTTAGAGGATTTATTTTATCGAAGTCTTGCATCATTTATAAACAGTAGGATCGAAGTTGATCTCAAGTTGATTAGTGTTATTGGAAAATTGATCAAGTCCCCACAACTCTCCTCTGTTTGAAGCCTCAACTATTGATTCATAGAACTCAGGGATGTGTGATGACATAGTACTAAATGGATATTGGTGAGATGCCAGCTGAGATTTGATGAAAATTGATCACTCCAAAAGAAATAAGAGCTGGGATGAACCAACTAAATGGAAGAAAAATTCTGATTTTAGACTTTGTTTCTTCAGACATAGTTTTGACTCAATCAATTAATGATGTTTCAATTATTTATTTAGCGAGAGCTTGTTTTGTTCGGTTACCTATATAAAAAAGCCATCAAAAGAATCTTTTTATGCTTGCTTTTCCTATTGAGGATAATTAAGCTTTTTTTTTAATTCACAACCCTTGCTACGTAGAATTTGAATTTTGGTTTTATTTCATGATGAACAGCTGTAATGGGAAACCCCCCCAGCTCCAAAGAATTTCTTGGGCTTAAGTCTGTCATATTTTTTCTGTATTTCTAATGATTGCTCCTCGTAAGGTTCATCTAAAACAGCTTGAAGCTCTTTTATGAGGCCATAATCGCCTTCCTCTGCCTTTTCGTATGCTGGTGTAATGAGCCATTCCCGCCAAGTGTATTTAGGATTAATGCTTTTCATCTTTGCCGAAATTTCATTTTGATCACCTTTGCTTATTACTTGCTCCCGCCATCTTTGTAGCCAACTGATCCACTTGCTCTCAGTCTCTTCTGAAATTGGTAGATAGAAACTATCTTTTAAGTCCGTAAGTTTGTTTGGAATACTTGAAAGTTTTCGGAAAAAGATTGTGTAGTCCACCTTTGTGTGAACCATGAGCCGTAGCATTTCGTTTACTAAAGGTGCGTCATAGGTGACTAGGCCTAGTTTCTTTGCCCACATGTTTTCCATTTTTTGATTCATGACTGTAGTAAATCCATCACGGATACTATCGAGCCTTTCCAGTGACTCTGCGTTGCCATTAAGCAGAGGTCGAAGAGCCCCCCAAAACATTTGATAATTTGCTTCGGCAGCAACTTGTTGGTTAAAGAATGCAAAATGTTCACCACCTCCTGTCCAAGGTTGGAATCTCGGATCGAAGAGTTCGCAAAATCCAAATGGACCGTAATCGAGGGTGAAACCACCTGCAGCACAGTTGTCACTGTTGAAATTACCTTGGCAATAGCCGATCCGCATCCAATTGGCTACTAATGATGTGAGTCGTTCTCGGAATGAATTTGCGAGCTCAACGACTTGATTGCTAAAGCTAAGGGTCGGATCAATTTCTTTCTTATAATTTCTTACGATTAAGTGCTTCACAATCATCTCGAGCTCTTTCATTGCATCTTGATGCTCATTGTTGCGTACTCGACGTGCAAAGAGTTCTATCTGACCAACCCGTAAGAATGATGGTGCAACTCGTGTTGAGATTGCGGCTGGGGTCTCTACCAATATGTCTGGATTGATTGAATTTGAGTCTTTTGTATACCAAGGTCTGCGTACTGTTTCAGATCTAGAGGCATATAGTGTGAGAGATCGTGATGTTGGTACTCCAAGTGACTGCATATAATCCTGCGCCAAAAACTCACGAACACTTGAACGTAGCACTGCTCGTCCGTCAGCTCCTCTGCAGTATGGTGTAGGCCCTCCTCCCTTAAGTTGCATCTCCCATCTTTTGCCATTAAATAGACCTTCAAATACTGAAATTGCTCTACCATCTCCATAGCCGTTACCTGTCCCAAATGGACACTGCTGAGTATATTCAGTTCCATAGATCGATAGTGCGTAACCAGTAGCCCAACCAACTGGTCGCATGGGTGCTGTTGCAACGCTTATATCGCCTGAAAATAGACGACGAAAAAGTTCATCTAGAGCAAGTTCTTGACTCAGGCCTAATTCGTTAAATAATGTTTTACTGTGCGTGACATATTCCGGCTTTGAAATCGCTGTTGGAGTGACAGGTACATAGTGACCAGAAAAGACTTCTCGTGTTAGGTGGTCGTCACCATCGTCAGTTGCCTGAGGGTCAGCTTTGAGTGAATCCATGAGTGAGTAGTCAGCCTGTTTCGCAAACTCAGAAAAAGTTCTTGTTTTCGGCATAGCTTCAGTACTGCTCATTCAGACCTATTGGTGGTTAGTTAAGTCTTTTAATTTGATGATTCTTTCATTTATATTTCTAGCATAGATCCGTAGCTTTAATGCTGAAAATTTTATTTTGAACCAGTAGATAAGACTTAAAAAATTGGGAGTGTAATATTGTTGATTCAGTTATGTCGATGAGAAAGTTGCAAGACATAAAAGTAGATGGCCAATACAATCCGTTTTACAAATTAATTCGTATCAGCTACATTTTTAAAAAACTCACAATAAACCATTAAATCAGATTCTTTTTCTGTCTTGAGATTTAGGTCTGAGATTGCTTTTTCCGTTTCAATTCTGTAGGCATACCAATCTAGGCAAAGATTTCTTTGCCTTTGAGTTTCAGAGATTACATTTGTTTTTAAGGAACTGACTGGAGATGTGTTCTTGGTACAGCCACTCATAAATAGAGCAAATACAACAAGAGAAAGAAAGTGTTTCATCTTTTAATTAATTTTTGAGTAACTTGTGATGACGGTTGAATCATAAATGAAGCCGACTTCCTTAATTAAAGGTCTTCCTTCATGATTAGAAAACATTGTGATTGATTTACTTTCTCCAGCTTGCTCTAATAAATTGGCAGTACAACGACTCTTTCTTTATATCTCTATAAAGACAAATAATTTTTTCTTCTTTCATAAGTTTTGTTCTATTCACTTTCATTGACTGCTGTCCATTCTTTAGACGGAACATAAATCTCGAAGCTGAATAAGCTTGTCTCAAGAGACTCTTATTAGATCGAATAATTAGAAATAAAAAAGATTTTTCCATATTCTTATTTAGAATTCTGTCGCATTAGTCATATCTTCAGCCTCTTTTTACAGAACTAAGTTATTTGAAATATAAGTACTTCTCATTTTGCGAATTGGTTGCTTATCTAAAAAGACCTGTTTTTTTCTTTTGAGTTTTTGCCTGTAGTTGTTCTTCTACGGCTAATGTTGCTTTCTTATGAGCAATTTTAGCCTCAATCATTGTGGTGATTGAAATCAAAAATAAGCCTCCTATCCCAATTAATTGTTGAGATTTTGTTGGCTCTGTATCACCATTCAAAATGGCACCTAAAACGAACCAAGCTGTAGCAGCTCCTCCAGTTGCAAAGTAAGGAATCCAGCGACGTTGGTAAAGGTATCCAGCACCTAATCCTGGAAGAAAATTTAATGTTGTAGCTACCCATCCACTGGATGATGCAAGAATTTGTTCCTTCGAGGGATTATCCATGGAAATCTTAAAAAATTAATTATGTCTATATCAGTTGTTTTATGTGGACTGAACTTGCAGTTGTGAGTTACACCACACAATTAGAACCCCTTCTTTTTGTTTTAAGCGGATGACCAGACTCGAACTGGCGACATTCAGCTTGGGAAGCTGACGTTCTACCACTGAACTACACCCGCAGATGTTTAAGTTAGCGAAGTTGAGGAGCCTATTCCTATCTTTAGACACTTTCTGAAATGAGAGTCTAATCAGTTCTTTGAATGCCTATATGTCTGTTTTTAATGTCTGTTTCAATTTCTTTCTTGATCATTTCGTAAAGGGCCAATTCTTCTGGATCATCTGAACCAAGTCCATAGCCCATCGTTGCAGCAAGATAAATTTTGTGTTGTCTATGAGAACTTAGACTCATTAGCTTTTAAACAATAAACTAAGTTAGGGGTTGAATCATCTTATCTAAGAAGATAACTGCAAATGTAATTTAAATAAATCACAGGGATCTAGAAGTTGATCAATATCTGATTAAGCAGAAATGATTTCTTTTTTTCTTGATCTCTTTAAAACTGCGTAAAAAGTTAAAACACTTATCGTTCCAGATGGACCTATAAATACATGCCATATTTGTTCACCTGAACTTGAAAGTAGAATTCCGAAAAAAGTAGTAAAGATTACTCCCGTGATCGGATAAATAAGGAAGACCCAATCTTTAAAGCGGCTCCACCATTGCGATATAAGTAGAATACTTATCAATACTTGAATTAAAATAGTTGTTGACTTGCCTAGAAACCAATAAGAAAAAACCGCGGCAATTATTAACAAAATATTATTAGTTATGATCGACTTGTTTTTAGCTACTGAAATAGTAAAGAACGATAATCCAATAGAAAGAAATGAATAAAACAGCCAATTGTATATTGATGAGTGATCTACATATATCCAATCCGTAGTCGTATGATCGAACATCTCAAACATTGAGGCAAGACCTAGTGAGATAAAGGCAAAAGGGGTTAGCAAAGGAAATCTAATTTGCTTGAATTTGTTCCTGGACTTAATTCCAATAATGATTGGGATGAGAAAAGCTTGTAGATGTGCGAATAACAATAATGATCTGAAGGTCAATTAAATTAATTTTGAGCTAATACGAAATTAGCAACTTTATTGAAATCTTCCTAACACGATAGCTAATGTTTTTTAAAGAAACTTACTAGAGATTGAAACTGGGTTTGTTGTTTAGCAGAGAAAATCCGAGGACGGACAATTCGAATATTTGGACGTTGACCGCACATTCAAAAAATATTAAAGAGAATATTCATATTCAAGCTAATACTAAGATAAAAGCAACAAGTAAAGCTGCCAGAAGATATGCACTTTATTTCTCCAAATTCACTATCAAGATTATTTGCTGTAATGGCGGTGACAGTTTTTGAGATGATGGGTTTTTTTGCGGTTTTAGATCCTTTAATTAAAGGCTTTATCCAAGTTGCTCTTGTAATTGGACCATTGAGTCTTGTCGGTGTGATTTTGTTACTTAGAAAAATTGAAAAAGATCATCCAGAACGTATACGCTGGAAGTAATGAGAAAAGAAGACGAATTCAACTCTGATTCGAATTATCCAGAAAACTTTTGGCCGAAGATATTAACTCTTCTTTGTATTGGGGTTTTTATTTATTGGGTTATGACTTCTCAAAATGCTGATAAAAATCTGGATAAATATCTTTTTGACCCAATACACAGACTTTTTGACAGAATAAAAATAAATGAGTTTTTCGTAAATGATTAACAGACTTATATCAAGTGAAAGATCAAAATGGATTTTTGTGATTGGAGTGGTTGCAATTGGTGCAGGATTCACGGCAAAGAATGTGATCTCCTATCCAACTGAATGTATGAGTGAAGAAGTTGTACAAAAGTTTGTTACACCTAAAGGAATTACTAGGAATTTCACCATTTTCTAGTTTTTTTCCTCAATAAGTCCAAAAAGCCTCTACATTTAAAGAAAGAAATTTTAAAATGTTTTTTTTTAATCCTTTTTGGCCTTTAACAGCTTTAAGAATCGCTTCGTTAAAAGCAACTTCAACATTACTTTTACTTCTTTTAATTAAATCAAACCTTCTTCGTTTGAAAGGTGGCCTTATAGGAGGACTTGTTGCACTCACACTTATTTCTGGATTGATTGTCTCCACTACAGTTGCAGGCGGAGCTGCTTACTATATTTTTCAAAATAAAAAATCAAATGATGATGACGTAAACATGTCAGACGATGATGTAATTAATGCTGAAGCAGTCTCAGTTTGATATTGTTTTGCAGTTACGTCTCAAAGATTGATAACTACTCAAAACTAACCAATTGTTTTAACTACCTTTCTAACATATTCAATTTAGAAATTTTATATAAATATTTTTTTTGGACAATTGAGAAATTGTAAGAATTAAAAAATTGAATTATTTAATTATCTATTGGTTTATGAACAAATTTAGGGTTTCATTTTTTAAATTGTCCATCGATTTAATTATCAAATCTGCACCTGCTTTTTTTAACTCTGCCTCATATCTGAGACGTTTCTCTCTACTTGAATCTACATGTAAGTGTGGGGGGGCAATCGCGAGACTGATAAATTTCTGATCAGGGATCTTAATTCGAGCATTTATAACTGTTTTAACGTCTGCAACAGTATCTCCAATATATGCAATTGGGGGATTGGAAAAACCTAAGGGCTTTTTTGAAAGTTTTGATGATAATGAAATAAAACCTGTTGGATCAGGTTTTTCTGGTGCTTCACCCATTGCAATCAAGGGAGCAGAGGCTAAGCCGAGCCTTTGCTCTAAAACAAATTTCGCTGATGGTAATTCAGCTCCACTTACGAAACCCCAACCAATTCTTCGCTGAGTTAATTCCTCAAAAAATGTTTTTTTGACTAATAACGTCTCATCTTTAATAAAGCCTGACCATTCACTAGAGTCATGATTTGGATCTCCACCAAAATAAAAGTTTTCAAAGCATTCAATTAAAATTTTTCTAGACGGAGCTGAAAAAGAAAGATTGTTTTTTTGTACATGTCTATTAATCATTTCTAGGCTCAAATCCCAATCGTTGTTCCAACAGCCTTCACTTTTTATAGAATCAATATCTTCTATTGAGGGTCTCCACCCACTAAAAAAATTTACAGTTTCTTGGATAGCTAATCGATAGCTGTTGGTCACGTCACGAATAACCCCATCTATATCAAATAAAATTAGGCCAATATTATTCATCATTGAGTTTTCTCTCTAATTACAAAAGTTCAATGGAATTTATTGTTTACGTGAAGCTTAAGTTCTAACTCACGATCTTTGAGTACTTTTTCATTTTTAATAATTCGATTACCAAGCCACGCAATACCCACACCAATTACCGCAGGTAAACCAATTGCCGAAAATCTTGTAATACTATTCATTGGTTTAATAAAAATGCAAGAGATTTTGTTTCAGTCTTCTTTGAAGTTACCAAGCAATTTTAAAAATTAAAAATTTAAGTTAATTTCAACTTGTTTTGGTTCTTCTTAAATCCCTCCATAAACAAGCCATCAAATAGAAATAACCTGCCATGGAAATTATGTAAAATGATGTCATCAGCTTTGTTCTGCTGTGGACATTTGAAAAATTGAAGCAGAACTAACTACTAAAAGTATCGCGAACAAAATTATGTGATAAGGAGTAAGCATGAATAATTCAAAAAGACTCCATGAATTTAAACAACTGTTAAAGCCGTTGTTGTAGTGCAATGCGAAGTTTTTTAGGGTGGTTACACCAATATTTGAGAAAATGAGGTAAAACCATATTGAATAAATTGTATGCAATGGTTAGTTTCCTTTTCTTAATACTTAAGCCAGTGCTCTTTTTGATGTTGAAAAAATTTTTTAAGAAGCAAATGAAAGCTTTTATTATCAGCGCAATTGAATGGCTCGTTCTTCAAACAGATAATGATCTAGACGATAAGATTCTTGCGAAGGTGAAAAGTGGAATGAAATTAGGTGTCGTTTGAGCAAATGCTTGAACATGTGGTAAATGGATTTAATACATTGACTCTATGGAAAATACATTTATGGTCTTGTTGTTGGTGACTGCAAACTATGACTGAAAAATGTGAAACGAAGTGGTCACCCACTGAAGATCAAATCGATAAAATCATTATTCCAGCAATGCAGGGAACTGCTCAGCAATACGCTAAGTATGCTAGTGAGCTCCAATGTCCTCCTGCTTTTATCGCGCTAATGCTTCGAGATATTGCTGATACTTTTGAAGAAAATGCAATTACATCCGAAAAAGGTTGTGATTGTTGTTAAAACACCTCAATTCGTTTCCAAATCAAAAGTCAGTTAGTTAATTATCCAGTTACCCCTATTAGGCATTGGTTTTGATACTTTTCCTTATTTGCCAATTAAGCACAAGTAACGAGGAATACCCGAACTTTTTTTGTACTCCTTACCTTGTTCCTCGCATTGCGACATGTTTTTCATTTCTATTTTTTCTATACCGTAGGTGCTGTTTTGAAGGATCAACCAAAAACTTTCAGCTTGTGCATTCATAGCTGTAAAAAATAAAGCTGATGTGAAAAACAGCAAATAGTGTTTCATAAATCTTCTTCAAATAACTAACTCTATCTGGAATTAAGCCCTGCTTGAGGAGGGATTTCTCTTTTTCACCCGTACTGGTTAGCCCTACCAGAACCGACCTGTAGTAATGGATAATTCTTGTTAGTTTCTTACCAATTTCTCGATTTAAACCAAAAAGATTTTAGCTATGCCAGCAATTAACAAAATTACTGCAGCTAAACTATTAGTCTTAATAAACCTTCCCGTTTTTCTTTTAATAGCAGGTGTTTACCAAATTGGCTCTGCGGTAATAGTTTAGATAACTACTTTACATAATATTTTTTATTAGTTATGGGCAAATGGACTCCGTCACAAAAGCAAAAGTCAGGTTTAATTAGCAAAACATTCGATTTCTTTATTGATGAATTAGCTGAATTGCAGGAGGAACTCGATTGCCCAGATGAATTCATATGTGATTTTCTTGAAATTGTCAAAAATCGTTGGTCACTAGATAGTTGTCATTCAAAGGCAAGACAGCATAAAAGAGATAATCCAAGCTCCTACTAAAAATGCAACATGAAAGTTGGCTTGTGAAGAAAGATCGTGTCTGGGCAATGAGGTTTTTTCAAGACAAACACTCTGATGAAGACGGAACTACATATATGAGGGTTCACTACGCTAGCTGTAGGCTTGGATTCCTACACGGTATTACTCCTCATGTTGAGTTACATGAAAGTGAGAAATTAACTTATGAAAAAGCAAGAGCCCTATGGAGGTCTTCAGTGGAAACAGAGTGGGAAGTTTCTGAGAAACCTTTATGGAAGACCCTTTAGAACTGATGAAAAAATATTTTTAGTCTAATTCTCCGTTAATTTAGATATGCACAAAAAAATTAATGAGAAATTTGAGTACATACCACTAGATGGTTTTGTATCGTGATGAACTACATGGGCTATCTATACGTAACATAATATTTTTTGTAGCAACCGCTACCAAAACGTTCAACTCGCTACATTGCGAGCCGCATTTCGATTTAAGCCAAGGAACGGGGACTTAAATCAACATTCGGAGTATGGATGATGACAACTCTTCTTTATCGTGGACAAAACTATGTCCAGCACAAAGAGCAAAAAGCACAAAAAGATTGTGTTGAGCTCACTTACAGGCGTAATCACTACAACACATGCAGAAGTGATGCTAGATCTGAGCTGAATTCCCAATTGTCTTATCGTGGTCACCGATATCTGCATTAGCTTGAAAACTATTTTTATGAGGCCCTGTTTCGCAGGGCCTTTTTTTTGCCTAAATGAATCTTCTTTCGATCAAACAGCTATTAACTTTTACAGCGTTTTCTTTTCTTAGCCCTCATAAACTTTGCAAGTAGATGCTGTTGGATGGCTTATACATTCTTTGTCCCAAAACTCTTCTCTAGTTTCATTAGGAACTGTGTAAGAGAAGTCATGCATTGTACGAATATCACTTAATGCATTTTTGATCATGTTGAAAGGAGTACTTAGTTTCATAAACCTCCATGTCGTATATGTATGTTCTAATCGATCTTGCTGATTTTATAAACCTCGGCTTTTACTCAAGTAGAATTAACTAGTACCTGAGTAAGAGATTTCAGAAAAATTTATGTCTCAAAGATTATGCTTATAGCTTTACTAAGTTGATGTTCTATAATGTGTGGCTCATATCAGCTGAAATAATCAATTGATGCGCTTATCGTCTACTTAATTGCGATGAAATGAAAACTAGGAGATTGAGCGTCAAAAAATATAATTGTCATCTAATTACCAATCTGGATAGTAGAAATCGTCTGCTACGGGCTCTTCATGGAATTGACCTACTTCAATTCCATATAGATATTTTGATATCTTGGTGAAGAAATCTTGCATTAAAAATAAAAAACGGTCTGTGCAGACTCAGACCGTTGGTGTATTACTTCCTATCTATTTAAATACATTATTCAAGTTAGTGCGATTGTAAGGAATACCCAAATAATTGATTTAATATAAACTTAGTTTGTATTAATGGGAAAGAGAACTGATAAGGAAGGTATTTCAATTATTTTTTGACTTTCAACCATCTATTAACTTTGTTTTTTAAAAAGAAACCAAAACCTAGATCAATAAAAACATATAGACATAGGGAATAGCAGAAAATCACATAGAAAATTGAGTGACATATAAATGTGTCTATAAGATTAGATGTTTTTACATCATTTCTAAGTTCTACAACACTTTCCTTAGGTGACTTGAAATCGCTTATTGAATTAGTCGCTATTGACTCCACCCATCCAAACTGAGCTAGTTCTTAATCGTTTATTTGTTGCGCTGAAGTCATAAAAAAAGAAAATTTTCAATTAATCCCCTTTTTATCGCTTTGAAATTTAAGTTCTAGGCCAATGTTACATTTTTTGGTTTTTATCTTTTTTTGCTTGAAGACGAACACATTGATACAAGTTAATTTCTGCCATTGCATCTTTGAACTGCAAGCATATTTGCTTCTGCATGATTCTTTTCTAATTTCCAAATCTTATTTGAAGTTTGTCCAATACAAACAACTTCAGCTGCATTTTTTATTCCTACTGGTACTTGAGTTAAAGCTAAGACCATTAAGGCAAAACCAGTGCCAGGGGCATGTATATTCAATCGAAAGCTTTTTAGCCAATTTTTCTTAGGCATTAATCAATTCCTTATTGATAATCCTTTATAGCTAATTTTGTTATGTATGCTTGAGTTGAATGACATAGCTTAAAAGTAAAAGACGAGTATTTAATTAAAAATGTTATTTCCGGAAATAGAACCTAACGAAAAAGGGATGTTAAATGTCAGTCCACTACATTCCATCTATTGGGAAAGAAGTGGTAATCCCAATGGTTTGTCTGTCTTAATTATTCATGGCGGCCCAGGAGGAGGTAGCAGTCCTTCTTATCGAAGATATTTTGATCCAAAAAAATTTAATATTGTTCAATTTGATCAAAGAGGATGTGGTAGATCTACTCCACATTCTGAGTTAGAGGAGAACACCACTCATCATTTAATTGAAGATATTGAAAAGATAAGACAGCTCTTGAAAATTGAGTCATGGCATGTTTTTGGAGGCTCATGGGGGTCAACCCTAAGCTTGATTTATGCCATTCAACACACAGAAAAAGTTTTAAGTCTTACTCTTAGGGGGATATTTTTATGCAGACAACACGAATTAACTTGGTTCTATCAAAAAGGTGCAAGTGAGATTTTCCCTGAAGAATTCGATCTTTATCAATCTGTCATTCCGCTAAATGAGAGAGGGAATTTGATTAATGCTTTTCATAAGAGATTAACAAGTCAAGATAGGTCTGAGAGAACTCAAGCGGCACATGCTTGGACGAGATGGGAAATGTCAACTAGCTATCTCAAGCCAAAAGAATTATCAATTAATAAAGCTACTAATGATAATTTCTCAGACTCTTTTGCGCGTATAGAATGTCATTATTTTATTAATAATATTTTTTTAGAGGAGAACTATATTCTAAAAAATATTAATAAGCTAAAAGGTATTCCTGTTTCGATTGTTCAGGGAAGATATGACGTTGTTTGTCCAATGAGAAGTGCATGGGACCTTAATAAAGCATTGCCCACTTCTAAACTTTATGTAATCGATAATGCAGGACATTCAATGAAAGAAATTGGAATTTCTAAAAGATTAATTGAATTGACAAATGAGTTAGCCAATTCTTTCTCTAATCTCTAAGCTTTAGTAGCTGTTATTAGATCTCAATAATATTTATTAAGTTTGTATGTTTTGTACTTGATTGGATGTCAATGGATTTATTTACCGATTGATAAAACTTTTACGGAAGCTAGAAAAGTATAGTTACATATTTTTATGACGAGAGCTCAATTTGCAGTGCCTCTTTTACCAAAAGGCTCGACTGCTGTGAAAATCATTGAACGAAGTTGGGGAATTGAAAGGTGTTATGTAACACCAGATGGTGAGAAGGTTTGTACTCCTGCTCCATTTTTGACAAATCACCGAAACCTAGATTGGACTTGCTTAGCTTAAAAAGTTTTAGTCAAAAATAATTTAATAACTGTTCAAATCAAATTTGGGTCTTGATATCTTTGTTTGATTTTTGGTTAATCCTTTTTCTCCTTTTGACATCTGAAAAATTGATGCAGAACCAGTTATCAGTAAAATTCCAAACATGATGGCATGATAAGGAGTAAACATTTTTTGATTTGCTTTTTAACTAGATTAGCTACCTCTACTCACAGAATTTAGTAGTGCAATTCGAATGTTTTTAGGGTAGTTTCACCCATGCATTGTCTTTTTAGGTGACCTAAAACATTAATATGAATTTAACCAAATTATGAAACTATTTACTCCATTCAGTATTCCTAAGGCAGGTATGACAGCTCTCCCTAAACGAAAAAATAAAGCTTCATCCAAAAAATCGCACTAGAATTATCATTGACATCCAATAGAATGGTGTAATTGTACTATTATCTTAGTAATGACGTGAAGCGTGACGGTTGGATTAGGGAGGCAAGTGGACTATGGATACTGCGCTTTCGGTATGACTGGGAGAGTTGGGATCAAAACCCAAAGGTTTGGATCGAGAGGGGAAGGCTTGAATCAAATGGAATCCCACTTCTTAAGAATCGCAAGAGGATGAGTAGAGGGTTGGCGAAAAAACTATGGATGGAATTATTGTCAACCGGATGGAGACGTATTGACCCGCAGTGGGATTAATAATCAAATTAATAAATCTTTGATATGATTCAAATTGATTTAGTTTGATTTCTTTTTTGAGCTAAAAAATTGAAGGGAATCAAACAGTGAGTTTATTAGACTACTAAATGTATAGATTTTGAACATCTTTTCGCTATTTAAAAGTAATTTCATTAGGTTATATTCTTAAATAAGAAAATAAGCATGACATCAGACATTGAATACTATAAACAACTTTCTAAAAAGGTAAGTACCAATCATGATAAAATTAATTTCTTTGATCAAAATCAAAAAGCATTTTATGTAGACATTTATTCTGATAGTTGGTCAAAGATGATGGAGGCATATGCTAAAGCAGAGAACCTAAGTTCAGAGCAATTAAATAAAATTGAGGAAATGAAATGGAATGAGATGCCAGAAAATCTAAAGATTTTTGCTTATGATTTTTGTATTCTTAATGGTTTTGTTTTTACTGGAGTTGGGAAGTAAATAATCTTTATCAATCCACCATTAGAAAAATTATTTTAAGCAAATATTCATGTGAATAATTTACCTCTTTACGTTCTAAGTAGATTAATTATTTTTATTTTTATTTCTTTATTAATTCGTCAGATGCTTTTAGCCTCTGGGCTCGTTGATCTCTAATTGCTATATGTAAAACTTGATTATTTGATTTTCTAGAGTGCAATTTAGTTTTTCTTTTTCGTCCTTTCGCTTTTGGGCTCAAACCCATCTTTAAAGTCAGAACCGGATTTGTTAAACCAAGCCAAGAAGGCTGCAATAGATATTCCAATTAAAGCAGCAATTCCCCATTGAGATATTTCATCCATCAGCAAAAGATTTTTCTTCCAGTGGCTGAGTAATAGTAGCAAGTCCCATCAGCCCCGATATAGAACATACGGTTTTTGTATTTTGACTTAGAAAAGTGCTCAAGCCTTCTTTCATGCATGTCAAAGTTTTTTGTATTTAACTCTGGATTCTGTTCTCTTTGTTCATTGGTTCCCTCCTCTACATTCCATGCCAACTTTCTTATGAGCCAAATTGTGGCAATAATAAAAACAATAACTAGTACATTCATTTATTTAGTAAGCAAAACATTGTTAGCAATAGTCCCTCAACTCTCTCCATTTATCGAGTCCAGCTTGAAGATTCTCCATTTGACTTTCGGAACCATTTGTTTTAAAAGCTTTAATTAACGACTCCGTAGCTTCGATTCCATAGCTAGCAGCTTCTCTTTGCCTTGCACAAACTCTGTCTCTGGATCCGTCTTTTAGGTCTGTCTCAATTTCTTTCAGTATTTTGCTTGCTTTCTCTTGTTTTTGATAAAAATCACTCAAATATAGTTCAAATTCAGACTCAGCACTGACAGGTATGACTGAGGAAAACAAGAGAACAACAAATATCAGTGATAGAAAAAATAAGCGTTTCATATTTTTATAATGGCGAACTTGCTAACCTTCACAACTTATATATATGCAATGTCATATGTGAACTCCAAGCCGGAATAAGCAAAAAATTTTTTAGAAAATTTACAAATAAAATATACTCGCTGTTATCGTTCTGTTTTCACATGTAAACCATTAAATACCTGCTCTTTTTATTGTGCTTCTCTGAAATGCTTGCAATTTGATAGTTATCTATATTTACTCACCTAATGAACTATTTCAAAAGCCCTTAAAAATGACATTTGCATTTGTGGTTAGTACTTTCATCGCTGAGTTGTTATTAGGCAGTTTAAAAAGAGACCTTTGATAAGTTTAAAAAGAACCTTTGACGTCACCATTAAGGACACTTTTTGAAAGTTAAAAGTGTTAGGTGAAAAAGATTGTCAAGTATTAAGAGACGAATATAAATAATAGCTTGAAGCTAATGAAGGGAAAAAGCACAGCCTCTGATATTTATATGAATCAGATAAAAACAATTACTTAAAAACGTTCATTAAAAAGGGGGTATTTATTACCCCTTGATAATTTGTCTGACAATAAGAAATTTACTTGCTGTTTTCGATCTCTCAAGCAGCTAATAATTCATCATCAGTTGGTAATAATTCAGGTGATGACTCATCCAATTCATCACTTCCTTTTATCTCTAAACAAATAACCTCTCCTGATTCTGGAATTGCTCCGATATTTCGCTCGGAAACTAGTTCCAGATTGGGTTCTAGTTTTACTGACGATGTGACTTCAGATAGAACAACTTGTGCTACCTCAGCTTCTTTAACAACTTGAGCCCATGGGTTTACTGTTGCTTGAAGGAAGTTCCGATTAGCTTCTGTTTTATCTCCACGAGTGATAAGTATTAAAGGAAGTGCAACGGTAAACAGACAGAAAATGGCTAGGGAGAAGTTGGCGATGGCCATTTCTTTACCAGGTTCAAATGCTGCTAGAAGCATAAAAAGAAAAGCAATTTGTATAAAAAATCACTTACTTTTTATTCTTAAGCCATACCTTCGCAAACAAACTTAATCGAAAAATTTAGTATGTTCAAAATCAATGACTTTACCTTGGTACTTTGAGTTGTTGATTTTGATGGTTTAGTTAGTGTTGTCTCTTTCTGTCATTAGACGATAAGCAAAATCATCAACTCTCTTCTTGTTGACTCCATTATCTCCAACGCCAACTCTTGATTCTGATCTGACTTGAATAATACCTTTCTCTGGAATTGCTTTGAGGAGTAAATCATCGGTATATCTTCTCCATTTTGTCTTTGCTTCAGCATGAATATATGAATCAGTCTTCTCAACTATTTTTGTTCTTGCTGTTTCAGAAACTATTTTGGTGGCTTTTTTAAAAGCATTTTCTATATCATTTACTTTAAAGTCTTCTCTCACACAGTGAGTTTTGACAACACACTCTGGAAGATCATTTGTCGTTGCATTTGCTTTATAGGGTGTAAGTGTAACAACAAATAGAATTGAGAGAATGCATGTAATAACTTGTTTAATCATCAATTTGAAAAATCTCGTAAAACTTAAACTATACAAATTAATATATCTTACGAAAAAAAATAGTGTGAATTAACTTTGGATTTTAATAATCTTGAGGATTGAAAGTTAGATCTATAAAACTAATAAGCAAAAATATGTATTAAAAACCTTTGCCAAACATAATTGAGCATATTTTTTTAACTTGCTAATTCATTTCCCCATTCTTTGTGTTTCCTATCTAAATCTATTATTGTGTTTTTCTGAGCATTAAGTATTAGCAAGCGATGAACTAGCTCGATTTTGGTTTCAGTCACCTCTTCTGAGTAAAACTTTAGAGGTTGCTCACCGAGCAAATTGTCGCCACTCATTATTTGAAAGATTTTAAATCAGTGATTTTTTAGGATGAAATAGGTCATAATCTTTGTTTTTTAACCTTTTTTTTCTTTTTGCTTTACATCTCTCTTGCTGGTTCTCCCTACCTTATCCATCCAATTGGCAATAGGGGAAGTGGTTAGATTGACCGAAGTGCAGTTTTTCTGCAAAAGCTTGATATCTACAAGCCTATTTCGCTGCCAATACTGTCTCTTAGGAAAACTCTTTTCTCAGAGTTCTGGCTTGTTCCTTCCAAATTTGTTCTACAGTCCCTGTTGATTGACCAATGCACCCTGTTTTTCATTCTGAGTTTATAGGACTTGACTGGCCCATCCTTTTTATTGGTCACATCATTATGTTTTGGTCTTTAACCAAAAGACTCGATTGGTCTTGGATTCCTTTAACTGATCACGAGAAATTATGTGGCAATAAGGGAGATGCATATCGAGCTCAAGTGAGTTCATTGGAGAGAACTTTTCAAAATAGCTAAAATTAAAATGAAATTTCTTATAGTTTTGCCAATAACCTTGAGCTTTTTGTTCCCTACAAAAATGTATGCATCAAGATCTTCTCAGGTTAATTCTGTTTGCCAAAGTTTTGCGGCTGGTAAAATAGACGCTCTGAAAACCCTAGAGGCTCTGGATTTAGATATTAATGATTACTCAATAGGCATTACCAATACTGCAAAAATATTTTGTGCGTAGTTTCTGATTTCTTTTTTTATATATATCTAATAAATGTAGTTGATTCTTAATCTTTTACTGTAAATAATTGTGCAGGAGATTATTTGATATTTATATGACAAATACGAACTTCGACATATGGAGTATGTTGTTTTTTCTTCCTCTGCTAATATTGATAACTGGATGTGGGACAAATATCGGTGGAGGAACAGCACTGCCATCTAATTTTAAATGGACCCCGCCTAATGAAGCAGATCTATACACTTGTGAAATAACAGGTGAACATGCACTGCACTGGTGTGAAAATGGATACCCTGATTTGTGTAATTGCTAATTATCTATTTCTCCTTGTTAATTATCGCTTAGCCAAATTCGCATGAATATCGCTCAAACATCGCCCTTGTATGAATATTGGAATTCTGAGCAAAACGAGAATGATGAAAAAAAGAGACTGTTAAAGCTTAATCCAAAGGAACCGGCTTCTAATCTTTTTAGTAGTGAACCATACAAGTGGGAGAATCTTTATCAAAGCGTTCTTAGAAACGTTATCGATGGAGATGAATCATCATTAAAAGGGTTGATGGTTTTATTGTCTACAATCAGTAAAAAGGAGAAAGTTATAGTCCTTAACTCTCTAGAGACTTTTTTAAATAAGCATACAATTTATAAATTGAGAAATGAAAATTATTATGATCTAAAGTCCAGTAAAAATTTTTATACTACGTTAAGAATATTCTTGACTATTTTTATCAATCCATATGAATTAGAATTAAAAAAAGAACCAAAACATCTTTATGAGAAAACTGGAATGTTTTTTTATAAACTTAGAAAGATTGTTTTATTAAATAAGTGAGACTTCAATTGCTGATGAAAGATTGCAAATCATAAAATATCAATTCCAAGAAGGATAACTAATGGAGAGAAAATTTTTCTATTAATTTTTTAAGTTTTTTAGCGCGAGAGTTTTTTTGGGGCCTTGCAGCATCAAGTATTACTGCACAACATAATTGCCATGATGAACCATCTTTTAATTTCAATTCTTTTGAAATATCAATTGGAGCAGAGGTTAAAGAAGTTATTTCATCGATATGCTCGAGTGTTTCCCACAGTTCACTCTCTAAAAAATCTAGTTCAACTTTTGAGAGGAGTTTTGTTGCTATAAAATCTTTGACTATTTCTGTAAGTTCTAAAGACATCTTTAATTTAATCTAATTGACAAATTCATAGGTTTAAAAGACATGTAGTGTGTATAAAGTTATTTTATTTTGAGGATAGCACTTTTCTAAATTATTTATTTACAAGCTGATTTTCAAATTTCATCCCTAAAGAGATAATTCAGAAAACTATGATATGAGAAAGAAACAAATTATCGAAAAACAAATGAGCCTGGAGATTACAACCGAATCCGCAAAAAAGGCACAAAAAGAAGCTGAATGGGCATATAACAAGGCTATGGAAAAGTTCTATTATTCAATGTTGGAGGTTGTTTTCTTAAGAATTAAAAGTCATCTATCTACGCAGGGGCTGCAGAAAGTGGTGGAGATAGATAAAAAAAGAGCCAACAACGAAAATCTGGGAGTTGAATTTAGTCAAAAAACTTGGTCGGTATTGGCTGAAGCATGGACAGGTGCAGAGGGCTTAGCGATGACAAAGATCGCTGAATTATATGGGCTGGGGATATCTGATTTGGACATATCCAAAATTAAAAAGCTTGATGGAAATGATGGTTCTCCAAAATGCACTACATCAAACTAACTTTGATGTACATTGAATCTGTCCTGAATTTTTTCACTGATTGATTTGAAGTTGCAACAATTAAAAAAATTCTTGAAAGAAAGAAAAAAGCTACTTAAAAAGGAATATCTTAAGGAATTTGTTGAAAAAAAAACAAACAAGCTTTGACTTGCATGGGTGGTAATTATTCCTATGTCGTATTAGTCTAGGTATATGACGTATTATGCAAAGCCAAATTATATTCAATATGATGAATGGTTCGATAACAATATTGATCCGTGCGAATTAGAGTATGAGAAGGAAAAAAAGTTTAGTGATTCTGTTCACGAGATGTTTTATAAAATGTCAAAACATAATTTAATTATCGGTGGATCGGAGTCTGTTGCAGATTTTAATAAACCTGAGAGATGTTCAGATGGTTTTTGCGCATTAACCGATGAAGAACTTAAGCAACTCTAATTAAATGACAATTAAAAAAAATTATGAATTTGGATGATCAGATATTTATTTACTTAGAAGCTTTTACTTTCTTTCTTTTGTCTATAATGTTTTTTCTTTTGTATAAAAGCAATAAGTGGTTCCAACGCTCTAGAGCATTCTCTAAAAAAGATGATTGAATTATCCCTATGAAATATTTACTACTATTACCTGTCTTTTTCGTACTAATCACTCCTTCGGAAGCTGTTACTACCCGAATGTTTAAAGTTTTAGATACTTGTGCAAGATATAGGTTGAAAGAGAAAACAGCTTTAGTCGCAATAAAAGATCTCAAACTCAAATATGAAGGTAAAGAGGAAAGTGAGGCAGAGCTATTCATCAAATTGTATTGCTCAGTTTTTACTCCAAATGAAAATGTAGATTTTTAATTTATTAATGAGTCGTTTACTTGTTCTCCAGCATTTAGCTCGCGAGCGACCTGGACTCTTTGCCAAAGTTGCGAAGGAAAGGGGGTTTACTGTTTGTACTTTTCGTTTAGATCTTGGAGACTCTCTTCCAGAACTTAGGAATGGAGATTTGCTTTTGGTGTTAGGTGGACCTATGGGTATAAGAGATTTAGGAACTTCAACTTATCCATGGCTTATTGAAGAAGTTGGTCTAATAAAAGAAGCCTTAAATCAAGATGTTGGAATAATAGGAGTATGTTTGGGAGCACAGCTTTTAGCCTATGCAGCTGGTGGTGATGTTGAAAGGCTTCAGGATGAGCTATATCATCAACCATTAGTTGAAATTGGGTGGGACAATATCTTTCCTCAATCATTAGACAATAACTGCAAACTGACAACTCTTTTAAATCATTCTTTCCCTGTCCTGCATTGGCATGGAGATAGAATCTTATTGCCTAATACTGCAGAGCTGATTGCCAGTAGTTATCGATGTAAGGAGCAATTATTTAGTATTAGTTCATTAGCTTATGGGATTCAATTTCACGTTGAGATAGACGATGATATGGTTAATACCTGGATTTTAGAAGATCAAAAATTTATTTCTTCCGCATTAGGGACTGATGGTCAATCCATTCTTAAACAACAACAAAAAGAATTTGGTCTTAAAACACTAGAATCCAGACTAGAGTTTTTAAATATATTGTTTGACCTATTAAACTGATAGGGGTTATTTAACTGATTAAAATATTCTGAAATGATCGATGACTTTACATTGGAGCAGTGCAGAAAAGATAGGGAAATTCTTCAATTAAAAATTAAAAATCTTGAGCACGGTATCAATGAAGCTGAAAAAATGATAGCTGAGTCACATATGAATGATGAAGCATTAACTTTTTTAAGAAGAAAAGTCGCAGAATCTAATCAAGATTTAGCAATTTTATATTTGATCCCATAAATTCAAGTTAGTTGAAATTGTTGTTGAAATTCGCTTTAAGATTTTCATAAAGTGAGTAAGCCGTACCCGACCGTATCTTTCATTTAGAAAATTCATACTTTACATTCATTCACATCAACGCAATCCCAGTAATGACAACTTCTTCCAACGCAGCTTCTTCTCAGGTAATCACTGAGTACGGCAAGCAAAACATCTTTGGCCGTGAAACACAGCCACAGCTTGTAGAGGACTACACCAGCTATCCAGAAGAAGCTGAGAAGACAAATGGCCGTTGGGCAATGATCGGGATGGTCAGCCTTTTGGTTTCATACTTCACAACAGGTCAAATCATTCCTGGAATTTTCTAAACCAATAACTACTAATAAGTAACTATTAAAAACAATGCAACCATCTAACAAAACAATCCTAGAAAGAAGCATCGGCAGACCAGCCATGATGGCATTCGTTCTTCTAACAGGTATCTACCTAACAACCGGTCAACTTATCCCAGGTGTTGTTTAATGAAAAACCAAACGACTGAAACTCCAAGAGTAGAAGAAGCTAAAGTCATTGCAGAAAGACTTAATGGCCTAGCTGCATCTATTGGCTGCTTAGCTCTTGTTGGTGCATATCTAACAACAGGTCAAATCATTCCAGGTTTCGTGTAATGAACAAAGAAACTAACTACTGGAAAACAGCCGAGCAAATGAATGGCCGCCTTGCGATGATGGGCTTCTTTGCGGCTGTGATTAACTACGGAATTACAGGCTGGATCATCCCAGGAATTGTATAGTCCTACCTTTCAAATCAAATAAAAAAAAGGCCTCTTCTCTGTCATTACGGAAGGGGCCTTTTTAATTGCATTAGAGTGATTATTGGGTTAATAAACACCCAACAATTAAATAAGTAGTATTGATGATTATCAACTTTATGTAGTTATTTCTATTTGATTCTTGTATCTAGAATCAATATATCTTCAACTTTGCAATTACCATTTAGCCATTCTCTAAACTCTTGAGCAATTGCCAACCTTTCCCTTTGAGGTAATTTTTGTGCTCTAACTAAGAGCAATTTCATTGAATCTGCAATTAACTCTTCAACATTTGGCTTTTCTTGCATTTACGACAATTATCTGTTTCTCTTTTAAATTATCTCTATGTTTGAATGATTACTTCAGACGTAAGGATATAAATAGAATTTACGAATACTTAACCATTAAGAAGGAAATATAAATTATTCGTTCCATAAAGTCATATCTGATTGGCCTGAGGATCTTTGCATCCATGCTACTTTCCATTTTTCATCAATCTTTTTAAAAATCGAAGTAACTGTGGGGAGGTCATCATTTTGAGTCCCTTTATAAGTAAATTTTGAGCCTAGTGTAAAAACACATATTGCAGCATTTGAACCTAAGAGTTCAAATTTGTGTACCTTTGTGATTTCTGCGCTTTCTAATACAAGATCTCCTGAGGACCACATGTTTTCAAAACCTTTTGCATCTAAGGGATTCCCACTTGGTCTTATAAACAAAAAGTCGGCGGTTGCATTGTCTAAAAAGAATGATCCCATTCTCTCTGTAGAGGCAAACGCTTCGAGTATGGAGAGGATTTCTTCTTTAGAAGACATTTATCAATTAAATACAATAAAATTAGGATTACATATTTGCTCAATATTGGATGATTCTTTGGTCATCTTTTCTTGTTGTACTAACAATAAGAATTAACCCTTCCGACCGTGACAAAAATAATAACTGAGTTTAACTAGAACATTTAGGCAGCAGCTTCCGAAAAATCATTTGGGAATAGAGATATGATTTCACCTTTTGGTGTCTTATACACTCTTTCTACAATTTCGCCTTCACTAATGACTACTTTAGTATTCATTGATCCGGAGGGTAATGTCTTAATAGCTGGTACAAGAGCTTCTTTTAAATCTGGGAACTGTTCCAAATCACGGAAGTCTTTAATTTTTTTCATAGCAACCATTACTAAGTAAGTCGAAGTTATTCTTTCCTTTTAACTAACTTTTCTCCACTCGTAAAGAGCTTTTACTGCCAATCATCTCTTTATAGGACTAATGTAAAAATTGTATCAATAGATTAAAGTAATGCCTGAATTTTATAATCCATCTAACGGCCACAAAGTAGTCGTTATCAACTGGAAAGTGTTTTTAGGTGCCTTCCTTTTTGGACCTATCTTCTTTCTATGTGTTGGTGAAATAGGACATGCCTTGGCAAATTTTGCAGTGGGATTATTTTTGTGGTCTTTCTTTTTAGGGTGGATCGTTTGGATTGGATATGCAGTTGTTAGTCCAAAAATAGTGAGAGAAAAATGGTTAAAACGCGGTTATAAAAAGGAATAATTTTTTTAGGTTTGTCCTAAAGGTCGTTTCCATAGTTGCCAGATTGGTTGTAGGTAATGTCTACAATCAACACCATTGCAATACTCAGAAGTAGTAATCAAAATATTATTTGAGGTGGTTGAAATGGCTAACTTAACTAATTAAAAATTAACCAGCGATTGATCAATTGAGTTGTCAATAAGTGTCAAGTACACTGATGAACTGAGAAAACCCTCCCCCGCCACTTCAGTGTCTCTGTTAATTGCCTATATCGGATTTTTTCTCATCTTCAATCATGTGTGCTTGTTAATTTCTACTTCTTTTTCTAATAATTGATTCTGTTTTAGAGATATTATATTTATATATTTTTTTTGACCTATACATAATTATGAATGTTTTTCCAAAGAAAATAATGCTTTTAGGTAGTGGAGAATTGGGGAAAGAGGTAGCAATAGCAGCAAAGAGATTAGGTTGTTATGTTATTGCATGTGATAGGTACAATGATGCTCCAGCAATGCAAATAGCTGATCAATTTAATGTATTTAATATGAATAACGGTAGTGAATTAAAAGAAGTGATATATAAATGTAATCCTGATATTATTATTCCTGAAATTGAGGCTCTTGCAGTTGATGTACTAAAGGAAATCGAACAAAAGATAACAGTAATACCCAACTCAAGAGCTACTGCAATAACAATGAATAGAGATAAAATTAGAGATTTGGCTTCTAACGAATTAAATATAAGAACTGCAAAATTTAGTTATGCGGTTAATCAATCTGAGCTTGATTTGCATGCAGAGACGATTGGGTATCCTTTATTAATTAAGCCAGTCATGAGTTCTTCGGGTAAAGGGCAAAGCTTAGTTAAAAATAAGAATGATTTAGCACAGGCTTGGAATTTGGCTATTGAAAAATCAAGAGGTAAATCAAATAAAATCATATTAGAAGAATTTATTGATTTTGATTTGGAAATTACTTTATTAACTATTAGACAATCTAATGGTAAGACATTATTTTGTGCTCCTATAGGACATGAGCAAAAAAATGGAGATTATCAATGTAGTTGGCAACCAGCTGAATTAACTGAAAGTGTCTTAGAGAAGGCTCAACAGATTGCCAAACGTGTTACCGATAATCTTGGTGGAGTAGGTTTGTTTGGAGTTGAATTTTTTATTAAGGGTGAGGAGGTGATTTTTTCAGAGCTATCACCAAGACCGCATGACACAGGCTTAGTAACTTTGATTAGCCAAAATTTAAATGAGTTTGAATTACACCTTAGAGCTGTTTTAGGTATCCCAATCCCAGAAATAGTTTGCCATGAAGCTTCTGCAAGTAGAGTGATTTTGGCTTCCATGGAAACCACAGACGTTGCTTTTACGGGACTTGAGCAAGCCTTAAGCCAATCGAATACAAATGTATTCATGTTTGGCAAGCCGAGCTCAACGGAAGGTCGTCGAATGGGAGTAGCCGTAGCAAAGGCTGAAACAATCGACGAGGCAAGAATTAAAGCCGACAATGCAGCGCAATCAGTCCAATTCATAAATGAATAATATGAATTCAGGTTGTTTATCTGATTTCAATAGGTGCAAGTCGATTTGGTTTCTATTTTTGACTGAGTTGAATTGGAATCCTAATGCAATCAACCCTCTCGAGTTGGTTCCTGAATCTTTTTGGCCTGAAGTTACTGATCTGTTAATTGAAGCTCAATATATAGGGCAAAGCAGGAATTATTACCTCAGAGAGTCTGATAAATATATGGATTATTTAAGTAAGGGTGGTAGGCCGTTTAAATTGGATTGAAAAATTATTCATAGTACTGATAACTTCATACACTTTCTTTTGTTTCCTATTCAATTTCCTATAGATACTAGAGTGTTAACTTATTTAATTGATGTTACTTAAAAGACAAAATTAAAATAGATCTATGGGGATTGAGGATCCAAAGCTTCGTTTGTTCGTTCTTCTTTTGATTAATCTAATAGTGATATTAGTACTTAGAAATTGGGTTCTTAATAATGAGGCGTTTGTATGGTTACTAAATGGTCTACCTTCTTGAAGTGGTATGGAATCATTTGATTCGATTTTTCAAGATTATGTTAAATCTGGATTTTTGCAGTTATTTTCTCTGATCATTTTTGCCTTTTTAGGACCTTTTTTCTTGGTGCTTTAATAACTTCTGTAAAAAGAGGAATCAAGGAGGAAGGTTGGTTTAAGTTTAAGAAAGAAAAAGAGGAGGATAAATAGTTAACTTATCTTCCTGATTCAAGGCTCCTTTCTAGTAAGAAATGCAACTATTTCGGTTAATACTACAAAATTCACTGTTTTATGTATCACTAGGAACATCGTTTCAGGAAGATTTCTGTTATTTTTAATACACGTTCAGCTGAAAACAAAGCTGCAGTAAGACTCGAGACATGGAACGGGGTCTTGGGCACTACGGGAAAGAGCAATGACTGTTCTTACTTACAGAGGAAAAGAGTACCTTCAACATAAAGAAGCTACTCCAAAAGAAGTTGTAGAACTTAGTTACAGAAGTAACGTCTACAAATCAAGGCAAGCAGATGCTAAAAAGCAGGTGCAAGCATCCTTAACTTACAGAGGTAATACATACCAAAAGTAATTTGAAGGTGTTTAAAAAAGAGGGGGGCATTGATTGCCCCCCTCTTTTTTGTCTTTATTTTTCTACGAATATCCATCTGTTGATGAGTTTTGGTTGTACGTATTTTTGCTTGAGTTTTATTGCTCTGGTTTTATGGGTGGTATCCGATGTAGAAATAAAAATGACTCCGAAATAATCATGATGATTACTCAACGGTCATGGCCTAGCTGCAAGCTTCCTAAAACTCAAAAGGCACTTGAAGCTATTTATTCAATGCTCTGGAAAAGACCCAAAGTTTTTAGATGGTATTACAGGTCAAACTAATAGCTTTTATTCTAGGTAACCCGTACACGCAACTCACCTAAATGTTGTTGAGAATATTATTCGATATATAAAAAATGAATGCAACGATTATTTAGGCCTAACAGTACTTTGTTAGCTTTGTTTATGTTTTTACCAATTACACCGAGTATTGCTGCTATTACTGTTTTTACTCAGTCAGTATTAAATGATAGGAGTACTGAGGTCACGTCTATTTCTCATCATGCTAAGCGAGTGATTGATGCTACGAGAAACTAATAACTAGTTTTCTTCTTGAGCTAGTGGTGGGGTTTCTTTAGTATGAATTTTTCCATTAAAGCTTTTTTTAAGTCATATTAATTTTTGTTTTATTTTGGTTTAAATACTCTTTACGACAAGAGTTTATTAGGTTAAAAGTCGTTCGTACAGTTATCTAATACTATGGTTTTAACGAAAAAGTTTAAGGCCTTTGATGACTCAATTTTTGAGCTGCACCCTGATTTAAAAGATGTTCTTAAACCTAATGATCAGTACCCAGAGCTAAAGCATATTCTAAAAAACAAATCTGCAAATTTACCTGCTGGATCCTTGAATACGAAATTAATTATGATTGATGGAGAAATTATCGAACGCGTGTTTAAGACACCCATGGGACAAGTAGTCTCCATATTCTCAAAACCTACTAAAGTAGTTCTTGATCAAGTTGCTTAACAAGTAATTCTTGTACAAACCCTAGTTTTTTTGAGCTAAGATTCAAGTAGGGTTACTTAAACTTTTTTATTTTTTCATTTCTCTAGTCAGATTGCCACGGAAATCTCGTTATGGCGTACACCTTAGTTAATATCTTCTAGAAAAAATCATGGAAATAGCTCAAGCAATTAAAAAACGAAGGACAATTCATATCTTTTCAAACAAAAGTGTGCCAAGAGAAGTAATTGAAAAGTCGATAGTTGCAGCTAATCAAGCGCCTTGTCATAGAAGGACTTTCCCATGGCGCTTTACCAACATTGGGATGAAAAAACGGGAACTTTTATATCAACTACAGCTGACTCTAAAGTTTGGTGAAAAGCCAATAGATGATTCTAATTTAAAAAAGATAAGAGACAAATTTTTAAACCCTTCCCATTTGCTTATTGCTACTCAAGTATGTACGGATAATCAAGTTCAAAAACTCGAAGATTATGCTGCTTGTGCCTGCGCTATTCAAAACTTGTCGCTTTCACTAGTAGCTGATGATGTTGGTTGCAAGTGGTCAACAGGAAAGATTACTACTGATCCTAATACCTATCAAATCGCAGAGATAAATCCAAGTGAAGAGGAAATTGTTGGTTTTATATGGATTGGATATGGAACTAAGCCGCCTTTAATCAAAAGGCCTTTAATTAGTACTATTTATAGAGAGAGGGATTAACTTGATTTAACTCATAGAAGAAAGATAATGAAACTGATAAGGAAGTGTCGATGCCACACTGTATACAATAAGCATCATTCCTGCTTTATCTAAACGTTTCATTTTTAAAGATCGATAGATGTCAACTTAATCGAAGATTCTTTTTTGCGTGGGTATTT
Organism: Prochlorococcus marinus str. NATL2A; assembly: GCF_000012465.1. Taxonomy (NCBI): domain Bacteria; kingdom Bacillati; phylum Cyanobacteriota; class Cyanophyceae; order Synechococcales; family Prochlorococcaceae; genus Prochlorococcus; species Prochlorococcus marinus. The sequence continues at coordinate 1,017,031 of NC_007335.2, read as the reverse complement.
TAGGTAGAGAGAACTAGACATCACTGAGTAATAAATTTATTAAAAAAAGACCACAAGGACGATAAACTTTTTGTGATGATCAATATGTGAACTCATAGAAAATATGACAGACTCTAAATCAGGTCTTAGTCCCTGTCTTAACCCTCTGAATTGCGTTTTTTTTCAGAAAGAATTTGAGGATGTTGAAAAGACATTTGATCAACTTGTCACGATTGCTCAGAATATTCCTAGAACCAATGTTTTAGAGAGTAATGAAAATTATTGGAAAGCCGTTTGTCGTAGTTTGATTTTCAGATTTCCAGATGACTTGGAGATTTTAAAAATCGGTAAGAAGATTCAAATTAAATCGGCATCAAGATATGGTGGTGGAGATCTTGGAGTTAATGGAACTAGAGTGGGAAAATTATTAACTGCTTTAGAAAAATTAAATAGTTAGCTACCAAAACTTTCATAAAACAGTCAATTTGTTGTCGTTGGTAAATATCCTAGTTATTTTTAAATAGCCGTATTAATAAAATGAACAGAGCACAAAAATATTTTTTACATCTTCCTGAGGGGACTCATTTTGAAAAAATCGTTGATACAGAATATGGAAAAGAGAATATCTATGTAAGCCCAGACGGCAAAAAACATTCAATACCTATGATTCCAGATACGATTTTATAAGAACCTTCAACATGGGAAAATTAGCAGTTTGGACAATTGTTTATCCATCTTGTAATTTTTGTTCCTTCATAGATATGACCAGAGGCTTCAACAATAGGCTTTGTTTCAGGACTGGTGAAAATATTATATAAAACATTCTCTGGTCCTTCAAACATAACAGTTGCTCTTTTAGAGTCTCCCATAGATTCACCGATATAAAAAGTTTTGACACCCATCTCTTTAAACATCGCCTGCTGCTTTGGGGCATTCATATGAGTGCAATACTCTGAAAAAGTATTGCTAAGCTTGAAGTCTAAAACAGTTATTTCTGTTGCCATGGATCAGTAAGTGAATAGTAGAGGATATATATGTCTACCATTTTACTTAACTTTCTAAAGCTTTGTTGTCTTCTATCACATCGTATGGGGAGTATATTATCTTGTTTTTTTATCTATGCCGTTAGCATCTTGGATATCTTGTAAAAGACCTTTTGTAGCTTGGTGAAAACCATTTTTCTCTAAAAAGGTTTGAGCTTCATCAAACTTTTGTTGAATTTTTCTTATGTATGGAGTCATCTCATTTGGAGATAAAGTCATTTTTGTTTAATCTTCTATTTCAATATTGCTCTTTTTACAAAATGGTCTGAAGTGGCAATTACTACAAAAAAAAATAATAGTAATAACTACTCACTCGATTAATCGAGAAGGCTAGTACTTTTGCGTATTGCATTAGCAGCTTCTAACGATATAACTAAATAAAGTTGCATTGTGACATTGTTTATCTTTAAGCGCCTAAGCAACAGGTTTTCACTGAAAAAGATTGACAACAACAAATGTTATTCAAGATGCGAAATGGATCCTTTACCTAATGAGATTTATCAAGACATTGTTGATTTTCAATCCGATGTGAATAGACCTATAGATATTTCTATTTATAGGGAATTCAAAAAGGAAGCTGCATAAGCTCCTTTCTTGACTTTTTGCTTCTTATTTTCTTTGATGCCACTTATCTATTAACAGGTTAAAATTTTTAACTTTGCAATTTTGTTGAATAAAGCGAATTGATTTTTCCTTGAGTTATTGAATGACTGTAAAGTAGAGAGAAAGAAGTATTTAAATTTTATTGATGGATAACTTGAAAGCAAGGTCATTGGCTAGTGAATTAAATGAATTAGCGTGTAAAGGATGCACTGAGGGATGGCTAGAGAAACACGATGGACTATCTGATCCAATTCAAGACATTAATGAGTGTGAATCTCTTGGATTTATTACGCTTGAACGAAAAGAGCGATTAATTAATGAAGTCAAAGAGATTAATTCTGAGAATTAAATAATATGGATAAAAACAAAGGAAATGGCCCTAGTAAATTTGCTGTTCCTCCTTTCGCTTCAGATGATGAGATATGGATTAAAATCCTTGAAGTTTTGACACCCTCTGAACAGTTAGAGGCTAGCCGTTCAAAATCTGAGTTCAATGATCCATATATGGGTGGTAAAGAGATAATTGTTAAACGCTCTGATAACTCCGACATAGCTGTTGCTTTGCTTTCTGAGGTCAGTTCTTTTGGTGATGAATGGGCAATATATAGAGAATTTTAAATGGATTCTTATTCATTAATCGCTTTACTGACCCTTGTCTTATCACTTTTGACTCTGGTTTTGCTTTCCCAGTTATTTAGAAATTTAGTTAGAAAGCAAATTGATGATCAAATGAAAGATATGATTCCGATAAAATCTATTAGAGATAGAATAGGAATAAGAATAAAGTTGAGAAAGTAGCAATAAAGTTATTTGAATTTTGATTCATGCATCAGTATTTCTTATGCTTATAAGTTAGTAAGTAATACCGATAGAAAAAAATAAAAAGAAAGGATAGATTACCCCTAATTGTAGGAGACATTTATGAATACGATTGATGCTAAAAAAATGTCCCAAGCACAAGTTGATCCAATTGAAGATTATCTTGAGTGTGTTACATACTGCTCTATATCTAGCAGTGCAGAAGAGAACGACTGCCAAACAATATGCATGGAAAGGCATTTGAAAAGCTCATATTTTTAGACTTTTTCAAAAAACAACACTAGAGAATCTTACAGCTATTGCAATGGTTCAATCAGTTTTTAGATTCTCAATACGAGGCCTAAATACACAGATTTATCCTGTGAATAATTATGGTAGAAAAGTCTGTGAATAATCTAGTTGGGATAAGTTCACTAGCTATGAGTGTCGCTTCATTTGCTCTAAATATTTCCATGTTTAATAAATGGGTTTAATACCTCTAGCTAATCCAACAATGTTATTTATGAAGTGAAAAGAGTAAAAGTCTTGAATAATCTTTTATGAAAATTTAATTTTATGTTGTGGTAGTGACAAAAGGTTTAAATACTTATGAAAAAAATTGTCAAAATTGCCATCCTAAATTAGATCATATTTAAAAATTTTGGCTCATCCCATATCTTGGTATTGGCTTGTTGGCTTTTTTCTATGGATGGTTCATAACGTTTTAGTACTTAATCGTAAAGTCAACATTGATAAAGAACGTCATATCTCAAAGCGTTTCAATGCAATCTCAAGACTTTATCCAGAAGGTACGTTCATTCCATATAGGCAATAAATAATTAGTTAATTTTAAATTAAGTTCAGTCCTTCCTTTATTGATCTAATAATGGGGGGGCTTAGAAGTCTCTTGAGGGAAATATTCTTCAGTTTCATTTTCATATTTATCACCTTTCTTTTTGAAGTATTCCTCTGATGGATCAAAACCATCGTTATCTGGATTGAATTTATCTTTCATTATTTAAAAATGCTTTCTTGTTATATATGCTTTAGCAAGATTAGTAGATGTGTCAAACTGCTTTATCCAGCCATCCCATTGCAAATAATTCCTGCTTTGGCCATTGAAAGTAAGACAAATTGGTGAAAACTTGGAACAGCTTTGTCTAAGGCGATAAGAAATATAAGCAATGACATTGATGTCATTGAAAGATATTGCATCCAATGAATACCTGCTTTATCAAGTCCATTTTTATCAAAACTTGTACTAGTCATTTCATTAAAGCTTTGGTCGGTGACCTTAACGCAAAAATTTATTTTATGCTAGTTATTTCTTTTTTTTGATTGATGCCTTTACAAAATAAGTCAACTTTAGTTAGATGAAATTTCTATGTTTCTAAGTACCTCTTCGCCTTTTTCGAAGATCGTTTTAGCGTAATCAGTCCATTTCCCCTGTCCCCAGTAACGGAAGCAGCTAGTTTCTAATAGCAAAAGGTAAAGGAGTGCTTTTTGATAACTATGCGTTTTTGTTAGCGATGGATTTTGAGCTACTAAATGGTCAAATGTTTCGTGAAAATATGAACTAAGTTTTGAAATTGGTTCTAAAACGTTATTGTATCCATCTTCCCAACTTAAGTCGTTAGTCCAGCTAGCTCCACTCAAAGAAAAAGATTGATCTTCCTCTTTTAATACTTCAATTGCTTTTTTAAATTTTGTTGGTGTTATTGGTCCGGATATTTTCCCCCATATTTTGTGTTGATCGATTGCTTGTATCACTGGATAGGTATCTTCATCTACATTTGAAGTCTCTAGGAAGTTGAGGTATTCAGATCCGTTCATAGCAATTGTGGGACTTATATTTGTTTTTGGGCCAATTCTTTTATACGCCTGAATAAAAGCTTGAGGAAATTCGTTCATCATTACTCCGCCATTTTCTCCATCAGCAATTTGGGAAACCAGCTTCGGAATAATATGTTGACCTAAATGTTGTTTACATAGTCCTAGTGCCTCGTAATAAGGTTGCATTTGACCAACAAGCTTTGTATCTGACCCTTGAGTTTTTATTAGTGAAAGTATAGAGATCGTATCTCCATTACTTGCTTGAGCTTTGAGCATGTTGGGAATATATTTTTGATCGTCTCTGAGACTTGAGCCATCTATATTCTGAACACTGTGTTCTTGAACCATTACCCATCGATACCCACATTCTTTAAGAGCTTTTATTAATTGAAAAAGAACATCAGGATGGTTTGGAAGATGCATCTCAGGAAGAGAAAATCCATTTACTCGAAGTAATGCATCTTCTCCGAACAATGCTGAAAAGTGATGTTGCCAAGCTGTTATCTGTAATTTAAAGTCAGAGGGTGGTGTTGAAGAAGCTACAGCATGACTCCAAAAGGTTCCTAGCCATTCAACATGTGGATGAACTGTCTCATCACAGGTCAGTAGTTTTAACGAGGAAAGAATATCCTCGCGACCCATCTGTTCAATCCCCCATAGAAGATTTCCAGAATAATCAAGCATTATTTTCGGATCATATCCATCTTTTATCAGGCTTGGAATGATTTCAGCTAGACGTTTATAGCATTGAGCAAATGGTTCGGCATTGTGATTATCTCCTTCTGAGGTGTGCTCAAACATATATTGCAAATGTGAAATGAGCTCTCCATTCTTACCTGCTGGAATTGTGGGTTGATGCATATGGAGGGCACATGCAAATCCTGAATTAACATTCTCAAAATTTAAATTTTCCTTGAATTGTCTACTATTCCTCTCCTTATTTACTAATTCGTTAATTGCAAATTCAAATCCACATATCGATGGAAAGTCTTTGTTCTTCATATTGTTGTGGTTATATACTTAAGTTATCCACCCACCTCAAAGGGCATTTATGTAATTAATCAAATTATAAACAGTAAAAATATTTTTTCATGGCTTTAATTTTTTTTTACTGTTCGTTTTCTTGAGAAATATTTTTATTACGTCAGTTGCCCAGTATTACTTTAGAAATAAGAAATATCTACGTTTGTATGCTTTCCTGATAATGCTAATAAACACTAATTGATTGCAATAGAAAATTTATCTTTCCAGGCTTAAAGCCAGGGTTAAGTTCTCCTGGTCTGCCGAATTTGGAATGTAGTAATTGAAATTGGCTTATAGAGTCTGATTTGAATTTAATTGGTAAAGAGATTTTTTTTGCAAGAACAGTTGGTTCAAGACTTTCAAAAGGAACTTTGATTATGGTTGTCCCAAATCTTTTTGTATCTATTTCTGCTACCCATCTGAGCCCACCAGGTGACTTATTTAAGAAAAATTCTTTTAAGCCTAAAATTCCGTACTTACAGGAAACTCCAAATTTTAAAGTTCGACCTTTACCTTCAATTTTTAATTCAAAACCTTGATAACTCGATAAATTTAGAAGTGGTGTAAATATTGGAGATTTGCAACTAACAAAACCCCCTTTTTCCTCAACTACAACCCCTTCTAAGGAGAGGCCTTTTGAGGAGGCTCTACAAACTGCCTTGCTTGAGCCACCCATAATAGTGTCGTTCAATGAAAACCAATCATCAAAGTCACTGGATGAAACGACTTTTTCTAGCTCAGGCATTTTTATCAACGATTTTTTTAACTCTATAAAATTTTTTTATGAATCATGAGTTCGAAAATGTAGATTTCACCAGATAAAGAAATTTATCTCTGAAGTGCATTAAAAGATCTTTAAGGCTCTTGGATGTCTTTTTACTGACCTACTAAGGCTAATTGAGGGGTTTCTGATATTTAATTATTCGCTTGTGTTGGCTTAGAGATTTATCCAGTGAAGGTCAATCATTAAAGAGAAGGTAACTCGGAGAGGATCGATTTGTGGAGCATTCAGTATCCCAAAAGCTGGCTACTTTGCCGCCTTCCCAAAGATTAATCATTGTTTCTAATTCCTTGATTCTTTCTCTAGCGATATCAATTTTTTCAAGGACATTTGATGAAGTTTCTTTCTTCATGATTTTCCTCGCTACTAATATTATTTAAATACTAAATTGATCCTAAATCTATCTTTGGTTGAAATAGAACGAATTACAAAAATTACCAACATTGTTTGTCTCAGCTTTAAGACCTGTTTTATTTGCAATCATTTTGATCTTCTCGTTCTTTTCCTTTAATGAATAGTCATTCTGATTAAGGTACATTGTGTAGTATTCCCTGCATAAATTTGAAAGCTCTTTCTCTCTGGAAAAGGGGATACGACCAACAGCTATCACAATCAGAGCAAGAGCAATTACTCCTGTAAAAGCTTTATTGAGTGAGTTGGCCATTTGATTTGTATTTTCACGTTATCTAGCAACCATAGGCATTTTTTATAAGCCTAGTTCTTCAATTAGATCTCTTTGAAATTTGGATCCAAGAATTGTATTGGCGGCCATGGCACCACTGGCTGCTACAGGTGGTATCCCGATTCCTGGGAATGTACTTGAGCCACACAACAATAGATTTTTAATTGGAGTTTTATTTCCTGGGAAAAGGCCTTCTGCAGCTGATAAGGCTGGACCATAACTTCCATTTTTTGTATTTAAAAACCGTTGATGTGTAAGTGGTGTCCCTAGCATTTTTACTTCGATTCTTTCTTCTATATCAGGCACTAATTTTTTTATTGGTTCCCAGAAGACTGAGCACCTCTCTTCTTTTGTACGTTCATATTCTTTTGAACCAATTTTAAGCCCCTCCCATCTTTCCCACGGTTCATTCGCAGGTGTATACCCATGAAGTATGTGCTTATTTGGTGGAGACATTGTTGGATCTAATGCCGATGGAATAGAGAGAACTACAACATTTCTCTCGGCTGTAATACCCTTGGACCAATCATTAACCCATATTGAATGAAGTGGAATATCTTTCAGTCCTTCTGCATTAAACCCAAGATGTAGATGAAGAAATGACTTACATTTTGGAGTCTTTGACCTTTTCCCTCTCCACTTTTGGGATATCTCTTTTGGTATTAACTCAATAGTATTCCAAATATCTGCATTGCTAACTATATGATCTGCAAATATTCTCTCACCGTTTTTCAATTCAATTCCGATTGCTTTATTCCTTTTTATTATTATCTGACTAACTTTTGAATTTAGTTGAAGATCCCCTCCAAATGAGTAAATCCCATCCAATAGTGCCTTAACGATTGATTCACTTCCTCCCTTTGGATATTCCAAGTAGGCATCGGGGTTAAACCAATCATCAAAAAGTGTTGCCATAGCTGCTGCATTTGTTTCGTCTTTAGATAAACCACTTATTAGAAAACAAAGTAATTCAACCCAATTTCTTAAAAATGGATCTTTAAGATGGTCATCAACTAAATTTCCAAAAGCACCTCCAAGATATTTAAAAGATTTCAAGTGTGTGAGAAGTGTTTTACTACGTTTTAAGAGCTGCAATACGGTTTCCTTGTTTTGATTTAGAGCTAATAAAGGAATTGCATTAGCTGCTGCACCAATAGGTTTAATAACTTGAATAAAATTTTCCCACTCTTTCATGGCATCTTTTCCGCTAATTGAATTGATCTGATCAAGAAAACGTCTATCTCCAACTCCAATTGTGTAGTCACCCTCAGGAATTTGAACATTCCAATCCTGATATTTAATTAAATCAACTTTTTGGTTAAGAGCTTTAAGGACCTGACCTAAAGGATTTGTCGTAGGCCAACTACCTATTCCACTCCAAAGAGATGGACCAGATTCAAATTTATAACCATTTTTCTCAAAGCCATGAGCAGCACCTCCTGGCTTTGAGTGAGCCTCAAGAATTAGGACCCTTTTACCTGCTTTTGCGAGTAGTCCGCCGCAACATAAACCTCCTATACCACTTCCAATAACTATTACTTCAGGATTTCTCATTTATTTTTTAATTAAGAGATTTTTTCTTCTTTAGAGTTTCTACAACAATTTCTTCGTGACTGCTTCAAACAATTGAATATTAAAAAAAATATTGACTAAATTGTTGTTTGTTTAAGAAGAGGTATTGATGGACGTATGTAAACAAACAGTGCTCCGTGCATATCTCGGATGATTCTTAAATCCTTGTCCACATAGATCACGCTAATCTCACAATTTGGATTTTCTTTATTCCATGGTAGAAGTTTCCATACGGTCTTAACTGGATACCACCTTTCCATCAGAATGCTATCTATAAAGGGGATTTTCCCCAGACCATCAACCTCTGACACCTTAGTCTTCTCTAACTCCATAGAAAGTATGTTGTTTTTTAACTGAAGTTTGTTAGCAAGCGTTATGACGCGCCCGCCAAAGGTAGGCAAAAGTTTGAACCAACCAAGGATAGGGATAGTTGTAAGACCAAAGATCGTAGTATCAAAGGTAGAGATCATTTCTCCTTTAGTAAAATTGAGATATTGACCTACTCTGCCTACTGTTGACAAACCAAATGATCCTACTTGTAAAAGATGAAGCTTGAAAAATAAATCGCTTTTTGATTTGTCGTTTAAGGCTTTTTCAATGGCTAAAAAGAATGGAGAGCTTCTAAATAACTCAACTGATGAGTAAATAAGCTCCCATTCACCTTCAATAGAACTCTGAGTTATTTCATCTGACAGTGGCTGTAGATCCTCAACCAGTTTCTTCATCTCTTCTAATTTATTTTGGTACATAGGAGCAATCATCGCGTTCATTCTTTGACCTCTATCTGTTGCTGCTGCGACTTGGTAAATAAGGGCTTTTAGATCCTTCCGGTCTTTCATTTTATTTAATTGATTAATTCGTTCTTGAACTTCTTGACCTTAACTAAAATTTACGAAAGACTTTGTTTTTATACATAGCTTTAACAAGTAATATTTGTACGTTTCTAATTGATTTGGCTTATAACATTCATATGATTACTACCAAAACCTTACTACTGACAATATTTGTTCCCTTGGCCTGTCTTAAACTGTTTGGCTTCTATAAAAAAATTCTCAAGGTCTCAGAACCGTCCTTAAAGCAAATTAAAGCAAAATTAGAAAGAACATTTTCAATAGATAGCTAAGTTAATTGATCGATTTTTAATAAAGAATAAAGCATTAATACCTTCTTGATAGTCATTTTTGCTTTAAGTGAGACTTTCCCTGCTTTTATTTAAATAAGACTATGACTTGTTTTTTTCATCTTTTGCCTTATTTTGAACTTTATTTATAGGAATTAGCAAGATGCAAATGCTATTTACATCTACATGTAAATAGATTGTTCGGTTTGGATACCCACAATGTGCTAGATGTTGTATATAGGTAATTCTTAATTCAATGTCTCAATTAAGTATCAAAGTTAGCGCTAAAGGCGAAGCCATGATCGCTACTCTTCAAAAGGAAATCTTTAACAGAAGAAGAAAAAAAGTAACAGCATCACAAGTTGTTGAAACTCTTGTAGAGAGTGGTGCTAAATCTCAATCTGATAAACGTTACGCAGCTTCTTGGAAAAACTTAATTAAGGATATTGAGAAAGCTGCAAAAGTTTCTGAAGTCCATGGTAATAAGCCTGCCAATGTTAGTGCTGATGAGTGGGCTTTGATTCTTTCTCACCGTACTCGTAAAACTACAAGAGCTAAGAAGGTTTCAGCAAAAACCTCTGCTAAAAAGACAGCTGTCAAAAAGCCTGTAGCTAAAAAAGCAATTGCTAAGAAGGCAGTAAGTAAACCTGCTCCAGCCAAGACTGCTGCTAAAGCAAAAGTTAAGACTTCTAAAGTTAAGACAGCTGTTAAGAAAGTAGCTTCTGCTCAGGCAAAAAAGTCAACTTCAAGCGCTAAGTCAGTTTCAAAGGTAACATCTAAGGCTGTAGCAGGAAGACCTGCAAGGCGTGCAAGGAAAGCAAGTTCTAAAGCCGTCAAAGCTTAGTCCAAAAGCCAGATCCGTCAAAGCGGCGTGAAAAGTGCAATGCTTTTCTCTGGCTATTTTAGTAATTATGTTAATTAGTATCCCAAGCCTACATTACCTTTTGTGTAGCCTTGGCAGTAGTACTTGGCATGGTAGTAGTGATTAGTGATATTAGCTTTCTCTCCCTCTAGTCCATCGATTCTTTGCTTCCCTAATTTTAATCCTCTTGCAGCTTCTTCACCCGTAATCAAATCAGCGCTAAGACGTCCGCAAATATCATTAACTTTGAAGTCTTTCGCTGAAGGACCTCTGACATAGCCAGCAAAAAACGCTAGAAATAATCCAAGGGTTACAAATCTTCGGTGGTTTCTCCACCATTCATAACTATTCAGATTTAGTTTCTTTTTTAATTCGATGTTCATCTATATCTAAAATAGCTTTGTTATACCCTAGGCTTTAGAACCTTATTTATTGATGTAGCTCTTGATAATCAAACATTTTAGCTTAATCACATAGTTAAAGAATTAACCTTTTCCCTTTTGTGTTGATCATATTCTCAAAGTACGATTGGATTAACGGCAACTCTTTTTTCGAATGATTGAGAAAATTTCAAAAGATGATTGGCAATATCTTGTCCCCTTTTTTGCTTGCACTATTTGCTTCATTGCAACAGATTTTTTAGGAATAATTGATAAGACTTACATTGCTTATTGGTCTGGTCGTTTGTTTTATGAGCCATACAGGATGATTACGTCCCATTTTTTTCACGGTGACCTAAATCATTTATTGGCAAATGTCTCTGGAATTATTGTGGCCAGATATTTTCTAAAATCACTTGGCCTTAAAAGTGACTATTTCTTTCTAGCTTTTGTTGCATTGATAATGCCTATCCAAGCATTTATTTGTTGGTGCCTAGATATTTTAGTTTTAGGTAATCCTATGTCTCTAGCAATTGGCTTTAGTGGTGTTTTATTTGGTATCGACGCTTTTATTTTAATGACAACTATTTATGGAAAGAATAAATTTCTTTCAATCAGTTGCGAATTAAAGAAAGATCCAGGATTACTAAAATCTATTTCTTTACTCACAGGTGTTGGAATTATTTGGTCATTCCTCCCTGGAATTAGTCTATTTGGTCATATGTCTGGACTTTTGGCAGGATTTCTATTGTTTTGGCTCTGAATAATTAATTTTGTGTTATTGCTTGTTCAGAAAAACGTGAATATCTGATTGGTGAAAACTTCTAATTCAACTTTAATTGAATTGCTCTCACTTCACTTGATAAACTTTTGACCTTCCATTACATTTACGTACAGCCCACTCTGTTGGGGATTTTAAACTTTCTTGTTCTACACAAATAGTTTGATAATTAGCCCATTTAGCTATTGGGCCTAATCTTATTGCAATTAGTGCAAGGCTAAACGCACATAAAAATGCACACAACAGCAAAGCAATCCCAGTAAATAGATCATTAAACTTGAACTTCATTTCAGTTAAATTAAAGTTTTTATTTTTCTGGGTTTCATTCATAGAACTAATTGGTTGAAATAAAATGTCTAAATATTGAAAGATTCATATACTGGTTTCTTTTTTATGGTGGCATAGGGAGTAAAAACTGAATGAATTTTATAGATGTATTTATTGATAGTTAACAGTTGATCGTTCTCTTAGGTTTCTTCATTTGTCTTTTCACCATTAAACATCCTGTTCTCCCCGATCACGATTGTTAACCATCCAAGTGCTAGGAGCCATCCAGCTTGATATTCTCCTTTTAGAAAATCAAATAGCGCTAGAGTACTTGCAGAAATAGCAAGAGTACGTACTGCAAACCTTCCAAAGGTAATTTTCTTTTTTTTAATAGGTTTATCCATATATCCATTTTGCAGGAACTAACTTCTTAAAACAAATTTTGCCTGGATCAGTTATTGAAATTTATTCTTTTGAAAACATCTTGTTAATAGGATTAAATCTATCATTTCTTCCTTGTCATAAGATGATTGATCCTCTTCTCTCACACCGCTTCCCTCTGTTAAACCTTGTAGTTCTAATTTCTTCCTAATCAATTTTTTTCTTTCTTCACTTGAAAGACTCTTAAAACGTTTTTTTCTCTCTTCACGACTTTCATCATTGTTCATTCGATTCTTTTGATAATAATTTGAGTGATGAAAATGGATTGAAAATTGCTGCTCTTAGTTTAATTCATTAAATAATTGTTTTATAGAAGTGCATCAATGACTTTTGCTCCTCTTGATTTCTTACCTAGAGAGAGTGGATTAGACTTATCTAATATTGAGGCCAAGCATGTGATCCAACTACTACCTTCACATACTTGAGCAACTACGCAAATGTGTTTAGGAGCTTTTTCAGTGCAACCCTGAGTGCGAGAAAATTTAATAGATTCCAGTTGAGAATCAAGTTCTAATTCCAGCAATGATAACTCGTCTTTACTAATAGCTTCACCAGACGCATAGCTTTCGAGCAGAATTTGATAGTTCATTAATTGAAAAGTTGTTATTGATCTAGAAAAATTAAGATCGAAAAAGTTTTTCTAAATCTTGCTTGGCTTTCTCTAATTCATTTAGTTTTTTGGAACTTGTTTTTTGCCCCCATTTATCTACTTCTCCAGTTCGACCATTTTTAATGGTCATCCTTATCCACCAAAATTGAAGACTCAAGAAAATTATTCCAAAAAGAATTAGTTCAATAGTTCCTTGCTTCATCCCCAACTACAATTTTTTATAAATTTAACGTTTTTCTATAGTCAAGTTCATTTGTCATGTTTTTATTACTCATTAGGATCAACTTCAGTGATTCTAATATTTAAACCAACGTATAGAAGAATACCTCCAATAAGTGGAGTCCAAAGACCCCATTGGTTTAAGTCATGTGATTGTAGAAATTCCATTTATTCTTCATCTCTTCTAATGGTGATTTGATTTGTTTTATATTCTGATATTACTTTATTGGCTATTTCAACAATAAATGAATTTGGACAGTGTAAAGCCTCTTGTAACTCAGCTAATTCATCAAAAATAAATTCTAGACTCCTTGCAATAATAGCTTGGTGTTGTTCTTCTTTTGGTTCCCAATCATTAGCCATTAATTTCCTCAGTAATGGTCTGCTATTACGTTATGCATCTTTGAAATATATTTTTCAGTTGGTGTTGTTTGTTCTTTTTTTCTTATGCGACTTTGACTTACATCCATGCACTGTCTATCACTTCTAGTTCGTCATTTGTGGAATACCTTCATCAGGTACTTTAAATATGAGTTAAACCAAACATGATCCCTTTAGAGATTGCCCATCCAATACCAAGGCATATGACGACTGTAAAAAGTGTTTTTAAGAGGTCCATGTTCTTTTAGTCCCTTCCAAATGCAGTTCTTAAGTCACTTGAAAAATCGAATTGAACCCCATTATTAGATGAACCTAGGTTTTGTATTAACTTTGAACTGGCAAATCTAGATTGAGTTGATGAATAAATTGATTGAGACTTTACTGCTGATGATTTTACTGCCGCTGCTCTTTTTGTTGTTGCCTTTGTTGCTGTAGCTGAGGTCATTAAAAAAAATGTATTTCTTACAACTTAGACCGACTGAGTTAAAAGGCGATAGTTGTTAACTTTTTACAATCTTAAAATCAACAACCAAGCTGGGATTGATATGAGTGCGGTGATCGTACTAAAAACAACAAGAGAGGTTGCTTCCTTTTCATCTCTTGAGGCTGCTTGGGAGATTAATAAGATAGATATTGCTGTTGGCGCAGCTGCTTGCAGTACTAAGGCCTCTCGCATGACGCTGGGTAATCTTATTACTGAGGAAATGATCAACATAATGACTGGCAATCCAACCAGTTTCATGATTAATGCATTTTTTATGGATGTTATTTGGTTTTTTATTCTTGAAAGATTGGCTTTCCTTAGCCAACTTAGACGCATTCCAACGATTACCAGTGCTAGAACAATTACAACTCTTGATGGAATCCATAGTAAGTATGTTATTTGTTCATCCCATGGAGATGAATGAATAATTAACGCGCCAATTAATCCTTTAACAGCAGGACTGCTAAATATTCCTTTTATGAAATTCTTCCAATATCTATTAGAACTTAAAACTTTTGAAGGATCTGTTAACAGTATTGGTCCGAGACTCCAAATCACTAATGTCGCACCGAGGTCAAATCCAATGCTGTAGATCAAAGCATGATCGGGAAGCAGTGCTAGTGAAACTGGTATTCCAAAATACCCTGTATTTCCAAATGCGCTCCCTAATTGAAGCGTTCTGTTTTGTATAAGGTTATTTACACTAGGAAGGCGATTTAATATAGTCATTAAAAAGCCAATAGCTACCAATGCTAATGCAGCAGATTCTATTAAGGGCAATTCTAGTCCAGACTTAAGTAATATCCCCATCAAGCTGATAGGAATTCCATAGCTAATTAGTGGACGAGAAATCGTTAGAGATAAATTTTCTTTAAATCGCCCGAGTAAATAGCCTATTAAAAGACATGGTATTAATTCAGATAAAAGAAGGATTATTTCCAACTGAGTAAAGCAAATAACATTAGTCTTGCTATGTAGTTAATAGTGGTTTTATTGATTTATTTCTTTATTTTAACGTAGGTTTATCTTTGTAAGTACTACCAATAATCTGGATATAAAGGGTTATTCTCTGGTTGAGAATTTTTTAATTTGTAAGCTAGCTTATTTCTCCTTGTAAATACTTTTTTCTGAACAGCCTAATGTTTCTCCAAAAAGAATATCTGTGCACATTGCGTTGCATAAAAGATAAACGACCCAACTAGCAACAGGGACTCCAACTAAATAGCTAAATGGGTGTTTTACTTTGATGAACCCAACAATTGCAACGATTAGAACAACAATCAAGTTGATGATTCGTTTGAGGATTTTTCTTGGTATCTGCATTAGCTATTTCTAGCAGAACTTTTGCTTTTATATCTAGTTTTTACCACAACTATTAGTCAGTTTTGTTTTGTTTGGGTATTGTTTACTCATATTAAAAATCATCGATGTCTTCTACTGTTACTTCAGTTTTTACTTTTAAGGTTGAAAGCACCTTTGATGAGTGGGCTGCAATTTTCGACAGCAAAGAAGCTACCAGAAGGCATAGAGAGTTTAATATTCAGCCTTTGTACAGAGGCTGCAGTGATGATGACCCTCAAAAAATCATTGTTATCCATCAGCACCCAGAGGGAAACATTGAGAAATTTGTTGAAGCAAATGGTGACTGGATGGCGAGCCACAGAGTTGATCTATCTACAATGGAGAAATCTGCTTGGACTTGGACTGACAACAGCAATGTGCAGTTTAAAGCTGCTTAATAAGAATACTTGCCCCGTACTTAAGATATAACCAGATACTTTTTCCAGACTTTGATTATTATCAACCATTCAAGTCTATTAATAGCTTTAGCTATTTAAATTTTCATGATTACCCTTATTGATTAAGCTTTCTATAATTAAAAGTAACTTTTTGCTTTTTAAGTAGTGATATTTCTTTTTTATAAAATTGATGTTGAATTAGATATCTCTATGGGAATTGATATTATTCCGATAAACAAAATTAGAATCGGGAGATTCCACAATATAAGTAGCTGAATAAACTTAAATTTGGTGAATTTAAACATAGTTAGTAATCAGTACGCTTAAGTCCCCATAAATTCCCTTGCTCTGATGCTTTTACAATCGCTTTATAAGTATCTAAAGTCATGACTTTAATTAAACTAAAATAATTTTTTTAAAGTTACCTATTTACTCACTGATTGTATGTAGGGAGAAATACCAAATCTATTTAGGAAAAATTATTTATGTAATTAGTTTTTCTAATAATTGACTTTTTAGGGCTTCGTTCTTTTTAGTCTTTTAAAATTAATTTAAAGTATATAAAAAGTAGTTTAAGTTACATTTTCTTGTAATTATATGCATTAAGAACTTTCTTTGGATATTCATTAAGATCTAATAAATCAAAATCTTTAACTGATTTAGATTCGGTTACCTATGCAAAAATTGTTCGGTAGATTTCTTTCAGCCCTATTTACTTATTTCTAAGATTGTGGCATCGAGTTTAAGGAAAAATGCCTTCAAGACCAATTACATCCTGCAAACGATATGCAGTTAGCTACCGAGATTTAGCTAATAACAGACATGAGTTAGGATTTTATGCTATCGATGCTTTTGAAGCTAGGCAACTAGCAATTGAGTTCAACAAATTTGTTCGTGAGCATCCAAATTCCATTGATAGGATTTCACTCAGAAATAAAGTCATAGTTTAATGTCCTTACGTTTAACTGACATTTTTCAAATTACTAATATCTGGGTAGGAATCTTACCTTTTGAAAAAATATTCTGAAAACATATTATTCAATAACCTTGGATAATATGTTTTTTGTTTATTTATCTTGTATCCATAGAGCGAGTCCTCCGCCCTTACCTCTTGCTGACAACCATTTACCTTTTGGATCGATCGCTATTAGTGCGAAAAATGGTCTCTTCTTATGATCCGGTGTCGGTAAAGATCTCTTTAAGATAGTCAATGAAGCTACTTTTATTTGAATGCAATCGAAAGTAAATGGTAATAATGGCTGCTTCCTTTCTAAATTTGCGTACCCACTAAATCTCAGAGTTAGCAATCCAAATCTAATTGCGTTGGCAATAGTAAACTTCTCTTCTTCTGGATTCTGTGTATCCTTCTTCAACTCTAGGCTCGCTGAAAGAACCTGTAGCAAAGTGCTTGAAATTGAGTCTTCTGTATCTGATCCCTGTTTCCATACTGAATTAAATTTCCATAGTCCTAATAGAGAGTCAAATTCAATTCCACTCCCTTCTATTCTTGCGCTTTTTTCTAATTCTTTAAGTTTGTCTAGAGAAGGAAGTTCCATTCTTTTTTCGTCCATTTATTTGGATAATCTTAATCAGATATCCGACGTCGAGTGGTTTTAGCCTTTATTATTTTTTCAGCCATGAGAAGTTTTGAGTTAATACGTTGATTAATTCTACATTTTTTTATTCATGTGTTTCCTTTCAATATTTAATTTTCATTATGTATTTTGTGAGACTTTTAAATTTTCAGGTCATAATTAGAAATTATTAAAAGCTTGAGTCCTTAGTTTTGGTTAAAGAATTTAAACCAAGTACATCACTCATAACAGTTGGACTAAATTTATTTATGCTTATTTTTTTGCTTTTAGCTATTTAAGTCAGAATACTCATGCTATGGACGGTGCTTATTCTTTTTGCTTGAATGGAGTGTTAATTAACTTCCCAAATGACTACTTTTAGAGAACGAATTAATTCACATCTCCCGATAGTTCTTCAATTGTTAAGCACTGCATCCTTGGTTGTGATCGCGCTGTCTGCTATTTGTGGATCTCAATCATTGAAGAGATTGTCTTCTGCCCATGAAATGCCTAGTTCGGCTGAAGTGCATCACGATCACTGATTTAGTGATTCTTGTACAACTGTCTCTAGGGCTTAAATAAGCCCTTTCTTTTTGTCTTTATTTCATAGGAACGACAATTGATTGGCATTAGGTTTGTTTATTGGCTCGGCTTCCCATTCTTCTGGGTCCCATTTAGTCATAAGTGGTTTTAAAGCTTTCAGGTCTTGAGCGTTTTTCACTGAAGCTATCCATTCTTCTTCAAGTCCATTTGGAATAATTACTGGCATACGGTTATGAAATTGTTTTACTAATTCATTTGGTTCGGTTGTTAGAACACAACAACTTTCTAGTTCACTTCCTTCTTGAGACATCCATCTATTCCAAAGTCCAGCTAACCAAAAAGTTTGAGAATCTTTTCTACGTATTAGGTGACCTTTTTCTAAAAATCCGCTTGCTGGTATTAAACATCTCTTATGCTTCCAACTTGCACGAAAAAGTTTCTTTTCTTCGACACTTTCGGATCTAGCATTAAATGGTTTTGGTCTTGTGTTGTCGAAAGGGTCTTTACTCCACTCAGAAATAAATCCCCAAAGCATTATTGATGTTTGTGTCTTGCCTTCATTTTTTAGAACAAGAATTGGAGACCCTGGCTTGATTAATACTTGTGGTTCATATTTTTGGCTCAACCCTCTTGGCATATCTTTTTTTAAAAGATCAGGAAGATTTATAAAATCGTTTATTAGTTGGTATCTTCCGCACATACCATTAATTCTTTAGAGGCTTTATGGTCAGAATCATTTTTAAATTATTAGCGTTCTTAGAATAATGGCAAAGTTCCTTGAGTAATTTCTTTTTGACTTGTATTTCCTGAAAATATTATTTTCGAATATTGATCTGCGTAGGCGCAGTTCTTACAGGAATGATTTGATTCTGGAACTTCTAGCTGATTCATTAGTGCCACCATTTCATCTAGTCGACTCTCTATCCAATCATTGTTCCATTTGTAGGGAACAAGATATTCATCAAAACGCATGGTCTTATTAAATTCATCTTCATCCCTTTTTGCATTGCAAACAAGAAAATAGGACGTTGGATGAACACTAAAACCCATTCCGGAGAGCAAGTAAGCATAAAAATCCATTTGAATTTTATAGGCCTCGTGAAATGGATCATCTAAATAATCTTTCTTATCAACTCGTCCGTTTTTAGCTTGAGATTTGTAATCCACAATTATTAGTTGCTCTGTAATAGTGTCTTGCCAAATATCGTCTACACCACCAGTTAAAATTATTCCTGTATCCTTGTAACGATGCATTAATCCTCGATTAAGAGAGTTTCTCCAGTTATCTATTTCAGGATGATCAAATGGAACAACATGAGATAGTCCATTAGATGCAAATATTCTGTGTGGAATCTGTTTCTGTCTGCAATAGTCAAATTCTTTTTTGAGTAATAGGTCAGTGGTTTCATTGAGAGTCCAACCTGGTGTCCCTGGAGGATCGAGACCTCTCACCCGATCGAGATAAAAACACCTTTGACAAGTGAGGAAATTAGAGAACCGACCTCTGCTGATTTTGAAATCTTCTTTTTGATTTGGCTCATAGAGAGAAGACTTACGGCTTCGAAGGCCTGTTGCTTCAATTGGTATTTTTTTGCTATTCCTTTTGAGATCAATCATGTGGTGTGGATTTCAACTGTATTTATTCGATAGATTCCATTTTTATGAGTGCAATTGTCTTTCTCCTCTCCGTTAGGAGATTTAGAACCTTTTTACTCAATTGAGAGAGATTTTTCAATTAATCGTTTTTAAACCTTTATAAGCTACCTTTTCTTAATATCTCGGTATGGACTGCTTTTCTTGAAGACAAATTCAGTTAAACAAAAAAGTTTTCCACAGCTCCTATGACCTTAATAATAATCAAATCGGTCTAGACAAGCTTTTCCAATAAAAAAGACCCTAGGTATGGTGTCCTACGGGCCTGGGTGATGGGGATACTATTTCTAACCCTATTTCTTTGATAAATCAACCCCCCCCCTACTGATGGTGTTCGTTTAAGTCTGAGGTGAAAGATATGGTGCTTTAATGTTGCCTAATCTGATTGATTTGATTATTATTTTTGGGAGCTGGGTGATGGGGATCTTTCAGCCGATAATATTTGCCCTCATAAGATGAGGGCTTTTTTATTGGTTTTTCTTGACTGGACTTATCCGTTTATATTTTTTTATTACCCTTTATCTCTTTGTAATAAGTGTCGAGTTCTAACCTTTGGTCTGCTTAATTCCTGGTATTGGAGAATCCATTTTCTAGATGTTTTGAAATAGATGACTTGACAATACCTAATTTTCTTTGCTAGTACATGTGTACTGCTAAAGGTAAATGACTCCATCTGCTTCCCCGTATGCTGTTTTTAAGGCTGAGGAATGGGTATCTGCCGTAGCGCAACCTATTGGTATTGGACAATGTCTACGACTCGCTCCGAAGAAGCTTACACCGATCAAATCTTCGATCAAGAAGAAGAGTGGCAATTCCTTGAGAAAGGGATTCTCAAAAAAACATGTTCAGCTCGCGTTTGCATGACATGTCAACATTTCAATTATTCCAGCGACAAGCATTGCAGAACAATTCTTTCCTGTCATGTTCATCGTCGTTTAATTCCTCATGGAGATCATTTGATCTCACGTTGTCATCTCTGGATTCAGCAACGAGAGAGCGAGATTGGTTGGTGTCCAGAGGTGGCCTAAGGCTCTGACTTGATTAATTTCTTGTATGAGTTTCATACGATATTTCATCAGTTTATGACCCCTATTGGCTAACAGTTTCTTGTATTTGTTTAGGGTCTCCTCTCACCCACTGGATATGATTTTCTTCTCATTGTCGAGAAATTTTCGATTAATTTTAATTGGTATAAACGTGTCACTTTAAGTTGAATTTGTTAGATATATGAAACATTAGTAGTCGATTAACCATTGACTATTGAATTTAATACCCTATATGTGATAGATGTATTAAGAAAGTAATTATTGAGTTATGTCTCAGTTATCCATCAAAGTTAGTGCTAAAGGTGATGCCTTGATCGCTACCTTGCAAAAGGAGATCTTTAACAGACGTCGTAAAAAGGTCACTGCTTCTCAAGTCGTTGAAACCCTTGTTGAAAGCGGAGCAAAATCTCAGTCTGATAAACGATACGCGGCTTCTTGGAAAAACCTAATTAAAGATATCGAAAAAGCAGCAAAAGTTTCTGAGGTTCATGGAAATAAGCCAGCAAATATTAGTGCTGATGAATGGGCTTTAATTCTTTCTCATCGGACACGTAAAGGAGCTGCTCCAAAAGCTACTGCAGCAAAAAAATCAGTTGCTAAAAAGGCAACAGCAAAGAAGGCAGTTGCTAAAAAGGCTACAGCAAAGAAGGCAGTAGCTAAAAAGCCTGTAGCCAAAAAGGCTGCAGCCAAAGCTAAAGTCGAGGTTTCTGCGGTCGTCAAGCCAAGTGCTGGTAGGCCTGCTAGGCGTGCACGCAAAGCCAGAAAAGCACCTGAAGCTGCTAAATAAAACTTCACCAGACCGTCTAGGCGGCATGAGAGGTTCAATGCCTCTCACTGGCTTTTCATAGTTATTTTGAAAATATCTGTCCTAATTTGTCTTTTAAGGTACGCCTTTTATTTAATCAGTAACTATTAACCCTGCATTGCATAAAGCGTTGAATACTTTTGTTTTACGCTCCATGGGTTTTTTTGTTGGCTGAAGCATATCGAGTATGGATGCAATACAACTTATTTCATATGAACCCTGGGAAAGGAGAGCTGCATCACATATTTCATTATTGGCAATAGCAGGTTTGATTCCTGTGAATTTCAATTTCTGAATTGAGGCTTTTAAAACTTGTTCGAGATATGATAGTTGTTCGTTATTCAATGTCTTTCTGTCTACATAATCCATTAAAACCAAAGAGGGTGTCACTAAGAAATTAATAAATTTATATTTTAGCTTTTATGTTCTACTAATTATCGTCTCTTTGGATTTTTCTATCTTTTAGGTGTCTTCCTTTTTCATATCAGCTTTATATGCATTGAGAGCCTCTTTAATCCTTCCTGGAGCAAAAGGATTTTTACCTTTTGCTTCCTTCTTAGCTTCTTGCCATGCGTTATCGATTTCTTTCTTTGCCATTGGATCATTGTTGAAATTTGTGTATAGCTTCATCAGATACCAAGTGCTTAAAACTAATAGTCCTAGACCTAATAAATACATGAGACTGTCTCGATAATTACGACAATCTAACCAATTGAATGGAATTTGCGTCTATAAATAAAAAAATACGTACTCGCCATGCCACTTATCGTAGATCCGTCTAAAGATACGAGTAATGGAGTTGGTAAGACTTTTAGGACAATCAATATCACACTTGCCATTGCTCTTCCTTTGTCAGCGATTTTGGTAACTATCTTTTGGGGGTTAAGACATGGTTTCAGTAGTTTCATTT
Organism: Prochlorococcus marinus str. NATL2A; assembly: GCF_000012465.1. Classification (NCBI taxonomy): domain Bacteria; kingdom Bacillati; phylum Cyanobacteriota; class Cyanophyceae; order Synechococcales; family Prochlorococcaceae; genus Prochlorococcus; species Prochlorococcus marinus. The sequence goes on along the minus strand of NC_007335.2, from coordinate 994,902 downwards.
AATTTCAATAGCATCATTGTTTTTATCCAAATAAAGCTTTGATCAGCTGAATAAATAATTTGATACCCCAAAATAAGACGCCTCCGTAAATAAATCCTGCCAGACCAGACGCCCAGTCATTGAAGAATTTCCATGAAATGATGATCACGATGATTCCTAGTAAGAGCGAATATGTAGCCATTATTTTGTTGTTTCTTTTGAAAGTCGTCTTTGGGGTCTGTTTAGTGGTCGGTATACCTAACTTTTCAGTAGTAGCAACCGAAGTGAGTGATAGTTACCGAATAATTTTCTTCGGTTCACCTCATTCCAAACTAAATTAATTTAAGACAGAGTAGTTATGTACTCCGAAAGAAAAGTTATGTACACTTCACTCTTCGACACTTTTTTCTCTGATTCTTTAATAGCTCCTGCCAGAACTGTTTATGTAGTTTCTGATAGCCAGCTTGAAGAGCTAAAGCGTAATCAACGTCAAGAGGAACTCGATAACATTGAGGACTCTAGAAAGAGATTAGAAGAGAGTTATCAAGCACGTATTAAAGTTCTTGATGATCGTCAAAACGAACTAAAAGAGGAGCTAAAGGCGTTGTCTCCCACAAAGGTTAAGGCTGCTCTTAATAAGAAGTAGCTGATAGTTGGTCTGATGAATGTTTCGTTATCTCCTCCACTGAACAGTGGAGGAATTTTTTTTGGACTTAATGTTCAAATCTTTTTCTCAAAATTTTTGGCAATTTAAATTTATAAAAGATTTTTAATTGTCTTGATTTTCTTTTTGGCTTTCTTCAAGTGCATTATTACCTTCTTTAAGGGTTGTTCTGACCCACCAAACAGAAATTCCTGTTATGAGGATGCCTAATGTCATTATTGATATTATTGTCGAAGTCATTAATTTGACTCTTTAATTGATTTGGTTGATTTTCTTTTTGCAGCAGTTCATCAGTTTTCAATAATTGAATTTTTTTCTTAACAACATAACAAATGGTGCCTTAATATAAATTGTAAGAAAGATAAGGATAAATTCCCTTGCCATAGGCCTTCTTGATGGTTTATACCATGGTTAATTGAAGAGAAACTATGAAACTTCAAACTTCATTTAGTGTTCCTAACGATGCTATGGGTGACATCGGTATGAAACACGAGGCAGTTAAAAGAGGAATGACAGCGGTTGCTTCCTACTGGGAGAAAGAGTGCGCTTTAAATCCTTCTTCACCTGCATGCCTTATTTTTGAAGACTAGGATTTTATTAGACGTGAGGACATAAACTTTCCTTCATGAAATAGTTAATTTTTTTGCTTCTCTATGAAAAGTGTTATAAAAACTTGTTTTGGATTATTTCTGTCTCTATTTGTAGTGATGTGTGTTTGCTTCCAGTCAGTTGAAGCACAGCCGGTTTTAATGGCAATGGATGCTGATATTGAAAATGATCAAAGTTCAATGGATTCAAAAAGTATTGATGATCTTTTAGGACCAGATACAAATTTCCCATTTGATCCAGCAAATCATAGAGATGGATCTAATCCGATTAAAAGGATTGGCAAAATAAGCGACGATAATTTGTAAATTGGTATCTTTTTATTTCTTAAGCAAAAGTTCTAAACGTTTTTTTTGTTCTTCAAGAGTCTCTGACTTTTCATTTCTTTTTGCTTCTATTCTATTTTTTATGGATGCATCAGCTTGTCTTGCGATACTAGCCTTCCTAAGGAACACAAGGACTGATATCACAGCAAATAAAAAAGCAAGTGAACCCAATGGAACTATTGTTGCGCTCATCTCTTCCATCAGTAATTACACGCGTTATACAAACGATTAGCTTTCTGTTGATCCTCACATTTTTTTAGCTTCGTCTCTAAATCTTGCATCTCCTTTTGAGCCTGATTGATTAATTCCAATGACCATTGCCAGTTTCGCTCAGTGCAATGTTGTTTTGCAGAATCCCAGTCCATGGTTGGATTATTTTAATAATGGATGTTTTAGTCGAGCTGAAGTCTCTATGACACCTAGAGAATAACAAGTTTATGAACTAAATATTGTGTTTTTATCATCTTTTTGAAAACTTGGTTTGTACAACTTGTTCTAAAAGCAATCTTCAACACACCTTTTAAACCGCAATTTGAATCTGCCTCACTTAGGCTCAAAATATATTTATGAATTCCATGGAAACAGCTTTTGCTTGGAGCCTATGCCTGTCTGCCGTTGTTGTCTTGATTTCAATTGGACCACTAACGTATGGCCGAGTCAAGGCTGGTTATTCAGCTGAGAATATGAGTGCGCCAAGAGCCTTGTTTGATGAACTTCCTGATTTTGGTAAAAGAGCTGTCTGGTGTCATCAAAATTGCTGGGAGAGTATCACTCTTCACGCTCCTGCATGTTTGCTATGTCTGATTGCCGGTGTTGTGTCCCCTGTGGCCGTAATAGCTGCGTGGGTTCACCCAATTGTGAGGTTTATCTATATCGGTGCTTATGTTGGCGATATTCCTCCTGCTAGAGGACTTTGTTGGGCTTCGGGTCTTTTATGTTCAACTCTTTTGTATAAAGAGGGTTTAACTGCTTTGCTTTCTTCTTAATTGATCGACTAATAAACTTCTTGGTTTACCTGTTTTTACTGGATTTAATCGATCAAGTATTACTGCAACTGCTGTGATCCAAGAACTTCCCTCTGGAATATTTGTTTGGTTACAAATATGTTTTGGAGCTATTTCTGGGGAGAAATTCGAATCGCTTTCATTGATTATCTCTTGATAGTGTTCCTCTAAAAGGTCGACATCTTCTTTTTCAAGAATGTTACCTGAGCAATACCAATCTAGTGATGTCTTCCAATCCATTTCCCGATGATAGGACTATTGTTTGATTATGTCCCATGCTTCTGAAGCACTATCGGCGTATTGAAAGAGTTTCATGTGTTCATCTGAGATAAGTCCGTGATCTGAAAGGAATTGAAAGTTGATCACTTTCGACCAATAATCTCGACCAAAAAGAATAATTGGAATTTCTGTTTTCATTCCTGTTTGACGAAGAGTGAGTAATTCGAATAGTTCATCAAATGTTCCAAATCCCCCAGGGAAAAAGACAGCTGCAACTGATCGCATCACAAAATGAAATTTTCGTAAGGCGAAATAATTAAATTTAAAGCAAAGCCCAGGGGTGATATATGCATTGGGATGTTGCTCGTTTGGGAGACTTATGTTTAATCCTATTGATTTACAGTCCGCATCAAAAGCACCTCGATTGGCAGCCTCCATAATCCCCGGACCACCACCAGTGACAATTACATGTGAATTGCAATGCTCTTTTTGGTTTTGTCTGGAGACAATCTTCGCGAACTCTCTAGCAGAGTCGTAGTAATGAGAGATTGATTGTAGATTCTTTAGCCGTGTTAATTCTCTCTTTAAATTCGATGAGCGTGGATCTTTAGCGAGAGAGTTCTTTGCTAGTTCAATTCTGTGATCTATAGAGCTTTTATCAGATAAACTTGCACCTCCAAAGACGATAATTGTTGATAAGATATTCTGCTCTTCCAAGATTTTTTCTGGTTTATTAATTTCTAGAAGCATTCGCACTCCTCTCATTTCATCACTATTGAGCAACTCTCTATCTTCATGGGCTAATTGGTAGTTACTCGAACTAATAATTAATTCAAGGTTTTTGCTGACCAGCTCTTGATCGTCACTTCTATTTTGTGAACTCATCAGAATATGCCTCCTAATGTTTTAATGCTATTAATTATTTGATCAATTCATTCATTTATATGAAATGAATAGTGAGGTGTTTGATGCCATTATCTACATTCCCATTGCTCTTCTAAGTTTTGTTGCCTCGTCCATTCCTTCCATAATTGTGAACGTTGCATTCACGGTGGCTGCTTTACGTAGCTTTGAAAGTTCTTGATATTCACTTGACTCATAAGCATCTACAGCTATTCGCATAGATGGAAATTCACAAATGACTGCAAGGTTTGAATCTTCAGTTTTTTCTTTTCCTCTTGGGTCTGTATCTTTCGCGAATACCTTCCCACCATTCTCTTTTAGCCATGGCCCAACTTTTTCGACATATTCATCAAATAATTCTTGATTAATAATTTTTGCCGTTGAGATCCAGTACCCTTTGGCTCCTTTTTTATCCATTACCTTTTAATCAATTTTGAATTTAGAATAGTTGAGACTTACCTCAGTAAATAATTTTCACATCAATGGTCTATAAGTCTAAATAATTTATTTCCATAAACTTCTTTTTTTTAAAAGATCTTCGATATTTGGCCATGCTGCAATTAGTTCCTTTAGGGCTTGTCTATTTGGAGTGTATAAAACACATGAGAAGGCACTGATGACATAAAAAACAAACCACAACTTGTTGATTGAGTACACAGAGACAAAGGAGAAGATAAAACTACCAATGAATACAAAAAAGAGTGATCGATTTATCACTTCAAGTGGAGATCTTCTTAATCGTCTAAGGAATCTTTTTGTAGATTTTGTCTTTGAGAATCTTTGTGCCTCTATTTCTTCTTCTTTGATTAGTCTTTCATTTTCTTGATCCAAAATTTCGTTTGATCTGACAATATCCTCTATCTCTTGACTGGATAAGTTATCTAGAGGCTCTGAGTCTTTTTTTATTGCTGCCATTAGTTCAACAAACTTAAAAGTTAGATAGTTATCTGTATCTACCTTACTAAAGCGAATGTTTGCGTTTTGATTAATTGCCTAGGCCAGGTGGAAAAGGAAAAACTTGTTCATCCCCAAAAATATCCTCCATACTCAACTCTTTAGTTTGTGACTCCATCTCTATAGCTTCTTCTTCGGTTTCCATTCCCATTTCATATGAGTCTCCTTCTCCATAATCCTCTGGTGGAACCCAGCCTTGTATTACTGCCTCAGCACTATTCAATCCAGAGAAAACAATGAATACGAATAAAACTAATTTGATTAGAAAATTTTTCATATACACATGCTCTCATTACTTAGGCTAATGCTTGATCAGAAGGTTGATTAGCTTTAGGACTTGTAAAAATACCTTTTGGATTGTCTTCTCTAAATTGAGGCTTTTCTCTTCCTTATTCCCTACTGATGTTTAATCGGCATTTTGTCTGACAGGTCTCATCATCCCGCCTCCATCATCATCATCATCCCCAAAACCAAAAAATAGCCAGGTGATAGCAAATACAGCTAATGCTCCTGATAGCGTCAATGCTTGTAACTCGTTCAAAGCTTTTCGGCTAATTTTTCACGACCTTAGCCCTTATTTTGTTTTTTTGTTGATGAGGAGAGCTTTCTTTCTGGTTATATTGTCGAAACTTAATTTGATTACTAATGGAAGAATTAGCCAAAAGAGTGGAAGAACTTGAGCGTCGAGTCCAGCATTTAGAAGCAGTGCTGCAATACCAAGCAAGAAAAAACAAATAATCTCTGTTGCCATCTAACCAATACCTGGAATATCAAAAGGGAGTATGTCTTCAAGTACTACTAAGTATTTTTGGACTGCAGGAATACGAAGAAGAGCTAATGGAACAACAATATTCAGAACAATCCATGCTCCTCCAACTAATGGAGCCCATTTACCAGCTTTTTTAATAAAGCTCATTCCCTTCTCTTTCTCTGGAGTCTGATTCATTTTTTTGATTTATTGATTAGATCTTAGCTAGACCCCAAACTTACTATTTTTGATCAGGTGTAGTGGAAATGCAATGGGCATTAAGGCTGATTGCGTTGAGGTGCGAATAGAGCAAAGATACGTTTGTTGAGCTCAGAGGCACCATTGATGGTCGACACTCCACCTGAGTATTTAAGAGAAGCGAACTGAATTCTGGTTCCTGCTCCAACATTCTCAATAAATAAGTAGGCTATTCGTCTGATGCGACAAGGATCAATGATTTAGGTGCGTCAATTCAGTCGAACCTCCTCTGCATCGTTTAGGTGCCCTAACGGAGTAAAAAAGCCTTTCTACTAGACACTTGGCCCCAGGCCACCAATATCCAGAAGCTTCCAAAGAATCGGTAAAGAAAAAGGGCCCCCTCGGGCCCTTTTTAAATGTCTAATTAAAAGAGTTTTATTCTTTCTACGGTTTCCCTGCCTAAGACGTACGGTCCTACAGAACTATTAAAGAAAAGGAGATTTTAGGATGAGTGTACGTCAGGCAATCAATTGCATTGGTCATCAATTGATTGGCTTCTGGGGAGGAGCACTGACGTTTTTTATTCAAAGAAACAACCTTCTAAAGCTCAGTATAAAAAGAAGGTTGTCCTGAGAAGTTCAAAAAATATAAGAACAAACCACTGTCAGCCGTGTAGGAATAATTACTTAAATATCTGTTTTTTATTTTCTCTAGAGATTAGTTGCCATCGCAATCTTCATCTTTTGGCAACTGAAGCCATCCACTCGTCCACTTTGAATATGTTTTTAATTCCGACCATGGAACTTTTATAAGAATTTCGTTGTTGTTAACTGGAAATAGTTCTACCCACCGTTCATCTTTTTTGCCTCCATAGCTTTTAACTTCAAAATGTCGATAACCTTCTCTTTTTACGGCTGAGGTCCAAGCTGCATTCGGTGGCCATCTCATCTTTTTCTCTCCTTCTCTTAACGCATTTCATGTTTTATGATTTTAAACTAGATTTGGATGATTTAATTAAAATTCCATAGTTAAGTGAACTTTATAAAAATTTCTTTTGTCAGTCTAAAAACATTCCATCGACAGTTAATTTTTCCCTTTCATTTGAATTATTATATATTCTTGTGTATTGACTAATATAGATAGGTGTAGCAATCAAAAAGGCAATTATTAGAAATGCTAATTTTGTCTTATTTTTTTTCAATCTTGTACGCAATATCTTATCTATTCTAATACATGCTTCACTTGCTTCAAACAAAGTCAGATTGATGCTTGAAACATAGATTTTTTGTTAAACCAGAATCATTTTCCTGATGTATTAATAAAGACATTTAAATTAATGTACTAACCACTAAAATAATATTAAACATAGAGAGATTTTTTATGAAAAAACTTTCTCAGGTTAAAGATCAATACAAGAAAGAGAAAATATCTATTTTATTATCAGAATTAAATTCAACATTAGACCTTTATCGTGAAAAAGATATTGAAGATGAGCTTCACATGCCTAATAACAATTAACTAGTTTTTATTTCTTTTGACTGCTTTTAGCTCTTAACTTCTTCTTAAAAGGATTTTCATCTTAGAACAATTAACGTGATTCCTTTTTAATTCTAATAAGTTTGTAGAATCATTCATTCTGTTTGCTAATGACTTATCCTGATATGGAAGAGATGATAGCTGAATCAATGACTTTATTAATGGAAAGATCAAATAAACTAAATAGTAAAGATCAGAGCGCTATAGGTCAGGAGTTTAGAGAATGGTTAACGGAAGGGTTTTGTCTTGATGAGTTGTTGATATTCTACTTTTCATAACAACTACTTTATGAGGACTTAAGGAATTCTATTGAGATCAATGCATAATTAAAAAGATTAATCAGAAGTTGTTAGATAGTTAATTCAGTCTTTATTTGATAGTTGATGTAAGATACAATTTAATTGGTTTTTTTTTGAAAAGACTTTTATTGCCTTTAATAGGCTTACTATTATTACCTAGTGTTGTAACTAGTGGACATCTTGGAACCAAAAAAGAGCTCATAATTACTACTGAAAGTACAAAACAATCAATTGATCTAGCAAAGCACTTAACTGAACAAGGGGTAGTAAAGTATTCAGCTTATTGGTGTCCAAACTGCCTTTATCAAAGCGAGTTATTTGGAAAACAAGCTTATGAAGAACTTAATGTTGTTGAATGCGCTCGTGATGGTAAAAATAGCCAAACACAATTATGCATTGATAAAAAAATAGAAGGATTTCCTTCATGGGAAATTAACGGAAAAATAATTATTGGAGCAAAAACATGAAAAGATTTATCTGAATTGACTGGATATAGAAGCGGTAGCGACTCATATAAAGGGCTTTTAACCTTGTTCTATAACTATTTAGCTTGTCGCTAGATAAATTCCTCGCTTTCTTGGGTCTCTCGTAAATTTCTAAATTAAAAATCTATCTTTATTTAAATTCTTTTACAGGGATAGATTTGATTTCATTTTCGACCATTTGTTTCCACATAGGTGAATTACTAGCCAAAAAGAAAACTCCAATAGCAGAGATAAAAGGAAATATTGTTTTTAATTTCTTCATTAATTTTTTATTTTTCTCCATCACACATTGATTTCTGATACCAGAGATGATCAGACATCTTTTGATCTTTAGTTCTGATTATGTTTAATTGAATCTGAGCTAATACTTGTTGAAGATGATTACTGTCTGCAAGTGGTTTCATTATAAGAATTTAATTATGTTATTTTCTAGCATTTTTTCAGATTTTTTCGTGTAGTCGAAATCACCTATCCACTTTTAGCTATTGCAAGTAGTAAGGCTACAAGCTGGTAATCTGTTCACGCAAATCACCAGCCATTTTTAACTTATCAGAATATCTCAATAACCTGTGTAATCTTTAATACCTGAAGCTAATGAAACGAGTGCTATGTTCTGATGGATGGCTGATTAAATATTGATGACCCGTTTATTTTTATTAATCTTATTTATTGTTTTGATAAGTGCTTGTACAAAGACTTCAACAGAAGTAGGTACATATAAAGCAAAGCCCATTTCATCGACACAAAAACAAAGAGAGACTTGTCTTGATTGGTATGCCTATAGAATTGATACTGCTAAAACCATAGAATTACTCAATCTGAAGACAGAAAAAGAATCAGATTTAATGGTTTATTGTGAGTTCTTTAAGAATGTAGCCGATACGAATTAATTTCTTAAGGAAGTAGATGAATAGTCAGCCCTAAGCTTAGAAAAGTTTCCTACTTTAATACCAATAACTTGTAGCTGAAGAAAGAGCTTCTGCTGATCGTTTTATGCAAACTATTCTTTCTAGCTTAAGTTAAGGTTTCATTTCCATTTATTAACTTTCTCTTATCTTAGAGTTAACAATAGATTAATTTTAAGAAGTTCGACTTCACAAGCACATGTCAAAAAAAGCGAAAGTTTCCAAAAAGTTGAAAACATTATCAACAGTTGTTGGTGCAGTTAGCCTAGCTGTAATAGCTTTCTCTGGCTCTGCTGATGCTTTTTCTCCTACATCTATAAACTTAGAAATAGAAAATCAATTGCATGATTGATAGACGTTTGAACTAAGGTGTCTATTTTTTTATTCACTATTATTTGGAATAGTCCTCGGAATTTGAATTGAGGTCTTCATATCCATCAGCGATAGCTCTTAGCAAACCTGCGGCATACTCTGTATCACAACCAAGCTCTTCAATCATTGCGTTCATATCTTCTCTAATACAAATCAAATAATCACTAATGATGTCAATCGCGTGATCATCAGTGGGTGTCCACTTCTCAGTTGGTAATTGTTTTTGGTAGCGTTTTGATTGAGCGCTTTGCAATGGGTTTTCTTTTATAGAAATCCACCTATTGGTTGTGTCATCCATAGTATTAGTGATTCGAAAGCGTAGAACTTGTTGGTTCTCCATAGACATTATCAAGAATTTTTCAAAACTAAATGTGACCTCCTTTACATGCGCTTGGGCATAGCTTTGTGCTGTGCTAACAATTTTTTAGTTTGTTTTCGAAGGTCTTTTCAATAAAGAGATTCCAGTGCAAAGAAGTACCAAAGTTGACAGTCCTGTTAATGGTGAATAAATAGACTGCAAATTTATAAATCCAAAATTACCGGTATGTAATTTGATCAACCAAAAAGCATCTATACCAAAAGCTAATAAAATGGGGTACAGAGAACCACTTGAAATAGTTAAAAATAATGGAACCGCAAGAATTACTGCAAGTCTTCTATGCCATTTCCGACTTGAATATAGTTTTTTCATTATTAATTCGCTCGAAGTTTCTTATGTAGCTCTTTTTCGTTTTTACATGGAAGCCATTTATCTTGATTTTTATGTATTCCAATGCAACCAAGTTCAAATGATTCTTTTTCAGCTTCTTGCTCAGAATAAAATGTACCCTTCATATGAGCTTGAGAATAAAGATTGAAAGGAAGAGTTAAGAAAAAGAAAAAAGTGAGAATTTTTAACTTCCTAAGAACAAAACTCATTATTAACATAATTAGTACTTGTCTTAGGGAGAAATTTTGTCGAATATTTTTGTTTTACCACTATTACTAAATGAAACTACTTTATAACTTTCATAATTATCGTGAGAATGTGATTCGTGTGAATGTAATTCCATTCCAGGAGAACCATGAGGCATACCAGGAACAGCTATCCCAGAGATACTTGGTTTCTCTTTGAAAAGTTTTTTGATTGATTCAATCGGCACATGTCCTTCAATCGTGTACTCACCTATTTGAGCAGAGTGGCATGATCTTAAATTATTGGGAATTTTATATTGTTTCTTTATTGCTGAGACATCTTCAATAACGTTATCAACAACTTCTAATCCATTATCGCGTAGATGGTTAACCCATTTCTTGCAACAACCGCATGATGCTGATCTGTAAGAAACAACTTTAGGAATATCTATGCTTTTTTGACTTTCAGCACTAATCCCTTGAGGGTTCAATGTATTTACGAAAAGAACACCAGAGAAAGCAAGAGAATTGAGTAAATTCTTCCTAGAAAATAATTTCTTAGATTCCATGCAGATAAAGAATTTTTACCTTCTAATATATTAATACTCTAATTAAATTTTTTTTAAATTGCGTCAAACAAAATCAAACTGCTCTTTATTGCCATTAAAAGATTCTCAATAAAACCACTTTCTATTATCCGTACAAACCCAGTATTACGCTAGCTTAACTATGAATTAAGTATTGATTATCCATTAATTAATCTTCCTTACCCATAATCAAAATGCAAGGTACCAATCTAAGCAGTGGTCACCAAGCCAAGCAAGGAAGAGTCGTTACTACGGGAAGTCCGGCTCTCTTTGCTTGTTTTTACTAGCTAATAATTAGATATTAGGTCGCAATATGTTAGGCGTTTGTATTAAGAGTCGCCAATCATATTTAGGCAGCATCATCATTAATTTGATCTTCAACTAATTCCCAACCATTGCTAATTAGCTCTCTCCAAGTTTCTTCTGCACTATTCAAATCTATTCGTCTTGTATTTTTTAACTTTGTTGGACTTCCTTCGATAGTGCAATACCAAAGTTGACTCAGCACACTTGGATAACCTACGGATGATTTGGGATCACGAATAAAGAACAAACAGAAATCTCTTGTTGGAGCAACTAACCAACCTGTAACTATTGGCAATGCTTCTCTTTTTGGTTCTTTCATAGAACTTATGCATGATACCTATCTCATTGAAAAGATAAAACTATATTGAATGAATCAAACGTGCCTATAGAAACATCATTAGTTTTTCTAATTAAAAACAAAAAAACCGCCCGTTCTGAACAAGGCGGTTTATTCGTGAGATCAGGCGCAAGTGTTTCCTTGTTTCCACTGCGGAGGATCTCTACTCCTCACAAATTAAAACTATTTGAAAAATCTAGATGTCTCAAGTATCAGTAGATGAGTCTCTTAACTGTCACATGTGCATACTTTTAAATAAGACATTAAAAAAGCACCCTGCCCAGCTTACTGAGTGGATGCTCTTTTGATACAGAACGATGTGCGAGGAGTACTTCCGTTCTGTATTTGATTTATACAACGATCTTTCCTTTGTTGTCTTCAAGAATTGGTTAACAATCTAAACCTGATTCTTAACCTAATTGAGAAAAATTACATTAACGCTTTCAGGCGTTGGGAAATAGGTTAACTCCAAGTCGAGAGGTCTGTAGTTCCTTGTGATCTTTGCATCCAGGAAATTTTCCAAGTGCCATCTATTTTCTTAAAAATCAATGAATAACTAGATAAATCATTATTTCGCTCACCTTTGTAGTTAAATTCTTCTTTCAAGGTGAATGCAGCAAAGCCCCAATCAGAATTAGCTTCTAATCGATGAATCTTTACTTATTCGGAGAGCTCAATAACCAAATCGGCACTGTCATACATTCCTGCAAGACCCTCTGCGGTTATGGGATTACCACTTGGCCTGATAGCCAAGAAATCATTTGTAGTGTTAGCTGGTAAATATGTCTTGTTTTGAGCCCTCTATCAGTAAAACCTTGAATAAGTGCTTCTAGTTGCAGTGAATCTGAGGACAGTGTTTTTTATGTATTTCACTAGAGCATCTCACAATTCGAATAATCATGATGTTTTATTTGATTTATTTGAGCAAATCAGAAAAGCTAAATCAGCGAAAGCTTTTAGCTCGAGTAGGAAATAAATAATCATTATTGTTAACAATGCCAACCAAAGATAGCATTACCGGCACTTCAACTAAAACACCTACAACCGTCGCAGTTGCGGCACCTGAATTAACACCAAAAAGGCTTATTGCGATAGCAACAGCTAATTCAAAGAAATTGGAAGCCCCAATCATTGAAGCTGGACCTGCTATTGATTTTTCTTGATTAAATATTCTCAAAAGAATTGCTGTAATAAAAAAGATCAAAAAGGTCTGAATGATTAAAGGGATAGCTATTAATAAGATTTGGAATGGGTTATTGATAACCTCACTAGCTTGTACTAAAAATAAAAATAAAACAGTTAAAACCAAGCAAATCCCAGAAATTGGCTTCAAAAAATTATTTATCGTATAAATTTTTGCTGCATCATTAACAATTTTTTTGATCAATAAGCAGAATAAAAGCGGTATAAATACATAAATTAAAACAGAGTTAAATATAGTCCATAAGGGTATTTTGATTTGATTAACACCAAGCAAGAAAGAAGCAATAGGTGCAAAAGCAAATAATAAAATAAGATCATTAATAATAACCTGGACCAAAGTATAGTTAGAGTTCCCTTTAACAAGATTACTCCAGACAAAAACCATTGCAGTGCAAGGAGCAACTCCTAATAGAATCATCCCAGAAATATATTCTGAAGCTTTAGCAGCATCAATCCAAGAGGAAAATATATTATTTATAAATAATATAGCTATACCTGTCATAAGTATTGGTTTGATTAACCAATTCACTATTATCGTAATCAAAATCGCCTGTGGCCTATCCTTGATTTTGATAATAGAATTAAAATTTATTGATAACATCATCGGAATTATCATTCCCCATATCAAAAAAGCTATAGGTAGATTGATACCTGTTAGTTCTAAAGAGGAAATATAATTAGAAAAATTAGGAAAGATAGATCCAATAGAGACCCCTAGAATCATAGAAACAGCGATAAAATAACTTAGGTATCGATCTATTAAAGACATTCACAAATTCTAAAGTTAATACTACTGTAAACAACAGCATATGAAGTTTGTTTATGATAATAACTATTTGAAATTAATTTAGATATTTTTGCATTAAGTTCAATGTTAAATATAGTTTCTATATTTAAAAAATAAAATTAATAATAGAAATCCTAGCAACAATCTTTTGTAGACCGTTGAGAGTTCTCCTTGAGAAGAACAATCCAATTTTGCAAAGAGTTTAGAGCTTCGATATTTAAGTGATAATAAACCCATCTTCCGCTATGCCTATCAATTATCAATTCAGCATCTTTCAAGACTTTTAAATGAAACGATATTTTTGACTGAGCAAGTCCCATCTCTTCAATAAGATCACATACACATTTTTCGCCTGAAGATAAAGCCTCAATGATTTGAAGTCTAAGTGGCTCTGAAAGAGCTTTTAGCAGTTTCTTTGTCTTGTCTGAAACAATTTCGCTGTCAACCGCTGAACTCACAGACAAAAGAGTAAAAATATTTTCTCATAATACAATAATTTCCAAAGCCAATCAAGAATGATTGATGCATCAACCATTCTTGATATATGCTATGTATGTGCCCTGTTGCGGAGTTTTATGCGCATTGGTATTAATGGTTTTGGTCGTATAGGACGACTTGTTCTTAGAGCACTCTGGGATAGGGAAAATATCGAGATTTCGCATATCAACGATCCATTTGGTGATGCAAAGGGAGCTGCGCATTTACTTGAATATGACTCAGTTCATGGTCGTTGGAACAAAGCAATAAGCAACGACCAAAACAACCTGAGTATTGAAGGTCAGCCAATATCTTTTTCTCAAGAAAGTGATTACACAAAAGTGCCATGGAATGAAAAAGGCACAGAGCTAATTCTCGAATGCTCAGGAAAATTCAAAACTCCTCAAACATTAAATCCTTATTTTGATACTCTTGGGATGAAAAGAGTTGTCGTTGCATGTCCAGTAAAAGGATCCATCCAGGGAGAGGATACTCTAAATATCGTCTACGGTATTAATCATGATTTATATGAGCCCAATAAACATCGCTTAGTAACAGCTGCATCCTGCACAACTAATTGCTTAGCTCCCGTTGTGAAAGTTGTTAATCAAGCTTTTGGTATAAAGCATGGAAGCATCACAACACTTCATGATTTAACAAATACACAGGTAATCGTTGATTCTTTTAAATCAGATTTAAGAAGAGCAAGGAGCGGATCACAAAGCTTAATTCCAACAACAACAGGATCAGCAAAAGCGATAGGGATGATATTCCCAGAATTACAAGGAAAATTAAATGGCCATGCAGTTCGAGTTCCTCTCCTCAATGGATCTTTAACTGATGCTGTATTTGAATTAGAGAAAGAGGTCACGCAAGAAGAAGTTAATCATGTGTTCAAAGAAGCTTCAGAAGGAGAGCTAAAAGGAATACTTGGTTACGAAGAAAAACCACTTGTCTCAATTGATTATGTCAATGACTCAAGGAGCTCAATCATAGATGCGCCATCAACCATGGTGATCAATAAAACTCAATTGAAAGTCTATATTTGGTATGACAATGAATGGGGTTATAGCTGTCGAATGGCAGATCTCGTTTGCCATGTCATAAATCTTGAAAAGGATTAAAAATAAGAACATGCGATTATCGGCTTTGCAACAATATGGAATCGTAACGACCAACTATTGGGCATTCACACTGACAGATGGTGCTCTGAGAATGCTAGTGATTTTTCACTTTCATAGCCTTGGATATACAACATTAGAAATCGCATTCTTATTCCTTTTTTATGAGTTCTTTGGCGTTATTACTAATCTCTATGGTGGATGGATAGGAGCAAGGTATGGATTACGTCTAACACTATGGGTCGGGACTCTTTTGCAAATCGGTGCCTTATTGATGTTGATACCCGTTTCCAGTGGTTGGTCGAAACTTTTGAGTGTTATTTATGTCATGGTTGCTCAAGCGATTAGTGGTATAGCAAAAGATCTCAATAAGATGAGTGCTAAAAGTGCCATCAAAACTGTCGTTCCAGACTCCTCAGAAGAAGATGGTGGAAATAATCAATTATTTAAATGGGTAGCTATCTTAACTGGTTCAAAAAATGCACTAAAAGGAGTTGGCTTCTTTCTTGGTGGACTTTTGCTTACAAGTTTTGGATTTAATAAAGCAGTTGAATTAATGGCAATCGGATTAGGTGTTTCGTTTTTATTGACATTGATTTTGCCTGGAGATATTGGAAAGATGAAAAGCAAACCCATCTTTAAAGACTTATTCTCTAAATCTCAAGGGATCAACGTCCTTTCTTTTGCACGTTTTTTTCTCTTTGGAGCAAGAGATGTATGGTTCGTCGTAGCACTTCCTGTTTTTCTTGAAACGTATTTAAATTGGAATTTTTCTGAGATTGGAGCTTTTCTAGGATTGTGGGTTATTGGTTATGGTTTTATTCAAGCGTTTGCGCCGTCTTTAAGAAATTTATGGGGAAATAAAACAAGTCCAGGAGTTTCTTCTGTTCAATTTTGGAGTGCTGTCTTAACTGCGATACCTGCGCTAATAGCAATAGCACTATGGCGACAAAGCAATCCAGAAATAGCAATTACAGCTGGATTGATACTATTTGGATTCATTTTTGCAATGAACTCATCGATACATTCATATATGGTTCTTGCTTATACGGATAAGGAAAACGTAAGTCTAAACGTAGGCTTTTATTATATGGCAAATGCGGCAGGAAGACTGATTGGTACTCTCCTATCAGGAGTTTTATTCATGCTTGGAGCTAATGCCTCTATAGGAATGCAACTATGTTTATGGTGTTCAAGCCTATTTGTATTTATCTCATTGTTGACTAGTTTACGACTACCACCAGTTTCAAGTGCTATAGCTTTTGAAAAAGCCTAATATTCTTATACCAAAAGATTACCTTATCTTTTTCAATAGGATATTTTTTTAGTGATAGTGAGCCCAACATTTTCTGAACTAAGTTCAACTTTTCTGAAAATAGGAGTCTTTAGTTTTGGCGGCCCATATGCGCATATTGCAATGTTTAAAGACGAGATCATCATTCAAAGGAATTGGGTTTCCGAGCAAGAGTTTGACGAAGGATTGGGTATTTGCGAAATACTACCTGGGCCGACATCAAGTCAATTAGCCATCTTTTTAGGGACAAAGATAAAGGGTTTTTATGGAGGATTAATAAGTGGGATATGTTTTTTATTGCCTGGATTTTTCATCATTTTACTTTTGAGTCAACTTTGGAGACAAGGACAATCAATTGATGATTTTTCAGTTTTTTTGTCTATTCCTCAAATAATCGTAATTTCAATAATTTGGGGGTTTGCTTTAAACCTATTAAAAAATCGTAGTCAAGTATGGCAATGGACAACGGCTAGTTTTGTATTTATTGGGTCAATTATTGATCGATCAACTTCACTTCATCTTCCAATCACATTGCTTTTATTGTTGGCTGGAATTTTCGGAATCTATCAAAGTAATTCTAAGGGATTCCTGAGCTTTTTCTTTGTTCCTTCTGGCTTAGAGCATTCTTATGTCGATCTAAATTCATTTTGTTTTCCAAGTTTTTTAACGGCTCCAATATTTCGAGAGGATATAGGCAATTTATTATCGAACTCTTTGAAGTTATTTTATGTATTCTTTAAAGCAGGTTTACTGGTTTTTGGTGGAGGGTTAGTAATTGTTCCACTCCTTCAAACCCAAGTAATTGAGATGGGTTGGTTAGATAGTCGTAGTTTTATTGATGCTATAGCTATCGGTCAACTCTCTCCAGGGCCAGTGGTTCTTTCAAGTGCATTTATAGGCTTTCAAGTTGGAGCAAAAGGAGGAACTATTCTTTTAGGAACATTTTTCTCCCTCATCTCAACATTCGCGATATTTTTACCAAGTTTTATATTTATTCTTTTAGGAGAACCTTTAATAAAAAGAATCAAAAATAAAGTAATGATAGATAACTATATTAATGGAGTGTTATCAGGCATACCTGGTGCAATTCTTGCTGTAGTTATACCTATGACGGGTAAGGTTATCGTTGGCAAAGATATCTTTCAAACTTGTATTTATAGTCTATTGTTTTTTATAAGTCTAATCATTAGTTTTAAACAATCCATAAAGCCTTATAAATTAGTTGCCATATCTATTGCTGTAGGGATGGCAATCCAAATCTTATTTTTGTAGACATTTAAAATAGGGTAATTTTTTCGCTTTCATCCTATTGATACATTCATCAATTTTATCTAATTCTGTCTTTGATTGAGTGGGCACCTTTGTTTTGAGTTTTGTTTTTGACTTTGTAGAACTTGCTTTCTTTTCTTTAACTTCAGTTTTAGTTGATGGAGTTGATGTGGAATCAGTGGATTTTTTTAAATCATTTCCACATTCTAAAATAGACAAACCTTTAGCTTTTTTATCATTAATACATTGATCCAATTTCTCTAGCTCTGTTTGATTCATATTTTTAATTTCATCTTTTTCTGGACAACCCGTTAATAAGAAAAGAAATAACGGAGAAAGTAGAAGCAATCGTTTCATTTTTTTTCTTATATCTAAAGTAAGATTATCAAATTGTTTTTAAGTTTAATTTAAGAAAAAGATTTTAAAAATTCGTTCAAATAACTGTTAAATGAAATAATCATCTAACCTCTGACTCTCGATCATATTCAAGACCAGCTTCATTCATCCAAGCTGCTTTTGTTTTGCAGTTTTTACCATGCTCTGCGAGATGTAAGCCCTCAATCGAAATAAATAAAACTAGTAGTGAAACTGGAACCCACCAGATGGGTGATCCAACTATTTCCTTCCAATTATTCATTGATACTTTTTTTTTCATTTTAAAGAGCTTTTTTTAAGCTTAAGTTAAGAAGCTACTAGCAAGCAAAAAATAGACAATAAAAAAAGGAGGCTAATGCCTCCTTTTAAGATCATGAGTTTAATTTATTTACCAATACGCTTTACGGCAGCACGTGATTTTTTAAGAATCTCACCTTTAAGAGGTACGAATCCAAGAGAAGGAGCCTTAGCCTGAGCTTTATCACTTAGCAAGTAGTTAAGTGACTTTTGAATGGCTTTAGTATTTCTACCATTGCCTTTTTCATAAGCAAGAATCCATGTCAACGTAGCGATTGGGTATGCACCCTTAGCTTTTGGGTTGGGGTTTTTACCTGCTAAATTTTCATCTAACGTAATTCCATTAAGAGCTTTAGCTCCTGACTCAGTAGATGGCTTTAAATACTCTCCAGATAAGTTTTGAAGAGCGGCAGCCTTGATTTCTCCTTTAATGTATGACTGGTTGACATAACCAATTGCACCAGGAGTATTACGAATTACGCCTGCAACACCTGCGTTACCTTTTCCACCAACACCAGCAGGCCAAGCAATAGATTTACCTGTTCCTAAATTCCATGTCTTAGAGAAAGCTTGCATGGAGTTTGAGAAAGCCTTGGTTGTACCGGAACCATCAGAGCGATGTGCCCATGTCATTTTTCCTGCTGGACAACCAACTTCTTTCCAATTAGAGATTTTACCCATAGCAACGCGAACAGCTTGCTCTTGAGTAAGTTTAAGGTCGCAATCGTAGTTGTAGCCAAAGGCAATTGTGCCTCCAACCATTGGGATTTGAACTAATCCACGAGTAACTTTTGCAATATCCTTTGCTTTCATTGGATCATCAGAAGCACCGAAGTTTACGGTTTGATCAATGAATGCTTTACGGCCAGAACCTGAACCAACAGCTTGATAGTTAACACGAGGTCCACCCTCTTTTGCTAAATCGGAAAACCAACGAGTGTAGATTTTAGCGGGGAAGGATGCACCTGCTCCACTAAGACGACTAGCTGCAGTTGCGGACATGCCTGCGCCCACTGCAAGCAAAGAAGTAAAGATGAGGGCCTTCTTGGCGAAGGTCATGAGGCCTAATAAAAAAACTGGCTCTTATTTCATAGCATTTAATTGATCTAATTATTTTTATTTCAAATTCAAATTAGCAATTCATCAATTTTCCTTGGTGTGTTCTTAACCTTTCGATTAACCAAGATTAATTTGCATTTTTTAAAACGAAATAAATTTCAAAATTACGATTTTTACTCTAAAAAAAAATTAATTTTTACTTCGTTAAACCTTAACCAAACCATTACCTAACTTTAGTCATTCCTGAACGTACATCTTATAAGTTTCGTTTGGATGTTAAATCCATTACCTTTTTATCTTGTGTGAGGACACGATGAAATTTTTTAAGAGCTTATTAATAGCTCCTGCAGCATTAGGCCTTATGGCTCCTGTTGCTGTTAATGCAGATACTGCATTTAGCCCAACTACAAAATTAAAAAGCAGTGTAAATTTCACTGTTGGTTCTAATGCAGATTCAGCAGATGGAGACGAGCTTCATTCTTCATATGAAATGAAGTGGAAAGCTACTACTAGTTTTACTGGTGAAGACAAGCTTGTTGGAAAATTTGAAATTGGAAGTGGTAAAACCTTAGCTGGTGGAATCGATCCTCAAAGCAGTAAGGGCGGCGGTAAAACCCCAACTCTTACTGATCTTTATTACCAATTCCCTCTTGCCGAAGACTTAACAATAAGTATCGGACCAAAGATGGATGGAGATCAAGGTCTTGCTGGTACTACATCTGTCTATGGTGAGCCAGTTCTATTAGCAGCTGATGGATACTATGCTCTTGCCGGTGAAGGCGGAACAGGTGCAACTATCGCTTATGCAGGAGATAATGGCTGGAATGCTTCTCTTAACATGACAGCTGCTGATGGTGATGATGCAAGTAAGGGAATCTTTGGTGACGATACTGAAGACTATGTAACTGCTCAGCTTGGTTTTGATGGAGATGGTTTTGGCGGAACATTTACATACAGTGACAGCAGTGATACATACACTGCATACGGTATTGGTGCCTATTTCCAGCCAGAATCAATCCCTGTTACCGTAAGTGCTTATTTTGATTCAATGGATCCTGAAAAGGGTGAAGAAGATGAAAACTGGGTTGTTGGTGTAGAAGCTGATGCAGGCCCAGGTACACTTGGCGTAGGCGTAGGAACTCAAAAGGGAACTGATGAGAAGCTTACATACGAAGCATGGTATGACTACAAGATTGCTGATGGCGTTAAGATCACACCAATGATCTGGACATCAGAAGATGCTGGTGTAGGTGGAGAGGATCTATCTGGCGCAGCTCTTAACGTTAAGTACAAGTTCTAAACTTCTTACTTAAACTTTTCAAAAAGGCCCCTACATTAGGGGTCTTTTTTTTATGCATAGTTGATAAATGTTTCTTAACTTTTTGCTAACCTTTTTTTTAACTTAAAAAGTTTTTCTCTTAACTTCTGTCAGCTAAACAATAGGTGACTGAATTTTACTCAATGAAAAAAAGGGTTGTACTAGCATGTGGCTCAGCAGTGCTAGCTCTCTTAGCCTCCTCAAGCACATCAAGTCTTGCAGGTTGGCGGGATGCTTCAAATAAGAATTTCAACAGAGTTTCTTCTTTTGCTATCAATAGGAATCTTCCATCTGGTGTAAAGTCCACAACTAAAACATCTGCAGAGACCATCACAGCAACTAAGGATGGAAAAACACTTATCTACACTGATAGTGATCTTGGTGTTCTAGGAATAATAGATATTACAGATCCTTCAGATCCTAAAGGTGAAGGGATTATCGAGTTAGATGCAGAACCAACATCAGTGATGGAGCGTAAAGGTAAAATCTTTGTAGGTATTAATACATCTGAAAGCTACACAAATCCATCAGGATCAATAACCTCATACGATCTAAAAACAGGTATTAAGTCCAAAGAATGCAACGTTGGTGGACAACCTGACAGTGTCGCAATTGCCCCAAGTGGAAAATTTATCGCAGTTGCGATTGAGAATGAAAGAGATGAAGAATTTAATGATGGTGTAATTCCACAAATGCCTGCAGGTAATGTTGCTTTTGTAAAGCTAAAAGGAGGAGATCTTGATTGTGATTCAATGTTCTTCGCAGATGTCTCTGGTCTTTCTGAAATAGCACCAAGTGACCCTGAGCCAGAATTTCTAACGATTAATAAAAAAGGTGAAACAGTTGTTTCACTGCAAGAAAATAATCACTTGGTGGTACTAAATAAAAAAGGTGAAGTTATCTCCCATTTTTCAGCAGGTCTAGTAAGTCAAATGGCAGGAATGGATACTAAAAAAGATGGAGCACATACATTCAAGAAAAAGCTAAAAAACGTTAGACGTGAACCAGACGGACTAACTTGGATTGATAACGATCATTTTGCGACAGCTAACGAGGGAGATTACAAGTTAAAGAAAGAAGGTCAGGCAAAAAGAGGAGGTTCTAGATCTTGGACGATTTGGAATAAAGATGGTTCTGTTGTTTATGAAGATGGAAACAGACTAGAAAGAGCTATTGCACAAATTGGTCATTTTCAAGACGATCGTGCTGGAAAGAAAGGAGTAGAACCTGAATCAGTGACTTATGCGAAAATCAAAGGTACTCCTTATATGTTTGTAGGAGCTGAAAGAGCTGGAGTTGTAGCTGTATATGATGTATCAGATTTAAGTCAGCCAACACTCCTTCAACTATTACCATCTGGTATTGGACCAGAAGGATTTGTCGCAATTCCTAATCGTGGTTTAATCGCATCTTCTAACGAAAAAGATTACAACAAGAAAGAACCTGGCTTGGCTTCACATGTAATGACTTACGAGCTCCAAAAGGCAGATGCAATTTATCCACACATCACTAATGAAGGTGGATATGACTTTGTTAGTTGGGGATCGATTAGCGGAATGGTTGACGGAGGCGATGGAAAGATTTATGCCGTTAACGACAGCACATTTTCGTCACAGCCAAGAATTTATGTGATCGATACAAATTACAGCCCTGCCATACTTGATACTGCTATAGACATCAAGTTAAAAGGAAAGACTGCTCCATTTTTGGATATGGAGGGAATTACACTTGATGGTAAAGGTGGTTTTTATGTTTCCACAGAAGGATTCAAAGAGAAAGGTGGTCCGGGGATAGAACAAGCTCCAGCTGCTGTTTATCACATCAGCTCAGATGGTGAAATTCTTGAAAAAATAGATGTACCCTATTCCCTTATTCAATATCAAACGAAAGCTGGCTTTGAAGGAATAGCAAAAGTTGGAGATACTCTTTACATGGCACAACAAAAGCCATGGGCGGATGATCCATTTAATACAACAAAAATTGTTACTTACAACTTAGAAAGCAATGAATGGGGAGCCGTTAACTATGTATTCGAAAAGCAAGGTAGAAAAGGTGGCGTAGGAATTTCCGAATTGACTCATCATGACGGATATCTTTATGCAATTGAAAGAGATAGCAATTACGGAGCAAAGGCTAAATTAAAGTCTATTTTCCGTATCAAAGTTTCTGATATTAATCCTGATCCAATTTCGAATGATACTTCTACACCAATTCTATATCCATTGGTTAAGAAAGAGTTCGTTAAGGATTTGAGATCAGATCTAACTTCAACAGGTGGATTTATTCTTGAAAAAGTTGAAGGCCTAGCTATCAAAAAAGATGGTACCGCTTACATATCAACTGACAATGATGGAACTTCAAAAAAATCAACTGGAGAAACATTATTCCTAAATATAGGAAAGCTTTAAATCAATCTACTAACATTTAGGGTACAGCATATAGATGTTGTACCCTTTTTTTTTATCCATTAAATTCGATGTATTTAAATTCATGAAGAGAAAATATCTTTTAGCTATTTTTAGTTATCTATTCTTTTGTTTGCTAGAAACATCAAAAGCAGAGGATAAATACTTTTGGCAAGCAGCAAGATACTACATACATAATGTAGAAGAAATGAATAAGGCATGTGATGATATGAGGTCTGAAAATGAATACGGTGTTTCAGCGTTTGTTGATTTTTATATGCCATCACTCCCAGATAGATTCTGGTCTGCAATTGGTAAAAGACAAACCTATTGGTATGAAGAAAATGATGGTAGTTATCTATTAACTGGTGATGCTGTTCGAGACTTGAAACGACTTATAGCAAGAAAAAACTGTCCAGATATTTACTAAACAATCTGTTTTTGTAGAGGTAATTTGATTTTCATCAAAGTACCACCATTAGTATCATTAGAAGCTTCAATAGCCCCTTTGTGATTAACAACTATTTGTTGAGCTATTGAGAGACCTAAACCACTACCTATACGTTTATTTTTATACCTAGATGGATCACCTCTATAAAAACGTTGAAACATATTTTTCAGATCATCTTTACTTAATCCTGGCCCTTCATCTTTGATACTTAAAATTAGATGTTTTTCATCTTCATGAATTTGAGTATTGATGTTAGCTGAATCAGGAGAATATCTAATTGCGTTATCAAGCAAATTAAAAACAACCCTATATAATTTCTCAGAATTACCCTCTATTAAAGAATTAGTTTTCGATGTATTAACTAAATTTAATTTTTTCTTATCTGCGAGCGGCTTAAGGGTATTCCATGAACTGAGTACAATTTCTTCCATATTAATTGTTTTTGTCAATTCTTCCTGAACTGAGGATGAATTGACCAATCTGGACAACTCCAGTAAATCATTCACCATCAACTTTAGTCTTAAAATTTCTTTTCTTAATCTCTTTATTAATGGTCTATCTTTTTTCTTGACCAAATCCTCCAATCTATCTCCAAGCAACATGAGTGCAGTTAATGGAGTTTTTAATTCATGAGCGGCATCCCCTAACATTCTCTCTTGTAGTTGACGTTGATAATCTAAAGACCTCTTATTAGTTAAAAGTATAAGCGTAGTGGATTTTGAGCCAGGCATTAATGAAATTTCAAGTTCTTTTTCATGAAAGAAATAAGGAATACTTTTAAATGTCTTTGCCCTATTAAGCTTTTGAATTTCTCTCTTTATCTCATCTGGGATTTCAAGTTTAAAGAGGGATTTCCCTAATATTTTTGAATCCTTTTTAATTGACAATAATTTCTTTGCTTGCTTATTGATAAACAGGATTTTATTCTTAGACGTAATAATTATCCAACCCTGATTAATATCATCGACCCAATTTAGGATTTGAGAGACATCTACAAATTGTTGACGTTTAGGCCACTTTCTAACATTTCTTATGGTCGTTCCAACTCCTCTAATGCTGAGAATCTTTTTTATGAATTTGAGTAGCTTTTTTAATATTTTTTTTAGCATAATTCGCCTTTACCCAAATTTGTAGCCAAAACCTCTAACGGTTCTTATATAGTCTGGATCCGATGCATCATCCTCTATTTTTTCTCTAATCCACCTAATATGTACATCTACAGTTTTAGAATCCCCCACATAATCAATCCCCCAAATTTGTTCTAAAAGTTGATCACGACTCCACACCCGCTTTGGATTCTGCAGGAACAATTCCATGATTTTGTATTCCTTAGGGGCAAGATTTATTTCCTTACTGTTTTTTGTGACCCTGTATTCCTGTCTGTATAAGGATATATTTTTGTAGCTAAGGACTTGGGAAGAATCTTGAGCTTTCTCATGATTAGTTTCAGATCTTCTGAGAATTGCTCGACACCTTGCAATTAGTTCATTTAAGCCAAAAGGCTTTATCAAATAATCGTCAGCTCCAACTTCTAATCCCAATACACGATCAGATTCACTGTCTTTTGCGCTGACAATAAGAATAGGTGTTTTTATATTGTTTTTTCGGACTCTTCTACAAAGCTCTATTCCATTCAGGTTGGGTAACATTAAGTCTAAAACAATTAAATCAATCTTTTTACGTGTGTCGAACTGAGAGAAAACTCTAGCCTCAGCTTCATCACCAGTCTTGCAAGCCTCGACTTGGTAACCCTCTGCAACAAGAGCTTCATTGAGCGTTTCGCGAATGCTCTTATCGTCTTCAACGATAAGTAGTCTTTTAGCCTTGGATATCTTGTCAGAGACACGACTGGTCACAGAGGTTAAGCTAACATTTTTGATTATATCAATTATAGTTGATTTATAAGAAAATTGAATGAAGTGAGCTGATCATTAAAAAAAACTTATATAGTTGAGTGCTTCTTTAATACATATTTGCTTCTTTCTAGGATTAAAAATTTTGATTCTTTCAAACCACTCATTATTCTTGTAACTGTAACTCTAGTTGTTGTTAATAAATTAGCTATTTCCTGATGTGTAAGGCGAATATCTATGACAATTCCATCTTTATAATCTCGTCCATATCTCTCTGCTAAAAATAAAAACAAGGACTTAATTCTGTCTTCCATTCCTCGGATTGCCTTGATTGACAAAAGCATTTCAGTTTGCTGATAAGTTTTCCTGAGAGCATTAAATATGGATATAGATAAGGTTGGGTTTTGTTCGATCTCAATTAATGAAATTGGTAAAAGATCACAGTTGCCCAATGCATATGCTTCATATGGATTCGATATAGATAATGGCTGGCCAAAGACCTCATCCCTGCTCACCAAACCTAGTATTGATAGTTCTCCATCTAGAGTTAAAGTTTGTATTTTTATGACACCTCTTACAACTAACCAAAGATAACTTTTGCTTAGTGATACTTTTTCTCCTGAAGGAATATTAACAATATGATTTGAATGATACATATTTTCTAAAATTTCTACATAAAACTGACTTTCTTCGGACAGGGATTCCTGAAAAGATGAAGTCATCAGCTTATAAAAATTTTCCTAAACCTAGCATCTATTTAACTTGTCAAATAAAGGCAAAGTTTATTTAAGCTTAAATACTGTTTAACATATGATTATAATTACGTTAACTTAGATATATTGCGTTAAACTTCTTTAAATATTATAACCATATCTTAACTCCTTCATAATCAATTATAAGGGAATTTAAATTATCATAGATTTAAATCATTTTTTTTATTGTGATAATTAGTGGTGAATTATCATTAAGCTATTTATACCTATACTTCACATCTTTTTGCCTTGTTGTTTTACTAACTACTTCTTTGGCACTTTTTAGTTCAATAGATTATTTAGAAGGAAGTCAAACAACGGATCATATCTTTCTTGATTAAAAATTATGTAATTTTCATCTAGGAGATTAATAGAATGCCATTGATTTTAACTCTCATCCTTTGGACAAATAATTTGGTTGACAACTCTAAAGAAGATGTATTAAATAAAAATTTAATTTCTAATGTACAAATAGAAAATGAGATTTGTCGTGATTGGCTTGCCCTAAATTTTGAAGAGATCCCAATTAAATTTCCAAAACCTGTTGTAAGTATCATTACTGCTACTTATTGCTACTGGTAACGTCAGACTCTCTTCATGTAAATTTTTGCCAACGCATTAAGGTTAAGGTTTGGTTTCTTTTCCTTAACTTGTACTTAACTTGCATTCTTGAAGCTTAGGATTCTTAATAATTATATTATTTATATGAGCAAGAAAATCTCTAAGAAAGCCAGTGCTATTAGAACAATTTCTTTAGCAGTTGGTTCTCTAAGCCTTCTCGTTATTGCTGTTTCTCAAGTTACAGGCAATGAGGCCTGCACAAGCAATGCTTATTCGATTGAAAATCAAATAAGACTTTCATGATTTCATTTTCAATCTGAATATTTATAGTGCTTGATTTTTTTAGGTGAATTTTTCAAGAGATATTTTTATTACTAGTTTGATTATTTTGGGATCCTCTTCGATTGTTGGTTATTTTTACCAAATTCAAATTGCTATTGGATATGCATTGTTTAACGTGTTGGTACTGCTTATTTGGTCAAAACTCGCATCTCGCTAAACCTTCATTCAACCCGACTTATACCAAAATTATTCTTGGTCTTGAGAAAAATCTGCTAGTTCCATAATTTTTTTAAATTCGTCCATCTCTTCATCCGAAACTCCTGTTTTCTCCTGAAGTTCTTTTAATAAAGCATCTATTTTTCTTTTGATATTTTCTTCGCTCAAAATTTTTAATTAAATAGATGACTAATTATATATTCAATTCACCCTTGAACTTGTTTAGAGACGACAAATTTTTGTTGTCAATTAGTACATATTATTTTGGTAGTCAATTCAGGCCTGTGCTCCATCTGCTACACGCATCGTCATTCCTCCATCCATGTCATCATCATCGTTGTTGTCCATTATTGCCTTTCCAACCTCATAAAGAAGATAAGTCCCAACAATGATTAGAACGAAAAGGAAATTAAAATCTCCTGAGTTTGAAGCGTATGTTTGAATTTCACCCATAATTATCCTCTGTTAAATAATCCTCTTCTCTTTTGTTGTGGCTTAGCTGCTCTAGTTCCACGAGACTGCTGCATTTCAGCTTTAGTAATTGGCTTACGATTTTGGAAAGTATCCCAACCAAGTAAAGCCACAGTTCCAATGGCTCCAAAGAAAAGAACTACACCTGGTATTAAATCCATCTAGTTGAATTAAGTTCAACAAAGTTAGTGGAATTGTTATTTAGACCGTGGATAAAAAATATTGCTTCAGCTAATACCCCTGATAACTTTTGCTGTGTACGGGTGCCCCCTTTACATTCCTTTACTTTTCCTTTACATTCATGGCCATTATTTGAGTTTAATCTCGTGACTCCAGAAGCAGAAAAGTTTAATGGTTGGATGGCAATGATCGGCTTTATTGCTGCTTTCGGTGCTTACGCAACAACAGGTCAAATCATTCCAGGTATTTTTTAGGTTCTTATATGACTTCTAGTAATCCAGTTTCTGATCAATCAATAGATCCAACTGATAATCAATCAGAAGGTCAATCTGTTGATCCAACAGGAATCCCTGCTTACAGTTCTGCTTCTAACCAGATCATTACTGAATATGGCAAGCAAAACATGTTTGCTACCCAAGTACAAACTCAATTAGTTGAAAACTATTCCAACTACCCTGAGGAAGCAGAAAAGACCAATGGCCGTTGGGCAATGATTGGAATGATTGCTTTACTTGGCGCTTATATCACTACTGGTCAAATTATTCCTGGCATATTTTAAATAGCTTTAGGCAAATCAATCTTCATATAAATCTAGAGATTTTTCTCTAGATTTTTTTTGTTCCATTCGAGCATTTAATCCATTTTTTCCAGTTTTTGCAAAATAAAAATTTAAATAAGCAAAAAATGCCAAAAGCAATCACGTTAGGAATAGTTCCTCAATAATCTCAGCTTGTCCAAGCAAATTAATTCTTAAGAAATACGATCACTGATCATCCTGATCAATGGCGCAATTGACCCTATTGCAAGCACTGCAAACATAACAAAAATGATTATTTTTGTTTCCCATTTTTCCATGAAAATGGTTTAGCTAATTACCACTTATATCTGTGGATTTTTTATAGCTTTCGAAAAAATTAGTAATTTATTATCAATCAATACTTTCAACAGAAGGATACTCAGTCTTTTCCGGAATTTTTACCAAAACCTGGGATAAAAGGAAACGCTTGATCATCTCCGAGGTCTGGGGCAGCACTAGTTTTCGAACCATCCAAGGCATCACTAGACTCTTCGATCACAATACCCATAGAGTTATCTTCGTTCATATCAGAACCCATTTGAGCGGCGGCTGCAGGAATAATTCCTGAAAAAATAGTTGTCGAAGTTAAAAAAACAGACAAAGCTAAAAAACTAGCAGCCCTAAATATCTTTTTGAGCATGAATACAAATCAGTTATATACAATCTAACGTCGGTATTCACCCGAACGCGTTAGGTCTGAATACTCAATTAATGAGATTCAATTAGATAATAGGAGTCGTAGCAATTGTTGAAACTTCTGAGAAGATAGCAACAGCCATGAATATGTAAGGAACTAATTTCATTGTTTTTGTGAATATGTATTAAGCATATATGCTCATCATCTAATCAGTGGTAGCTGATTGTACGGTTCTCGCCCCAACGACCATAAGTAAATTTGTTTGTGGCTATAAAAATATCTGATAACCAATATCAATTGCTATCACTGTTTTGTTGGATCGCTTTTTTTGCAAGATTTTCTAATTGATCAGGTGAAATTGGTGTCGTTTTGTTTTTACTTTCTTTTAATCCTCTTAGTAAAGAAGTAATTATTGCCAGTCCTAAAAATGCACCTAACCCCAACCAAAAAATTCTCTCTACTAAGAGTGCTGTGGGATTACCAATTGCATCAGTTACTTGTTCCATCTTCTCGATTTGGGAAAAAAATAAGGATCAGAGCAGTTTTTCACTAATTTTGCCTTAATCCATCTTAGAAATTATCTGCAGAAATTCATGGCATAAAAAAACCCTCAAATTTGAGGGAGTAGATACTGAGAGATCCCCATCACCCAGTAATTCGAAAATACTACTCGCTGTGTACATATTACGCAAGCTAATAATTCCAGATATGGGTCTTTTTTTCTGTTTTTTTAATCTTTCTAACACCAGATATGGTAGGGGTTGCAATTTGCTTGAAAAACAGTTAAAAATAAGATCCCCATCACCCAGGCCCGTAGGACACCATACCTAGGGTCTTTTTTATTGGAATTGCTTTTTATTTAGATCTTGGAGTTATTTAGTGACTCTGAAGCTGTGGAAAACTTAGACGGCTTGAAGTAATTTTTTTACACAAGTTTCGATTAGATAAACATTCACTTCGTGCTAACCGTAACACTAAATATTTTTAGATCAGTTAGGTTTGTGCAAACAATTTTCTGATACATGTCTGAGCTTCAGCTAGTTGACTCATTTCCCATCTGGAAAGCTGTTTTATGGTGTTTCTATCCTATGGCTGCTCTAGTTCTGGTAGAACTAATCTCAAGAGCGCTTCCAGATGATGATGACGATTTCGGTGGAGGAAAGATGATTCCTACTTACCAGCCTGTTCGAGCAAGATAGATTTAATCTTTGGTCCACTTCCATATTCAGCTTAAGTAGCTATCGATAGTTAAATAAATTAGTTATTACTCAACTTCTTTTGCTAAGTATTTATACTTAAATAGTTAGCTAAGGGACTATGAAAGGTTTTAATTCACTTGTTTTAGATTTTAGTGTAAGTATTCTTGATCGGATCTACGAGGGTAGACCGATTCAACGTTTTTGGGTTCTTGAGGTAATCGCTAGAGCACCTTATTTTGCATTCTTATCAGTTTTGCATTTACAAGAATCGCTTGGCCTAAAGACTCCTTTAAGTAACAAGCTTATGAAGGCTCATTTTTACCAAGCAATCAATGAGACGGAGCATTTAGAGGAGATGGAATCACGAAGCGGCAATAGATATTGGGTTGATCGATTTCTTGCTAGGCATTTAGTGCTCTTCTATTACTGGGTAATGGTTTTTTATTACTTACTCTCTCCATCAAATGCATACGATATCAATATAAAAATTGAAGAGCATGCGTATGAAACTTATGCAAAGTATCTAACAGTTAATCCAAACGATCAGAGGATACGTGAAATTGCTCAAGATGAGATCAATCATGCGAACGAATTAAAAGAAGCGATTGCTTTGATAAGTTAAGACGCCAACTTTTTGTTGATATTTATAATGATAATTTTCGTTTGTGGTTTTAAATTATCTAAAGCAAGCATCTCCAACAATTCTAAGCTTCTCGATACGAGTAAGGTTCTCTCTCTTTAGCAATGTTTTTGGGGAAACAGCCAAGCCTAATTTGATTCTGTTTGGCAATGATTCAACTAATGATTCAATATCTGTTAAATCTTCATTAGAAGATGCAATAACATCTTTTGTGCATTCCCAACCTTTGGTCGTAATGATTTGAGGCCATATAAACCAAAGACCGCTAAATGCTCCGAGAATTAAGAAAAACAGATTTCTAATCATTGTTCAGATTTAATTGAGACTAATCTTTTGATTTGATTCTTTATTTATACCTAAGCAATTTGGATCCTCAAGACCAGAGACTAAGTTCTGCCGTAGTCATGACTGCACCATTTTTTTTCAAATATTTCAATGTTCTCTTGTATATGTTTTCCTAAGACACCCTCTTAAGCTTGAACTACAACGATCGCTTTTTCAGGATTGTCTTTGCTGACACCTCTGAAAATCACTAAAACTACTTTGAATTGGGGAAGTATTTTGAATATGCATCACCATTTAAGATGCAAAAATCGAATAAAAATATCTTAAAGTTTTCTGGGTATTCTTTCCATGGCAGACTTTTCAACTCTTCAAGCTCCGTTTCGCTAAGTTTTTTCATATTTGCGTATACGTAAAACCCGTCGTCTAAGTCTTTAGGGATATCTTCATTAACCGAGCTTGTTGATTCAATTGAATCTGTGAAAAATGCTTCCTTAGATGAATCGAAAAATTCAATTTTTTGATTATCAGTTCTACATCCTTTAGCTATTTCACCGAAATTGCTTATTTGATCTTGTTTGCTTGTTTGTTCTCTCGACATATTGATGTTTTGATTTGAGATAAAATTCTTATACCCCAAACTTACTATTTTTGATCAGGTGTAGTGGAAATGCAATGGGCATTAAGGCTGATTGCGTTGAGGTGCGAATAGAGCAAAGATACGTTTGTTGAGCTCAGAGGCACCATTGATGGTCGACACTCCACCTGAGTATTTAAGAGAAGCGAACTGAATTCTGGTTCCTGCTCCAACATTCTCAATGAATAAGTAGGCTATTCGTCTGATGCGACAAGGATCAATGATTTAGGTGCGTCAATTCAGTCGAAGCTCCTCTGCATCGTTTAGGTGCCCTAACGGAGTAAAAAAGCCTTTCTACTAGACACTTGGCCCCAGGCCACCAATATCCAGAAGCTTCCAAAGAATCGGTAAAGAAAAAGGGCCCCCTCGGGCCCTTTTTAAATGTCTAGTTAAAAGAGATTATTCTTTTTACGGTTTCCCTACTTAAGACGTACGGTCCTACAGAACTATTGATGAAAAGGAAAATCTAGGATAAGTGTACGTCAGGCAATCAATGGAATTGGTCATCTATTGATTGGCTTCTGGGGAGGAGCACTGACGTTTTTTATTCAAAGAAACAACCTTCTAAAGCTCAGTATAAAAAGAAGGTTGTCCTGAGAAGTTCAAAAAATATAAGAACAAACCACTGTCAGCCGTGTAGGAATAATTACTTAACATCTATTACTCATAGGTATCGTTAATTTCTTTGTGGTATTGATTAGAAATTTTAATACAAGCAAACTAATTATTGTCATAATTTCTTTTTATTGAAGTATGCCGAAAGGCAATTACCCCTATCGGTCTTTACGGTCTCTGAGACTGATTGGGAGTGGTTAAATTTGCATCTGATTTTATTTTTTCGATGTCTAAAGAAACTTACCAAGAAATTAAAAGAATCAGTGGAGAAGAATTAAAAGAGTTGTTATCTAATTTGGATAATGTTTTTGATTTAGGTACTGGTACCTTGTTGGGTGATAGCTATTTGGCTTCAACAGATCATTAAGTTACTGTTTATTGCTTTTGTGTTGTTGAATTTGTCATTTGATTTTTTTCCTCTACATTTGAAAAAATCAAGTTTCCAATGACTCATTTTTTGGCAACCTATATAGATTTTGTTCAAAGTGTTGGCTTTATATTTTTAACGACCATGGCAGTTTTAATCACAAGGAAACTATTTTTAGATAATAAAAAAGATAATTACACTGAAGCAGTGAAGATTAAAGTTGATGAATGAATTTTTTGCTAGAACTTAAAAAAAAATAGGAAAATGCCAAAAGCTTTTGAGGATTTTAAATTCTCTGATGACCAAAAAACTGGAGCAGTGTCTGTATTTTGGGAGAACGTTCATCTTGCAGCTAAGGCCTTAAAGGAGGATACTAATTGCCCCAACGAAATCATTGCTAGTGGCTTAAGAGCTGTTGCGGCTGAATGGGATTGATTCTTGGTTGGCTATATAACTAGGAGTCTTTAACAACTAATTTTGTTTGGGCTCATCATTTGATTCGGAATTCTTTTTTTTTCCTTCTTCTTCTTCCTTAAATTGCTTCATAGCTTTACTGCCTATCGCATCTTCGATTAATTCAAAAAACCAAGTTTTAATAGGGTTAGCCATTCTTAACGAATTAGATAGTTTGTGAATAACCAGATAGCAACGATAAACATAGCCACTCTTCCGTGAATAACTTCTGATCTGCTTAGACGAGCAAAGATAGTCATTAATTACCGTGCTGGTATTTCTTTTATATCAGTACTTCTATGAGTATGCATGGGTAAATGTTGGGATCTTTCTTTTGTTTTAGGGTTTTAAACTTTTTCTTAATGCTTTTACATTCTTTTGCTATGAGCCTCTTACACTTCCCACTTTTTCTTTAAATAATTGCTTCTTATCTGTACGTGTATTTACTTTTAATGTTGTATAAACACGTGGAGCACCTTTGCTATGAACTGCCTCATGGCATTTCTTTACGCATTCAAAAACTTGATCCCACTCCCCTTCAATTGCAGTTCCATTTGGACCCAGTTCATGCTCAAGCTTATGTTCCTCAATAATTGATAAGCACGTCTTTATGTATGGAGATAATGAGACACCTACCCCTATTGGTACTAAGCAAAGATCTATGCTTACCCACATATCAACTTAAGATTGAAAGCATTTTTAAATTCTATCTAATAATTTATATACTTAAAGTCTTCTTAAATAATTGCTTTTTACAAAAAAAATTATTGTAGGCCGGTTATTACTAATGTTTTTGCGTAGTTATTCGTCTCGTCCTCTTTGTGATTTTATTACCGTATAAAAAAATCGATTTCTATGAATAACAATAAAATTCAAGTTCTGCCTTTTTTCATTATTACGTTTGCGATACTTATCAGTGGCGTTACTGTTGTCTTTACTTAAGTGGTTGTATTGACACTTCCTGTTAGATTTAGAGAACAAATTAAATCAATATTTTTTTAATGAATATTGCCACGATTTCAATCATTACGATTATTTCTACTTTATTTTTCTATATGATTTTCTTGGTGCTTGGGGTTGGAGGTATTGCCAAAAACCGCAGAGCTCAAGGTCTTGATCAAAGTAAAGGAAGCGACAATTAATTGATTTAGAAAATAATTGAAGTAGTATTTTATATTTTTAAATCAATCTTCTTAACCTCTTCCTTTTTGACAAGTACCTATCAAAGTTCTATACCTCTGTGGGGATTCAACTGAGTAGGTACCATACTTTCCATTGATTTTGTAGATATTCCTAACGCTGTTTCTATTATCTCTTTGAGTTATTGTGTATGAATTACGTCTAATCAAAGTCCTTCCTTCTTTTTTTACTCCTTTATCGTAAATAGTAGATATTAATCCATCTAGATTAATTGTTAGGTAGCTCGTTTCCCAATCTGGTTTGATTAGAGCACCTCTATTTATTTCATATTTACCAACACATTTTAGAAAAAGTTCTTCCGATCTGGTTTGTTGCAATGGTACCAAGAGTAATCCTGATAGCAATACCAAATTGAAATGAAATTTCTTTGGATGAATATACTTAAATAAGGTGTTGATAATATCATTTAGAATTTTAATATCTTTACTCATATCTTTCTTGTTTTGAATTAGCTCTTTACGAGTTTAATCTAAATCCTTTTTTTGTAGTTGTTTGTTTAGTTACTCACAATTTAATTCTCCATAAAATCGTCAGTGAAAATAACTTAATCTTTCTTTCCTTTTAAAATCATTGTTAGTGGTACACCTACTGTAAATAGTATTCCTATGGTTAGGATGGTTAATCCCATTGGGGAAAAGATCTCTACTCCTCCAATTACTTCTGATGCTTTTTGAGTTGTAGCAATAATCATTAATTTATGGCGTATGCCCAAGGTATTGATAGGTTATTTTCTCCAAGATACTTTTGCAATTTTCTTGAATTGATTTTCAATACTAGTCCATTTGTTGGATAGCTTGTAAATAACTTACCCTCTCTCCAACATTGAATATAGATTTCGATATCAGAAATGAAGTTTGTAAATTGAGTTTGAGGAATTTCAAAATTTAGATGTTTTAATTCCTGAAGTGATTGAAAATGATTAATATTGCATTGACATATTTGAAAAGCGCAGAATTTAAGTCTTTTAGACTTTGATATAAAATTTTGAATATCTATAAATTCAGTTTCATTTTTTCTAGTTGATAAATTTTTATAGTCGTAAAGAACTCCTTGTATTTCAAGTCTGTTTTTAATCGCTAGGCTTTTAGGAATAGTTTTAAGAGACCTTACACTTTCTGTAATGTCTTGACTATTTTTATTTATGACCTTGTTTAATTCTCCATTGATATATTGAATGCCAATGATTGATCCAATGATTTTTGGTTCTAAAATTATTCTTGTATTCGGAAGAAATATCTCCAACCATTCACGAATATTTCCTTGTCCTAATGATAAGAAGGCATTTCTTCCAGATTTGTAATTAAAGATAGAATTGTCTGGAGATATTCTCTCAAGATTCCTTACAAGGTGATTTGATACCTCAATCTCTTCTCTCATCTTTAAGTCCTACATTTAATCAAATTAGTTTGCTTTTTATAATGGTAGGCATATTTAATATAGATAAATTTTGTTTTTTGTAAGATCAGGAATGAGCCGATATTATTGCCCTTTCTGCTCTTCTCGTTATCAATTTCATAAAACTAGTAGTGATGGTGTTTTGATTTGTGGTCTCTGTGGTGACCCATTAGTTAAAAAGCCCTTATTAAATTCAAGACGGATTATTGGAGCAGTTGCCGCATCCGCATTTCTAGCTCCTTTACTAATAATGATTATTTTTATTATTAAAGATTTTTCTAAGGAAAAACTTCCAAGCAATTCTGATTCCTTAGTCCTATTAACTATTGATAAATCATGGTTAATATAAATCCCGACTATCGACTAGATTTTCCGGCTACGACAAGGAATCGTGATTCCATCGCCTCAGTTATAAGCAATTATATTTCTCCTAATTGCTGGCTTTTAGAAATAGCTAGTGGTAGTGGACAACACGGAGTCTTCTTTCAAAAAAAATTCCCATCAATTACTTGGCAAACTAGTGATCCCGAATTTGAACATAGACAAAGTATTAATTCATGGATTAGGCATGAGGGGCTTTTTTCAAAAATGCCTGAACCTCTTAATCTTGATGTAGATATTCGTCCTTGGTCAATTACCAATCGACTTGGGGCTTTAATTAAGGGAATTGTGTGCATAAATATGATTCATATCTCACCATGGAGTTGTACAAGATCTTTGTTTGAAGAATCAAAGAAATATCTAGATCAAAGTAATTTTTTGATGCTCTATGGACCTTTCTTAAGAAAAGAGAAACAAACTTCAGAAAGTAATTTGAATTTTGATCAATCCTTAAAAATACAAAACCCGCTCTGGGGGCTTCGCAACTTAGAAGACGTTAACGATATTGCTTCTGAAAATGGATTTAACCTTGATAAAGTCATCGATATGCCAGCCAATAATCTTTCAGTTATTTATCGCATAAAGTAAAATTTAAACAACTTTTTTTCTTTCTACTAAGAATTTCATAAATTCGGTAGATGCGATAGGAGAATAAATCCATTACGCTTTTTTCTTGTGGAGTTCTCTGGCCCAGATGCAATTGATAACGCTATCCAAGCTGGCTTAGATCTAGATGGAAGTCCTATTCCATCAGAAATGCTTACCCTCTACAGGGATGTCATGGATAAAGAAAATGCGCGTAAAAGAAGTGGAGTTAAGAAATCAATGCGAAACCGAATTGTTAAAACTGGTTCCAAACATTTTGACCAAGACACTCTAAATACACGATTAATCAAAGCTGGTTGGGATGGATTAAAAGCTAAAGAAATTGATTTTTTTTATAACTGATATCTGATAACTGAACATAAACATAATGTTCTAATTGACACTAGTGTCACACTTTTTTGTTAGCCAGTTCTTCTTGTGAGAGATGATCACCTCGGCTTGACCCTTAACTTATGTAATCAAATTGACTGCATTAACTATAGTTTTTGTATCCGTTGCGTCTGAATTCCACATTCATGAGGCAAGCCGTACTTTCAGGACTTTACGTAGTTTAACAATTGGTTTACATTTATTCACATACACATCTCGGATTTCATCATGACTCCAGAAGCAGAAAAGTTTAACGGTTGGGCAGCAATGCTTGGCTTCGTTGCAGCCTTCGGTGCATACACAACAACAGGTCAAATCATTCCTGGAATTTTCTAAACCAATAACTACTAATAAGTAACTATTAAAAACAATGCAACCATCTAACAAAACAATCCTAGAAAGAAGCATCGGCAGACCAGCCATGATGGCATTCGTTCTTCTAACAGGTATCTACCTAACAACCGGTCAACTTATCCCAGGTGTTGTTTAATGAAAAACCAAACGACTGAAACTCCAAGAGTAGAAGAAGGCAAAGTCATTGCAGAAAGACTCAATGGCTACGCAGCTTTTGTTGGATGCTGGGCACTCATCGGTGCATATCTAACAACAGGTCAAATTATCCCAGGTATTGTTTAATGACTACTCAAAACAACAACAACAGAAGAAACATTGATCCTGAAAAGGTAACTGCAGAAAGACTTAACGGCTATGCAGCATTGTTTGGATGCATTGCTCTAGTTGGTGCTTATGCAACAACAGGTCAAATCATTCCAGGTTTTGTTTAATGGAAAACAATTACTGGAAGACAGCTGAAATAATGAATGGTCGTCTTGCGATGATGGGCCTTCTAGCAGCTGTAGTTAACTACGGATTCACAGGCTGGATTATTCCAGGTTTCGTTTAAACTTACTCTATTATTGAAATGTCCTTTAGTTATTGGATTCGTGCAGAAGTAGACGATCTACTTAATGAAGATACTTTCTTCGATTGCTCAGATTATTCTTGTCTCTTAGAAGATACTGATTGGGCATAAGCATTGATAAGATCTGACAATGGAGACTCAATTGGTTCATTGTCAATTATGCAAAAAAAAATCATCTGAAACTTTGTGGCGAAGAAAAGGGTTAATTATCTGCAAGCAATGTTTTGATAAACTTCAGAGTTTGAAGTCTTGAATTTTCTACATCACAATTACTCTTTTGTGGTCTATTTGGTCTTCCCTGTAGTTGAATCGCAGTCTGATCTTATTGAAGAAATACTTCTCTAAATTATTCGTTAATTTTAAACTATTTAGCCTTAGTTCAACGCATCTTAGAAAGTTTTATGTCTATTAACTATCAAACAATAGAAAACTACTAAGATTGACTTCCATTGTTAGCAAATTAATAGCGTTTTCTAATTCTTCTTCAGTTTGAAATCCCAATACATCCGCTGGTTCTAGACCTAAAGAACTGAAGTCTGGTTCTATTCCAAATGGCTCTATGCTTTCTAAACTTCCAACTATGTCTTCTAGTTCCTCTAACTCAGTCATGATATTTTAATTTTTTTCTAACGAAAAATTTATGAAACTTCAAGTTTGAAACCTTTATCTAAAAGTTGTTGATATGTAAGTCTTGCTTGAAACGCAAGGATCTGAATAGGTTCTTTGTCGTCTCTTTGCATGATAAAAAAATGGTTGTCCTCTCCTTTCCTAGCAAAAATGACAACTTCAGATCCTCTTACTAGTCTCCAATTTTCCTGATTCTTATGCTCAGATAATGGTCCTAAATCCCATGGAGCCTTCTCTGGATACTTTTCTCTTTTTACCCTTGGCATGTATTAAAAGTAACTATTTCTTTAAGCCTACACTTATGCTCTTCAACGTCAAGAATTAGTTCTTTAATCAGGAAAAGGCAGCTAATGAATATCCCTCGTCAAACAATCTTTGGTAAGTAAATCTAGCTTCATATTCTTTATATGCCTTTCTTTTACCACCATTTTTTTGTATGTAGACATAATTATTGTCTATACGACTCCTTGTGAATGTATAAACGATGTCTGCCTTGGATAGCATCCATTGAATTGATTTGTAGTTACTTTGATCGATAGTTGTTAAATCCCATGGAATATTCTCAGGATATTTCTCTTGTATGGTCATTTAAAAAGATATGTTTTTTTAATTTATGGTATTGAAACCATGTAGACATGAGAATAAATACTGTAGTTGCTTAAATAATTTCTATTCGATGATGATTTATTCAATTTCTAAAATTATTGTTTTGTCTGCTAAATTTGAAAATATATCAACCATACAAAAATGTTCTCTTGTCCTATCCAAGTGAATCATTTTAATTCATCTATTTAATTTATTGAGACGTCCTTTTAAACACTTCTTGGGATATTTTCCGTATTATTGGAAATTTATATTGATTACTCTTTCATTTTCCTTATAAAATTTTTTTTGTTGATATGTAAGCACCTCTTTTTGTTTAATTGATTTCTTAAGAAAAGAAGTTAATGAAGCGACTTGGCTCGACATCTTCCTATTGATATAGATATGAGATTACTTGGACTTGATAAGGATTGCTTCTCTAGCTGGTGGGCAAAGTTACCAGAGGGATCAACCATGGTTGTGCAGCCTAAAATCGATGGGTGTGCAATAGGACTTAGATACAAATATGGACAATTAGTAGATGCCTATACTCGTGACGATAGTGAGATTATTGAAAACATTAGGAATATTAATTCTATTCCTTTGAGTATTGATGACTCTCTAAAAGTTGAAGTTGAGTTGGAGGGAGTTTTATATACACCTTTTTCTAATTCAAAGATCTCGATAGAGCAATTGCTTTCGAACTCATTCTCGGAAATTGACAATAGTACCTCAATTTTATTTAAAGCATTCCAAATTTTTTGCTCTAAAAGTGATGAGTTGTCAGATTTGACCCAACTTCAAAACTGGGGATTCGAGGTCCCCATAACTCTAAGAACTGATGATCCTAGGCAAGTCAAAAGATGGCATTCTCAATGGATCAAGAATGAATTGTTTTCAAATCTTCCTACCAATGGAATCGTTGCTAAATGCAATTCCTCTTTGACTAAGAATTTTTTGGGCTCTAGTCCTTCCTCTCCCAATTGGGCTTTGGCTTTAACTAGATAAATGTCTGATTATTTATTTTGATAGTAGATTTGAACATGTTCTAGCTTTTTATTTGTCACGATTTAATTATCGTTATTTAGATTGCCAAATAAGCTCAATCAAAATATTCTTTATTGAATTGCGCCTATTCTTAATATGCCCTTTACTGACAAGCAAATGTTTGAAGCAATAGAGGCAAATGCGGATGTCAAACTTTGTTTTGAAAGAATTTCTTTCGCATGTAAGGAATTAAAAAGTAAGACCGGCTGCCCTAATGATGATGTTGATCGATTTCTTGAATTCGCTGTTGGTAAGTGGGCCGATTCATCTTCAAAATTCTAATATAAAAGATAATGGCAATATTTTTTATATTGATTTAGGGTTGATCTTTTTTTTTATCCATAAAGCTGACAAAATTGTTTAACGGGAGATAGTAAGTATAGGTATTCCCTAATCTATTTGAATAGAATATATCTATTGTTTTTTTTGTTGGAGTAATGAATAATTTTATCTTTAAAATTTATTTAGTACTTCTGTCTGTGGGTTTTACCACAATATCAATTCTATTATTCCCTATTTCTAGGCAAGCATCAAGCTGGAATCGATGCTTAAGAAAAACATCGGAGACCTTGAGTAAAGTAAAAGCTGTCGAGAAAATGAATGATGAGAGTAAGGAAGTTTTATCTGTGATGATATGCAATGGTGCTGTATTTGAACCCAAATTCAAGTCGAATATTCAATAAAGTTTGTGCGATTATTTTTAGAAGATTTGATTTCCATCCATTTTAAAAAAATTACGATCTATAGCTCTTCGTCTGATTTGATATGAATAATAAATCTAAAGGTAAGGTTCAAAGTAATTATTTCTTGTCGATACTAGCAATTTAATAGAATACCTAATAATCCAGTAAATGCTAAAGGATGTATATAGATGCAGTTCAAATCAGAGCGGTTTTAAGAGATATTAATTTTTTGTTGTAATAAGTAATTTTTTCTGATTCACGCTTTAACAAACATTCAAAAATAAAGCTTTATATATTGAACGATTTGATTATATGAACTTTTCAAATTGCTCTTAGCAGTCTTTAAGGATGCATAGATTTCTCCTTATTTTATAAATATATCCTGCTATTGCTTGCGATTGAGCGTTTTCTAACAGCTAAATGATCTTTCAAATCATTCATATTAGAACATGCCAAAAAGGACTTTTCCTATAAATCAATTGTCTTAACCATGAATAATTTTCCCTATAACCTTGAATTCCTGAGTTTAATCTAGTAGCTTCCGTTCCCATTTTTTTTAGCTTTAATGTCTAGGACTAATGTAAATATTGTAAGTTTGTTAATTATAAGTTAGTATTATAAGTACAACCATTTATTTATCATGCTCACTGGTAAGGATTTATTAGCCAAGGTCAAAGACTTGGGAGATGTCTCAAAATCTGATCTTGTTAAAGCTTGTGGATATGTTTCCACAAAGAAAGGAGGCGGAGAACGTCTTAATTATACTGCTTTTTATGAAGCACTTCTAGAAGCTAAAGGTGTAAACCTAGCAGCTGAAAGTGCTGGTGGTATTGGTAAAGGTGGTAGAAAGCTTAGTTATGTGGCTACCGTCCAAGGAAATGGAAACCTATTGATAGGAAAGGCCTATACAGCTCTTTTAGATCTCAAACCTGGTGATAATTTTGAGATTAAGATGGGACGTAAAGGTTTCCGTTTGGTTCCAGAAGGAGAAGGTTAATCTTTAAAAAACTGAATCAAATCATTTAGATTTAGCCGAGAAGCATATCTGCCTCTCGGCTTTTTTATTTGCTAAATTTTTCTAGTTAAATTTGTCTGATTGCTCATCTATATTTTATTTACCTAGCGAGATCTCTCGTCCCTTTTTTACAGCATTTTCCGTTTTGTACTTAGAGGATTCTTCCTTCTTACGCCTCTTTTTTTTGACTTTTAGCTAAAAAAAATTTTTTCTCAAATATAATTGCATAAACCATTTAGAATTTAATATGTTTTTTGTATTTTCTAGTTTCTTTCTCTAGAGAATTTTAATTATGAAAGTTTTTTCATTTGACGATTTTGTCATTAGAAAATCTAGGGCATTTATTACTCATGATCGAGTCCGTTTGAAATTAACCCTTGTCTAGCGCTCAATTCTCTGGATATGGCCCTTTTGCATGATCAGGTATAAAATCTTTTTTATCTTGTCTCTAATTAGTTATATTCACATTCTGATATCTAATTTCGTTATCCTTATTACCTCGTACGTATTTTTAATTCTTGTTTGATCCC
Organism: Prochlorococcus marinus str. NATL2A; assembly: GCF_000012465.1. NCBI lineage: Bacteria > Bacillati > Cyanobacteriota > Cyanophyceae > Synechococcales > Prochlorococcaceae > Prochlorococcus > Prochlorococcus marinus. The sequence goes on along the minus strand of NC_007335.2, from coordinate 952,445 downwards.
CTTTATAACGAAATTGTTACTAATACTTCAGACTTAATGGTTTATCTCATTCGACATTTTTTTATTGAGCTCGTTTTACCATTGTCTATTTTTGTTGCTGCAATGCTTACTCTTTTTTTGAATTGGAGTTGGATACCTATTTCAAGTATTGAGCGTAAGAGGGGCCTTAGTCTTGAGAAAGTTAAAAAGCATCTATATGAATAAGTTAACTTTAAATTTTTTTTGGGTATCCATACTGGTTGGTTAGATTCCTTCGTAATTATTCAAATAACTAACCATCATTTTATTTTTCTTGTTTGAGCTTGGATTCCAAAATATATGGATAAACCAATCAAAACAATAACTAGTAATGAACTACTACTCCCAAGGATTTCTATAAGCATATGTTGCTTAGTTACTTTAAATCTTATTTTACATATTTAAACTCCTCCGAGGTATTGGATCTATCCTCTCATCAACTGATGTTACAAATGGAATATAAAATGCAAAGTGTTCGCCAAAATTGATGAATGTATTTGAGATAAGTCTTAGCTATTGCATCAATTAATTTTTACGTCTAATTCGTCCTATTGGTTATTATTCTCAAACTATTAAAGTTTTAATATTTGCTCAACTTAGAATTATGAATTCAGTTTGCGTGACTACTTCAGAAAAATTGATGATTTCCGCTGACTGGATGCCATACCTTTCCTTTTAATGTCAGTGAAAATCTTCTTCCCCATAAAAGGAATGGGAATAAAAAATTAGTCATCCTGTTAGACGTGAAAATAATCCTGAGTACTTCTAACAGTGAATCGCTAGGCTCCTTGATCTCAGAGCAAATCCAATTAATCGCATCAGCACCATGCATGATATTTTCATCGCTGATTAGAATTGCTCCTTTATTCAAATCATATCCTTGGTTATAGAGTTGAGTTAATAGGGCTAGATTTTTTCTTCCATCTATTATTTCGAATTCAGGCAGACTGCTTTTTAATTCAATTAATTGTGCAAAGTGATTGCAAAATGGGCATTCACCATCATATATAAATAAACTTTTATCTGACATGATTGATTTATAGTTTTAGTATTGTACATACACTTAGTCTTAAACGTGTCAAAAAAGAAAATAATTTCAGATCATGACTCAAAAATAAGCAGTAAACATATTTTTTAATAATATCTTTTGGGCTTTGTATAAATTCTATATTAATGGTCTACTGATCTTTATTGCCATTAGAGACAATATAAAAAAATAAATTGTCTATTAACATAATAATTTATATATTGATTTATATTATCGTATGCTTTTAGTTGACGACTTATTGATACTTATAAACGAATAAAATCCTTAGCTTCAGCTTTTGAAAACGTTGCTCTTGACATTCTCCTCTTGTATCTGAGGTCGTAATAAAGACATTGGAAGTGCTGTTACTATTGCGAAAGAAAGAACAAGGATTAAATCTGTTGTAAAATGGCTTATGCCTAGCTCTGAGTGAGCAAGAGCAAAGTTCAGTAATGTCATTTTGTTGTATTCAATACTTCTCAATTTTATTTTATTTTGTATATAAAGATATATTGTGTAGTAAAAATTATTGCTCAAACAAAATAAGATTTTTCAAATTTTTAATAACTATATAATTAATCACCTTTAAGCTTTTAATGAGGTTCTGGTGAAAAACCTCACTTGTACTAAAAGTACTTTAGTATTTATCAAGTTTTTGGACGGATGCGTTCATAAGGGACATTATGTTGAAAGTCATAGCCTATGTTCGTTATTCAAATGCATCAATAATGTTTGATTGGCATATCTTTTTGGGTGTTCTCATTTTTTTTATACTTTGTGGAATCTTGATATTTCAAAATCAGATTTGGGAGGAGGAAGACTATTCAAGAAATATAAAAATGGTACGAGTGGAAATCTTCGGCTATTAAGTCAAATAAAGGAGATTTATCTAGAATCTACCCAAGATCAAAAGAATAATCTAATCTGATTTCTTCTTTCTCTAACTATCCAGCCTTAACCTCATCCCTTTGGATTACTGGCTTTTGGGTTTAACATAATTCTTGCTTGTTGAAGCGAAACAAGATAAAAAGAGAAAATAGATTGTGTGTCTCTTTTGATCAGTTATGAATGAAATCAAATGTCCTGAATGTGGTAGTACGATCAGCATTGATGAAGATAGTTACTCAAATATTATTAAGCAGGTGAGAGATCAGGAGTTTGAAGATGAAATGAAGAAAAGACTTGTAATTCTTGAAAGGGATAAACAGAAATCCGTTGATCTTGCTATTCAAAATCTTCGATTACAAATGCAAGAGGCAGCATTTGTAAATGAAAAAAAAATGCAAGGCCTTCAGTCTCAATTGATTTCTGCCCAGGCTGAAAAAACTATGACTGTGAACAAGATTAAGCATGCCTTTGAAAAAGAGAGAGACTCACTTGAGTATTTATTGGAGAAAACAAGAGAAAAGAATGAATTTGATAAAAAACTTGCTGTATCTGACGCAATTACTGAATTAAAAGAAGGGTATGAAAAACTCAAAAATAACTTAGATAAAGTCGAGCTTCAAAAGGAATTATCTGAAAAATCTATAAAAATGAGATATGAAATTCAGTTAAAAGATAGAGATGATTTAATTGAGAGACTTCGTGATATGAAAACAAAATTGTCCACCAAAATGGTTGGTGAGTCTCTTGAGCAACATTGCGAAAATGAATTTAATCGACTAAGGGCGACAGCCTTTCCTAATGCCTATTTTGATAAAGATAATGATGCTAGTTTTGGTAGTAAAGGTGATTACATTTTTCGTGACTGTGATAGTGAAGGAAACGAAATAGTATCTATTATGTTTGAGATGAAGAACGAATGTGATAGCACTTCTAGCAAGAAGAAGAATGAGGATTTTCTTAAAGAGTTAAACAAAGATCGTTTAGAAAAAAATTGCGAATATGCTGTATTAGTTTCTTTATTAGAATCTGATAATGATTTATTTAACGCTGGAATTGTTGACTTTTCATATCGGTATCCAAAAATGTATGTTGTTCGTCCGCAATGTTTTTTACCAATAATTTCTTTATTAAGGAATGCTTCACTTAAGGCTCTAGAGTATAAATCAGAACTAGCAGCTATTAAGGAGCAGAATATTGATATTACAAATTTTGAAAATAGCCTTGAACTATTTAAGGATTCTTTTGGTAAAAATTATGCTCTAGCTTCAAAACGTTTTGAAACAGCAATTATGGAGATTGATAAATCTATTAATCACTTGCAAAAAACCAAAGATGCATTACTTGGCGCTGATAGAAACCTTAGATTAGCTAATGATAAAGCACAAGATGTTTCGGTTAAAAGATTGACCAGAAATAATCCTACGATGAGAGAAAAATTTAATTCAATTAGAAAAAGTGATGCGGCGTAATTTACTTATTAATCTTGAATAAGTAATAGTTTAAATTGACATGAGTGGTTGGCTTTACTTAATAAGAAATAAAGATCTATATAAGATTGGCATAACAAAAAACTTTGAGAATAGGATGAGACAACTCAAGCCAGATAACGTTGTTGCTAAATTATATACTGCTGATTTTGTGAAATTAGAAAGAGAGTTACATAATCGCTATAAAAAGTTCAGAATCCCTCAAACTGAGTATTTTAGATTAGAAAACACTCATATTAAAGAGATAAAAAAAAGAATTTCCATACTTAATTATCCTTTTATTTTAACTTTCGGAATTTGTTTAAAATCAATATTATTATTATTATTATTTTTTTTTCTTACATTAGTAGTTATATCTTTATATATTAATGACTTAAATATCGCTATATCTAAGTCACTTGTTTGGATTGAGCGAATTTCATTTGGACTAGCCTTTATTTCTTTATTTGTTTATTCAGGTAAATATTTAAGTTTTTGGAATGAATTAAAATATAGATCCACTAGATTAATTATTTTTCTTTTCTTTTCTTTCTTATTTCGTCTTGTCGCTATCTTTCTCTCTTGAAATATAGTCATTATCAGTGATATATATCAAAATTAAACAACATTTATGATGTTTAAACTTACCACATGTCTTTGCTTGACTCGTCTTCTTGTTGTTGCTTTAGAAGACCAAGTCTTCTGTCAAACTCAATCTCTTCTTGACTTTTTTGTTCAACCTTAGGGTTTTTATTGCATTTTTCTTTCACTTCAAGAATCTTTGTACTTAAGTCTTCAGAGAAATGATCTTTTATTTCTTCCCATGCTTCCTTCTCTTCAGCATTACCTACAGTTCCTTTGATTTGATCGATAATTATTTCCTTAACAAATTTCCTTAGATCAGTTTCGGTCATAGAGTTAACTCGACTTGATATATACATATCTTTAAGAGTGTCTAATTCTTTGTTGCTCAGATCCTTATAGGTAAGTTCTTCCATTTATTTTTTTATTTAAAAATTATTTATAGACCCAAGTAGCTTCTAATACCGTTGAATGGGGATTAAAATCCAGCACATTTTTTTTTGCTTCCTCTTCATTGTTGGCGATAACAGTCTCTTCATGGCAATTACCTTGATCATTAATCATAGAAACTTTAAATCTCATTTTGAATTTAAATCTTATTTATTTTATTCCAATTATCTTTTAAGACAATTGATTGGTCATAAATGTTGAAAGCTTAACCTTTCATGAGTTTATTTATTCTTACGATCAACTATAGAGTTTATTACAGCTTCAACCAATATGGCTGTAAAGAATAAGCTTAACGATGGAATAAATACTGGATACCAGAGTTTTTGAAATAAATTATAAAAATGAGAGTTCCCATTAACACTTAATACAAAACTAAAAGCTAGATATAAGGAACCTATTATTAAAATATAAAGATTATAAATTAATATATTATCTAATGCTTTTTTCCATTTGGTTTCGTTTTCTTTTTCCATTTAATCTATTCCTATTAAATTTGATTTTTTCATCGTTAAAGTCATCCTGACTAAAAATCAGGAAGTACCCCTGAAGGCATAAAGGTCAATTCCAATTGATTTAAGGTAAAAAGCTCCGCCAATAGCAATTACATTGAGGCAAAAAACAAAAACCCATACTTTCCACGATTGATTTTCGGAATCCATCTCTTTTGATAAAAATTTAATATACATCTCATAATTAGATGTATATATAAATAGTAGCTTTAACTGAATACGAAAAGTATCAACTCAATGCATCAAGATCTCTTCTGTAATGTTTAGAGGATCTAATATCAATGTCATTTGATTTCCAATCGGTATCTTCTAGCAAGTCAGAATATTTTGTACTATTTGATGGAAGTTTTTTTTCTAATCTCCAGCCAGCTTCGCTCAAGAAATCTACGTAGTCTTTAGAAAATACGTCCCCATTGATTTTTGTTGACTCAATTTTTGTTTCTATTTCAGCAGCTGACTCTTCTTTTGTTTGTAATGACATCCGCGTAAAATTAACTCATTTTGTTCTAATCATTTTTTTTTTAAGGTGTTAAGTGTTTCTTGTAGTGTTAACCCTCGCTGGATTGTTTTCAAAGATTAACTATGTTGTTTTTACTAAAACTTCTTTAAGGTGAACTCGAATCCTATTTAATTGTTCTTGACTTCCAAGGAATATCAAAATCATGCCTGGAGAGATAGATACCTTGTTTTTAGGATTACCTATTAATTGACCCGAGACTTTAGTTGCTAAAAGTAGTGCTTCTCCTCGTTTTGAAATTTCAAAAACATATTCATGTTGACTTCTGAAAGTCTCAATTGTTTCAACATGTTCAGTAAGCTTAAATTCTTCTATTTCGCAATCTGAACCTGCAAGTAAATCTATAAAGTCTACAGCTATAGGTCTTAATGCAGAGGCTGCCATTGTTCTCCCTGCCGCAACATATGGACTGACTACTGCATCAGCTCCTGCGAGTTTTAATTTACTAGCAGCTTCCTCGTTCGCTGCCCTAGCGATCAATCTGCAACTATCATTTAGAGCTTTTGCACTAAGAACAACATATAAATTCGCTGCATCATTTGGAAGAGTAACCACTAAGCTACGACAATTGTTTACTCCTGCTAGTAATAATGTTTCGTCCATTGTTGCATCTGCTAATAAGACGTTAAATCCTTTTTCCTCAGCTTCGGTTTTTCTTGTAGGGTCGTTTTCTATTATTAGTGTAGATATTTTTTCAGAATATAATTGGTCAGCAATTTCTTTACCTGTACGACCATATCCACATATAATTACATGATTTTTCATTCTTCTAATTAATCTCCTTAATCGGAGCTCCTCTAATTTTATGAAATATCCTAGTTCAGATAATTGTATAAATCTTTGAAGAGTTAATTGAACTACAAATAATCCCCCTCCGATGATTAAAAAAGTTATAACCCGACCAGCCGAACTCAAAACTTCAACTTCACCAAAGCCTATTGTTGTAATGGTTATCAATACCATCCATAAACAGTCTCCCCAATCCCAACCTTCTGTAAATCGATAGCCTAAAGCACCGAATAAAAATAAGAATATGAGTAAAGATATTGGCGCTCCCCAAACTTTTAGATAGCCTCTAAATTTATTTGTTTTTATCAGATTCAATTTAATTCTTAAGTCTTAATTTTTATAGTATAGTAAAAATTGAATTAAATATTTTTTCGTTTTTATTTCTATTGGTATAAATCTAGCCTATTATATAATCATCCATTTTCTATCATTACTTATAGTATGATTGAATTAAATGTGTTAGTAATCATCTGATATGCAATCTCTTACAGCTGAAGATAAAAAAGAATTATGTAAGGATGCATTCCAAGACATATCTTCAATTCTTGCAGGTTTACGCGATCAGGGTTTATCTGATTTGGAAATTTTTGAGTTTGGCAAGTCACTCATAGATCATTTTGACCCAATTAAAATGGAAATTTTAAAAAAAGAATCAGATTATCAAGATGCTTTGTTTAGAGAAGCTAATGATCTTTAGATGTGTTCTAATCTTTTTTTTCTTTTAGTATTTTACATACATAGTTAGATCATATTTTGCTTTGTTATTCAAGAAAATTTAAGTTTATAATTTTTTTGAGTCATTTTTGTTGTCAAAATTATTCCTCATCAATATTTTGCTTGGGGTTTGTCTTTTGAATATAGTCAATTATTTCTTTGCTCTGCTCTATTGTTAATGATGATAGAGGTGATGAAGCAGGTATTTGTAAGATCGTACATGTTGCAATTATTTCAGGAGGATCAACGCCTAGGGCTTCTGCAAGTTCCTTTACTCTCAATTTAGCCACATTAAAAGTCATTCTAATTAATGATCTTATAAAGATCTATGTTTTTATTTTTTTATTTTATTGCTATGTGTTGAGTTATTAGTTTCGAAATTGTCAAATGAGTGATGATAGTGATTTGAAGTTGACCCTTCACAAAGTTGTCTCTTATGCAGTGCTTCGAATGGAATCTGCATCAGATGCCAATATAAGAAGATGTATATTTGAAGAATATAAGGAATGGTTAGGAACTTCTATTGATGATTGGGTATTGGCATTGCCTAACGATTGGGGTAGGTCTGATATGAAGTTTTATTAGAATATTTATATTTAAGTTCATAACATAAATTGTTTATATTTAAGAAAATTAATTAAAGTTTTTTTGAGCACACTCGTATCCTGATTCTCTAATATCTTTATCTTCATCAATAATTGCTTTTAGAGCACAATCACAATAGTTTATTATTGCATTTTCTGATATTGACTTAGTTGCAGGATTGCCTAAAGCACTTGAAACGCAGTCATCCATTTGACTTTCAGGATATGAATAGGCTGTTCCAGAATAAGTAAGAAGTATAATAGATATAATTAAGATTGCCTTCATTTTATGTTTAGTAAAGTATTAACTCTACATTTTATATTGATCATTGATTAAGTTACTCTTTAAATATTTATATTTTGTTGTTATTTTATTAATATTTAATTAAATAGGTCTTTGATATTCTAAGGTGTTTAATCTAATTAATGTATTTGCTTTTCTTAAATGTCATTAGATCACTTAAGAAGATTTTTAAAGGAAATGCAGAATGACGACATTTTAAAAGATGAGGTTCTTTCATCCTCAACCGCAGATGACGTTGCCCTGATTGCCTTACGCAAAGGGTATGAATTCTCAGGCGATGAATTGCTTCGATTTTCAGGTAAAAAAGTTGGAAGAGTTACAGTACAAAAGAATGATGTACCAGGAGAATATAATTAAAAAGTCTATTTTCTTCTTCTTAGCTCATTAACTATTCTATCCCACTTTTTACCGGCATTGAGATAAGAATTTCTCTTTTGCCTGTTGATTAAATAAATAAATATACACATAGTTAATATAAATATAATAACTATTACAAAGTTTAAATTCACTTTACTTAAATATTCGTACATTTTTATTATATAGATATCTATTTAATGTGTCAGTTATAAATCAATCACACATAACTTCGATTTGGCATTAAGTGATCCTACTCAATTTAATAACGATATTTTCCCATTTCCTTTCTTTTTCAACTAAGATAGTTTGAAATTCTTACTAATTTTATGGATATTACATTAATAGCTATAGCTATTTTTATCTTGGTTGCAATAGTATTTCTTGGACTATATTTGTTTAAAAGTATTAATAAAAAATCTTTTACAGCAGAAGATGGTTCTGTTTTTGATAACGAATCTGATCTAGATGTTTATAATAAGCTATATGAGAAGACAAAGCCTTTATTTAGCAGTGATGCTGAGAAAGGTTCTGCACAGTCAATACTAGGCTTTGAGAAATCATTCATAACTAATCTATCATCAGAAGGTTTTCCAGATTTAAAAACACTTGTCAAATATCGTAAGCAATTTAAGTCATTATCAGATTTGATTAATACTTAGTTTAATTTTGGTACTTTGACGTATCGGTATACTAATATCAATATAATTTTTAAGTAAAAATGAGTAAGGCAGGATATTCAGAAGAACAACTATCTGAAATGAGGGAAGATGCCTTTGTAAATATCAAAGAAGCTTGTATGAGACTTCAAGAAAGAACAAGGTGTAGTAACGAAGTCGTCATAAAAATGCTAAATGAAGTTTCTCAATTTTATATTACTCAAGTCGAGAAAAATAATATATAGAGGACTTCTCTTTGTTTAGTTTTTCTCGAATTTATATTCTTTTAATGGTTCAGGACTTATTAAACTAGCACTACTATCTTTCAACAAGGTTTTATCTTCAACTGAACCATCAACTTTGATTAGATTATTAATTAAGCCTGTAAAAGTTATATCTCCCCCTGTTGTGCTTGCTAATACTGTTGTTGGATTAAATAACTTTAATAATTGAGGTAGTACTGTTTTACCTCTAATAAATTTACCTGCGAGTGGTAATGAAAAATCTATTACTGGTGTTATTAATAAATCTATATTTCTAGCTTTAATTTGTTTGTCAAGAAAACCATGTGGCTCGATGTAAATTGAATCTAGGCCTGATTCAATAATGTATCCATTTTCAATATTTGGAACTGATGCACCTGATGTAGCTTGAATATTTATATTGTTCTTTTTAAAAGCTTCACCTGGTCTTAGTGTGTTTATTTCTGTAAAACCAATTTTACTTACAACATTACTAGCTGCTTGTGAAGCTATGACTGGAATACTTTTATTTATTTTCTTTAGTGTTGGCGGATGGGCATGATCAGGCTGGCCTTGAGTTAGTAATAAAAAATCAATGCTTCTAGGAATCTCAACTTCTTTAGCCAGTTCCCCCTTTATTAGCCAATCTCCTGGAGGGAAAGTTAAATCTCCATTTAACCAAGGGTCAATCAAAATTCTTGTTTTATCCAATTCAATAAGCCAACCATTCGCTCCGTAGTAAGTAGCTTTTATCGTCATTTTTTTTTATTTCAATATAACTGAAGATTTTTTATATGGTGGATTAGTTTATTAATTTCCTTTGTTTTACGACATTAATATATCACTGATATTATTACTAATATAATCAAAATCAGAATTATTAGAAGTGCAAATTTCTTTATATATGTTTGAAATTCATACAACCAGTCATTTTCCATGATATCAATCTATTTTTATCATTATATACATTAATTATTATATTAGATGATTTATGTAGATAAATTTAGTTTATTTGAACTCTCGGTGGTGAAAAGATTTCTCTAGTATTGAGTTTAACCTCTTAATATCATGACAATTCGAGATTGGGATGGAGTAGCTCTAATTATTGGTGCAGGCGGTATTGGTAAATGTATGTCAGATTATTTGACAACTATATCACCAAAGTTGGATGTTTTTTTATGTGGGCGAAATCTAAAAAGTCAAAATGCGATATATTTAGATTTAGATAATGATCATTCATTTATATCTTTTGAAAAACAAATCTCACTATTTAACAAACCCCTTCGTCTAGTCATAAATACCAGCGGTTTTCTTCACTCAACTCATTTAAAACCTGAAAAGAGACTTTCTCATATCAGTCGCTCTAATATTATCAAGAATTTTTCTATTAATTCAATTGCACCAATTTTGATTGCTAAAAGTATAGAAAAATTTATCAGACCAGAATTACCATTCTCCTATGCAAGTTTGAGTGCCAGGGTTGGAAGTATTGGCGATAATAGGCTTGGTGGGTGGTATTCATATAGGGCTTCTAAAGCTGCTCAGAATCAGTTTTTAAAAACTCTCAGTATTGAATGGCGTCGAAAATTCCCTTTATCAATTGTATCTATATTGCATCCAGGGACTTGTGATACGAAATTATCAAAACCTTTTCAATCTGCTGTTCCTAAAGGTAAACTTTTTACTCCTGCTCAATCAACAGAATACTTAATTAATATTATTTCTTCGCAAAAACCTCCTGACTCAGGTAATTTTTTAGCTTGGGATAGCAGTGTTATTCCATGGTAAGTTTAGATTTTAAATAATTAAAATCTTTCTATTTAAACATTTAGATATTTTTTCTGTTATGTATTTATTCGGTGTAATATAATAAAAGTAATATATTTAACCCTTGAGAAAACATATTATCGCAATAGGTGGTGGTGGTTTTGGGAGAAAAAATTCATCTCAGTTGATCGAAGAATATTTACTTAGTATTTCAGGTAAAGATTACCCAAAAATTTGCTTCTTACCAACAGCAACTGGTGATAATGATAGCTATATAGTACGTTTTTATTCGATTTTTACTCGCCTAAAGTGCATTCCAAGTCACATTGAATTTTTTAAAAGAACTATCGATATAGAAAATCATATTATGGATCAAGATATTATATTTGTTGGTGGTGGAAATACAAAAAGCATGCTTGCGATTTGGAATGATTGGGGAATGAGTCAATTACTTAAAGATGCTTACAATAAAGGGGTAATCATGAGCGGGGTGAGTGCAGGAGCAATTTGTTGGTTTACAAGTGGTATTACCGACTCTTGGGATAAAGAATTAAGGATATTACCTTGTTTGAATTTTATTAGTGGGACTTGCTGTCCTCATTATGATGAGGAACCTGCACGTATTCCTTATGTAAAAAAAATACTACTTGAAGAAAAATTAACTAATTGCATTTCTATTGAAGGCGGTTCCGCGATGCATTTTATTGACGGTAAACCATTTAAAAATGTAAGTTTCAAAAAAAATAAAAATACTTACAATGTATTTGTAGATAACAAGGATATAGTTGAGATTCCCTATGAAAAAATTCAATTATAGATAATTAGTATTCATTTACATTTGTTTATCTTTTAATCAATTCGTTTAATATTAGAATTCTTATATTTATTTATTAGTACTTAGAATGTATCTTTTTTCATTATCTTTTTCAGAGATGGGTCTTAACTTGCCTCTTGTAATTGTATTAGTTTTATTTGGTGGTTTCTTTCTTGTAAGCTTTTTTATTACTAGTCCTAATATGGATACAAAAGGTTTATTAAGAGTTCTATATTCAAAGCCAGTTAGGAAGGCAGATGGATCGGTTGAATATCCAGAAAGTAGGAAGAACTAAATTTTCTACATATAAGTATTTTTTATGAATTTCTACTTGTTTTTTTTGATATTAAAGGCAAATAAATTGCTTTTAATTAGACATTATGAGACTTTTATAAACTATTTTTTGTGAAAGTTAGAAATTCCTATAGCCTCATAGCACTCTTGCAGAGTAACGTCGTATATGATCAGTAATCATCTTCTAAAAATTGAAAAAAAGTTTGTTTACTAGATTCGAGAGGGTCAATACCGAAACTAATAATAGGACTTTTCTTCCTTCTGGTCTTAATGGGAAAGCATTAGATATTTCACTGGATGATATTCCCTCTAGAAAAGAAGTTAGAGATGCGATACCTAAGCATTGTTTTACTCGCCAAACTAATAGATCTCTTTTTTATCTCTCCAGGACAGTAGTTATTCAGATCTTTGTTGTTTTGATAGGTCTTTCTATCCCTCTTACCAAGGGGATGATTCCAATTTGGATTTTATATGCAATTCTCTCTGGGACAACTTCAATGGGGCTATGGGTTTTAGCTCATGAATGTGGACATGGTGCATTTTCTGATAATCGTAAACTTGAAACAGTTGTCGGATATTGTCTGCATTCTTTTTTATTAGTTCCATACTTTTCGTGGCAAAGATCGCATGCTGTTCACCATGCTTTTACCAATCACATAACGGATGGAGAGACCCATGTTCCTGTTGTGATCTCAGGGGATGGTAAATCCGAAAAAAAAGGTGGAGAGAATGAAATGGAGTCTTCGTTGTTTTTTGGCAAAATTCTATATGGATTTAATCAACTGTTTCTTCACTTGATTCTGGGATGGCCAGCTTACTTACTACTTGGCAAAACAGGCGGACCTCGATATGGGACCAGTAATCATTTCTGGCCAACAGCTCCCTTCTCGAAAAAACTTTGGCCATCCATATGGGCTAAAAAGGTATGGATCTCCGACTGGGGAATTGGTTTTATGCTCCTTTTATTGATCCTTTGGTCTATAAATTTTGGACTTAATTCTATGATTAGTCTTTATTTAGGTCCTCTTATTGTTGTTAATATTTGGCTAGTTATTTATACATGGCTCCACCATACAGATACTGATGTTCCACATCTTGGTGCTAGTCAATTCTCCTATATGAGAGGAGCCTTCTTATCTATAGATAGACCCTATGGCAGGATATTTGATTTTCTTCATCACTCTATAGGTTCTACTCACGCCATTCATCATATTGAACCAACAGTTCCTCACTATCATGCAAGACTTGCAACGAGAATATTGAAAAATAAATTTCCTAAAGTATACCTATATAATCCCACCCCAATTCACAAGTCTCTTTGGCACATAGCCACTAATTGTGTTGCAGTAAAAAAGGATTATGCTATAGATAGATATGTTTGGAAACAACCCTACCATTCACAGTCTTAATTATCACTGTGATATCTTTAATATTATCTTCTACAAATTATTTTAATTTCTCTAAATTCACTAGAATAAATATTTATATAATTTATTTTTTAAAATTAAAGTAAAATGTCAAAAAAAGATTATGAAAGGTTTTTATATAAAATTGAACAATTAAATCAATTAGTTAAATTAATTAATAGTTCGCCTGAAAAGTATAAATTAATTACTAGTTGTAAAACACATGAAGATGTCGTTGAACTTGCAAAGCTATGGGGATATGAAATTGGAAAGAGATGGGGTGAATCCTAGGCTTCCAATCGAAAGAAGATAACCTATTGTCCTCCTCCATTGCAGCTCCAAACCTTTGAGGGCATTCCTTGTGTATTTTTCCCGTCGATACGAAATGTTTTTGTTATGCATTCATTTTGTGAGACAGCCCATGTTGAAATCGGCTCCAAGTCAGCTGATAACTCCTTAACCGACTTAGATACGGATATAGTTGAAATTGACATAAATACTAGAGATAAAGTACTTAAGCCTGCACAAATTAGATATTTGTTATTGTCAAAGAATTCCTTTTGCATCTCTAGCAATGATTATTTACTGCCAACGTTACTTATATTTTAGAGATTGATCTGATTAAGTTATCCTTTGAGAATATTAGCTATGTTCAAGAATCTTGTTTTTCTGTTATTAAAATGATTTGTAGTCACGATTCTTTTACTTAAGAATTTATTTCTTTTTTTCAAGAAAGTCTAAGATCTTTTTTAATCTATCTGTGTTTTCAAAGTTAGGACTTGCTGTAAGGATAATAACTAAAAGTATCATTAGTACCCCAACACTAGTTACGCCTAATAGTAGTTGCTGGAATGGATCTAAGGATTCAAGCATTTCTAATTACTTTAAACCATGTAAATTTTGTATTAATGCTAATTGACCAAAAGCCTTTATAACGCAATGAAAACTTTATGTTTTAGTTCTTAGATAATTATTTACTTCTCTTTAGTTTCTTTGGGCCATCTTGCCTTCAGATTAAGTGGGTTTTTGAGATTAATTTCTACGGGTTTCCCTTGAGCTATCGATATCAATGCTTTAAAAGCCCACCCACCAAGAATTAATAGCATTGAGATTAAAAATATATAACTTATGTTCGTTACCATTAATCTTAAAATTATTTAAATATATATTAAGCTCTTATTTGATATTTTATTCAATTGTAAATGTAAATAATTAAATCAGTTCTTTTTTTATAATAAATTTTATTTGCTTTTGGTTTTGATAATTTACTTGAATTTTCTATTCCCTTAGATCCTCTCGAAAAAGAGGCCATCGCGAAATAGACGAAATCTTTTAGTTATAAATACTTAATATACGCATTCGTTTAATCCCTGATTGTGTTTGTTCAAGCATTTTAGTTATTTTTTTTTTTTTACTTTTATTGATTTTTATCTGATTTGGTATCAATATAAAAATGTAATTATTTATCTGAATGATCAACAGTACATATTTATATTCCTTTTTTCTATTATTTGGTTTTGGTTTTCTTTTTTACTTTTTTCTAAATTTCAGATCCGGCAAAAATGAAATTAACAATAAAATCCTTTTAAAAAAATTATTAGAAGGTTTAGATATGGAGGTGCCTGATGAATTGAAAACTTTAGATAATTCATCTACTGATCCTCAAAAATTATCCTAGGTTGTACTTGGATGTAATCTAATGTCCCAATTTAACTTTGACGATACAGAAACGTCAGGTATTTGGTGGTCAACTAATGTATCTATTAGAGATTTATGTGTAGAGCTTAAGGCTGATACAAATTGTGCTGATAGTGAGATTGTTGAATTTCTAAGATCAATTGCAAAATCAATTGAGGTAAATGGTTTATAAACTTTTATTTACTGAATTATATATTCTTTATTATTTATCCCATTGAAGTTTCCATTGAGATGATTTCCACTCCCTTGCCCATGAATTTTGTTTCTTATTTTGTCTTTTAAGTTTTGTCTTTAGCCAGTCTTTAAGTGATGTAGGAGAAATATTTAACTCTTTCTGAATCGATTGAAGATTATTCATATCAGCTCCATACCCTGATCTTTCAATCCAATCAGCCATAACGCCAATGTCGAATTCCAATAACTTAATTGCTAATCTAGGGATCATTACATAATTTGTTTTTATTCCTTCTGAAGAAACTATTTTTTGAAGCGTCATAGCCATTTCCAGTCCTGTTAGTTCCTCGCCGGCAATATTGATAGATTGATTTTTATATTTCTCTGATTTCGATAAAACACCTCTAACCCATTTACCTATATCTTCTACTGCGATTGTTTGCCACTTAAAATTCTTGCCAACTATTCCTGGAAAAATGTTCTTTGAAATTGTATAGCCAGGTAATTTGTTTTCAAAGTTTTCAAAGTAGCTAACGGGCCTTAAAACAGTAGTAATTTTTTTAAGACCTGATTTTTCTATATATTCTTCAATATCCCATTTACTCGTAAAATGTCCTGGAGCCGGATCATTTTTTAGTGGGTCTTTTGCTTTACTAATTGAGCTAAATATAAAGTGATTTAGGTGTCCTTTTTCGTAGGCAGTTTTGACTTGATTTATTAAGTTATAACCTTGCTCCATTTCATAGGATCTGACGATACTGCCTCTAAAAATTTTCCATCCTTTTGTAGGTGTTGTATTTCCAAAAATCACATCTACTCCTTCAAAAGCTTTTTTAAGGCTTTCAGGATCCATTAAATCTCCCTTGACTAGTTCAACGTTGTTTAGGCTTCCTAGCTCTAGAGCCTTTGTACTCTTTATATTTCTTGTGATAGCACGTATTTGGTATTTATCTGTTTGGCTTAATTCTTTAACGACACCAATACCTTGCCTACCTGTGGCCATAGTTACTGCTACAACGAGCTTTTCCTTTGCCTCTGACTCCAAAATTTTTACTTGCTCAAGCACGCTCAAATACCTAATGAACTAAGAAATTAAATCATAAGTGAATTTATGTAAAGTTGTTGTGCTTTTCTGTATGAAAGTGTTAGTCATAATGATTTTTGGGCTGATCTTTAAATATCTCAGCTTTCGCCATTTATATAACCTGCCTTTTTCGTAAAGGAATGTTTTATTTGCTTTTACAGTTGCAAGATATTGGCTATGTATTAATTAGTACTAAGTTTGATCCTTATGGCAAATGAAGTTCTTGCAGAAATTGATCGACAAAACATTATCTTTGATGTTGTCGACGGCATTCCTCCATCAGGAGAAGAATCCGAAGAAATTAGATCCTTCCGTTCCCAAATAGAATCTGATAATTTGATGCTTGAATTTTCAGCCGAAGAGTTAGGTTTTAATAATGTCTTGTTTGAGTACCTTTTTCAGGGATAACCATTTATCTAGATTAGAAATTTAATCCAGACCTTGGAATAATTCTTTGTGTACAGCAAATGTATGGTACAAGCATGTGCCATTTTCTGGTGATAATCGTTCTCCGTCTTTATTCCATGCGAGTGAACACACTAGGTCACCGTCCCATTTAACCTTATGCTCATTAATTTCTTTTGACCATTCTCTGATATTACTAAAGTGTTCTGGCATATGGTTACCTATTTTTCTGCAAATTTCACATAGCACAGATAATATTGGTGGCTTTGATTCTAATTTAAGATCTTTAGTGAGTGACGGTTGAGTAAATACACCAACATATCTAATGTGGTCAATAATCTTTTGTTCTTTATTATTTAAATTGGCTTTTATACAGGCTTGTTCAAATTCATCAACGGGTGTTATTGGACGTAGGTTAGAAATCACTTCGACACTTTTATATTGATTTTATTTTCTTATATTAGCAAATTTACTTCTTTTCTTATATTTTGATTGAAGTTCAATGGATATTAAATTATATTTTTAATCTTTTATATTTTTTATTTTTGAATGAATCAATCTGTTTTTTAAGCAGCAGAGTGGCTATCTTTCAAAAATTTGAGTTTTACTAAGATTTCTTCATGATTCTCTTTATAAACCCAGTCATAGCTTACTTAAGCTTGATTTAAATGTTACAAATTAAAATTTCAATGGTCATATTCCCTAATGGCTGGTATTTATATTGGGTCTTACTAAAGAACATGCTTCCTTTAACTTTCGCTGGACTACTAAGTACACCAGCTCCTACTGCTCCAATCGTTGGTATCGCGTTTATGGCTCTATTTGGAATTATGGCTGTCGTAGTTGGTCCTAATTACGATGGTTTCAATGATCCAAATACATCTAAATAGTCTATCTAGTTAAATTAAGTGGGTTGATATGTTTTCCATGTTTACCCATTTTTTTTGTTTTAAAATAATTGTATCTTAGGCAAATTATTTCTTGCAGGCCTATTCTTTAAACATTGCGCGTACGATTAACACTTAACTTTGTATAGAATATATTTAACATTTAAACATTAGTTTCTTATATCTGTATCAAAATGTCTGTATTAGATTTTTTGGTTCAAAACTAGTTAATAATTAATAAATTGATTCCTTTTTCTGCTATTTATAACTAGCTTTATCAATCTTTTTATGGGTAATTTTTTAATTGCTGGCCTTACTAGTACTCCAGCCCCAACGGCTGTTCTGGTTGGAGTTGCTTCAATTGCTTTATTTGCAATTGTAGGGTTAATGGTTGGTCCCGACTATGATGGAATGAATGCTCCAGAGGTTAAAAAGTAGAAACATCATATTTAATTTTCAAACAACAACTAAGAAAAGTAAATGAATTATTTTTCTTAGTTTATTTTTTTTTCGTTTAGTAACTTTTCAACTAATTTATTGTAACTAACTTTATCAAGTGTACTTATTGAAAATACCTTATAGTAATTAAGATATTTTTGTACATTTTCATAAAATAAATGCCAAGACTTATCGAATTTATTAAAGACCTCACTAGTCCCTCTTCCTCTTTCTGATTGATCCCTTTTTAGTCTTCTTTTAAAACAAATTTGTTTTTCCTCTTCACATACAATATTTATAGTCTCTTTGTAATTTAAATCTAATCTATGAGCAAATATTCCTTCTAATATTAGGAATTGACTGTCACCTTCATAGTTAATACTTACTTTTGATCTTTTTGAATCTTTTCTTTTGAAGTCATATTTATAAAATGATATTAATCTTTCTTTATTATGAATAGACCTAATTGTCTTCTTTATTTCATTTTTCATGAAACTTATAGGCCTATCATATATATCATATTGAAATATTGATAAAAATTTGATGAATATATTATCTTTATAATATGAATCTGTTTTTATTACTATCGAATTATTAAATGATTTAGAAATCTTTTTACTTAGATAAGACTTCCCTGAGCCAGATGGGCCTGTAATTATAATAGTTTTCATTCTTTATAATATTACTTATGCTTAATTAGGCTAATTATAAATATTTTCTGGTTAATATATTTTCAGACTAATTTATTGTAATTAAGTTCTTCCTTAGTCCAGTTTCTATTATTAAATCTATTTTCAATAAATCTTAGAAAAAGTATAATTACAGGAATATGCATAAGTCCACCAATTACCACTGTGATTTGGTTGTAAGGCATAATCTCTTCATTTAATTATTGTCAATATACGTTATTAATCATCTGTTATCTAAATATGTATCTTTTATTTATATAAAATATACTCCTCCTAGGTATTAATTACATTATTTCAGATAATTCCTTTTCAAAAAACCAATTTATCTCACCATTATTTAGTTTAACCACTAGTCCAAATTCATTTCCATCTACCATTTTGTATCCTACTAATTCGACAATAGGTTCTTTTCTAATGTCTTCAAGAATATTTTGAGGTAGGCGATCTTTAACTTCGTTTATTTCAACTCTTAAAAGTTGACCTTTTTGAAGAGTTGAGGAATCTCTTATCATAATTAACTTATTCTAGTTATTTTTTATATTGATAATTAAGCTATCCGATTATTGATAGCGATAATTGATTTTCTATTCCACTATATTTAATGTACTCTTGAAATTCAGATGAGTTAAATGCTTGTTGAGCTGCTGCTTTTGATTCAAATTCAACAATTACTCCTAATTGTCCGCCATCCCATTCGTTTAAATCTGAATTTTGGTTTACATCTTTAGCAATGATCGTTCCACCAACGGACCTAAGCCATGGAACTACGGTTTTTACGTATTCTATGAATTGTGCTGTGCTTTCTATTTTGGCCTGCTTAAGCCAATAACCTTTAGTACTCATCTCTTTATTTTTTCTTTAGATTCTCTCATGTCGATGCCCTTCTACGCTAAGGGCTCCAAATTATTTAATGTTATTACTTTATAAGTACAATTACTATTTATGATTTTATAGGCAATGATAATTATACTTAATTATATGTTTAATTAATTAGTTTATTGGGTTTATTGTTTCCAGTTTTGATTTAAGTTGCATAATTAGATGCTGCCGCCCCACTGCTAGAACTTTCAGGGTGTCCTCGTGCATCCTTAATTGAGCGTCGGCAACTTGCATTCCTTTAATAAGTTCTTGTACTTCTTTGGGTAAGGTTTTAATGTCATATTTTTTATCCTCAAATGTTAAAATAGCTTCCTTTTCGCTTGATGGAGTATTTGACATTTAATTAGTAATAATCTTTTTAATATAGCATTAATTCTATTTTAATAGCTCTTGATAAATTGTTTATCGCAAAAATCCTTATATCTTCCTTGCCGATTAATTAATTCTTTATGGCTACCTACTTCAAGTACTTCGCCTTTTTCAATTACAGCTATTTTATCTGCCTTTTGTATTGTTGATAATCTGTGAGCGATTACCAAGACTGTTCGATTGTGCATAGCTTGTTGAAGACCCTTCTGAACAGATTCCTCAGATTCAGCATCTAGGGCACTAGTAGCTTCATCTAGCAATAAAATTGTTGGATCTCCTAATAAAGCTCTTGCTATTGATATTCTCTGTAACTGACCTCCAGAAAGATTGTTTCCCCTTTCTTCTATAAAAGTTTCATAGCCGTCTGGTAATTCTTCAATAAAACCATGAGCATTTGCAATTCTTGCTGCATTAACTATGTTTGCTTTAGTGGTTGGCCTTCCAAATCTTATTGCTTCTGATATGGTCCCTGAAAATATAAATGTTTTTTGTGGAACTATACCTATTAATCTTCTTAAGTAATTGGTGTTTACTTTGTTCAAATTATAATTATCAATAAATATTGATCCACTAGAAGGTTCTATGAATTTTAAAATTAATGAAAAGATTGTACTTTTTCCTGCTCCTGAAGGTCCAACTAATGCCATTATTTTTCCATTATCAATATCTAGATTAATTTTATTTATAACCTCTTTATGATCATTATATGAGAAACATACATCCTTAAATGATAACTTTCCATCTATTCTATCAGGAGTAATGCCTCTTTCTGAACTTGATATTTCTATTGGTTTATTTGTTATTTCATTTAATCTTCTTAGTGAAGCTTGTCCTTGCTTTAATTCGTTATAGTTAGTAGTAATATGGCTTATTGGATCAATTAACATTATTAAGGCTGTAAAATAACTACCAAATTCTTCGTTAGACATACCTCCTGTTTGTATTCTATAAGTTCCTATTGTGAGGATCCCTAAAATACCTATTATTTCTATTAATCCCACTATTGGGTGCTGAAGGGCTACAAGCCTTAGCATTTTATATTTAGCCTCTTTGTGTAATTTAACTTGTTTATCAAAATCATCTTGAAGCCATGCTTCTACAGCAAATGCTTTAACCATGGGTAGACCTTGAACTGCCTCTGATAGCAAACCTGCTAATGAACTGATTTTGTCTTGACTTTGTTCAGATGCTTTTAATACTTTCCCTCCAAAGTCACTTACTAATAAAGCAATTAAAGGCGCTAATATGATCGTTGCAAGTGATAAATTCCAATCAATAAATATCATATAACCAAATACTGCTAATAATTGAAATATCGACGGTGTTGTATCTTGAATTGATTTATAGATAACTTCCCCAACTCGATCAACATCCTCTGTAAGTCTGTATGCAATATCCCCAGATGAAAGTTTTTCGATAAAAATAATATTAGTTTTTTGAAGTTTTCTAAATAGTGTTGTTCGTAAGTCTTGGCTTAGAGCTAATGCTGGTTTTGCTAAAAGACTATCTTGAAGATATTGTGCTGTTTTTTGAATGATAAAAATAATTAAGGCTTGTAAAATTACAATCAATACTTGTTTTGTATTGCCTTGACCAATAGCAGGTATTAACTTGCCTGATAACCATGCAAGTATTGGCCAACAAATTACGTATATAATCATGCTTATGCCACCCAAAAGCAATGTTGGCAAATGTCCCTTTAGTTTCCCTATCAGGTAAATAAAATTTATTTTGTTTTTTTGTTTCATTCCATCAAACTATCAATGTTTAATTTAAATGCACGTAAATGAAATTAGATCAATTTTTAAAATTCATGGGAATCGTTCAGACTGGAGGTGAAGCCAAAATGATTATTAAGTCAGGAAAAATATCAGTAAATGGCATGGTGGAAACAAGAAGAGGTAGGAAATTAATTGATGGAGATCAAATTTCTTTTGCAAATGAAACATACATTGTTCCAAATTCTGATCCTCTAGGCCGTAAGTTGGCAAGAAGCGAAAAATGAGGAGCTAGCGTGCGTAAACCGGTCATTGCAGGGAATTGGAAGATGAACATGACATGTACCGAAGCGATTGAGTACATGCGTGTATTAATTCCACTACTGAAAGATATTCCGAAAAAAGATAGGGAAATTGTTATTGCCCCCCCATTTACAGCCCTATACCCTCTGTCTGAGTTTATTAGGGACAGAAATGAATATCTATCGTTATCTAGCCAAAATGTTCATTGGGAGGATAGTGGGGCCTATACGGCAGAAGTTTCTCCCCTAATGCTTAATGAGCTTTCGGTTAAGTGTGCAATCGTTGGACACAGTGAACCTCGTAAATATTTTAGTGAAAGTGATGAACAAATTAATAAAAGAGCAAAATCCGCTCAAGATCATCAGTTAATTCCAATTGTTTGTGTTGGAGAAACTTTTCAACAAAGAGAAATGGGTGAAGCAGAAAGGGTTATACGAAGGCAAATTGAACAAGGTCTTGAAGGAATTGAAGTAAAAAGACTAATAGTTGCTTATGAACCAATCTGGGCTATTGGAACTGGTAAAACTTGTGAAGCCAATGAGGCTAATCGAATTTGTGGACTTATTCGTAAGTGGATTGGCTACGAAGATGTGATTATTCAATATGGTGGATCAGTAAAATCAAATAATATTGATGAAATCATGTCCATGTCAGATATTGATGGTGTACTAGTTGGAGGAGCATCTCTAGATCCTACAAATTTTGCCAGAATTGCTAACTACGAAAAAATCTAATAATTTCCAGCCTAAGCATTGGGAACGAGAAACCCAAATAATGGCAATAGTAAACATCACTGAAGATTCTTTTAGTGATGGAGGTCTGTACATAGACTTCCCCTCTGCGATTAATCATGCATCATTATGTATTAAACAAGGAGCAAATATTCTTGATATTGGTGCACAGAGCACACGACCTGGCGCATCTGAGGTAGGTCCTGAGACTGAGATTAAAAGATTAGTTCCATTAATAAAAGAACTAAAGTTATTACATCCAGAGATTCCAATTTCTGTAGACACCTTTCATCATTCTGTTGCAGAGAAAGTATTAAATATTGGTGCCGATTTGGTTAATGACGTTAGTGGTGGTCGACATGATCCTGAAATCTATAATGTTATCGCTAATAATGGATCTCCTTATATTTTGACTCATAGTCGTGGAAATAGTATGACAATGGATTCTTTAGCTGTATATACAAACGTTGTAAAAGATGTAAAAAATGAATTATCCAATCAAATTGATGTGGCACTATCTAAAGGCATTAAAGACGAGCAAATTATTATTGATCCTGGAATAGGTTTTGCAAAAAATGTCGATCATAACTTAACTTTGCTGAGAAATTTAGAAGAATTCGTTTCTATGAATTACCCAGTATTAATAGGTGCTTCTAGAAAAAGATTTATTGGATCAGTTATTAATGAAACTGACCCAAATAAAAGAATATTTGGAATGGCTGCCGTAGCCTCTAGATGTGTAAGTGCTGGTGTTGATATTCTAAGAGTTCATGATGTTAAACAAATTTCTCAAGTTATAATAATGACTAAGTCAATTATTTAAAATATTATTAATCTTCTGTATTAACCCCTTCGATTCTATCTTCTACTTCTTGATAAAGTTCTTTTAATTGTTCAATATTTTCATCTGATGTTTCCCAATATCCTCTCCCGTTAACTTCTAATAATGTACCAACTATTCTTCTAAAACTATGAGGATTTAATTCCATTAATCTTTTCCTCATCTCTGGATCATTTATAAAAGTTTCGTTTGATTCTTCATATACGAAATTATCAACTTGCCCACTAGTTGCACTCCATCCTAATGTGTAATTAAGTCTATTAGAAACCTCTCTTACTCCCTCATATCCTGACTTAAGCATTCCTTCATACCATTTTGGGTTAAGTAATTTTGTTCTGGAATCTAATCGAATAGTTTCACTTAATGATCTGACCTGAGCATTTGCTGTAGTTGTGTCGGCTATGTAACTACTTGGTGCTTTACCATCATCTCTAAGATTCTTAATTAAATTTGTTGGATCTGAGTCAAAGTAATGACTTACATCTGTTAATGATATTTCAGAAGAATCAAGATTTTGGAAGGTAACGTCAGCAGTTTTCATGACTGATTCAAAAACGTCTCTGTTCTGATTCATTTCCCCTGGATTATCTGCATTAAAAGCAAATGTTTTTCTTGAAAGGTACATTTCTTGCAATTCATTTTCTTCTTCCCATGTTGAATTCTCTACAGCCAAATTGACATTTGAGCTGTAACTTCCACTTGCATTTGAGAACACTCTGCTTGCTGATTCCCTAATACTTTTACCTTCCTTTTCTGCCTGCTCTAAGACATGCTTTCTTACAAAATTTTGATCAAGTGGTTCATCAGCCTCAGCAGCCATTTTTACTGCTTGGTCAATTAATGCCATTTGATTAATAAACAAATCTCTAAACACTCCAGAGCAGTTAACTACTACATCAATTCTTGGTCTTCCTAGTTCCTCAAGAGAAAGGAGTTCTAATTTATTTACCCTTCCGACAGAATCTGGTTTTGGTTTTACTCCTACAAACCAAAGGATTTGTGCTAATGATTCACCATAAGTTTTGATGTTGTCAGTACCCCAAAGTACGCAAGCGATAGTCTCTGGCCATGTACCTTGCTCCTCTTTCTGCCTCTCAATAAGTTTGTCAACTACTCCTTTGGCTGAAGCCACAGCCGCAACAGTTGGTATCGATTGGGGGTCTAATGCGTGAATATTTTTACCACTTGGTAATACTCCTGGGTTCCTAATAGGATCTCCTCCAGGACCAGGAATCACATAATCTCCATCTAGAGCTTTTAAAAGGCTCTCCATCTCTTTATCTGCACATATTTGCTCTAAGCAAAATCTCAAATAGTCAAAGACCTTATCTAGAGAACCTTGATTTACATTTTCAAAACCTGCTTTCTTAGCAGATGCTTGCCATGGTGATGGAATTGCGAAACCAATTCCTCTCAAGAACTCAACAATTAGCGTCCAGATATTCTTCTTCATATTTACTCTCCCATCTCTTCCTGTAAGAGATCTAACCATTGAACCAACAGCTTCTCTTGATGTTTCTGTAATTAATTTATTAAGTTCAACATCTTCTAATTTTCCCTTGTTATTACCTTCATAGACTTCCTCAATTGTTTTTCCTTTTGATTCAGCTAATAATCCTGGCAAAGATCTGATTCCATCATCTTCTCTTTCAATAGAAGCGATACTTACCAAGGTTGCAATTGCTTCCTCAGCAGTGGCTGGTTTACCAATTGTGTGTAAGCCGCAAGGTAATAATCGACTTTCTATTTCCATTAATTGTTTATATACATTTCCTACTACCAAATCTCTTTCATCTATTTCTAATTCGGAGGCATCTTTTTCAGGTAGTTTGACATCTTCATCAAGATTACATTTTTTTGATGTCTCAACTATTGCGTTAACAATTTGAATTCCTCTTCCACTTTCTCTTAATTGTTGATAAGAACCAACTAACTCTCCAAGTTCTTTTAGACCTTTATATAGTCCAGCGTTTTCAGCAGGGGGCGTTAAATAACTAATTGTTGATGCGTATCCTCTTCTTTTTGCGATTGTTGCTTCCGAAGGATTATTTGCTGCGTAGTAGTAAAGATTAGGTAGACCTCCAATCAATGAATCTGGATAACATGTCTCGCTCATACCCATTTGTTTCCCGGGCATGAATTCAAGCGATCCGTGGGTTCCAAAATGTAGAACTGCGTCTGCCTTCCAAACTTTTTCTAAATAAGTGTAATAAGCGGCAAATCCATGATGAGGACTAGCACTTCTAGAATAAAGCAATCTCATAGGATCACCTTCATATCCAAAGGTTGGTTGCACCCCTACAAATACATTTCCAAATTCTTTTCCATATATAAGAAGATTTTGTCCGTCACTATTTAAATTTCCCGGTGGCTTTCCCCAGTTCTCTTCTAGTCTCTCAGAATATGGAGTTAATTTCTCATATTCTTTTACACTCATTCGATGCGCTATTGATAGCTCAGGAGCACCTTGTAAAGCCTCTGGATCATTTATTAATGTCTCCATTAGTTCTTTTGGATTCTTAGGTAGATCTTTTATGTCATAACCTTTTTCCTTCATTTCTTCTAAAACTCTATAAATAGAGCCAAAGACGTCTAAATAAGCAGCTGTTCCAACATTCCCTTTATCAGGTGGAAAACTAAATACAGTAATAGCTAATTTCTTCTGGTCACGTTTTTTAATTCTTAGTGATGACCATCTGATAGCTCTTTCAGCTATTGCATCTACTCTGTCTTGTAGTGTATGAGCTTTGCCAGTTGCATCATCTCGACCAGATAAAACTATTGGCTCAATAGCACCATCTAATTCAGGGATTGCAATTTGAAGTGCAACTTGAACTGGATGAAGTCCTAGGTCACTTCCTTCCCATTCTTGAGTTGTTTGAAAAACGAGTGGCAGAGCAACCATGTAAGGTCGATTGAGCTTTTTTAAAGCATCGACAGCTTTTGGGTGATCTTGTCTTGCTGGACCTCCAACAAGTGCGAATCCTGTAAGTGAAACAACCCCATCTACAATGGGTTTATCAGGATTTATAGGATCGTAATAAAATTCATTTACTGGCTTAGAAAAATCTAACCCACCACAAAAAACAGGAATTACTGTTGCTCCCCTGTATTCCAATTCTTGAATAACTGCGACGTAGTGAGCATCGTCTCCAGTAACAATGTGACTTCTTTGAAGTACTAGTCCGATTACAGGACCGTTTTTAGCCTTACTTGATAGATCATCCCTAGAAGCTGTCCAATTTAAATATTCTTTTTTATCCTCAAACATATTTGGAGCTAAAGGATGCCAAATTCCCAAATCAGGGAAAACTTCAGGCTCTGCAACTTCAATTTTTTCTTCTTCTTTATTTAGTTCTGGAAATACATATTTGTCTCCAAGCATTAATAAGAAATTTCGAAGATTATCTGGAGTTCCTCCTAACCAATATTGAAAACTAAGCATAAAACTACGAGCGTCTTGTGCTTTGTCTACAGGCAGATACTTAAGAATTGAGGGTAGGGTATTTAGAAGCTTCAACATTGAATCTTGAAATCCAGCGCCGCCCGCTTCTTTCCTCTTCTTCATGAAATCGCCAATGATGCTTTTACTTTGGCCTAACTGCGCCATAGAAAAAGTTCCCAATTTGTTCAATCGCATTACTTCTGGCATTGATGGAAATACCACCGCTGCCTTAAGACTGTCTTTGTGAGGTTCAACTGCTTCAACAACTTTTTGCGCCAAATCTTCAATGAAAATCAATGAAGCTACGAATAAATCAGCATTTTCTATATCTTTTTTAAAGCTTTCATAATTGTTTGTATCTCTAAGTTCTTCAATTAAATATCCATTAAGTTCAATTCCAATAGGGCCATTTTGCGAATTTAATGAGTTAGCAGCCTGTGTAAGAGCATTTTGATATTGAGGCTCAAGGACTACATAAACAGCCTTCATCACAGCTTTATGCTTATGATTCTCGACAGGTGAAACTCTGCGATTTGCTGAGCGAACCTGTGTAAACATCTTTTCTTCTTAGGTAATTCGACCAAGCCTAGTGTTCAGTGGGCCTTTAGTGTGTTATTTAGTTAATGCGTGTTACATGAAAAAGCAAATATAATAATGCAAAAACAAATTCAATGAGTTCTGCTAATCAATCAATACCAGTTTTAGTAGCAGGAGCTATGGGTCGAATGGGATCTGAAGTTGTTAAAGCGATTAATTCATCCAAAGATTTTCAACTTGTTGGCGCAATTGATAACCAGAAGGACAAAGAAGGTCAAGACATAGGTTCGTTGCTGGGGTTAGGTGAATTAGATGTTTTCCTTTCTAGTGATTTCGAAGGCTCTTTGTGTGCTGCAAGTCAAAACGTCCCTAAAGATGGTTCAAATAATGGTGCTGTTTTAGTTGATTTTACTCATCCAAAATTTGCTTATAAACACACCCGTACATCAATCGCCTATGGAGTTCATCCTGTAATTGGTACCACTGGAATAACGGCAGATCAGTTAGATGATCTTTCTAAATTCGCAGACAAAGCTTCTCTTGGTTCAGCTATTATTCCTAATTTCTCAGTAGGTATGGTTTTGCTGCAGCAAGCCGCAGCCGCAGCAGCCCGTTTTTATGAGTTCGCTGAATTGACTGAAATGCATCACAACAAAAAGGCTGATGCCCCAAGTGGTACGTGTATCAAAACCGCCGAACTGATTGAGGAGCAACGTTCAAACTTCAATAGATCTTTTGTAGAGGAAGAAGAATCAATTAAAGGCTCTCGTGGCGGTTCTCGTGCTAGTGGCTTGAGACTCCATTCCGTAAGGTTGCCTGGTCTTGTTGCTCATCAGCAAGTCATGTTTGGGTCAAATGGAGAGACATATGAGTTATCTCATAACACTATTGATCGATCTGCCTACATGCCTGGCGTTCTATTAGTGATCAAAAAAATTAGATCATTCAATAAATTGGTTTACGGACTTGAGAAAATTTTATAGTTTTTAATACAAATGTTATTTCCTATTAAGCAAAATGAGATTAATAAATTGATTCCTGCTGTTGCGACAGGGAAACAATTCAATTCAGCATTAGGTAATCCTCAGAAAATCTTTCAGCGGATTATGATTTCTGCCATTGGTGGTGTTATTACTTTGCTAATTAGTCAAAGTCAAGTAACCAGTCAGTTCTATTCTCTATGGTTGGTATTAGGTGTTGTTTTTCTTTTATATATTTTATGGGGACCAATACTTGAAGCTAGTAGAAAAAATTCTAAGTTTAAAAGTTTTACTTTTTCAGCATTAGTTGATGGTTATATTTCTGATGTTTATGTGGAAGATAGGGTGGAAAATAAACAGGAGCAAGCTAATCAAGATGGAAGATTAGAGGTGTTAGAGAAAAAGCGAACATTCGTTATCTTGGATATAGAAGATGAAGATGGATTTATAGGTAATATAAGTTTTCCATTACAAAAGAAATTTAATATACTTACTAAAGGAATGAGAATTAACTGTGTGGTTTTTAGCAATAGAAGAGATTTTGATACAATTCAGGCGATAAGTGATGCTTGGTGTCCAGAAATAAATTTATGGGTAGGTTCTTATCCTTTTCTTCTTCGACCTGCCTTTGAGGAATTTGTTAATTTGAGAATTTCAGGCTAAATCTTTTTTGTAAAAAATGATATAATCGTATTTATGAATATAGCAATTATTGGTTCTGGATTAACTGGATCATTGGCCGCAATTTCATTAGCAAAAGCTGGCTGTAGAGTTGATCTATATGAGAGACTATCAGACGAAGAACTTGTCAATCGAGATCGAACATACGCTATTACACATTCCTCTAGAAAGATATTAGAAAAACTTGGTATCTGGTCAAATTTATCAAGGGATTTAGTACCATTTCAATTTCTGAATGTAATCGACTATGAATTAAATAAAAAGTTTGTATTTCTTACTAATGATTTACCTATTCCAGACCAAAAATATTCAGCAGTAGGTTGGATTGCTGAACATAAATTTATAATGTTATCAATTTTAAGCGTTATATCTAATTTAGAAAATATCAACAAGATTCCAACATCTGTGATTCCCAATACCAATAATTATGATCTAATTGTTGCTGCAGATGGATCAAGCTCTAATACAAAAAAAAAGCTTAACACACCCTCTTTTCATTTTAAATATGATCAGATGTGTATTACTGCTAAGGTTCTTCTTAGAGGGGTAAAATCTAATGAAGCATTCGAAATTTTAAATAGTGAGGGCCCATTTGCTGTTTTACCATTAGGAGGTGATTTATTTCAAGTTATATGTAGTCAATCAATCTTAAAGGGTACTTATAATATGAATTTATCTAAATCTCTATTTTTAGACTATTTATCTACAATTCTTCCTTACGGTATTGAACCTGACACTATTATTGATTCGCCAGAATCTTTTCCAATTGATTTTTGTCTTAACTATTTATTTTTTTCTGGTAAATATATTTACTTAGGTGAGACAGCACACAAAATTCATCCTGTAGGTGGTCAAGGACTAAATCTATGTTGGCGAGACGTTGATTGTTTGTCGAAATTATTATCTATTCCATTATTAAAGAATAATCATTCTTTAATTCCATTAATTTATTCTATTTCTAGATCGTTTGATGTACTATCCATATCTATTTTAACGGATAGTTTAGTAAGATATTCTCGAAGCAATATTTCTATCTTTTATTTACCTAGGTTACTTGTATTTTTTATTTTAAAAAAATCATCTTTATTTAGGAAATATATTCTCAATTTAATGACTAATGGATTCTAATTTGATTTATATATAAATGATAAATACGATTAATTCTATCAATCCTCCATCAACTGAATTGTGTAATTTCATAATTGATAACTTAGGTATAAGTCAGGGAGCGCTCGAATTAGGAATAAAAAGATCTTGTTTGGAAAATTCTCCACTTCCTATTGTAATGTGGAGTTATGGTTTAATTACATTGTCTCAACTAAAGATAATACTTTTGTGGCTAAAGAATAACTAATACTTTATTAGGGTTTCTACAAATAAATTTGAATCTAAATTTTCTCTCCCTTTAAGTTCAGTTAGCTCTACAAGAAAAGCATATCCAATTAAATTACCACCTGCTTTTTTGATCAAGTTACCTGCTGCACCTGCTGTTCCTCCTGTAGCTAGTAAATCATCAAATAACATTATCTTACTATCCTTTTCCATTATATTTTGCTGGATTTCTAATCTGTCTTCACCGTATTCAAGCTTATAATTAGTACCTATTACTTCTCCAGGTAATTTATTAGGTTTTCTAATAGTAATTAAACCTATCTCAAGCTTAAATGCCAATGCAGATGCAGAAATAAATCCTCTTGATTCTATGCCAGCAATATAATCAGGTTTTTTAGTAGATATCAGGTTCTGAAGAGGAAACATTAATTCTTTCCATATCTTGGGCTCTTTATATATTGGGTTTAAGTCTTTGAAGACAATTCCCTTTTTCGGGTAATCATTTATTTCTGTAATGTATTTTTTTAAGTGATCCATGCAATATAAATATTTGAGGTGTGCGATTTTATTAAACCAACATTAAAGCTAGCAAATCAGCAAACTCCTGTCATTATTGACACTATGAAGACTTCTAATTTAGTTGCCACGCATAGTAAAGAATTCATTAATGAATCCAATAATTTTAAAACCTGTGGTGAAAGTGGTTATTTAAATTGTTTTATTTCAAAGGATGCCTCTAAAAAACTTGATTTTTTACTTTTAGTTATCGAAACGCTTCAAATCAATGCAATGGATTCCCTCTTTTTGAAGGCTAATAATATTGGTTTATCAGATGAGTTCACTAGTAGAGTTCAATTCTGGAAAATTAGATGTTCTAACCCGTTGAGGAAAAGTCACACCTTTTCATCACTCTCATTTGAGCAGATAGATTCTCTTGTTGAACTTATTTCTTCCATGGCAGAAAACCTTTATCCTCTTATTAGGCAATTACTTTCCTCCAAAGAATCTAAGACACTGAATCAAGAGCGATGGATTTTATTTAGTTCACGTCTTAAGTCACTTATATCCGAGAGGATGAATTTGAAGCGTAGTTATATAATCTCCTTATTAAATGATGATAAGCATGAATTTTTTAGAGAGTTATTAGTCATTCTTTCTTTGTCTTGTGGAAAAGGTGGTGCTTGTCGACTTAAAGCTTCTTTATATCACCAATCTTAGTTTATATAAATGATTAATTTATCTTATAGATTTGATCAAAACTCTTCATCTCTAGAACTAGATGGTATGCCAGATGTTTCAAATGGAGACTCAGAGAATACTATTGGTATCTTATCTTCATGGACATTGAAAATAATCGGCTCACCTACACTAGAGGGTGAAAAGGAACATCTTGAAAACTTGATGCAAGTAATTCTTCAATATTCACGGTCGTATATCTCTGGAATTCGAAAAACATTTATATCAAAAAAAAATATTGTAATGATCTCTCCATTTGGCAGTAGTCATAAATTACGTCTTAATAGTACAAAGAAAGATGTTAAGCCTCTAGAAATTATATTAGATGATTCAGAATTGTCTGATCTTACTCAATGTTTAGATCTATTGAGGTTTGATTCCAGATTTAACCTTAATTGGAATATCACTTTAGATAGACCTTACAGCAAGAGATATATTAATTCTAGTGCTTATAAATCAAAGAAAAGATTTGCTTTATTTTATGCATTCATTTTATTTTTATCTACAAGCTCCCTTATGTTATTGATCCCTACCAATAATAAATTTGATCTGAGCGAACCTACTAAATCATCTCAAACTATAAATGAATAAGGTTTATATTAACTAAATAATAATCTATTAATTGGCTTTAGATTGATATATTGTCTATTAATTTACTTATATATACGCTAATACATTAAAACTCTACTAGTATTAACGAAATATATTGATTAGGATGAAACTCTCATCATACGATAGGAATAAGTGTGATATTAGTGACGATGAAATCTTTTATCAACAGCCAAGATTTGTTCATCACCTTAGCGATTCATTCAGAAATAGGCTGACAAGTTTATACACTGAGTATCTGCTTAATCATCACATTATTTTAGATTTAATGAGTAGTTGGGTAAGTCATTTACCATCTAATATTAGTTATAAAAAAGTTATTGGTCATGGAATGAATGAAGCTGAGTTAAGTTCTAATGAAAGACTTGATAGGTTCTTCGTACAAAATTTAAATAAGAAACAAAATATGCCAATTGAAGATTCTTCTGTTGATGTTGGATTAATTGTTGCAGGCTGGCAATATCTTCAATATCCTGAAAAAGTTTCATTAGAACTATCAAGGGTTATCAAATCTGATTCATTATTGATAATCTCCTTCACTAATCGAGCATTCTGGACAAAAGCTCCAAACATCTGGACATATTCGTCAGAGGAAAAAAGAATTGAATATGTAACTAGTGTCCTTACTTCTAATGGATGGAGGATAGAAAAAATATTAAATGAGAAAACTCAAGATAAAAAGCTTTTTGGGTTTTACTCATCAGAGAGTGATCCTTTTTTTTCAGTGATTGCAAGAAACAATAAGTCTAATTACTGATCTACTTTTTATGAATACTTGTATTTAGTATAAATTCATAATAGTTTTTTTTTATGTCCTGTTCTCTAATTAAATTTAGTTCTGAGGATTGTGGAACTTGTCACAGGATGAGCTTCTTTGATTCTAAAGTTGCGACCGAATTAGGTATAGAATTTATTAGCGTAAAACTACAAGATACAGTGGTTTATAGAAAATATAGACCAATATTATTAAAGCAATATCCTACAAAAGAAGGTATGGGCTGGCCTACTTATCTATTAGTTAATGATCCGGAGGGAGAATTTGAGATTATTGGTGAGCTTAAAGGTGGTATTGCTAAGGGTGATTTTAGAGAGAGGCTTTCAAACCTAATAACTAATTGATCTTCAATTAATTGACTGGTTGCATCAAGCCACCACTTCCAGAGTCAGAATCATCATCGTCGTTTCCGGCGTCTACAGTCAAAAGTGTATACACCCCTAATGCTAAAAGACTTATCATTCCGCTAAAAAGGCTGAGTCCATATTGGTTTGAACTAATTTCTATTACTTCACCCAAGGTAAAAATACTCAAATTTTGGTGACTATAGCAATCTTTTACTTTTAAGGCATTTTGTTCAACCAATTGAATAATTGACCGCTTGTTTTACTGAATTGAAAATTTGATTTATTAAGCGTTTATTTCTGAATTCATAAGTTTTAGCCATTCAGTTAATTGATCTAGAAGTTTATCGCTATCCAAGATTCCGAGCCCTCGAATAGTCACCGTTGAACACTTATCCCCTTTCTTATAAATAAATCTTCCATGAAGGTGATTAGCCAAACCTTTTCTTAGTAACTTGAATGCTGGCTCATCCATCATTGTCTCAAGCTCAACATTTGGTTTGGATAACTTGATTCTTGAGAAGCCACACTTTTTAGCGATTATTTTTAATTTCATTACTTCTATTAATGATTCAACTGCTTTTGGTAATGTTCCATATCTATCAACCAAGTTGCTAGCAAATTGAACTAATGAATCATTGTTTTCGCATTGTGTGGCTAATCTATATGCATTTATTTTTTCATCTGGATCAGTTATCCAATCTCCTGGTATAAAAGCTGTCACAGGTAGATCTATTTGAGTATCGTCAACACTAGGAATGTCTTGCCCCTGTATTTCGGCAATAGTTTCCTGTAATAATTCCATATACAAATCAAATCCTATTGTTTCCATTTGTCCGCTTTGTTCAATACCTAAGATATTTCCAACGCCTCTAATTTCCATGTCCCTCATGGCTAACTGATAACCACTGCCCAAATCACTAAATTCTTTTATAGCCTTTAAACGTTGCCTTGATGTCTCATTTAATTTCTCATCGCTTGGATAAAATAACCAAGCATGTGCTTGTACTCCACTTCGGCCTACTCTGCCTCTCAATTGGTAAAGTTGAGATAAACCAAACTTGTGAGAATCTTCAATTAAAATAGTATTTACTCTAGGAATATCTAATCCACTTTCTACAATAGTTGTACAAAGCAAAATATCGGCTTCTCCTGCATTAAATGCAAGCATTGCATTCTCTAATGCTCCCTCCTCCATTTGACCATGTGCAATCAATAATTTCACATTTGGGATCATAATTTTTAATTTCTCTGCTACATCTTCTATTCCTTTTATTCGAGGAACAATATAAAATATTTGTCCACCTCTATCAATCTCTTGTGAAATTGCACTTCTTATTATTTCATTATCGAGGGGTGCTAAGTGTGTTTTAATTGGCCTTCGTAGGGGAGGCGGTGTTGTTATTAAACTCATTTCACGGACACCAGAAAGACTCATATAGAGTGTTCTTGGAATTGGAGTCGCTGAAAGGGTTAATACATCTACACTTTTTTTTAATTCCTTTATTTTCTCTTTTTGATTAACTCCAAAACGTTGTTCTTCATCTATAACTAGAAGTCCCAAGTCCTTATAAACTAATTTTTTGTTCAAGAGCTGATGTGTACCAACAACTGCATCAATTTGTCCATCTTTCAGGCCACTAACTATATGTTTTTTTTCACTATTTGTTTTAAATCTATTGAGTAATGAAACTTTTATAGGATAAGGAGCAAATCGATCAGAAATAGTTCTCCAATGTTGTTGAGATAATACAGTCGTTGGTGCTAATAAAGCTATTTGTTTTCCTGAGGTAATAGCCTTAAATATTGCTCGTATAGCAACTTCTGTTTTCCCAAATCCAACATCGCCGCAAACTAATCTATCCATAGGCTTTTCACTTTCCATATCAGATTTAACTTGAGATGTAGCTGTTGCTTGATCAGGTGTAAGTGCGTATGGAAATGAGTCTTCTAATTCGTTTTGCCAGGGCCCATCACATGGGAATTTATACCCTTTTTCTTTACTTCTTTCTGCATATAACTTAATTAAATCAATAGCAACTTTTTTAACGGATTTCTTTGCCTTTTCCTTTATTTTGTTCCAATTAGCTCCTCCTAATTTACTAATTGTAGGAGTCTTTGCATTTGAACTTCTATACCTACCTAGACTTCCAAGTTGATCTGCAGCAACACTTAGCTTTCCATCCATATATTTTATTACCAAATAATCTCTTGACTCTCCATTAATATTTAATTTTTCAATTTTCTGAAATAAACCAATTCCATGATTTCTATGAACAACATAATCGCCTGGTTTCATCTTATTAGGATCTATCTTTTTACTTTGAGATTGTTTTCTTCTTCTTATATAACCAGTCGTAGAAATATTTTGTTGTCCGAAAAACTCCTTATCCGTTAATAGTGCAATTTTCCATGCAGGAAGATAAAATCCTTCAATTTCACCCTCATTTTTATTTTTAATAGCTACTGGAATATTGTCATCGATAATATTTTTGATACCATTAAGATCGGTATTATTAGGTATAAACTTTGAGATACATTCATGTTCTTCTAACAAAGAAACTGCACGACTAGGTTGTGCTGAAATTATCCAAATAGAATATTTATTCTTGATGTAATCTTTTAAAGATAAACTTATTTTACCGTATTGATTAGGCAGCCAATTATGAACTTTGCTTGAAATACTAAAAACATTCGTTTTCTTTGTAGTGTCTTCTAAATCTGTTATATCAATACCTTTATAATTATTTAGAGAATCATATATATCATTAATGTCTTTATGAAGATTAGGTTTAAATATAGTTTTTGTTGCTTCACTACCTTTTATAGTAGTAATTACATCTGTATAATTATCATTAACAATATTATACCAAGCTTTCCCATGAGATATACCTTGAAACCTCTCATCAACCACAATAAATGTCTTATCATCTAAGTAATCTAATAATGATGAAGGCTTGTCAAATGCAACTCCTAAATATTTCTTTGCTGAATCCAATTTATTTGAATCTACTAACTCAGAGAACTCATCATTAGTAAATAAACTCGATATATCCTTGTTGTCAGTTGATATAAGCTTATTAATGATTAGTGGATCAAAACCCGTGGGTGTTATGCATACATTGTTGATTTGATCTAATGACCTTTGTGAAATTGGATCAAATTCTTTAATCTTATCTAATAGATCACCAAATAGCTCTAATCTAATTGGAAGTTCACTACTAACAGGGTAAATATCAATAATATCTCCACGTCTTGTCCATGTTCCTTCTTGATCTATATTATTAGACTTGATATATCCACTTTCACTCAATTTTAAAGATAAATCACTTAGATTTATTTCATCACCTACGTTTAATTTAATACACTTTTCTCTAAGGTGTTCAAATGGGGGCAGATGTGGTTGTAAAGATCTTTCTGTTGCAATTATTGCGATATTCTCATCATCTTTTAATTCCAATATATCGCTTAGTACTTGTAATTGACCCCAAATGATTTCTGAAGTAACCTGCGTAGTTTCATATGGTGAGACTTCACTTGTTGGATATAAACATGTCTTAGTCCAACC
Source organism: Prochlorococcus marinus str. NATL2A (assembly GCF_000012465.1). Taxonomy (NCBI): domain Bacteria; kingdom Bacillati; phylum Cyanobacteriota; class Cyanophyceae; order Synechococcales; family Prochlorococcaceae; genus Prochlorococcus; species Prochlorococcus marinus. The sequence goes on along the minus strand of NC_007335.2, from coordinate 915,338 downwards.
GCAATCTTTTACAAGGGGATACCATCTAGTTGCATCTTCTAATGTTGGGACAATTACTAATAATCTTTTGGACTCATTTTTAGCAAGCGAAGTTGTTATTAATGCCTTTGCTGTCCGCGATGCTCCTGTTAATATTAATCTTTCTTCTCTATTTGTTCGTTCAATCAACTCAGTTGTTAAATGATGGTTTTCTAAATATTTTGCTATTGACTCTAAGGACACTATTCTTTTTTACTTATTTTTATCTAATTAACCCTAACATTTTAATTGTCTTATTGAGAAGGCTTAATGAGCTAGATATTCATTTCGAATCAATTTTAGCTTCTCAACGAATGATACTAATTGTGTTTCACTAAGTTCCTTTCTAGTTAAAACATTAAACTCCTTTTGTAGAAATTCTCGTCCCTGTTTATGATCCCATGATAAATCCCTAAGTATAATGTCAGACTCTTCTATTAAAGTATTGAGATTCCCATTTGATACTTTGAATTGATTTGGAATATCAGTCTTTTTTAATAGACATAGATACTTCACTATATCAGCATAGCTAGTTATTTTATTTCGATTATTATAACCTAATTTTTTTTCTAGGAAATTTATTTCATCATCTCTGGACCATTTTAGCCGTTCAATTTCTGCATCTATCGCTGTTAATTCGCTACTCCAATCATTTGGCTCATGATTGATATTAATATCTTCAACCTTTTCTCTTTTAGGTAATTCAACCTTTTCACTATTAGGAAGTTCAATTCTTAATGGAGTTTTGGTTTTATGTTCATTATTAGTATTAATACTCGACACATCTTTTGTGACTGCATTTATCCTTTCATTCAGTCTTGATATGGCTTTATCTTCTGCAACTTCTACTGTTGGCCCCTCTGCTAGAGCACTTCCTAAATTTCTGTCATTAAGCCAACCATTTACTTGAACAACAGCTTTATTTTCTGATATGTGGCAAAGCTTTGATTCGATTCTCATAACCCTATTGACTTAGCACTGAATTGAATAATTAGAGTTAACATATACCAAACAGACAATATTAATAGCTCTTTTTCTTTAATTTAATGGATTCAGCATCTCTCAGATCCTTAACTCCTTTACTGGATGGTATTGATAGATGGGTTGAACTTGCTCCTCTTTTGCCTGTTATTGTTTCATTAGAGCTTGTATTGTCAGCTGATAACGCAGTGGCTCTTGCCTCAATAACTAAGAATCTGAATAATATTAATCTGCAAAGAAAAGCACTAAATATTGGTATATTTATCGCTTTATTATTAAGAATACTTGTAATTCTTACGGCTCAATTTTTCTTAAACTTTTGGCCAGTTAAGCTTATTGGTGGTATTTATTTGATTTCTCTTTCAATTTCAAAGTTTTTATCTTTGAACAATAATGGCTCTAATCAAAATTTAATCGAAAATAGTGAACAATCTAATATTTCATTATTTAAGGTAATTCTTCTATTGTCAGTAACTGATTTAGCTTTTTCTATAGATAGTATTACAGCAGCTGTCGCAATAAGCGATCAATTCCTTTTAGTGATTACTGGAGCAATTATCGGAGTTATCGCATTACGTTTCACATCTGGACTATTTATTAAATGGCTTGAGATATATATTAATTTAGAAAAAGCTGGTTATATTGCAGTTGGACTTATTGGATTAAAGTTAATCATTCAATTAGTTTTATTCAAATTAGTTATACCTGAATATTTATTCTTCTTGGTAATGTTATTTCTTTTCATTTGGGGCTTTTCAAAGAAGAATAGTTCTATTAGTAATGTTTAGATTCCAAGTTTATCATTGATGCTAAGATTTGACTGGATTGATAACGTATAACTGTCTGTTGCTTTTTTGCCTTCTAACTGTGCATATTTAATTAGAACAGGAAAATCATTTGTCATTATTTTTATACCAATTTGTTTATTTATCATAAATATTTCTCCAGGTATTCTATTTGATTTTGATTGATTTTTTATATCTTGACTTTCTTTAGATTGATTATTATCGCAAGATATAATTGCATCTAAAATCTTTATTCTTTTACCATTATACAATGTATAAGCATTGGGGTATAATCCTTGAATTTTTTTTAATATCTTTCTTGCATCTTGATTCCAATCTATTAAATTGTCTTCTTTTGTTATTTGTCTTGCATAACTTGGAATACCATTTAAATTTCTCTGCTCAATTGCATTCAATTGTTTAAGTCTTGATGATTTGTTTAATCCTTTGGTTAGCTTTATTTTTTCAAGTGACTTAAGTAAAAGTTTTGATGACATTACCGATAGTCTATTCGTAAGTATCTCAAGATTATCTGAATCTTTTATAACTGTTGACTCTTGTTCAATAACTGGTCCTGTATCTAAGCCTTCTTCCATTGACATAATACAAATACCTGTCTTGGCATCAGCATTAATTATGCTCCACTGAATTGGTGCAGCTCCTCTCCAAACAGGAAGCAGAGAAGCGTGGCTATTCCAGCATCCAAGTTTTGGCTGATCTAATATTTCTTTTGGAAGAATTTGACCAAAAGCAACAACTAGATAAACATCAGCCTTCAAATTCAGGAGTATCTCTTTTGTTTTTTGATCTTTACTTATTGAATTTGTTGCATAGACAGGTATGGATAGTTCTTCAGCTGCTTCTTTTACTGGAGAAGGTGACAATTTTTTGCCCCTTCCACGCTTTCTGTCTGGTTGAGTAACTACAGCTATAACTTCGTAGCCGGCCTTAGCGATGGTTTTTAAATTTTCTGCGGCATATTTAGGCGTTCCCCAAAAAACAATCTTCACGCTTCCCCAGTAATTGACATGTTCTCAACCCAAACATGAGGGCTGATGCCTTGATGTGTAACTATCTGTTCATCTTCAATTTTTAGAATACTTGATAAAACTTTTAAAATATCTCCAGCAACTGTAGCGGCTTCAATTGATGTCTTCTTCCCATCATTAACTATCCATCCATCAAAGGGCAAGGAGAAGGACCCTTGACTAGCCTTGACTCCAGAATGAATCGCAGATAACTCATCTATCAATATATATTCTTTGATTGTATTTTTAATGCTTAGACTTTCATCTTTATCCATTTCAGATTCACTTTTGCTTACGACTAGCCAATCTGGAGAAACAGATACCTTAGCGCCTAAACCCGCATGCCCTGTAGGTCTAACGCCAAATTTCCTTGCTGTTGCCTCTGAATGAAGTAGTTGAGTCAAAATTCCGTTTGTGACCAATTGGATATTTTGTGTTGGTGTTCCTTCACCATCAAAACTAAAAGCTCCAACATTTTTAGGATGAAGACCTTCGTCGCTTATGTTTAAATTTGGAACTGAAATTTGATTACCTAGTGAGTCTTCTTTCATTAAACTTAGTCCATCAATAATAGACCGTGCATTAAACATAGAACTAAATGCACTTATTAGTTGAAGAAAAGCCTCAGGAGTAAAACAAACAAGATACTTGTTTGTTTCTATTGATTTATAATCTAAATGACTAATTAACTTATCAGATGTTTCACTTATACATGAATCAATATCAAGTTCTTCTAAATTAGAGTTTATTCTTATCCCCCCTGCACTTCTAGGCTTCTTATTTTGTTCCTCAGCCTTGGCATACAAATATATAGAAGATTGTGATAATTTCATATGTCTATTAGCACCTTCACTATTTATATATATTCTTTCCATATAACTTTCATTTAAACCATTGTAAGGAACAGAATCTATTGATTTATGAGTATCTATTAATTCTTTTTCTGCCTTCTTTAAAATACTAAGCAATTGATCAATTGTATGGGAATTAGAAATTTCAGGATTAATTTCTTCTAATTCTGATTTTGCTAATGAGGAAAACTCAGGAGAATCTTTTTCATTACCAAAAAGACTAGCTTCAATTGCTCCCTTCATTGCTTTTTTAATGCCTTCACTAGTTAGGTCGGATGTACTAGTGATTCCTACTTGATTGTTTTTATTCCATACTCTCAAGGTCATGGAATTTCTTTGTGAACCTTTTAATTGTTTAGCATTACCTTGCTGAACTTGAACAGATATATCACTACTGGATGATGCGCCCATATCCCATTTTTTTATAGATGACTCTTCACTATATTTTTCTAAAAGTTTATTCAATATAATTGGATCTAACGCACTTTTTTTAGGATTAGTGATTGATTTATTCATATTATCTACCTCCTACTGTTATTGAATCTACTTTTATATGTGGTTGGCCAACAGTAACATTTACACTTCCACTTACAGACCCACAGAAGCCTGCTGCAAGATCTAAATCATTTGCACACATGGAAATTCTAGGTAGTATTTCTTTTGCTTCACCTATTAATGTTGCCCCTTTAACTGGTTTATCAAGTTTTCCATTTTTTATTAAATAGCCTTCTTCAACAGAGAAGTTAAACTGACCAGTTGGTCCTACACTGCCTCCGCCCATTGATTTACAATAAAGACCATTGTCAACACTTTTAATTAATTCTTCTGGTAAAAAATTACCTTGCTTAATGTATGTATTTCTCATACGACTTGCAGCGGCGAAAGAGAAATTTTGCCTCCTTCCACTACCTGTTCTTGGATGACCAGTTCTTAGAGATCCCGCTCTATCCGAAAGAAACTTTTTTAATATCCCATTCTCAATTAACAAAGTATTTTGAGGTTCCATTCCTTCATCATCCATTGAGAGTGACCCAAAAGCATGATTCGAAAGTCCTTCATCAACTGCACTTACGGCTTCGTTAGCAATTTGCTTATTTATTGAGTCATGAAATGGAGATGTTCCTCTTTCTAATTGAGTCGTTTCAAGAAGATGACCACAAGCTTCATGGAATATGACTCCTCCAAATTTATTAGCAAGTACTACAGGCATTTGCCCAGCTTCAACAAATCCTGCGTAAAGCATTTTCTGAGCGCTTTCATTTAATTCACATGTACTTTTTTCGATATCCCAGTTTCTTAAATCATCAGGATTACCAGAACTACCATATCTTCTAGCTGAGGTAGATCTATGTTTATCTTTTTGGGCAATTACATTTATACCAACAGTTTGATGAAGACGAATATCTCTTGAAAATACACCGTCTGAAGCTGCAACTAAAACTTCTTGCCAATTCCTTGAATAACTAGCTCTTCTTACTTGAAGATTTTTATTTTTATCTGCCAGTGAGTTAGTGGCTTCAAGCAGTTTAAGAGTGGATTCTTTGAGATCTGGTGAATGATCTAACCAATCATTCTTATTTGATCCAAAATCCTTTAATTTCTTTAACCCTTCAAACTTGTCTTTATTAATTGAACCACTTGTGAGGCCTAACATTCCTAAAGCTTGATTTAAGGCAAAGAGAAGTCCTGCTTTTGATAAATCATTTGTGCTTACAAAACCATCTTTTTTGCCAAGAAACACCCTAATACCTGCTCCAATACCGAAAGATGGACTTACATTTGAAATGTCATCCTGCTCGGCTAAGAGAGATATGTTGTCTGATTTTTCAAGAAAGACTTCTACTAGGTCAGCCCCAGCTGATTTGCCCAGAGACAATAATTCTTCAACTTGAGGTTTTAATTTGTCGTCAAAAGTATGGAATAGCAAATTTTCACTTTCTCTAGTTAGTAATGAATTAGTCAATTTTTTTTTTTTTACATTATGGCATTAGATTGGCTTAACTGCGTATTTAATATTAATAGGACATATTTATTGTTATTATTTAAAAACTAATTAATAAAGAAGGAATTCTAGTTAATAATTTAATAATATCTATTTAATTAGCACCGATCCATTTTTGACCATTTAATCTTTGTAGAACTCGAGAAATTAGTAAAGGTAATGTGGTCTTCTTTTCGTCAATTAGAAATGATTCAACAATGCTTGGATCTGAATTTGACTCAGCTAATAATATAGTCTTATCTGAAGTTATTATATCTTTGCTAAAACAAAGCCAGAATTTTTTTTGCTCAGATAATTCACAAAAAACCATCCAGCAATTTCCTCCTACAACTGGTCTTTGACCTTCTATTAATTTTATCTCACACACAACTGTTCCTTTATCTTCGATAGATGCCTTTAATCCAGGAATTAGAAAGTTACTTATAAACTCTTTAAAAGGTTTATCCTCTAGCTTGGGTGGTTTTACTGGTTTTTTAGGGATAGCGGGCGCATTACTATTTAATAAGGAGGATTTCTCTGGTTTGTCTAAAGTATTTAAATCTTTTTTACCTTCAAAAGCAGGTTCATTCTTATCTAAAGAATCTGATTGAGACCTAGTTACTTTTTTACTTGAATCTATTTCGTTTGAGGGATTTTGATTTTCCATATTTTTATATTAGCAAATTAATAAAGATGGTTGCAAAGATATTCTTGATTAAATATATTGATTTGTTCTTCGTTTACCATGCTGAATAAGTTTCATCATCCCAGTCACTCATAATTGAGTTTGGTTGATTGATCGTTTCATTTTTAACAAATTGTTCATCCAAATCATCATCAAATTCGAAAGCGCCTTCATATTCAGCTTCATCATTATTAGATGTTTTATAAGTAAAACTACTTCTTTCTGTTCTTCCTATTACTCTAAAACTTGCATTAATTGTTGGTGAAGGGTCTTTAATATCTCTCTCTATTAAAGTATTATCGTAAGAATGATTGGTATTCTTTAGAGCTTCTTTGTAGTCAGGACTCTCTTCATATTTAGCTTCTTCTTTAAATTCTAGAACTTGTCCTTGTGATGTTTGAATTATTTTTCCGAGTTTTGTTGTTATTAAGTATGAGAGAATAAAACCTGTTCCTGTTGATATTGCAAGATAATTTCCTAAAGTAAGTGAGGGTGTACTCCAGATTAATATTTTTATTTTTGTATATTCCTTTTGATTACTTATACTTAGAAAAATTATTAATACTAATGTAGATAAGAATGGCGTAGCTTTAAGTAAATAACTAAGCTTCATTTAATCGGACCATTCCATCTTTTAATATAATTTAAATCCTCTCCAAGAGAATCAAATAATCTAACCACAATAAAATCTATAATATCTTCGATAGTTCGTGGGTTTGTATACCAAGCTGGAATTGGGGGTACAATTGAAGCCCCAGCAATAGCAAGTCGTTTCATATTTTCTATGTGGATCAAGCTTAAAGGTGACTCCCTTGGAGATATAATTAGTCGCCTATTTTCTTTTAAGTGAACATCGGCACATCTTTCTATTAAATCTAAGGAAAAGCCAGAGGCTATCCTTCCCAAGGTTCCCATTGAACAAGGAACAATTACCATGCCCTTTGTCTTATGACTGCCACTTGCAATTGATGCTGAATGATCATTCCATCTATAACAAGTTAATTTACCGGATTGAACTTCAAGCTTTTTTCTCCAAAATTTTTCTTGGGTATTTGGTTCGACTGGAATATTAATACCACGTTCACTTTTGGCTACTTCATATGAACCTTTGCTGAGGATTAAATCTACTGATTGATCATTCTCTAGCAATACCTGGATTGAACGCTCTGCTATTTGCATAGCCGAAGCACCAGTAATTGCAATCACAATACTCTTCATTTAATCATCATTATCAGATTCAACATTAATAGTATTTATTGTTTCTGTTTCTGTATCGTTTACAAGCTCCAAGTCAATTTGATTTTTTAGAATGTCAACTTTTAAAACTCTGACATTGATTTTTTGTGAAAGTTGATATGTTTTTTTGCTTTTTCTACCTACTAAAAGGTTTTGCCTAGATCTATATTCGTACCAATCGTCACCCAAAGTACTTACATGGACTAAGCCTTCAGCAGTTAAGTCATCTATCTCAGCAAAAAAACCATAGCTTTGTACACCAGTTATAATAGCTGTTACTTCTTTACCTATAATTTTCTGCGCCTCTCTACCCTGAGCAATTGAAATGATGTTGTTTCTAAATGATTTAGATTTTTTTCTAATTTCATTTAGATTATTAATTAATCTTAAATTTGAATGACTAGCAATAATTTCTTTAAGCTTAGATGGAAATATTTCCCAATCAACTTCTCTCCAGCTATCATTTTTTCCTAATTCGACAGTCTGTTTACTTCGGCTTGTAGGTTTATTTTTACCTTCAGATAAAAGTAAAGTTAATATAAACTGATTAAATATATTCCAGTAGTTTAAAGATGGGCAACACCATGGAGATTCAATATTAGTTTGTGCTGCATCATAATTTAAATACGAAATGTCTTCAGGTGTATTTATCTCGTAGAGTTTTAAATTAACACCAGGAATTATATGTTTAACAAGCTTTTGAAGTATTTTCTTTTCAGTACTTGATTCGAATGACTTTATTAATTCACTAGATGTTATTGTTCCATCAGCATTAACGGTTATTTTTTTATCTAATGCCAATGCTGATTTAGTTAATTCGTTAATAGATGATTGATCAATTTCTTCGTGCTCTTTATAAATAAATGGTAATCTATAGCCTATTAAATGTTTTGAAAGAATATTATTTGAAAGTCTTATATAAATATCTATTAGAGATTGTGGATCGCAACAATCGTAAGTTTTAGACCACCCGTTAAAGTCCCTGCCAGGAAATGTTTTTGACAATTCACTTAATCTCTCTAATTTAGGAATATACTCATCTAATTTAATAGAAATATTGTTCATATTATTTATTATTTTAGCTGAATGTAAAAGAGTATAAAGGACTTCTAGATTGTCTTTAATACCTTTAAGGGCTATAGGAACTGACTTAGATGTAGCCTTTCTGTTGTTGATAGCTATAAGGTGTTTTGGGGTAATGATTTTCACAGGCTTAATAATACTGAGTGTGAATTTCCAATCAGTTATATTGCCATCGGCATTAATATCTATCATCAATGAAATAGCTTCGCATTCCTTATTGATTTTAAATTGAGATGCTGATCTAAGTGATTCATTAAGAAACTCTAGCCAGTTGTTACCTAGGCAAATTACTTCTCCTTTATCTCTAAGATATCTGTCTAGCTTCCCGCCTAAATTGATTCTTTCAGAGATCGTAGGCGCATGAACCCATATTCTATTACCCCCTTCATAGGGTTGCGCATATAATCCAGGAAGAGAAGGTGAATTAGTAGATTCCCAACTTTCAAATAATAAAGAAGGTTGAGCAGTTAAATCTGATCTTCCTTTTGAGGAAATCTTCTTGGGAGCAACTTTAGGTGCTACCAAACTCTTAGATATATAATTCTTAGAAAGTAATAATTCAATATCTCCCTCCACTCCTGAATTAATAGATAATTCTCTAACAATTGAACCCTTAGCATTAAATTGAGCAATTGGATATTTAGTTATCTTTATTTCATGAATTAAATCTTTATCAGGATATTTCTTATTAGTTTCTATCTCATCTTCAAGTTCAATTGTTGCTGGTATTCTGTCATCTAAAGGGTAGGCCTTTAATTCTCCAGTGGACTTGTCAGGTTCAACTTTTGCCAGCAGAGTTTCATTATATCTTTTTAAAACACATTGTATTTTCCCTTCAGGTGCTCTCCTCCTTACTCCTTGCTTAGTTATTAATACAATTACAGAATCGCCATGCCAGGCATTATTTAAATTACCCTCTCTTATGTAAATATCTTCACCTTGATCTTCTCTAACAACAAAACAATAGCCTTTACTACTACAACGCACCCTACCTCGCAAAAAATCTCTATCATTGTTTATCGTCAGTTTATCGTCAATAATAGTTTGTACTATTCCTAGTTTTGTAAGAGCTTTAATAGCTACGTTTAAATTATCTTTATCAATTTTTTTTGTGATTTTTAAGGATCTCTCAAGTTTTGAAACTTCTAATCCATCCACACAATCAAGACTTTCTAGTATTTTTAGAACTGATGTCATAATAAAAGTCGGGGATTAATTTAATTTCATTGGAGTAAGTCTTTAAAAATAAAAGACTAAATATTTCGAAAATAAGTTTAGTTTAGAAGCTATCATTAGAAGCTTCTGTTTTGCTCTGTAATAATAGGTTAATACCAATTACTAAGAATACTATTCCTGAAAGTAGTTTGAGTAAAAAGGCAGGAATTAGATTAGAAATAGACCCACCGGCCAAAGCTCCTAAAAGAGTAGCTGATATGAGAGCTAATGACGAGCCAATAAATACTGCTAATGGTTTATTAGTTGTACTACTTAGAGTTATAGTTGTTAATTGAGTTTTGTCGCCCATTTCAGCAAGAAATACAGTAACAAAAGTTGTAAAGAGAAGCGTAAGAATCATTAAATTAGTTCAAGTTCTAATTTTGTATAAAACCAATAAAGCCTTGTGTTACTAGGTATATTCCTAAACTTAACATAACTATTCCCGAAACCACAGTAAACTTTTGCCTTGGGAGGTTATTAGCTATCCATCTACCTATTAGGACTCCTAACAGGCTGGTAGAAATAAGTGCTAGTGAAGCACCAATGAAAACAATTAGCGGTCTACCAGACTGTGCAGAAATAATTAATGTTGCAAGTTGGGTCTTGTCTCCTAACTCAGCTAAAAAAATTGTACTAAAAGATGTAATTAATATGCTAAAAAAAGGACTGGAATCCTTTGAATCACCCTCTTCTATTTTAGAATTCGAATTAGGTTTACCCATTAATTCCAATTAAGAGATTTTCTACTTTTTATGTTTATACAAAAAATATATATCTTATATACTATAGATGAACAAGTTAAAATTGAAAATACCTGATTTTATACGAATGGATCCTTATTCAGGTTATCTATATTAAAATCATTTCATGCGCCTAACATCTGCTTTCAAGCTATTTAGACGAGGTCTATAAAATCAGCATGAAATCATTGAACATCAAAATTTTTTAAATAATGGCTGGGATTGCCAGTTGTTTAGTAAGATGGTAAAAATTTCTTAAAATCATGGGAAACCTATTGCCCTTAGTAGCAGTCTTTCTTGCAGGACCAGCAATAATTGCTTTGATCTTCTATAGAAGAGGTGTATAAAGCTAAGCAGCCTTGCCTAGTGCAATCTTTGCGAAAGTAAGAATTTTTTTTGCAAATACTTTCTGATCTACATTTAAATTCTCAGATGATATTGATAAGTCTGAACTAAAAGACTGGCCTTTTGAGTTAGTGATTAATATATTTTTAGTGTCCATTAATTGGCATTTATACATACGATTGTGCAATTGTAAACTAACTATATCTTTATGATGTTTAATATCTAAAATATTTAATTGAAGTGTATTTAATTTTTTCCATCTATTTATTTCAATATAGAAAGCGATATCAATTAAATCTTGTTTTTTTAATTCAATAGATCCATTCCATTTAATTGCCTCTATTGTCGAAGTTCCGTCATTAAGAGTCATTTTTAGGTGATCACCCTTTAGTTTATAGATATCTAGGATTTTGCACTTTCTTGCCCAGAAAATCGGTGTAGGATTCATTATTCCAAATGGACCTATTAAAGTTAATTCTCTATAAAAATTATAATTAATTTGATCAAAACTAATAAATGCATCAGGAGTTATTGACTTATATAAATTAATATCTTTAAATTCTCGATTAGCTATTTGATTTAGCTTTTCTCTAAGCTTGTCAATATTTTCGCTTTTAATTGAAAACCCTGCAGCGGCTGAGTGGCCTCCATGCGCTATTAAAAGATCATCGCATTCAGCTAAGGCCTGGTTTACCATTAATTTATTGTTTGATCTTATAGATCCTCTGAAGTTCCCATCATTTGCTTGTGCAAGTAAAGCAGTTGGTAAATTAAACTTTTCAGCTATTCTAGCCGCAACTATTCCTATTATTCCAGGGTGCCATTCTCTCTTAGTTAATACTAGAAATTTTCTATCACATCTATATTCACTTACTGCTATTTCTAAAGCTTCTTGTTCAACTAAGGACGTTAATCTTTTTCTTTCCCGATTCATATTAAAACAATCATTTGTGAGTTTAACAACTGAATCATTTGATTTATTTGTAAAGAGATCAATGATAAGGTTGGGGTCACCAATTCTACCGACAGCATTTATTAAAGGAGCTATCTTAAACCCAATATCATCTGATGTTATATCAACATTATGAATTGATAGCTTCTTCATAATAGATTTAATCCCTTTGTTAGTTGTTGAATTTATTTTTGGTAAACACTCTTTAAGCCATTTTCTATTGGCACCTTTAAGGGGAGCCATGTCCGCAATAGTGCCAATACAAAAGAATATATTAGCCGTAGAAATGTTTATATCATAATCAATCTTCTCACATATATTCTTTGCTAGTAGGTATGCAATACCTACACCTGCCAAATATTTATAAGGTGAATTAATAGGAGTTTTTTCTGGATGTATAAGCGAAAAAATATTTAATTTCTTATCAGGTATTTTATGGTGGTCTGTGATAATTAAATCAATCCCAAGATCAACAGATTTCTTGATTGCGGCAAATGCAGATATGCCATTATCAACTGTAATTACAAGCTTAATTCCTTGATTATTTATATTATTTATCATGTTTTCATTAAGGCCATAACCCTCATCCTGTCTTGAAGGTATAAACGGCTTAACTATTGCTCCAAGTATTGACAATAATTCAACTAAAAGCACTGTACTTGTTATACCATCCGCGTCATAATCACCACATATTGCAATATTTTCTTTTTGTAAGCAAGCCTTAATTATTCTTTGAGTCGCTTTAGATAATTCATCGAAATGTTCTTCGGGATTTGGAAGGTCTGATGGTGTTATATATTCATCAAATTCATTATTTAGATCGATCCCTCTCCTAATTAAGACGGCTTGAAGAGTGTGATTTAAATTTATATTAGTTATCTCAGCTTCATTTATTGGCTTAGGTAATATCCATCGATTCATCAGGCCATTATCTGTTTCCAAAAGCTTATCCTAGATTGATTACTTATTAATCAGAATTATATTTGTTTTATACTGAAAAATCATGCATAAGTTAAAAGCAGTCTTTTGGGATGTGGATGGAACAATTGCCGATACAGAATTGTGTGGGCATAGAGTCGCTTTTAATTTGGCCTTTAAGGATTTTGGTTTGGATTGGAACTGGAATGAGAGCCAATATTTGGATCTTCTAAAAATATCGGGAGGTTTTAACCGCATAATCCACTATCGAAACAATATCGACAGTGACCTTACTGAAAGTCAATGTTCCGAAATTCAAGCCTTAAAGCGTATTCATTACAAGAATTTAATTCAATCTGGGAAAATTAAAGTAAGAGAGGGAGTTCTGAGGCTTATTAATGAACTTTACAACTCTGATATAGAACAATTTATTGTTACGACCAGTGGTAAAGATTCCCTTGATCCTTTTCTAAAAACCTCATTGAGTTCGCATTTAAATTATTTTTCCGGTTTTATTACATACGAAGATGTAAGTAGGCACAAGCCCTTCCCTGATGCATATAAGCTAGCGCTTAAATTAAGTAAGCAATCACAATTTAATTGCATAGCTATTGAGGACTCTAAGATTGGCGTTGAATCTGCTAAGGCAGCTAATCTTAATTGCCTTTTGATTTTGCCTCCGTGGAATAGTTCTAAGCAAAATATTTCTAAAAACGCTAATGCATGTTTAAATAGCCTTGGTAATTTTGATAATCCATCTAGTCTAATTTATGGTAAAAAGCTAATTAGTAATCATGTGGATTTTGATTATTTGACAAATATTATAAATTAAAATGCAGAAAACTAAATTCAGAGAATTTATAGATTCACTGATTTTCATTATTAATCCAATTATCTCTGATTCATGGAGTAAGAGGAGTTTATTAGTTCTTTCATTACTATTTGGTTTTTATTTTACCAATAGTTTTCTTTCTTTTTTACTAGATAAATCTGTTAATACAATATTTTTGGCAATTATAATATTATTAATTATGGAGTTGGTAATCCGATCATATCTAATACCTAAATTGACCATTCCCGTAATGATAATAAATAATATCCGAATTGGTTCTACATATGCTCTGATTCTTGAAGCCTATAAGCTTGGTTCTTAATTATCCTTAATCAGCTTCTTCTTCTGAAGTCTCATTCATTGGATAAACAAATCCCTGAGCTCTTCCAGTAAGTACTGATTTTCCAATTGATAATGCCTTTTCTGCTGCTACAGCAGCCTTACCTTTCCATGTGGCGTGTCTTTGATTTCTCTTCCCCTTAGAGGTTTTTTTCTTGGGTACCGCCATTTTTCTCAACAATTACAGACATTATATTTTATAACGTCAAGCTCCAATTTAACAAAAAAAACTTAAGGAAATACTAACTTCTTGTCTCTTTTTCTATATAAATTCAAGTTCGCTATCATTTTTACTATAGTTAGTATATAAATTCATTTGAATTAATTGATTTAATTATAAAATGAGTAAAAGTTATAGTCAATTATTGAGGGATATTGAAAGTGGTGAAATTATTTCAATTATTTTAATTCCAAATAGAAGAGAGGTCATTGTTGAATTAATAAATGGAGAGAAAAAATTAATACCTATATTTTATAATGATCAGAAAATTCTTCGAATATCTGAGGAATATAATGTTCCTCTTACTGTAAGAGATATTAGATCAGACCAGAGATTAGCAAACTACATAACAGGTTTTGGCCTCACTTTGATTTTTGTTTTCTCTCTTGTATTTTTAATTAGAAGATCATCCAAGTTATTAAACAATCTGCAAAGTTTTTCTGGTCGTTCTTCTCAAGTAAATGAAGATGATATTAGAAAATACACATTCGATGATGTGGCTGGATTAAATCAAGAATCAGACGAATTAAAGGAAATAGTAATCTTTTTAAAGAATCCACAGACATTAAAAGACCTCGGAGCTAAAACGCCGAAGGGAGTTTTATTAGTGGGTCCACCTGGAACCGGTAAGACATTACTAGCTCGCTCAATTGCAGGAGAAGCTGATGTTCCTTTCTTTTCTATTTCTGCATCGGAATTTGTTGAAATGTTCGTAGGTGTTGGAGCTGGACGTGTCCGTGATTTATTTAAAAGTGCTAAATCAAAGGCTCCTTGCATAGTCTTCATAGATGAAATTGACTCTATTGGACGACAAAGGGGAGCTGGAATAGGAGGAGGCAACGATGAGAGAGAGCAAACACTTAACCAGCTCTTAACCGAGATGGATGGATTCGAAGCAAATAATGGAGTCATAGTTATTGCAGCTACGAATAGACCCGATATTCTTGACCGAGCATTAACTAGGCCTGGTAGATTTGACCGTCGTATTGACATATCCCTTCCTGATCGAGAAGCTAGACACAAAATTTTGTCCGTTCACGCAAGGACAAAACCTTTATGTGATTCAGTGAATCTGAAAGACTGGGCAACTAAGACGCCTGGCTACTCAGGTGCAGATTTACAAAACCTAATGAATGAGGCTGCAATCTATGCTGCTAGAAATAATAAGTCAGTCATAAGCAGTGTTGAACTAGAAAATGCACTTGAAAAAACACGATTTGGAATACTGTCTAAGCCACTTTCAGATCAGACAAAAAAAAGACAAATTGCTTATCAGATTATTGGTAAAACCCTTGTTGCTTTATTGATTCCGACCCAAGATAAATTAGAAAAAATCTCTTTATTTAAGTCTCTCGGAAATATTTCTGGAATGACTTATTTCACACCAGATGAAGAGACCATTGACAGCGGACTTTTTACACGTAACTACATTTATAACAAAATTGTTATTTCACTTGGTTCTAGGGCTGCTGAAATGATTATTTTTGGCTCTAAGGAAGTTACACAAGGATCACAAAAGGAACTAGAAAATGTATATTTTTGGGCAAATCAAATGGTTACTAAATTTGGATTCTCAGATCTTGGACCTATTACTTATGATTCAGAAAAAGATACAATTTTTCTTGGAAAGGATCTTATGAAGAATAAAAAAGAATATTCTCAGAGGACAAGCAGGGAAATTGATAAGCAAATTATTTCAATAGCAAATAAGGCTGTTAATCATGCAATATTTCTTCTTTCAGATAAAGTTTCCTTAATGGATAATCTTGTTGATGAATTAATAGTTAAGGAAACTCTTGAATCTGATTTTGTAATTGATTCACTTAATTCTTACTTATCTAGCAACTAAGTAAATAATATCTATAATTTTTATAATGCAGAGAAGTATTCCTTGCTTCCTTTAGGATCTTCTTTCATGGTTTTGTCACCAGGAGTCCATCCTGCTGGACATACTTCATCAGGGTGAGATTCAACGTATTGATATGCCTGTAATACTCTTAGAGTTTCGTCTATATTTCGGCCAACAGGTGCTTTATTTATTGTTGAGTGCATAATTATTCCGCTTGGATTAATTATAAACAAACCTCTATCAGCTTCTCCATCCTCATTTAAAACATTATAAGATTGGCAAATTTCACGTTTTAAATCAGATACTAGTGGATAGTTAATGTCACCAATTCCTCCCTCATTCCTTGGTGTTTGAATCCAAGCAAGATGTGTAAATTTACTATCAACCGAAACACCTAAAACTTCTGTGTTTTTGCTACTGAAATCGCTATATCTGTCGCTGAAGGCCGTGATTTCAGTAGGGCAAACAAACGTGAAGTCTAATGGATAGAAAAATAGAACAACATACTTTCCTCTGTACTGAGAAAGTGTTATGTCCTTAAATTCTTGATCTACTACTGCTGTTGTAGCAAAATCTGGTGCTTGCATTCCTACCCTTAGGCACTCATTTGTCGTCATGGAATTTGTTTCGTATTTTGAATGGTTTGGAGAGTAGAGAACTTCCCCTTTTCCTCTTTATAATTTATCATGTAAAGATCAAAGAGACTTACTCTTTCTATCTAAGCAAGCATAATCTCAAAAAATGAAAGAATCAGTAAGTTGGGACCCATCACTTATTAAAAAATTTAGTTCCTCAAATCATTATAAACTTTTAAATCAGTTGAGAAATGAAGTTAAAAAATATCCTCTAAATAAAAAGAAAAATACAACTTCTATTCCGACTAAGGAAACTATTAGCAATAAAAATAAAGCAAATATACCAGCAATACAAAATAGTTCCTACACTAATAGTTCTAATCAAAGTTCTAAAGTCAATAGTAATCAATCAACTGTGAGTTTTAATAATGCCAAAAATTTTTCTATATATAACCAAACGACAAATAATAATATAGTTCAACAAAATGAAAGCATTTTATCTGATTCTTCGAAATCAAACCAAGACTCTTCCTTTAAATCTTTCAAAGAGCGTCTTGATAATATAGATATGAAATAATATCTACCTTATAAAAATATTTAATTTTATCAATTTGAATAAATAATACATTTAACCAACTATTTGAATGTATACGAGTTAATTAAACTATCACTAATACTTATATATGCTTTGATCCTATGAACTAATGTCAGTGGAGAGACTTGAACTCTCGACCTCAGCGTTATGAATGCTGTGCTCTAACCGGCTGAGCTACACTGACTAACTAATACCAAATAAATTCCAGCTTTCGCTGATGTTATTCAAGAAGTTTTTCGTGAATAACATCTATCAAAACTGAGACAGAAAGGTACACATACAACATGATAATTCAGGAAGGTCTTCTTCGGAAGAAATCTTGAGATCTATATTTTTTTTTGAAGTCTATGAATAAAGCTTTCAATGTTCTACTGTATTAATATTGGTAATGAATACCACTCTTTTTCACCAGAAGCTAATGACTCTTGATTCCATGGATAAGTACTGATAAGAATTTTCAAGCAAGTAAATACATAATCTTGCTAATTATAAATGTAGGTTTGTGGTCTTAGGTTTAATAAATTCAGTTAAGTAGAAAAACTTATGTCTGTCCTTAACCTTGTAAAGCAAAGACTAAGAGATAATTAAAAGATTTTAAGTTGATTCACTGCTGTATAAAAATAGAAAATATACAGGACTTATCAACTTAATGAGTAGTGATTATTTAAATGCATACCAGTCTTTGGTGGATTACCCCATTAAGATTTCACATACCAAAATCTCGAAAGTTTCCTATCTTTTGAAATTAAAGGCTCAGTGTAATTCAATATCTGACTTAGACAGAAAGCACAAAGCCTGGGGGGAAAAGAATCTCATACCAAAAGACTCTTTTTTTAAAACATAGGAATAAAATATAAATTTTATTAACCTCCATTTCAACTTCTCTCTTGAAAATTGATTTACAAATGAACTTGCCATTATATAAAAACATTGCTATTTATACACAGAGGGTGATCGGAACATAATGAAGCTTCCCCAACAGTAAGCTTCGTCATCCTCAATTATTTAAGGGTTTATACTTTCTTCTTTCCAGTCATTAGCACGAATCCACCTTCTTCTTTTATGAACAGGTTTACGAATAAGCAATTGGTCAACATGGTTGATTTTAATCTTTAATACAGTGAAATTATTTGATAACTCTTTAATTGATTTGACAGAAAAATCATTAGTTTTTTCTAGATTAAATTGATTACCTGGAGTTGGCCAACTCCACATTAATCTAGATTGTTCACTTAGTTTTTCCCAATGTAGAAGGTTGTATTTATCTAATTCAATTGTTGAAGTTCCTCTAAACCTGAATTGACATTTTGATCTTGAAAAAAGCCAGCATATTTCTACGTTATTGTTCAAATTTAATTCATGATATTTTTGACTTCTTTTGTCAGTATATATTTCCATTTCATAGGATTTACTCCATCCTCTAAAAACCACTGTTCTTACTCTGGGATTATTATCTATTCCAATTGTGGCTAGTTGAAGCCATCTTGAAGAGTCTAATTTTGATTCTTTTCTCTGAACTGAGCTAAGTTGAGTTAACCATGGTGGCATAGGATTTATTTAAATTTAAATCTATGAATATATGAATATTAAAATAGAATTATTGTATTTAGTACATTTTAAAAATCAAATTTATATTTAAGCTTTAAATATATTGTTAAGGCCAAATATTATACTGAGACATTAACTTTTATTTTGTCTCTTCATCTTCATTACCAATCCTAATTTCGACTCCTACAAAAGTTGCAAATAAAACTATGAACAAGCCAATTATCGTTTTCCATTGGCCCATATGAGTTAGAGGGTCAGGAGATTGAAAGAAATCTGGATTCATATGTCAATAATACATCTATTTATCTTCTTCCCAATCCTCTTCAGCCTTATCAAGAATATCTTCGACAGTGTTATCAAATGTTTCAGCGACTGACCGCAGCATTTTTGAAATAGTCTCGTCTGGGCAAGCTAAATCTTTTTGTATACCTTCAGCACAGTCCTTAATTTCATCCCATGCGTCTACTAAGACTTGAGAATCTACTGGCTTCCAATCTTCTGTCATAGATATTCTCTCCATTAAGAATCATTAATGGAATCTTTAATGATCCTCTAAATCCTAGCTTTTCGTAGGCAAATGACTGTCTTGGTTTCTTTATTTTAATCAAACATGCAGACTCAACTGCTATTTTCATTCAGTTATGATAAATACATCACAAGAAATTCAGAAGCTACTCTCTAAAGCTGAGGGATCAACAGATAAAACTGCTCAACTACAACAAGCGCTAGCGAGATTGGAGGCAACGCTCTCAAGAAAGGAAACGCAAAAGGTGACTGAGAAGTCCTTAAAAAGGAGGTAGGCTTATGTCAAGAAGTTTCAAACTTTAAATTCTTATTTACGTATTTTGAAAACCACCTATAAATAAGTATATAGATTGGATTTTTATCATGCTATTGCCTAAGCCAGTTAGACCTGTTGATGCTGAAAAGAAAGGTAAAGACAGCTAGCTAAGATCATTATTTAATTAATTAATTCTTAATTATTATTTTATTGTTTGTTATTAAAAGAACATAGGTATCAATGAATACCTTTGTTCTTTTTTTTATGCTCAATAAATCAATTTAAGTAAAAGGTTATATATTCCTTATATTTTTTAAAACAGAAATATAGATATAAATAAAAAACTTAATAGAAAATTCATACACCCATTGATTTATTAACAGTTCACAATCAAATCTATTGACATCATGAAAATCTAGGGCAAATTTGTTCGTGTGTTGTCACTATTAATTTTTTCGCTAATTATCTGTACTTTCTCTAGGAAAAAATCAATCTTTTCATTTTATCTATGAAAACTGCCTCTAAAGAACTTCAAAAGCTTAGATCTATGGCTGAGACGTCATTGAATAAAACTGCCGAACTACAGCAAGTTTTGGCTCAAATTGAAGCTACTCTTTCAAGAGCTGAACTCCAAAAAGTTATAGAAAAGACAACTAAAAGCTAAAAATAGAAAATCGTATCATTAAATGCAGACTCCTATATCGATCATGGTTAAAAAAGATTAGCTACATTTTTCTCTTATGCTTCTACCTAAGCCTGTTCGTCCAGTAAATAATAACGAAAAAAATAAAAAATAAATCTTAAAGCAACTAAGAATTTGCTGGATTACGATACATTTAAATCATTGCTGAGGATATAATTTAGCTACCTTTTTAATCTGCCTTTCAATTTGTCGATTTTTGTATTTGCGATTCGTTGCAAATGTGAATAGTATACCTGGGATTATCCAAATACTTGCAATTACAAAAGTCATTAAGACTTGATTTTTAAAAACTGTTTCTATCATGTTCTTACAACTATAAGAACAGATACATATAAATGCGTGTTTTCACTGTTCGGTATTATCTACTCTCAATTATTGACTAGTAGAGTGAGTTATATATCATTTTTACTTGTTGTTATTTAAATTGAACATGACTCATACCACACCAATTATCAAGCAATATTTAGGATATTAATATTTGATTAATGTCTTTACAAACCATAAGAAGTTAAAATTAATTTCTTATAAGGTAATTTGTATTTTTTGCTACCTATCAAATAAAAGTAGTATGTTAATTTAAAAATGATCGTTATATGCGTGAACATTTACCGATTTGTAGCTTTTTTAATTTTATCGTAGTTTATAAATACAGTATAGAAAGACAAAAAAGTTCGGAATGCACTACTAATCTCATTCAGTTTAAATAATTAGCTTAGCCATAATAAATATATATCAGTTTTTTTATGTTTAAGAATTTTAAAAATTTCACTTATTCAAATCTAAAATTATTTTTGATGAGATTTACCGAAAATAAAAATTATATTCAAGGTATGTATTATACAAATAAAAGAAAAATAGGTAAAACATATCTTACAACCTTAGAAAGCCAATCAGCTGAATCAAAAAAAACATTTTTAACAGATGATTTTGAGATTCATGATTTAGATAATACAGACGATAATATTTTGGGAAAGGAAGTTCAGTTAACATCTGAATAAAAGTAAGATTTATAATCTTCTTTTTAAAAATAGAACATCGAATTAATTCCTATAGAAAACCTACTTTATAACCTGCCAAGATGTTGAACTTTTTATAAGGAAATATATTAGTATTTTTAATTAAATGGCAAAAATCCATGAGTTTAATGACTTATAAAATAATGAACCACTAGAGAAAGCAAAATACCTGTCCATAGACCCTTTATCCAACTTAGTACTAGCATTTGATAATTGCTCAATCGAAAATGGTTCTGAATAGCAAGTGCAGCTCTTTTTTCCAGACCTATAAGTGAAAATGGAGTGTTTTTATCGATGTTAAATAATTTTCTTTTCATTGACATCTGATAGATTTTTAATTTTAGATCACTTATAAATATTGGTAATGGAGTTTTTAAAAATATAAACATTCATTATTAAAATTTGGTAATCCTGAAGAATCCGACTGGTTGTAAACCGAACAAGCTTTATTCACACTTCAGTTCTCAATCCCCAATAATTAACTAAATATTTCAAAACACTGGTTATTTAAAGTCAGATTATATCTGAAGCTTTATCTAATCATGTACTTCAAATTAATTCCAATCATTCCTGAGTACCTTACTTACTCATATAAATATGAAACTAATCAATCAAGAAGATTTAAATCAAAAGGACGAACGCATAACATATTTATTAGCTGAACTAAACTCAACTCTCGACCTTTATTATGAGAAGTCGATTGATGCCGAACGTGGTTCCAATGATCACTAAATCATTCTCTAAGGATTAGATTCAACTAAATCACATACAAAGCTAATATCAGACTTTACTTTTATTCAAAAAATCAACTTGAAATTTTCTAATTTCTTGTTAAATTTATCATAAAATTAGTTAGTTTTAAACTTCTCAATCATTTTCGCTTTTCATTTATTTACCTTCTCACTTAAAACCTTCTTTATTTATTTTCTAAAATGACATGCAACTGCGAGCACTGCTTAGAAATTAAAAAACAGCTAGATAGGGCTGCTCAAAGACAAGCCAATTTATTTAAAGCAAGGACTTCTAAAATAAATATTAGGTATTAATTTATTGTTTATATGGAATAACTGGGATTTTTATTCTTTGTTGTTTATTTTTTTCGCTTGATTTTTCTTCTATCAACTTAACTTCATTCTCGTTTATTCTGATAGTTTCGTTATCCTTCCGTGCCTCAAGATTAACAAAAAAGAAATATATAGCTATTAACAGTAAATAGGGTAAAAGGTTTTTTATATTTTTTATGCTCTCTGTTATGTACTTCATCCTTTATAGAATTAAATATTTACGATTTTAATATAGTTCGTTAATTATTTTTGTGCAAAGCTTTAGTATGTTGTTTGAACTTATTACATACAGCAAATATTTAGTTTAATTATTAGGATTTAATCACTCTCTTACGGTTATTAACACCGCGCAGTACAGTTCATTTGGATATGTTCTGCTTATTTGAGATTCTAAAATGAAGTCAGAAAAGATTGAAGCAGCAGAGAAACGCATAAGAGAGTTGCAGCTTTTAATTAAGTCCTGGTCAAAAAAGTAACCCACGCTTGATAGCGAATCTGGCTATGTTGATATCAGAAATTGGATCAAAATGCTTCCTTTTGCTACCGCTTTGTTTTTTCCAGATTACGGAAGTACAGGTGCTCCATGGGATTTAGTCCTCTTGCATTTTTATTTCTTCGCAATATTCATACCTTTTTTAGTTATTTTTAACGCTGCCAGAAGTTCAGATCGTGAAAATCCAAATAGAATAAAAGACGAAAACAGTAGATATCCAGATTTACATCCTCGTGCATAAATGATCAAATGATTTTATTTATGTAAAGAACATCATAGTTTTTTTCTATACTTTCAATTGCATTTATCCACTCTTTAAACTCACTCTTTAGAGCTTGTTTGTCTTTGCCTTCGAGTTGAGAAATTCTCTTAAGTGCAGAGTTAATTGTGACTTCACAACTTCCTAGAATGTTTGTGTTAGACATCTAAATTAATGAGTTAAATTTATACTATTATCTCTACTAGCATCTGTTAATTAGTAAATCCCGTATAAGTTAAAACCTCTATGAAATGAATCTCATTATATGTATACATCTACATTAATCAAAATTTGTTCAATTATTTAGAAATTTTTTTACGTAAACTAGTCAAATTCTGAATTCTGTAATAAATGAAACTGAAAAAAAGTATTACATGATCTAATATTTAATTTAAATCTTCATTTATTCTATGTCTGCTAGGCAATCTGGAGCTTTAAACGCAGTAGAAGTGATGCTAAACGCATCACTTAAACGATTGAATAATTTGAATGGTGAAAACAGGGAAGCTCTGTATGATGAATACAAAGAATGGTTAGAGGTTGATGATGATAATGTAATAAATGATGGGGTTTTATATTGTAATTATCTTGGATAATGACTTTCTACTTGCTTAATAAGTTTAATTGTAAACATGCAGAATAACAAACTATCCCACTTGCAACGGATAAATTCAAACTTCTAACTCCTCCTGTCTTTAATTGATTCTCACCTCCTGGCATAGGTATTCCTGCAACAATTTCACACTTATTAATTATGCTTTCGGGCAAACCTGTATCCTCTCGTCCAAATAATAGTATATCTGTATCTTTATAAATAATATTTGAAATTAAATTATTACTTTTTTTTGTAAGAGCTATAATTCTTGAGTTTTTAAATGAATTTTTATATTGTTCAAACGATTCATATAAATGTACATCTACGTGAGGCCAATAATCTAAACCTGCTCTTTTTAAATATTTATCTTCGAAGCTAAACCCAGTTGGCTTAATAATATCTAATGACATATTAAAGGCTAAGCATGTTCTACCAATTGTTCCAGTATTTTGTGGAATTCTTGGTTCAAATAATGCGACACGAGGTCTTGTACGATTAAATGAATTCATGGTATGAGGTCGCCAATTTGATCTAAATCAATTGCAATCCCATTGATAGCAAGCAACCTTTTTTTTGAACGACAGCTAAGCAATGAGGTTAACGTGCTATGACGTTCACGAAATAAATGGCCTATTGGTGTTGCAGGAACAATTCCCCAACCAACCTCCTCTGAAACAAAAACAATTAGCAAATTATCATCTGTAAAACAATTAAGTAATTTATCTTGGAATATTTCCCATTGAGTATCGTCATCTCCTAGGTGATGCTCTACTAAGCCACCTATTGAATCTATTAATATTGATCCATTTTTACTGATCGATTCAATTGCTTTGCAGATATCCTTAGGATGCTCAATTAACTTCCATCGATCAGGTCTTCTCTTCTTGTGGAGGTCAATCCTTTGTTGCCAATCTGGATCATTTGGTCTTGGTTTTGATGTTGCTATATAAGTGACGGATTGTTGTTTCTTGATTAAAAATTCTGCCAATTGACTTTTTCCACTTCTTGTCGGTCCTGTAATTGATATAAGTCCTTTATAGTTTTTTTCTAATGGTGTAATCATATGTTGAGCAATTGGATTATCTATTAATAGTGTTTTTTTATATTATATCGATAAAGCCAAAAATTAAAGTTGACATCGAAATGTATAATACATATTCAATATATCTAGTTTTTTAATTTTTTAGAACTTATAAATGTATAAAATTTCAAGCTTAGTTATTATATTTGGAGCTTTTCTATTAATTTTATCAATTATAAACATTGTTACTACTAATCAAGTAAATCCAAGCCTAGTTAGAGCAGAGACTATATCTGGAATTTCTTCTATAGCATTAATAACTATAGGATATCTCTGGACCGAAATTAATCCTAAACAACCTTCAAAAGTAAAGTTGAATGGAAATGAAGGTTTTGAACTTTGCAATGAATTATCAGAAGATCAAAGAAATGAATTAGCATGGGGAAGCAAGCAAATACTAACTGCAACAGCGGCAAGTACAATATTAATATATTGGGATAATAGAGTTATACTTAGAAGAGGCATAATATCAAATAATAAATTTAAACCTGGAGAAATATGTAATAGAGCTATTGATCAAAAAAGACTTATTTCGTTAGTAAATACAAAGTTATTTCCAGGGAGAGAAGAATTTGATGACGTTTTAACTGATTTACCTGCAGTGATTGTTTATCCTCTCTCTAATAGGGGCCTAACTATAGTTGGAGGCTGGTCAAAGAGATCATTTACAAATTCAGATGAGAAATGGATTTCAGGATGGTCTGATAAGTTATACGTTCTACTTAGTAAGTAGAAATTTAATAGTTGTTTCTACCTGTTTCTCATTCGATGTGAAAACTAATTTATTATCATTCTTGAACCATTTAGCAAAGTCAGATTTTATTTCTACTTGATATTCCTCTACACCTTCAGAATTACTTATTTTTCTATTAAATCTAGTATTATCTATTTTTAGTAGGCTGGTGTCGATATTATAAAATCCATTAGATGCATTTATCTTAGTATTTTCTAAATTTATAGCAAGTGGATTACTTATATCTATAACTGAGGTATTTAAATCCCAATTAAATGAATTAGTGGTAATATTGTAATATGAATCTTTCAGGAATGATATGTATACATTATTAAAAACTCTTATATTATTTGATAAATTATTTAGGGTTGCATTACCAGATTTAACTTGAAAGTCAATTCCATTTCTATTCAGTATATCAATTGAACTTTCGTATATTTCTATATCGTTAATGGTCGGATCAATTATGGCTTTAGGACTAGTAATTTTTACACTAGTTTCTTTGTTTGGATTTTCTTGTAGTAGTTCAAAATCATTAATATAGCTTTTGTTATCAATCTTTGCAGTAGATTTATTAGATTTCTGACACCCTAAAAGTGCAAATATAGTAAGTATAAATAGTAAATAGATATTGAATGATTTCACTATCTAGGGTCCTCATTAAATTCAATCTTATCCATTACAGGAGTCGGATCCTGTAATCCATTATTAGGATCTAATAAACCCCATTGCAGTGAATCTTTAAAATTTATATTTGAAGTGTCAATATTAAGTTGTTTTAATATTCTATTACTTAAATTTGGTACGATTGGATTAAGTAATATTCCAATAATCCGACATGATTCGAGAACAGAATAAATATCAAGAGCTACAATATTTTTATTAGAAATATCCTTAATTAGTTTCCATGGTGCTCGATCATTTAGATAAAGATTTGCACTATTGGCTAAATCTATTATTGCATTAGCTGAGCTTTTAAAATTACTATCCTTAAATGACTCCATATATTCGATTATCTTTGTCTCTGATTTAACTTTAAGTGTAGAATCAGATGATAAAGTATTATCTATTGGGATATTTTCTTTAAACCATTTTTTCGACATCGTTATTGTTCTATTTAATAAATTACCAATAGTATTACATAAATCACTGTTAACGATATCAACAAATCTTCTCATTTGAAAATCACCATCTTCTCCAAATTCAATATCTCTTAGAAGATACCATCTCATTGCATCGATCCCGCCATATTCCAGAAGTTCAATGGGGTCAAGTACGTTACCTAGTGATTTACCCATTTTCTGACCTTCTCGAGTTAGGAATCCATGTCCAAAAACACTTCGTGGCGTTTTCATACCTGCGGACAGAAGCATTGCAGGCCAATAAACAGCATGAAATCTGAGGATATCCTTACCAATAACATGTATGTTTGCAGGCCAATTACTTAACGATTTTTCGGTTAGTTCCGGTGAGCATTGATCATTAAGAGATCCACTAACATAACCTAGTAATGCGTCAAACCAGACATAAAATGTGTGATCCTTATTTCCTGGAACATTTATTCCCCATTTTAAGTTCACTCTTGAAATTGAGAAATCTCTTAAGCCCTTAGAGACAAAATTTATAATTTCATTTTTTCTACTTTTCGGAGATATGAAACCATCGACATGAATTAATTTTTCAATTTGATCTTGATATTTTGATAATTTAAAAAATAAATTCTCTTCATCTCTCCACTCTAATTCCTTTTTATGGATTGAGCAGATTGGACTTTTATCTTTATCCTCAACATCCTTATATTCCTCACATCCAACACAATACCAACCACTTTGCCTACCCATGTATACATCATCAGATTTCAAAACTTTAGAATAAAATTGATGGACCAAAGATGTATGTTCAATAGAAGTTGTTCTAACGAAACGATCGTAACTAATATTTAGTTTATCCCATAAATACTTATACTTTTCTGTGATTTCATCGCAATGAAGTTGAGGTTCAAGGTTTTTGCTTTCTGCAGTACGTTCTATTTTCTGACCATGTTCGTCAACACCAGTAAGAAAAAGAACAGTATTTCCATTTAGTCTTTCAAAACGAGCTATTGCATCACAAGCGATTGTTGTATATGAACTACCTAGATGAGGCTTGTCGTTAACATAATATAGTGGTGTTGTAATTGTGTATTTCATATTCATTACATATTCTGATTATTATATTATATTTTAAAGGCTTTTGCACTTCAATGATTATAGTTTATATTAATCATTGAATTATCTCAAAATTATTCATATCGTTATTATCATGGTTAGTATTTTTTACGTTAAAATTGTCCCCGATATTTATATTTAATTTTGAATGCAAATTGGATATTGTAGAAAAATTATAATCGACAAAGTATAGAAGGCAAGTATTTTTATACCTATTTATCCAATTAAGCAATATCACACTATATTCATTAAAAGTGTTATTTTCGAACCATTTACCTAACCAATATTTTTGATCTTCTCTAAATCTCATGATATTTTGTCTTCCTTGAATATTAATCTCATGAATAATCTGTTGAACATCATCCTTAGATATGAGAACTTTATTATTAAGAAATCTATTTAATTGATAGTGAACTAACAAGTCAGCATATCTTCTAATGGGAGATGTAGCATGTAAATAAGAAGTTAATGCTAAACTATCATGTTGCATTGGATTTATAGAATAATAAGTTTTACCCATAGTTTTCTTAAGTAAAAAATTATATAAAATTTTATTATCAGAAAGTTGAATATTATCATTACTTACTTTATCTGAGCGTTCTTGAACCCTATATGGAACAGGTATTTTATTTAGCTTAGTAAAATTTGAAATAATATCTCCGTACAAGATCATAGCCTCACTTATAAGTTGTCTTGATAAAGTTGGATCAATTATTTTTATGTTGGGAATCTTATCTTCAACAACTATTTTTCCATAAGATTCTAATATTTCAATTGAACCTAAATTCTTTCTCCAGCTCTTTCTACTTTCTAAAATTGTTGATATAAGACTTAAATCTATCTCTTCTTTTGGCGCATAATCTATAAGTTCATCAGCTTCTATAAAATCTAAGCGATAATCTACTTGTATCAAACTCTGAACAATTTCAGTAGAAGAAATACTACCGTCATCATTTAAGATAACACCTAAGCTTAATGATTCTCTCTTTTCTTTATCACTTAGGCTGAATACATTATTTATTAAGGCTTTGGGAAGCATGTAATAGGTATTGTTAGACAAATAAACAGTTGAGACAAGTTTTCTTGCTTTTTCATCTATACCTGATTGATATTCAATATAGGAGGCAGGGGATGCAATATGAATCCATAACTTGTTCTGACCAGATACTTGTTCTAGTGAAATTGCATCATCTATTTCTACCGTTTTAGAATCATCTATTGTATATGTTTTAAGATGGGTAAGATCTTTAACTGCAGAATTTAAATTATTACTTGTGTTAGATCTGAATATTATATCTTTTATTTCATCTTCTATTATTTTTGTGCCCATTCTATTTTTAATAGAATATTAAAAATATATAACTATCCTTCTGGATTAACAAAGGGAAGTAAGGCAATAATTCTTGCTCTTTTAACCGCTGTTGTTAAGTCTCTTTGTTGCTTAGCTGTTAATCCTGTAAGTCTTCTAGGTAAAATTTTTCCTCTATCA
The DNA here is from genome assembly GCF_000012465.1 of Prochlorococcus marinus str. NATL2A. NCBI lineage: Bacteria > Bacillati > Cyanobacteriota > Cyanophyceae > Synechococcales > Prochlorococcaceae > Prochlorococcus > Prochlorococcus marinus. The sequence continues at coordinate 886,138 of NC_007335.2, read as the reverse complement.
GTAATAAATTTCTTTAATAATTCAACGTCCTTATAATCAATAGGATCGCCTGGCTTTATTGGAGAAAGCTTTTGTTTAAATAGTGAATTAGTCATTTTTTTAAAAGTTTGTATGGGACAATTATTTGATTTCTCTATGAATTGTCATCTTATTTAATTCAGGACAGAATTTTTTAAGTTCAAGTCTCTCAGTAGTGTTCCTACGATTTTTCTCTGTGGTGTATCTAGATACTCCTGCAGAACGTTTTTTTGAGCTAGGAACAGTTCTAGACTCAGTACATTCTAAAGTAACCACAATTCTGGTACCTTTTTTCGCCATATGAACTTAGCTCAACTTTGGTGAGTCTGGGAACAAAGTACAATCTTACTAGGCTAAGCACCCTTTTTTATAAATTCATTTGAGCACCTATGTATAACTCGTGTAAGAACAAATCATGAAGGTATCTGTTTCTTGGCTAAAAGATCTTGTCGAATTTAACAATGATATTGACGAGCTTTCTGAAAAGCTGTCAATGACAGGCTTTGAGGTTGAATCTTTAGAAGACTTATCAGAACAAGCAAAGAATGTTGTTATTGGTTTTGTTGAGGAAATCACGCCGCATCCAAATGCTGAAAAGCTAAAAGTTTGTTCTGTAGATGTTGGTTTACCCAAAAAGTTGAGCATTGTTTGTGGTGCACCAAATGTAAAAGCAGGATTTCACGTCCTAGTGGCGAAGGTTGGAGCTTATTTATCTTCAAAGTCACTAAAAATAAAATTATCTAATTTACGTGGCGTTGAAAGCGAGGGAATGATTTGCTCGCTGGAAGAATTAGGTATTGAAAGTAGTAATGAAGGTATTGAAATTCTTGAAGAAAATGAAGCAAATATCCCACCAATTGGTTCAAATGCTGTTGATTACCTTTGTTTGAATGACACCATAATTGAATTAGCTATTACTGCTAATAGACCTGATGGTATGTCAATGGTAGGTATTGCACGAGAAATATCTACAATAACAAATTCAAAATTAACATTACCAAATTTAAATTACATTGAAGACTTTAATATATTTGAACCAAAAATATGTGATAAAGAAACGATTGGAGTAGACTGTATATACTCAATTACGTATATAGACAGTATTGACAATACTGGAAAGACAAATAAAAATATTTTTAATAAATTAAGTTCATTAAAACAAAATTGTATAAATCCTGTTGTAGACATAACAAATTATTTAATGCTTGAACAGGGACAACCATTACATGCTTTTGATGCAGATCTATTAGATAATATAATTGGTAGAAAGGTTAAACCAAATGATTTTGGTATTAGAAATGGTAAGCAAGGTGAATTATTTGTCGCACTTGATAAAAAGGAATATAAGATAAATCCCACGATAAAGTTGATTACCTGCGACGATATTCCAATAGCAATAGCAGGAGTTATAGGTGGAAATAATAGTTCTGTAAGTGATAAAACAACAAGGATTTGGTTAGAAGCTGCTGTATTTACCCCTACTTCAATTAGAAATAGCAGTAGAGAAATAGGTCTTAGGACAGATGCAAGTAGTAGGTACGAAAAAGGAATATCGTCAAATATGACTACTGCTGTTTCTAAAAGAGCTAGTGAACTAATTTCTGTTCAGTTAGGAGGAGACAATATATCTTCTTATGTTAATACTGATTTCAAGAAAAAAAGTATTAGTGTTAATCTAAGAATGGATAAAATCAATAGCGTCTTAGGTAAATTAAGTAGCTCTGATAGTAATTTTGTAAATAATAATTCTACTAAACTTCGATATCTTAATGAAGATGAGATTGAGACACTCTTATCAAAACTTGGTCTCATACTTACTTCAAATGATTCCGGTTGGAATGTTCAAGTACCTCCTTATAGATCATCTGATTTAACAAGAGAAATTGATTTAATAGAGGAGATAGCGAGGCTAATTGGATATGACAATTTTGATTCAAATATGCCAGATCCTCTTGAGCCAGGAGTACTTTCACCCACTAAGTTAGTTGAAAGACGTTTACGAAATTCTTTCATCCACAATGGTTTTCAAGAGGTAGTTACTTCTTCACTTGTTGGTCCAGAAAATACTGATGATAATGCTGTATTGATTAAAAACCCATTACTATCAGAGACAAGTAGATTAAGAACAAATGTATGGGATGAACATCTTAAAATACTTCAGAGAAACGTATCTTTTGGAGCTGAAGGTTGTTGGATCTTTGAAATAGCAAAGACATACAAAAAAGATAAAGAATGTTTTGTTGAAACTAATTTGTTATCAGGTGCATTGACTGGTAGTAAACGACTTAGTAAGTGGGGCGGAGCGTCAAAACAACTATCGTTAGATTATTTTGAAGCAAGAGGCAAACTTAAGCAATCTCTTGATGTTCTTGGAGTTGAGACTATTGATAAGCAGCTTGCTGAAAAAGATTTTATGCATCCAGGCCGAACTTCTGAATTATTTGTTGAAGGCAAAAGTATCGGCTTCTTTGGTCAAATTCATCCTTCGCAGTCTGAGAAATTTGATCTAATTAAGGAAACTTATTTATTTAACCTTGATTTTGATTCATTGATAAAAGCTGCGACAAGGAAAACAAATTGGACAAGAATTTACAAGGATTACCCCACTGTTCCTTATATGGAAAGAGATATTGCCCTCATACATTCAAAAAAATATAGCTCTTTAGAAATCATGGGTCTAATTAAAAAAACTGGAAGGCCATTATTAGAGAAAGTAGAGTTAATAGATCGTTACGAGGGCTCTTCAATGCCCGAGGATGAGATTAGCCAAGCTTTTCGAATCAGATACAGAGATGCAAAAAAAACATTAGTAGAGAAAGACATTAATCCAATACACGAAAAGATTAGAAATGCTCTTAAAGAAAAAATAAAAGCGGAACTAAGAAGTTAGTCTCAGAAATATCAGCCTTGTCTCTTAGTTAGACCAATAAAGAGTCTAATACAAGACTTGCGAGACCACCGCTTTTTAAGAAAATATATTTAGAGAATAAACATTTTTTGAAGATCGATGTCTTTGTTATTGCTTGAAAATATACATTGATGAAAAATCACTCATATTTAAAATTTTATATTTCAATTGCAAAAACATCTTAAGAATAGTCTCTAAGATCCTTAATGCGACGCAATACAGGACTAGTAATAGGACTGACATTAGACTAATGAGAATTTTTTTAACTAAGGAAATCCATAGAATACATATAGGAGTTGAAAATCCAAGAGATGTTTTGATCGATATCTATGCATAACTGTCTATAAAGCAGTTATGCACACCTCAAAAGCATTTTGCGGCAGTACATTTAAGCCTCGATAATTAAAATGGACAGGAATTGGACTGTAATTTTGTAAGTTAATATTTTTTTAGAGTTTTCTTATTGATTTTAGGTTGAAAAGGACGGATAAATAAGCATTTTAATTTGTTGCTTACATGGTAGTAGTCATTTCAACTGAACAAAGACCATGAAAAAACAAGTAATAAAAGCAAATTTCTCACCATTTTTTTTACAAAGATTGCATTCGTTCAAAAGGAAAAATTCTTATCTTACTTGACTCGTTCCAGACGCGTTATGAGACTCATAGTAAGTCTTGCATGGGATATATTAGACGTCAATTTTTGTATAGATCTTTTAAAAGTTGATATGCTTCATTTAGCTTCCTCATTGATTCATTTGAGCCCCCAGCGTCTGGATGGTTAGATAATGCTTTATTTTTATATGCTTCCCTGATGAAAGAAAGTGTTAATGAAGAGCCGGCCTTTGTGGGTAAACCTAATAATTTAAGTGCTCCATGGACGGTCATGGTTGATTCAAGTGTTTGAAAAGAAGTCACATTATTGCTTCGCTTAAATTTATTAACGAATCTTCGAATGAGAGTAGGAATTCTACTTTTTAGGTTTCTAGTAGAGAATGGATCTTCTAATGCTCCAGCTAATATGATTACTTGATCAAACGTCAAATCTTCATTGTGCCAATCCTTGCAATATGAATTCAACATTTTGCATGCAGCACTCCATGTGAAAGGAATATTTTCCGTTCCATCGACGTTAGGCCATATATCTCTTGCTAGCCAAATCATTGATGCCTCAAGAACATTATCTGTGGGTTTTTGTCCGTAAAGGTAGATCCAATGTTTTACTGCATCATTTTTAGCCTCTAATAAATCGTTTATATCAATAGTAGTAATTGATGTGTCCTCCATATTTTTTATAGACTTGTCCTTGCTTAAACTTCTCTTAAGATTAGTAGCTTGTTTCCTAATAAACCCAGGTAGTTCAATGCCAGATGTTATCTGATCTTTTTTATTCTTATTGTTATTTTCTAAATCATTTTCTAGTACTGAGACATTCTTTATTTCAATATTCTTATCACCAACTATAACAATTGCCTTTTCTTCAGTCTTATTGTCTATTTCATCATAATTGTTTGTTACTAAGTCAGTCTTAGCACTTTGGTTAAGCTCTAGTTGTTGATTATTAGTTAAATCTTCCTCTAAGTCATTTGACAAAATGACTTCTAATAACCTCGCAAAGACAAGTCCTCTACTTCTTAGTCCCCACTCTTTACGAAGACGGTCTACACCTTCTATTAACTCAATTGGCAAGTCAATTGAAATTCTTTTTACCTTCTTCTCTTCAGTTTCTGCTTCTGCCACATCAAGTCATAAACTAAAACTATAGTAATAGGGTTTTGAATCTCAACACTCCTATACGTTTGAATTTATATAAATAGAATCAATATAAAAAAAATAAAATCTTTGATCTTCTTTAAATAATCACTCTTGATACACATTCGCTATAATTAATGTCTATTGTAAATTTAATTAATTTAACCTAGATGGACTTCTGTAATTCTAATCAAGATTGGAGCAAAAGAAAAAAGTTCTTTCAAACTAAAAAATTACATATGTTAATATCGATTAAAGAATCTTATGAAAGGAAACTTGCTGCAATATCAGCTTCTATTTCTAAGCTAGAGGAGCAAATTGAATCAAATCTCTCTACTGTAGAAAGTTAAAAAATATTTTTTATAGTTTAAATTACATCTTTTAAAATAGATTCTGGACCAAATTTAATTAACATATCAATATCTGATCTTCTTGTTCCAAGAAAGTACCCTGCAAATCCAAGTGCATTTATACCGAAACCATGAGCCCTATCCTTTGATCTTACAATTAGTGAAATCCATTTTTCAGTGATAAGAAGATTATATGGCTTTAATGGTTTATCATCATTATTAATATTACCCAAATCCATTTCAATAATCATTGACTTGTATGAATTAAATAAGTCATGAGCATCTATATCTAATTTACTCTTTCTTGGTTTAATTGAAATACATTGTTTGATGTCAGAGTTAAAACCTTCACTATTATTTAGTAAAGAACAAAACCATTCATATCTAGGACAAATATTTTCATATTTATCCCTACGTAATAATTGAAAATGACGATGAGGCTGGCTCGCTCCTGCATCCTTACTGCTATTAAAAAACCATAATCCTGTTGTATCGTTATCAACTTTGGCAATTGCTTCAAAATCGTCGATACTTAACCAACTATTTTGTGGTTTCCAATAATTACTAATTAATAATAAATGCCCAAGTTGTACAGGATATTTATTTAAAATTATAGTGTAATTATCATTTACTGCCTGAACTTCAAGTCTTCTATCCCAAGGGATAAAGGGATTTGCCTTTGGACCATAGTCAATTAAATTTTTTGGAAAGGTTCTTTTTAGAAACCTCAATTCAAAGTCAAAACATTTTTTAATAGATTTATATTTATAAGTTTCTAATGGAATAACAGCTGCACAATCAATAGCTTTTCTGCTGGTTTCAAGAGCTTTCGACCATATTAATTCGCTCTTCACCTTCAATAGACCTTATTCATTAATATGATTATTATAGATTTAACTACTAAAAAGTTAAAGTTCAAATCAAAACTTATTAACTAATTAAATTTCAAGGGATCTGATCTCAATAAAATCGGCAGAGTATTTTTTATCTTTCCTTATTTCTAACTCAGAGAAGGATCAAATGACTGAAAGGCATAATACCTGTCTTCATTTGATTGGATGCTCTACAGCCCTTCTAAAAGGTCTTTCAGGCTATTTAGCGTCTTGGGTATGGTTTGAATTATTCCAGAATAAAAAAATTATTTATGCGAACAAATTCTTTTGTTGGCAAGCATTAAAAATTGATTTAATTCTGAAAATATATTTTATGTTCAATGATTATATAGAAACGCTTGTGCTGGAACAGATCTGAAGCAAAAATAAACGATTCCTAATTTATCATTTTGCAAAAAAGTTTAAAAATCTTGTCAGTTTAGGTTGACGTAAGCAGGGGGGAAGGAGTTAAAACCTCTTTCAGTAATGTGTCCTCGATGGATTGGGACTTTTCTGAAGACGGAGCATTTTTGGCTCTTTGTGACGCTTTTCAAGAGAGCGGCGAAACTTCTGCTATGGAATTTTTAGCCACTGGTGAAGGAGCTTTTCATTTTCAAGAGTTAACTCAAAATGCTGCTGGAGAAGGAATTGATTTAAGTGACTCAGAATCAATGGCAGAATTTCAGATAGAAGTATTAGAGGCGATGGATGAAAATAATATTTAGATTAATTAAAAGTTTAAACAATTAAGTCAATTAATTAAATACCAAAGTATTTAGCTACTGGATGTAATGCAACAATTGCAGTAGTACTTTGTTCTGGATGCAGTTGCTCACTTTCATCCATAGATATATTAATTTTATCTGCATCTAGCCAATCTAATTGCTTTCTAGAATCAGATACCTCTGGGCAAGCAGGGTAACCAAATGAGTATCTACAACCTCTATACTTTACATCCAATATATCTTTAATATTATCTGGTTCTTCATATTTAAAACCACACTCTATTCTAATAATTGAGTGTATATATTCTGCTAGGGCTTCAGCTAATTGTACAGTTAAACCATGGAAAAATAGATAATCAGAATAAGAGTCTTTGCTAAATAATTTATGGGAATAGTCACTAGCTTTTTCTCCCATTGTAACTGCCTGCATAGGTAGATAATCAGAAGGATGATTATCTACTAAGTCATTATAAAAATCTGCGATACAATATCTCTTTCCAGATCTTTGTCTGGGTAATAGAAATTTTCCTAAAAGAGATTTGTGATCAGTGTCATAAACATTTAAGTAATTCCCTTCTCTCCCACATGGAAAATATCCATATACCAATGATGGTGAGATAAGATTATCATTTATGATTTTATTCATCCAATAATCTAATTTTGGCTCAGCCTTTTTCTTAAGAAATTCCTTATAATCTGAAGCCGACATGTCCTTGGATCTTTTCATTTGCCATTGTCCAGCAAATAATGCATTACGGTCTAAGAATTTATAAACATTGGATAAATCAATATCTTTTTCAAGTAAAACCTTGGGGCCTAAAAATGGAGGTTTAATAGATTTTACTGAAGATATATCTTTTGATCTGGAATTGTCGTTAACTTTTTTAACCTCTAAACTCTCTTTTATTACTTTTGGATCTGAATTAGAACTTTTATAAGTTCCAATAGTAATCCCCTCAGGAGCTCCTTCGGAAAAACCTGTTTTGTTATTCCAGTTATTAGCTAATTTAGCTTTCATATATGCGTCCATAAATTTCAAATCAGTGAAGGCATCTCTCCCATAAATAACCTTGCCCTTGTACACACTTGCGCAATCTTGGTTAACAAATTTAGGGGTTAATGCAGCCCCACCTAAAATAATAGGTACATCAATATCTTCCTCATTTAAAGCTTTAAGATTATCTTTCATAAAGGCAGTCGATTTTACAAGTAGACCGCTCATTGCAATGCAATCGGCATGGTGTTCTTTTTGTGCGTTTATAATTGCATTGACATCTTGTTTAATTCCTAAATTAATAACATCATACCCATTATTCGACAAAATAATATCTACTAAATTTTTTCCTATATCGTGAACATCGCCTTTGACAGTAGCTATAATAAATTTACCCTTTGATTGATTTACCTCGGATTTATCCATAAAATCTTCTAAATATGAAACTGCATATTTCATTGTTTCTGCAGATTGAAGTACAAAAGGTAATTGCATTTGACCTGATCCAAATAATTCCCCAACAACTTTCATTCCATCTAGTAAATATTCATTAATTATTACCAAAGGCTTATATTTATTTAATGCTAAATCAAGATTTGAATGTAGATTTGTTTTTTCTCCATCAATAATATGATTCTTCAACTTATCTTCAATAGGTAAATTAATATCCTCATCAATTGAGCTATTATTTAGAAGTTTTTTCGAGTCATCAAAATAAGAAGTTAGGGTCGTTAGGGGGTCATAAGTGCATACACTATTATCTATAATTCTCTTGTCATAAATAAGATCTAAACATATTTTTATCTCTTCTTCACTAATTTTATTTAAAGGTAATATCTTGGATGGTGAAACAATTGCCGAATCTAATCCAGCCTTAATTGCTTCATTTAGAAAGATAGAATTAAGGACAACTCTCGCACTAGATGATAGGCCAAAACTTACATTTGAAATGCCTAGGATTAAATGTACTTGTGGATGTCGATCTTTAATTAACTTAATAGCTTTAATCGTTTCAAAACCATTCTTTCTATCTTCCTCAAGTCCTGTAGATATTGGCAAAGCTAAAGGATCATAAAAAATTTCATAGGGTTTCAACCCAGAATTTGTAGCATCCTTAAAAGCCCTAGTTGCTATTTCGGCTTTTTTTTCTGCAGATCTAGCCATTCCATCTTCATCAATTGTTCCAATTACAACTGCTGAACCATGTTCTTTAGCTAGATCAATCACTTTATGAAATCTATCTTGTCCATCTTCGTAGTTAGTGGAATTTAAAATACATTTTCCGCCAGCATGTTTTAAACCACTCTCCATTTTTTCATAATCCGTTGAATCAAGCATCAAAGGTAAATTGATATTATTAACTAATCTTTTAACCAAGTTCGACATATCTTCTATGCCATTTCTTCCAACAAAATCAACATTTACATCAAGTACATGCGCATTTTCCTTAAGTTGTGATTTTGCTATTCCAACCAGACCATCCCAGTCCTCAATATTCAAAAGTTCTCTTACCTTTTTTGAACCACTTGCATTTAATCTTTCGCCAACTATCAAAAATGAGTTGTCTTGTTCATATGGAATTGACTCATAAATTGAAGATGCAGCTGGAATTATAGATCTTTCCTTTGATAGGTTAATCAACCTACGATCTGATGATAAAAGCTCAAGCGATAAATCTGAAAGTTGTTTTATATGTTCTGGCCTCGTCCCACAACAACCACCAATTAATTGAACGCCTAAATCATTAATAAAATGACTAAGTTGGAACTTAAGTTCCATTGGGGTTAATCGATAATGAGCCTTACCTCCTACATTTTCAGGAAGTCCAGCATTTGGAATACAACTTATGTGAAAGGGTGAATGCTCAGATAAGTATTTAATATGATCTTTCATTTCTTCTGGGCCAGTAGCACAATTAAGGCCCAAAATATCAATATTAAAAGGCTCTAAAATTGTTGTTATGGAAGAAATATCGCTACCAATAAGCATCTGACCTGTAGTTTCCATGGTTACAGATACCATTACTGGGATTTTAATTCCATCACCTATTGCTTCATTTACGCTCTGCAGAGCTGCCTTTATTTGTAAAACATCTTGGCAAGTTTCAATAAGAAAAAGATCAATTCCACCCTCAATCAGTGCTTTAGCTTGTTCAAGATAAGATTTTTTTAATTCATCAAAACTGATATGACCAAGGGTTGGAAGCTTTGTTGTTGGACCAATTGAACCAGCAACAAATCTTGGCTTTTCAGCTGTTTGATATTTATTTGCAATACTCCTTGCTATTTGTGCAGCTTTGAAATTGATCTCATAAGCTTTGTTTCCAATTCCATACTCATCAAGAACAATAGAAGTTGCGCCAAATGTATTTGTTTCTATTACATCACAACCGGCCTCTAAGAATGACTGATGTACTTTCTCAACACTAGAGACAGAGGTTAAAACAAGATTTTCATTACAACCTTCTAAAGAAGCACCACCATAATCATCTGCAGTTAGTTGTTGATCTTGTAAAGACGTGCCTGTTGCACCATCAAAGACTATTATTGGCCTTTTCTCTGAGTTTAGATAGTCTAAAAAGTGAGTCATATAATATATACTTTACTTATAAAAATGAAAAACATAAATCTAAATAAATTATACATTAAGATTTTAATCTATATTCACACGTTTAACCCAATTCTCATATTCGGGTACTAAACCTTCTGTAATTTTAGTTAATTTATCTCTGAGTAAATTCATTGTTGGCATTTCTTTACTCATTAATGTTGTTTCAATCATTTTAATCGGAGTTATCTTTGCAGCTGTGCCTGTTAAGAATACCTCATCCGATATAAATAACTCTGTTTTATCTACAGGTCTTTCAATAACATTTATTCCATTACTCTTAGCAAGTTCTATAACACTTGCACGAGTAATACCTTCAAGAATATCTTGATCTACACCAGGTGTTATAAGATCACCATTCCGAACTATAAAGATGTTCATTCCACTAGCCTCACTAACTTTACCTTGACTATTAAGTAAAAGTGCCTCATCAAATCCACTTTTTACTGCTTCTGTTTTAGCTAATGAGCTTGTTATGTATGCTCCACTAATTTTTCCACGCAGAGGAAGTGAATTGTCTTGCTGACGGGTCCAGCTACTGACACGACATGTAACACCATCTGGTGAAAGATAATCCCCTAATTCTATTCCATAAATAAAGAAATTAGTTTCGATATTATGTAATCTTGGTGCAATTCCTAAATCACTAGTATATACAAATGGTCTTATATAAACAGGTTGAGTAGGTTTATTTTTGACTAGAAACGTTTCTAGAGAGTTTAATACAAAATCCTCATCTAATTCAGTCATCAAAAATTTAGCGCTTTGGCATAATCTTTTTGCATGTTTATCTGCCCTAAATAATAAAAATGATTTACTATTATTTGGGTCAGGGATAGCACGCATCCCACCAAAAGCTGCAGTTCCATAATGAAGAGCGTGAGTAGCTATTGATAGCTTTGCATCATTGAATGGAATACATTGACCCTCAAACCAAGCGAAGGGAAGAAAATTATGCATTTAAGCTAGAGCTAGGATGAAAAAAAATCAGCATTTTTAGTTTTACTGCACTAATTACACATAATAAATGAATGCATAGAATTGCCAGCCTTCCTGGGAATGATCCTCAAGAAGAAATTACATTTATTGAACAACCAAATGCACCAGTTATCTTCTTAACTAGTGCTACATCCGACATAACATGCTTATCCTCTGTATTAAAGCAACCTAAAAATAAAAAGTGGAGAAATAAAATCAGGGCTTTACCAATAGCTTATTTATCATCAAATGCATCAATTGACCATTATATATCCAATACATGTAACACAGCAGAAATCGTTATTGTTAGGTTTTTAGGATCAAGATCATATTGGTCATATGGATTTGAACAATTAAGTTTATGGCAATTAGAGAAACCTAATAGACAATTAATAGTAGTCTCTGGCATAGAGAGTACAGCAAATGATCTTAAAGATATTAGTAGTATAAAAAAAGTTCAAGTTGATTTTATTCAACTTCTATTAAATGAAGGCGGTTTAAAAAACTATAATTACTTATTAAAGGTTTTAGATAACTTAAAAAGTTTAGAGGAAATTAAAGTAGAAAGAGATTTAATTGAATATCATGATGATTTAGTCAAATGGAAATGGATAGATAATGATTACCCTAAGATTGCTATATTTCTCTACAAATCATTATTGCAATCAGGCAACACAGAATTAGCAGACTCAATAGTTGAAATATCAAAAAGACATCAGATAAATGCCAAAATCGTATGGATTACTAGTTTTAAGTCAAAAGATATTCAGAAAGAGATAATAAATTTATTGGATAATGAAAAAATTGAAGCGATCATTACTACTACTTCATTTTCATCAGTTGAATATAAGAATGATAATATAAAAAATAGCCTATGGGACACATTAGACGTTCCTGTCTATCAACTACTTATATCCAGTTCGACGGTTAATGAATGGAAAAAATCAACAGTTGGTTTAAATCCAATTGACTTATCAATTCAAGTTGTTCTGCCAGAAGTAGATGGTCGAATTTGTACAGTTCCAATTGCATTTAAAAATCTTAGCTATATAGATAATGAATTATCTATATCTGTATATAAGACAGAACCTTATGGCAAACATATTGAATGGTGTATTAATTACATAAAAAATCTTGTTTATCTTAGAAAATCAAGTAACTTCAATAAAAAAATTGCCGTTGTAATAGCTAATTATCCTGTTAAGGATTCAAGGATTGCAAATGGAGTTGGTTTAGATACACCAGAAAGCCTTATGTACCTTTTGAGATGGTTAAAAGATGAAGGATATTATTTAGGAGATAGCACCTTGCCACGAACTAGTAAAGAGCTAATTAACAAGTTAATTACTTATAGGACAAATTCTGAAGAAACCATATCTAACGAACCCCAATCATATTTAAGCCTTGTTGATTATTTATACCATTGGAATAAAATGGAATCTAATGCAAAGGAAAAGTTAATTAAACGATGGGGAGAACCAAATTTTTCAAAACAATTAGAAGAAAGCGGGTTCCCGATCAATGGATTTACTCTAGGAAATATAACTGTATTAGTTCAAGCAAGTAGAGGCTTTGAATCAGATAATTTATCAGATTTGCACTCACCAGATCTACCACCTACACATAAATATATTGCGCAATATTTTTGGTTAACGCATTCATTTAAGGCAAATGCAATTATACATCTAGGAAAGCACGGTAGCGTTGAATGGTTACCTGGTAAAGGTGTTGGTTTAAGTAGTAATTGTTTCCCATTTATTATTTGCCCACCAGTACCAAACATATACCCATTTATAGTAAATGACCCTGGAGAAGGGTCACAAGCAAAAAGAAGGACACACGCGATAATTATTGATCATTTAACACCACCACTTTCTCACGCTGGTAGTTATAATGAGTTAATAGAAATTGAGAACCTAATTGATGAATATTATGAATCTAAACTTATAAATGATAATAGAAATGAGTTATTAGAAAAAAAGATTATAGAGTTATTAATTAAAAATTCATGGCCAAGTATTGACCCAAATATAATTAAAGATGATATGAAAAAAATTAATATACAAGAGATAATAGATACTGCAGAAAGTTATTTATGTGAATTAAAACAATCCCAAATAAGGACAGGACTTCATATCTTTGGTGTGAATCTAAGTATGGATAAACTAATTGAATTAACGTTGGCTATATCAAATGTACCTACAGGGAATATCGCTGGTTTATCACAATGTTTAGCTGAAGATTTAGGTTTTACCATAGACCCCTGGAGAGACGAAGAAAGTTTGGACTTAACGCAAATAGATATTAATTTATTTAAAAAATATACCTCTATTAATGCAAGAAAAGTAGGGCAGCTAATTGACTGGTTTAATGAAATTGGAATGTATATAATTGAGTTTCATTGTATACATATACTTAATCTCGAAACCACTGTCAAAAATAAAATCGAACTTGATAGTAAACTACTAAAATATTTAGATATTGAAAACCCAAATATATTTATAAATCATTTAATAACTAATATTTTACCTAGATTATTAAAAAGTTCCAAAACCGAAAAGACTAATTTACTTAAAGCATTGGAAGGGAAGAGAATTGCTAGCGGCCCTTCTGGTGCCCCAACAAGAGGAAAATTAGAGGTCTTACCGACAGGTAAAAATTTCTTTTCTGTTGATATTAGAGCTATTCCAACAGAAACAGCATGGGACCTAGGGAAAAGAAGTGCTGAAAAATTAGTTGATCTTTACCTACAAGAAAATGGAGAGCACCTTTTACATCTCGCTATTTCAATATGGGGAACTTCAACCATGAGAAATGGAGGAGAAGATATTTGTCAACTATTTGCACTTATGGGTCTAATGCCTATATGGGATGGAACTTTAAGAAGAGTTGTGGACGTTGAAGTCATTCCCATGAGTGTTTTAAATAGGCCCAGAGTCGACGTCACATTAAGAATATCTGGTTTATTTAGGGATGCATTCCCACAAATCATTGAATTAATACGAAGAGGACAAAACCTTATTGGGAACTTAAATGAGCCCAATGCAATTAATCCCCTTGCTGAGTCTTATAGAAATGGAAAAACCGACTCAAGAATATATGGATCAGCACCTGGATCATATGGAGCAGGTTTGCAAGAAATTATCAATAATGGCTCATGGGATCATCAATCTGAACTGGCTAATGCATTTATAGAATGGAGTAAATGGCGATATGAAGGTTCAAACAATATTGTTAAAGACAAAAAAGGGTTGGAATATAATTTATCAAAAGTAAAAGTAGTACTACATAGTCAAGATAATAGAGAGCACGACATACTCGATTCAGATGATTACTATCAATTTCAGGGTGGCTTAATCTCTGCTGTAAAGAAAACTAGTGGTAACAATCCACAAGCTTATTTTGCAGATAATTCTAGATATCAACGACCAAGAATACATAAACTTTCAAAAGAAATAGATAAGGTTGTTAGGAGTAGGTTATTAAATCCAAAATGGCTTGAGGGAATGAAACAACATGGCTATAAAGGAGCTTTCGAGATGTCAGCAAGCCTTGACTATTTATTCTCTTTTGATGCAACAACTAACCTTGTTCCTAACTGGTGTTATGAGTCAATTGCAAATAATTGGTTGGTAGATGAAAAGACAAGAAAATTTATTATTGATAACAATCCATGGGCATTAAGAGATATCGCTGAAAGACTACTAGAAGCATCAAATCGAAAGCTTTGGACAGATGCAACTAATGAAGAAATAGCATCTATTAAATCTGCTTTATCTGATATAGACAGTAAAATTGAAAAATTTAATTCCAATAGAAGAAATAATAAATCAGCGTCTTAAAAGAGATAATCCATGAGTATCTGTTCCACATGTTGATAACAATGAATAAGAATTTGCACAATCAAATATTTTATCGCAAATAAACTCTGACGGGATCCAAATAGGTGCTCTTTCGTAGTTGTACCAAGTTTCAACAGCATCAAAATTAAGCTTTGATGCTTCATTAATTAAAATATCAAATGGAAGCTTATATCTTGCAGGATGAGCTAAAACAGCAATTCCATTCGCATTGTGTATCGAATCAACTACATTTGATGCTAGTAATTCATTACCAATAGCAGATCTATGTTCAACATAAGGTAATAAGTGTTTAGAGCTAGGATCAAATCCAAGCCCTAAAACATGGACTAAACATCCTTTTAATAAACAGGTAATTTCTATACCAGTCCAAAGTTTTGGAAAAAATGAACTATCAAGATAATCAGATTCAATAATTTTAACTAATTCAAGATATGCATCAACTGAATGATGATCTGTAATTGCATAATGATCAATATTTAGTTCTAAAGCTTGATTATAGATTTCTATAGGAGACAAACTTCCATCACTATAAGTTGAATGCATATGAAAGTTAATAGAATTTGGACAACTATCTTTAGTAACAGATTTGATTATATTTTTTATACAAAGAAAATCCTTATTAATCATATTAACTAAGTAAGTTGTTTCTTGTTCCTGCGCCATTTGGCATAAAATTGTATACTTGCCGCCATAAAAAGTATTAACCCAAAGATCAACCAACTTGCAGCACTTGTTGGGAATTGGTTTTTAAATACAACAAGCATTACAACAACTACCAACAGTAGTGTTGGCAACTCATTCAATGCTCGGAGTTGCTGACCACTAAAATTGAACTGATTATTAGTTAATTGATTCATAATTCTATAACAATAAAAATGATATATAAGTAGAAATAATACAAATAATAATTTAACTTGCATCCATGCTTGCGATAGATAAGAAGGCTGCATATATAATAGACCAGTTGCCATTATAACAGCCAATACCATTCCTGGAGTGGTAATTATATTAGCTAACCTTTTCTCCATTAAAGTATATTGCTTATTAAAAACTTCCCTAATTTCCTCTTTCTGAGTTTGTACTTCAACATGGTAAATAAATAATCTAACTAAATAAAATAAACCTGCAAACCAAACAACTACGCCGATAATATGAAATGATTTAAACCATAAATATGTCTCTGGCGAAAAATTCATACTAAATCAAATGTTAGGTACGTTCATATCACTCTATACATTACTCTAATAAAGATTAGATGTCGCTAAATAGTTAATAATTTAAAAATAGATTATATATTTTTATCGGGATGAAAATAGTTTCTAATAACAACAGCAGTTGATCTGCCTAAGCCTGGTGTTGATGAAAGTTCAGAAAAAGTAGCCATTTGAATTGCCTCAATTGACCTGAAATGCTCAAGCAATAATTTTATTCTTTGAGGTCCAAGACCCGGTATTTCATTTAACTGAGAACGTTTCATCCGTTGACTCCTTTTTTGTCTATGAAAAGTAATTGCAAATCTATGAGCCTCATCTCTCAGTCTCCTTAGCAAAAGCATTCCTGGTTGATTTGATTCGGTAACTAATGATTGTTTAACCTTCGGAATGAAAACTTCCTCCTTCTTTTTTGCTAAAGAAATGACATTTAAATTTTGATCAAGTTTCAGGCCCTCAAGAGCTGCTACGACAGAACTTAATTGACCTTTACCTCCATCTATCACAACGAGATCTGGCCAGTCATTTAAATTCAGATTATCAAGAACACTGCTTTCATTACTTAATAGGGCATCAATATCTCCACCTTCTTCTTTAAAACGAGCCCATCTTCTAAATCTTCTAGTTATCACTTCAGCCATTGATTCGAAATCGTCGCTATGACCAATTTTTATATTCGGGCTTTTAATTTTATATCTTCTATAGTGTTGCCTTGCCGCAATACCATCAATAAATACTACTTGTGATGCAACAGCATCACTTCCTTGGATATGGCTTATGTCATAACATTCAATTCTCTTTGGAATATTTTCTAAATCAAGGATATTAGTCAGATCATCAAGTTCAACTAAATTCTTATCCTGAGATTGTTTAATTCTTTGTAATTCTAAATTAGCATTTTTTTCTACGAGTTTAATAATCTCTGCTTTTCTAGATCTTTTAGGAACATTTATATTAACTTTTTGTTTTTTTATTTCACTAAGCCAATCTGAAATTAAAATATTATTTACAAGTTGATGTTGAACTAATATTTCTGATGGGATTTCAACAGGATCTACATTTGAATAATGATTTTCTATTACTTGTTGAAGTATTTGAGATGAATTAAAATTACTATTATCTGAGAAATATCCTAAACGACCAATTAATTTACCTGATCGCATTTGAAAAATTTGTACTGAGCTTATATTTTCTTCTGATGCCATTGCAATTATATCCCTACAAACAGATGAATCAGGAATAATCATCTTTTGAGATTCATACAATCTATCTATACCCTTAAGCTGATCTCTAACTGATCCAGCCTCTTCAAATTTCAATGACTCTGAAAAAGAAATCATTTGTTTTTCTAATAATATTCTTAATTCATCTGTTCTTCCTTGAAATATCATTTCAACACGTTTTAAAGTGTTTTTATAATCTTCTGAACTTATTTCTTCCTGACAAACACCAGGACATCTTCCAATTGAATAATTAAGGCATGTTCTATCCTTATAAAGTGGAATTCTTCTTTGCCTGAGTGGAAACAATTTTTTTATACTAAATAGAGTCTGTCTAAGTAAATAAACATCTACATAAGGACCATAATATTTATCTTTTAATTGTCGTTGACGCCTTTTTCTAGTTAAAAATATTCTTGGATATTTATCACCCCATGTAATGCAAACATAGGGATACTTTTTATCATCTTTTAGTAAAACATTGAAATATGGTTGATGAGATTTAATTAAATTTGATTCTAATGTTAATGCTTCACTTTCATTATCAGTAACAATCAATTCAATATCTGCAACTTGTCTCACCATTAAAGATATTCTAGGACTTAATTCATTACCTGAACGAAAATAACTTCTAACTCTATTCCTTAACTTTTTAGATTTACCAACATAAAGCAATCTATCCTCACCATCTTTCATCAAATAACATCCAGGATCATTAGGTATATCCTTTAAAAAATCCGATAATCTTGACTTGTCCCTTATTAACGGTGTTAGTTCCACCGAACTTGTCTCGATAAATTAACCACCATAATTCCAACCTGTGCTCGCTAAATTTAAGGCAGATCCATCTTTATTCAATACTGCACTCTTTACTTCAGCGACGAAAACTGTGTGATCTCCATGCTCGACTCCTGAAATGACTTCACATTCAACGCCACCTATGACATCTTCGATTAACGGCATGCCTAATTCTCCATAAGTGAATTTACAAGCTTCAAATCTTCCTCCTAATCCTTTTTGAGGCTTAAAAAACACAGCTGCTAGGTCCTTTTGATCTTCTCTCAAAACATTTAAAGAAAACATCTTTGTTCTTTGAATAATTCCATGACTAGATCCATCGGCACGAACAGCCATTACAACTAATGGTGGTGTAAATGAACCTTGTGTTACCCAGCTAGCTGTAAAACCATTTATTTCATCACCCTCTCTTACTGCACATATAAATAATCCATGAGGGATTTTGCGCAAAAGAACTTTTTTTGCATCCTGATTGAGAGTCATGCGCTTTGATACGTTTATAGATATGTGATTCTATGAAAGAAATGGACATTTTTAAAGCTAAAAAACAATGAAGGCGCTTTATCCGGGTAGTTTCGACCCATTAACATTTGGGCACCTTGATCTAATTCAAAGAGGAAGTGATTTATTTGGAGAGGTTCTCATTGCAGTATTAGAAAACCCATCAAAAAAGGCAACTTTCTCGTGCGAGAGAAGAATCGAGCAGATTAAAAATGCTACAAAAGATATCCCAGGTTGCAGAACAATAGCTTTTAAAGGATTAACTGTTGATTGTGCTCATGAAAACAATGCTGATCTTATTTTAAGAGGCTTAAGAGCTATGAGTGATTTTGAATATGAACTACAGGTTGCTCATACAAACAGATCTTTAAATAATCAGTACGAAACAATTTTTCTCGCGACAGAAACGCACCATAGCTTTTTAAGTAGTTCAGTAGTTAAAGAAGTCGCAAGATTTGGCGGTGAGATTCGCCATATGGTTCCTGAATTCATCGCTAAGGATCTTATGAAACTAAATACTAATTAAGTACAATAATTAGTATTATCTACTATTGATAAAATATTAATAATATTCTTCGTCGAATTTTCCTTATTATTAACAATAATACTAAATATTTTATCTTTGCCTAATATAATACCAGAAATAGATCTAACGTTACTAAGTCTTCCTGATTTAGCTAAAATTCTACCTTTGAGATTTATTGGGGCTTTTACATTTTTCAATGATCCTCTAACCCCTAAAATAGAAAAAGATGAGAAATAATAATCGGAATATCTACTTAATTGCATTCTTCTCAAAAATTGAGATAAACCATATGTAGTAACTCTATTTTCTCTTGATAAACCACTAGCATCAGCAAAGATAAAATCATCTGAATCAAAGTTTTGATCATTTAACCACTTAGTGTATTTAACATTAGGAAAATCATGAGACCAATTATTTAATGAATGTCTGAAAACAACCTCAGCTGTATAATTATGGCTTTCAGAATTAACTAGATTAAGTAAAATATATAAGGGCGCAGAATTAACACTTTTGATAGTAGAAGCAAAATCAACAGAAAAATCCTTATAAACAGGTTTAATAAAATATTTACTTGATAAGTTATTTCTTACTAGAGAAGTATTTAACTCATTAATAAAATTATCTATTGGATTATTTAAAGCTTTAGTACTTGCATTACTAGCTATCGAGTACTTAGTAATTGGTGCTCCATACTCCTCTTTCCTATCAGAATAGGACCAGCTAGGGGGCCACCAAGTATTTTTATTACTACTACTGATTAAAATTGGTAATTTAATACCCGTATTAATCTCCTTACTATTTAGTCCTCTTAGTAACTCATCTAAATGTCTTTTATTAAAGTCAGGATCACCAGATGCATCAAAGTATAATCCTCCACTACTCATCTCTTTTAGAGATGTTTTGAGAATATAGTTTGGTCCTAAATTATCTAAAGAAAAAGCGCTCGACAAAATCTTTTGATTCGAAGCAGGAATTCTAGGGATTTTTCCATTTATATCTACAATATACTCACCATTTTTATTTAAAATGTTAACACTTATTTGACTATTAAAGTTATCAATATAATCCTCTATCTTTTTTTGCAATGCATAACATATATTTGTCTCCTCAGGACTTATAGTATTAATATTAATTCTTTGTCGGACGTAAGAATATATCGAAAATATATTACCATTGGCTGTATTTATCGATATAATTATTAATCCAATAAATAAAGAAAGATTTTTTTTCATTAATTTACAAGTTAAGGATTATTGTTTCATCGTCAGGTCTATTAATAAATGATTTAACAAAAGTATAACCATTATTATTTAATTTAAAAAGTTCCCAATCATTGGGATATCTTTTTAATAATGCACCCATCGATAATGGTTGAACAAAGTATAAAACTTTCCATTTTTTAGCAAATCTTTTTCTCATTTCTCTTCCTACGCTTCCAATTCCAACAATTGGATCCTCCAGCTTACCATTAATCATAATTACATTAGATTTTGCATGTGAACATACTTGTTCAAACATTTCTATATCATATGGTTGAGGAGAACAAACTAATAATATAGAATTTGACAAATCTGTAGAATTAATAAATTCTTTAAAAGTAAAGATCTTAGTAGCTAATTCAGGATAATCTCTTTTCGCGAGAGCTGCTCCACCAGCATCAGCCCACAATAAAATATTATCGTATTTAATTTCTGTAAGTTTATTAGATAAACGAAAGATAATTGGATTTAGTCTTAATCCATCGAATTTTAGATTTATAGATAGAAATGATTGTTCGGAGTTACTTAAAAAGTAACTTTGAACAGATTCATATACATTTGATTCAGCCTCTTTAAGATCTGATGGCAACATATTCATTGTTTAATGATCATTGTTTTTTGAGTTCTAAAGATTTCAATGATTCGAATATTATATTTGAGACTGAGGTAATATCATCATTTGAAATCCATGGACCAATAGTAATTCTTAATCCAGATTCTTGAAATGTTTTATCGACATTAATTGCTACAAGTATTGGATTTGGTCCTTGACTAGATGAAGAGCAAGCACTACCGCTACTTATATAAACTCCATGTTTTGACAATAATCGAACAATTTCTCTACCTTTAATCGGAATCATTGCTTCTGTATGACAGAGAAATGAAAGATTATTGGGCAGTCGTTCCTTGTCTGGTCCGATAAACGTAAGATGTTTATTATTAATTAGCTTTCTTTTTAAAAGAGAAGTCATTTTTGAAACATTATTAACAGGAAATAAAGTTTGATTATCTTTAACCTCTATATATTCATTGAGTAAGTCAATCGCTGTCGAAAAACCTGCAATAAGGGGAACAGACTCAGTACCAGATCTTATAGAGCCATTTTTAAATCCATATGAAGGATTCTTCATTAATAAATCTTGAATACCCTTTCGCAACATCAATAAACCAATACCCTTAGGGCCTTGAAGCTTATGAGCAGAGGCGCTAAGCATATCGACATTTAAATTACTCCAATCAATAAGGCCACAAGGGAGGACCTGTGTTGCATCTGTATGGAAAAGAATATTTCGTTTCTTACATTCCATACCTATGAGATTTATGGGCTGAATGGAGCCAATCACACTTTGTCCCCAGATTATTGAAACCAATTTTGTCGGAGGAGATAACACCTCCTCTAATAAATCTAGGTCAATAATTCCATAACTATCCACAGGCCAGTATTTAATATCCCAGCCTTCATTACGCAATTGATTAGCTATTAGGTTAATCGAGGGGTGTTCAACGCTAGAAATGACAATTCTTCCTCTATCAAGATTATTAGATACAGCTTTTAGAGCTAGATAATTTGATTCAGTTGCTCCAGATGTAAAAAATAATTCGTCAGAAGACGCTTTCAATTTATTTGCTATTGATAATCTTGATCTTTCTAAAATCTCTCTTGCGATAACCCCAACTTTATGAATACTTGATGGATTACCCCAGCATTCAAATTGAATATCCTTTAATTTAGTAATAACATCTAAATGAGGAGGAGTAGTCGCTGATGCATCGAGATAAATATCATTCATATGAGGACTTATTAAATATCTATCTCTCCACTAAATACTTTTAAAGCTGGTCCTTGCATGAAAACGGGACCTGACTGATTTGGCCACTCAACTTCTAATTTGCCGCCTGGTAAATAGACATTAGCATTGTTTAAAGTTTTCCCTAGCTTAGAGGTAACTACTAGACAAGCGCATGCTCCAGTACCACAAGCTAATGTTGGGCCGCAACCCCTTTCCCATACCTTTACTTTAATATTTGACTTATCGATTATTTCAACAAAGTGAACATTGGTATCGTTTGGGAATGTATTATGTTTTTCTAGGAAACTACCCCATTCTTGAAATGGTATCCCTTCAATATCATTAACAAATACGATCATATGAGGATTGCCCATACTAGCAGCATAAACATTTAATATTTGATCTTTTAATGTAATCACACCATTAGGAACTTTTAAACTGTTCATCAACAATTTTGTGGGTATATCTAAAGGAGAAAGAATAGGTTCACCCATATTTACTTTTATATTTTCATTACCATCAATATAAGTAAGAATAAGACCCGCTTTGGTCTCAATGGGGATCTCAGACAATTCATTAATTTCATTATTATCATTCAAAAAAGCAATCAGACATCTAATACCATTGCCACACATTTCTGGCTCAGATCCATCAGAATTATAAATCTTCATTCTCACAAAACATTTATTATTAGACTCTAATATAAGAATAATACCATCAGCTCCGATGCCGAAATTTCTATTACATAGGTGCTCAATAAAATTATCTTTATTTTTTGAAAATAAATGGTCTAAATTGTTACTACGAGCATCAAAGATAATAAAATCATTACCAAGTCCTTGATATTTTGAAAAATTATTTTTCATGATTTTCTGATTGTTAAACTATGTTTGTAGGAAATAAAGGACTCTTGGTAGTAATTTCAGAACTATTGGCATATTGCGCATCAATTTATGAGAACATTATTTGATTAGCAAATCAACTACTGAAGGAGATCTTCCTTGAATAATACTACTTCAGATATTAATGACCAGCGATACGAGCCTCGGGAAGTAGAAGCTTATTGGCAAAAAGAATGGGCTAGTGATGACCTTTATAGGACAAATACTGAAGTAAATAAAGAAAATACTTTCTATGCCTTGTCCATGTTTCCATACCCATCAGGTTCTTTACATATGGGTCACGTCAGGAATTATGTAATTACAGACGTGCTCGCTAGATATAAAAGGATGAAAGGTTTTAACGTCCTACATCCAATGGGTTGGGATTCCTTCGGTTTACCTGCTGAAAATGCAGCAATAGAGAGAGAAATAAGTCCATCGACATGGACAGATAAAAATATTTCACAAATGAAAGATCAATTAGATCGTCTAGGACTATCAATAGATTGGTCTAAAGAAGTTACTACTTGCAAAGAAGAATATTATAAATGGACTCAATATATATTTAATCAATTACATAAAAATAATCTTGCCTATCAAAAAAAAGCAACAGTTAATTGGGATCCAATTGATCAAACTGTTCTTGCTAATGAGCAAGTAGACGCTGAAGGTAAATCATGGAGATCTGGAGCTAAAGTTGAGAAAAAAGAATTAAATCAGTGGTTTTTACGAATTACTAGTTTCGCCGAAGATCTTAATAAGGATTTAATTAAGCTTAATGACTGGCCAGATAGAGTAAGAGTTATGCAAAAAAATTGGATTGGTAAATCCATCGGAGCAGAAATAACATTTGAAATCAAAAATAGCGACCAAAAAATAACAGCATTCACAACAAGAATAGATACCGTTTATGGAGTGAGTTATCTGGTATTAGCATCGAATCATCCATTAATTGATCAATTAATAAGTTCTAATGATATAGATAAATTAAATGACTTTAGACAAACTCAAGAAAAGTTAAGTGATCTTGAACGTAATTCAGATACTAGACAAAAACTTGGAATGTACTTAGGAGTAGATGCAATTAATCCAGCAAATAATAAAGAGATACCGATTTGGATAGGAGACTATGTGATTATGGAATATGGAACTGGTGCTGTGATGGGTGTTCCAGCTCACGATAGTAGAGATTATCAGTTTGCAAAATCATATGATTTACCAATTCAATATGTAATAAAACCCAATATTGATGAAGATGAAAGTTATTTAAATGCTGAATTTGTTGATAAAGGAATCATGATCAATTCAGATAAATTTAATGGTATTGAATCTGATATTGCAAAAACACAAATACTTGAATTTGGTTCAAATTCAAATTGGGCAAAACCAAAGATCACATACAAATTAAGAGATTGGCTTATATCTAGACAACGATATTGGGGCTGCCCAATTCCGATTATTAATTGTAAGAAGTGTGGCCAAGTAAGAGTCCCTGACAATGATCTTCCAGTTGTACTACCAATTGATATTAAATTAACTGGTAAAGGTAAGAGTCCTTTAACAACCAAAACCGAATGGATAAATACTTGTTGCCCAAAATGTGGAACTGAAGCAAAAAGAGAAACTGATACAATGGACACTTTTATGTGTTCATCTTGGTACTTTTTAAGATATATAAATCCTGATAATTGTGAAAAGCCTTTTCTGAAAAGCGAAATAGACAAATGGCTTCCAGTTAAGCAGTATGTTGGTGGTATCGAGCACGCTATTTTACATTTACTATATTCTAGATTTTTAACCAAGGCTCTCAAGAAATGTGGATTAATAAATATCGATGAACCTTTTAAGAAACTGCTAACTCAAGGGATGGTTCAAGCCGTTACTTTTAAAAATCCCAATACAAATAAATATTTTTCAAAGGATCAAATTAAAGATATTGATAATCCTAAAGATCCACTTACAGGAGAGAATATTGAAATCATCTATGAAAAGATGTCGAAGTCAAAATACAATGGTGTAGATCCATCTGTAGTGATAGATAAATATGGAGCTGACACAGCAAGAATGTTTATTCTTTTTAAAGCTCCACCAGAGAAAGATTTAGAGTGGGATGACTCCGATGTCGAAGGGCAATACCGATTTATACAGAGACTCTGGAAATTTGTTATTAATACTTTTAAACTAACAAATAATAATTCAAGATCTAATATAGAAAAAGAAAAGTCTAAAGACGAAGAGGCTTTACGCCTAATTAATATTGCTATTAAGGAAATTACTGATGATTTGGATAATCTTCAATTTAATACAGCAATATCTGAACTTATGAAGGTTGTAAATGGCCTAAGTTTAATAGTTAATTACTGTAGTAATGAAACTCTAAATAAAGTTATTTCAATATTAGTTAAAATAACTTCTCCATTTTCTCCTCATATTGCAGAGGAGCTTTGGAAGACAATCGGAAATACTCAAAGTATTCATCTTCAGTCATGGCCAGAATTTGATGCAGGTGCAATTGAACAAGATACTTTTAAACTTATGATTCAAATAAATGGAAAAGTTAGAGGATCAATTAATGCTAGTAAAAATCTATCTAAAGAAAATTTAGAGGACTTAGCTATTAAAACTGAGGCTGCTATAAAATGGATGGATGGAAAGGAACCAAAACGAATAATTGTTGTCCCGAATAAATTAGTAAATATAGTTATTTAGCAATTAAGTTTTCGAAATAATAAGCTTATCGGGATTTGATTGATTACCAATCATTGAATAATGATCAGAATTTTCTGAAAGTTTTCTAAGAATTAAATAAATTGACTCTGTTGAATCAGAAGATAACGCATCATTGATTTCATTTAATGTTCTTTGCTTTCCATCATCTAATAATTCCTCAATCTCTTTTTGAAGTTTTATTATCTTTGTAGCCGCTTTTTTACCTGCTTCAACTCCCGGTTGATTGTAGGCATTAACATTAATCAATTCAGCATAGAGACTTACAGCTCGCTCAAACAATGCAATTAAAGCGCCAAGACTTGATTCATCAAATGACTTAAAAGTGATTGTCAAATTCTGTCTACCACCTTCAGTCAATGCTGAACGAGTTCCTTGAAGAAATCCAGACAAATAGTCACCTGGTCTTTTATTTTTTACTTCAACAATCTCTAAAGGATCGTGAAGAATTTCAATGAAATTAACAAAGAAATTATCAATACCATCTCTTAATTGCTGGACATATGCATGCTGATCTGTAGAACCTTTGTTTCCATAAACTGCGATACCTTGATTAACTTGATTTTCATCTCTATCAAACTTCTTTCCTAAAGATTCCATCACAAGTTGTTGAAGATATCTACTGAAAACTTCTAATCTGTCTCTATAGGGAAGAACAACCATATCCCTTAACCCTTTTCCATTTCCAGATTTAAACCAAGCTAAGGACAAAAGTGCTGCTGGATTATTTTTAATGTCTTTTACTCTTGTTAGTGCATCCATTTGAGATGCTCCATTTAAGAATTTATTAATATCAGCGCCAATTAGAGCAGCAGGTAATAATCCAACAGCGCCAGTAATACTTGTCCTGCCGCCAACCCAATCGGGCAAATCAAAAATATCTAACCAATTCTCATTATGTGCCAAAAGATCTAATTTACTCCCTTTTGATGTAATAGCTATCGCTCGAGATGACCAATTCTGGTTGTTATCTCGAACAAACTTCATAGCTTGCTCCATTCCAATTAATGGTTCTGGAGTGCCACCCGATTTACTAACGACTACAAACAAAGTTGAATTAAGATTAGGAAGGATAGAATTTAATTTATGGGAAATTCCCTCAGGATCTACATTGTCTAGAAAGTGTAGATCCAATCCGATTGATTCTCTCTTGAAGGACTCCTTAATGAGTAGAGGACCTAAACCACTACCACCGATTCCAATCCAAAATACATCTGTATATTTTTCTCCATCGCTGTTTGTTATTTCACCATTTAATATAGAAGACCCAAACTTTGATATGTCTTGAATTTCCTTAGTTATAGAATCTGAAATCTCTGGACTTGGAGCAACTTTTGGATTCCTAAGCCAGTAATGACCTACTTGCCTACCTTCATCAATATTAGCAATAGAACCATTCTCGAGACTTTCTAATGCATCAAAGGCTTTGGAATAAATTTCATTAAAATCTTCAAAATCATTTATCGCTACATCCATTCTGCTTATATCAAGCCAAAAACCTAATGAATCATCGCTATACAAAAGGTCGCAATACCTTGCCCATTTATCGTTGTTATTCATCTGGAAGATGTCAGTTATTGCCATTATTAATAAAAGAGTACTCCTTAATGAATTCTGCTAACAGGTACACTCAAATGAGAGCCATTTAACAAAAATATTTAATTTATATTAGTCAAGAATGGTTTGTATATGCTGAATGTTTAGCAATTGACAAATAAGAATGATATTATGTTAATTAGTTATTACTATCTAAACCTGTATCTTTATAAATACTAGTCTAGAATATTATTAATATTAAAAATGTCTTTACATTTAGATATTGTAATTTCTTCGTTAGGTCATATATTTGTTGTATATAAGACTTAATTGATGAATCAAGATAATAAAGAATATTGCGAAAGTAACTTATTTAATGGTTTAAATGGACATAGCCTAATAAGTCCAATTGAATCAGTAAGTAATTTTATTGAGCCAAAGATTAGATTAGGTATCCTTGCATCTGGTAATGGATCAAATTTTGAATTCATTATTAAATCTATTCAAAACAATGAACTTAATGCAGAAGTATCTATATTAATTGTTAATAATCCTAATTGCTTAGCAATAGAGAAGGCAATTAAATATGATATACCCTATGTAATTATTAATCATAGAGATTGTAATTCGAGATTAGAACACGATAAATTGGTTATGAATAAACTAGAGGAACTATCTGTAGAACTAGTTGTTATGGCTGGGTGGATGAGAATTGTTGGTGAAGAAATAATTAATAAGTTCAATAATAGACTAATTAATATACATCCATCACTTTTACCATCTTTTAAAGGCATTGATGCAATACAGCAGGCAATGGACAAAAGGGTAACTATTACTGGCTGTACAGTTCACTATGTTCAAAAGGAGGTTGATTCAGGCTCAATAATTATTCAAGCGGCAGTCCCTCTTAAAGAAAAAGATAGTATAGAAACCTTAAAAAAAAGAATTCAAGATATGGAACATATAATATTACCTTTAGCGATTGCTAAAGTAGCAGATGAAATTAGAACTAGTTTCAAGGATAAAAAGTAATCTTAGGAAGACCAATATCTGATTCAAGTCCGTGCATAATATTTAAATTTTGAATTGCCTGTCCCGCTTGACCTTTTAAAAGATTATCTATAACACTCATTAGAACAATTCTTCCGTTACGTTTATCAACTTCAACAGAAATCATAACTTTATTAGTATTTTTAACCCATTTAGTTGCTGGATATGTTCCTACAGGCAAGATATCAATAAATGGTTGATCTTTATAAAAAGCTTCAATTACAATTTTGCAGTCTTCAGCTGTTAATCCGGGATCTCTTAAACGAGCGTAAACTGTCGACAAAATCCCTCTAACCATTGGCACTAAATGAGGAGTGAATTGTAAATTGACTTGGTGACCAGCAAAATGACTGGCA
The DNA here is from genome assembly GCF_000012465.1 of Prochlorococcus marinus str. NATL2A. Classification (NCBI taxonomy): domain Bacteria; kingdom Bacillati; phylum Cyanobacteriota; class Cyanophyceae; order Synechococcales; family Prochlorococcaceae; genus Prochlorococcus; species Prochlorococcus marinus. Next base: position 857,217 of record NC_007335.2, on the reverse strand, counting down.
ATACTTTCTATTTCAGCCGTGTGCCTATGTCCGATAACTCCATAGGGTCTAATTGATTCAGAGCATTCAGACAATAAAAGTTGCTCACTTGGATTTCTCCCACCACCAGATGTACCAGATTTTGCATCAATAATAATTCCCTCACTTTCTATTAAACCTTGTTTTAAAAATGGAATAAGTAAACTAAGTGAGGCAGTTGGATAGCAACCTGGACAGGCAATTAATCTTGACTTTGAGATTTCGCTACTAAATTCTTCTGAAAAACCATAAATAGCCTCTTCACATAAATCGTAGTCATATCTTTTATATTTCGCTGCCTCTTTTGTATAGACTTCTTTCCATTTATCTAGAGATTTAAATCTATAATCTGCCGACAAATCGAGGACCTTAACACCTTTTTTTAATAATAAAGGTGTTAACTGTGATGATAAACCATTAGGAAGACTTAAAATTGCATAATCAGAATCAAGAGCGATTTCGTCAATATTGCTTTTAGTAATCTTTTTATCTCCCAAAATTTTCATAAACGGATTTATTTCATTCCAGTTTTTACCCACTGATCGCTCACCATTTAAAGTTGAAATCTCAAAATCAGGATGTTCATTGATCAACTTGACTAGTTGAAGTCCACCATATCCAGATGCTCCAATAATTGCGATCCTCCCAGTTTTCAATGTACTTATTGCCATAACATCAATGTTATTTCGTAGAATGAGGAGATATTCATTTGAGAATAATTAGCAAAGAACCATTTCACCACAAACACGAGGAATAAGTTGAAATCAGAAGATTGTTATGAAATTGAATTTGATGATATTGCAGATGCACTAGCTGCTATCAGAAATGGTGAATGTGTTGTTGTGGTTGATGATGAAAAGAGAGAAAACGAAGGCGATTTAATATGTGCTGCTCAATTTGCGACTCCCCAGCAAATAAATTTTATGGCAACAGAAGCTAGAGGTTTGATATGTCTAGCAATGCAAGGGGAAAGGTTAGATGAATTAGATCTTCCTTTAATGGTTGACAGAAATACCGACTCAAACCAAACAGCATTCACTGTAAGTATCGATGCAGGTCCAGAATTTGGAGTATCTACTGGTATTTCAGCTGAAGATAGAGCTAAAACAATTCAAGTTGCTCTTAACAGTCAAACAAAACCAATTGATTTAAGAAGACCCGGTCATATTTTCCCTTTAAGAGCAAAAATTGGAGGAGTATTAAAAAGGGCTGGACATACGGAAGCGGCAGTAGACCTATCTTTGTTAGCAGGCTTATCTCCTGCAGGCGTTATCTGTGAAATTCAAAATCTGGATGGCTCAATGGCAAGATTACCAGAGTTAAAAAAATATGCGAGAGAAAGAAATTTAAAATTGATCAGTATTGCAGATTTAATTCACTACAGACTTGAAAATGAGAGATTTGTGTACAGACAAGCAGTAGCAAAGTTGCCTAGCCTATTTGGAGATTTCAAGGCAATCGGTTACAAGAATGAATTGGATGGATCAGAACATGTCGCGATAATAAAAGGAAATCCAGAAAATTTAAAAGAGCCGGTATTGGTAAGAATGCACTCAGAGTGTCTTACAGGAGATGCATTTGGATCATTAAGGTGCGATTGTCGGCCTCAATTAGAAGCTGCCTTGTCAAGAATTTCAGAAGAAGGAGAAGGAGTTGTTGTCTATCTAAGGCAGGAAGGGAGAGGTATAGGTTTAGTTAACAAATTAAAAGCCTATAATCTACAAGATGGAGGATTAGATACTGTTGAAGCCAATGAGAAGTTAGGTTTTCCTGCAGATTTAAGAAACTATGGAGTAGGGGCGCAAATATTGACAGATTTAGGAATAAATAGACTTAAATTACTAACAAATAATCCTAGAAAAATAGCTGGTCTTGGTGGATATGGTCTTCAGGTTGAATCTAGAGTTCCATTAGTTATTTGTCCCGGAGATCATAATGCGGCTTATCTTGAGGTGAAAAGAGAAAAACTTGGACACTTAATTGATAATAATATTCAGAGGAATTTAACAAATGAAAGACAAAATATTGTTGTCTATTGGGATGGAAAAGTTAACAACAGTGAATTGAAGCATTTTGAAGATAAAGCATGTAAGTGGTCAGAAAACCATTTTTTAAATATTTCTATTCAAACAGCTCCAAGGTTGATAGCTCTATGTGAAAACCCATTATTTATTTGGAATGTTAGACATAGAGATATCAAAACACATTTAGAAGGTAACTTGATAGATAAAAGATTGCTTGAGTCACTACTTAAGGAGTTGAGCAATTGGGAAAATACAGAAAGAATAGGAATCATTAAAACTGAGAATTATGAAAGACTTTTACATCCTTCTTCAAATATATCTATAGAGTCAAAAAAAATAAGCGAACTTTCAAATTTTGAAAATTCGCCATTATTTGACTGGAATTTAAAAGATAAGACGAGTACTATTGAATGGAGTTAATTGAAAGATTAGATAATAAATTTAAGTCTATTAAATAACACTTACACTATTAATTTTAGTACCATTAGTAATAGATAGAAGAATTTTAATATCATTAGTTTTACCAAAAACAGTATGTACTCCATCCAAATGTGGTTGTGGAGCATGAACTAAAAAGAATTGGCTACCACCAGTATCCTTTCCAGCGTGGGCCATAGAAAGAGAACCAGCTTCATGTTTGTTTGAATTAATTTCACAATTGATTGAATATCCAGGGCCTCCAGTCCCAGGAATCCCTCTTGAGCCCTCTCTTGTATTAGGACATCCGCCTTGAGCCATAAACCCATTAATGACTCTGTGAAAAGAAAGGCCATTGTAAAAACCATCTTTAACAAGCTTCAAAAAGTTTTCTACTGTTTTGGGTGCATCATTATCAAATAGGTCAATAGTCAATTGGCCTTTATCTGTTTCCATCAATACTTTAGACATAACTCAAGTAAATTTTTCTCATAATAACTACTTTTAAAGTTTATTGCAGAAAATATAATATGTATACCTACAGTTTAATTGAACATAATTCAATTACCTTTAACTCTAATTAGTGCAGTTCTTAAATTACCCTTTGAATCATTAAGTAATTGCTTAGCATCTATAACATCCATTCCAGACAAAGCAATTAATAAAGATAGTTTTACAGATCCATTTGTCTTCTTTAAAAGTTGAACAGCAGTAACTTTATCAACCGATCCAATATCAAATAAAATACCGATTGCTCTATCTAATAATTTATCGTTAGATACTGATAAATCAATCATTCTATTACCATAAACCTTACCTAATTTAATCATCACAGATGTAGAAATTATATTTAAAGCCATCTTTGTAGCTGTTCCAGCTTTTAATCTTGTGGAACCAGCAAGAATTTCAGGTCCAGTAATCAGCCTAATATCTATATCATTATCTAAAGTTGAATCTCTTTCGGGAACTGATGAAATAGAAATAGTTAGTGCGCTTATACTTTTGGAATAGTTTAATGCCCCAAGAACATAAGGAGTTCTACCACTTGCTGTTATGCCTATTAAGACATCTCTATATGAGAAATTTCTATCTTTAAGATCAGAGATAGCAATCTCAGATACATCCTCAAGATGTTCTGAACTTGTTGTAAGCGATGATATACCTCCAGCAATTATTCCTTGAACCAAATCTGGATTCGTGCAAAAAGTTGGGGGACATTCAGAAGCATCAAGTACACCTAATCTTCCTGAAGTTCCAGTACCGATATAAAATAATCTACCATTGGATTTTAGTCTTGAAGTGATTTCATCAATAGCATTAATTAATTCTGGGATAACTCGCTCAACAGCTTTTTGAGGTTCTTTATCCGCTTCCGAAAAAATATTAACTATTTCTTTAGTAGACTTTGTATCCAATTCATTCGAAGTTAAATTAATCTGCTCTGTTAGTATTCGATGAATAATATTTTTTGAATGATTATTTGTATCACTCATAAAAGATTTTCTAAACGCTTTTTTATATCTTGGAGTTGATCATTAGAGGATATTTGTCCATTTAAATTATCTTGATTTTGCCAATTTCCAACTTCTAAATTTGAAAGTGGTGGTGAAATCATAAGGCGGTCTTCGTCAGTTCTTGGGATAAAACCTTTTTCGACAAAGCGGGGTTCATAACCAGCTTCAATACAAAATGCTTCAATATCTGTCCTCGTTAACTCCTCAACAGATGGTGTTGGAAAGTCTTGTGCTTCTAAAAGTCCACAATATCGATCAGCATCGTCCTTATCCTCGAACATAAGGATTACTGTCGTTCCCTTAAGTTCGAGGGAGTGTATACCTTCACTTTCAGTCCCCGCTTCATACAAAAGGACATGAACTAACATAATAAATGAATAACCAATTCGATTATAAATCGATAAATTGAATAAACAATATAATTCTAATAATTCTCCATAGATATTTCATTTAGTCGCTGATATAATGCTAGTTCAGAATCACTTAAATTATCTGGTAACACAATAATTATTTCAACGATTTGATCACCACGATATTCTTCATATTCCAATCCACGTCCTCTAAGTCTTAACAATCTCCCTGTAGATGAATTAGGAGGAACTTGTAATGTCACAGATCCATTTAAAGTTGGAATATCTACAGCACATCCCAATAAAGCATCATGTGGAAACAATTCAAGACGATACGTAACTCTTAATCCATCAATTCTTAGACCATCTTCTGTTTGTACTTTTAATTGTACAAAATGATCTCGACAACCTATTGCAGCACCTTCTATTCGTAATCTCCATCCATCACCTGCAAATGGCGGAGTTAACACCTCAACAAGAGTGCCGTCTTGTAACTGGATTTCAACTGAAGATCCATAAAGAGCTTGATCTGGTGAGATTTCTACAATTGATTCTTGATCTTCATAAATTAAAGTTGGAGGTGGCGCAGGTTCACTAGTTGTAGGAACATATTCGTTAAAATTAGTTTGTTCAAAGTTTTCATATTCTTCTTCAGAATGTTCTGAATATTGATCATCACTTTCACTTTTTAAATCTGTTTTAATTCCTAATACAAGATCTATATATTCCTCATAGGTTGGGAATCTATTATCAAAGATATCTTTATGGTTATGATTTTGTTTCTCCCATTCCCTTCTCTTTTTTGGATCGCTAAGAATCGCATAGGCTTCATTAATTAATTTAAATCTTTCCTCTGCATTGACATCATTTTTATTTAAATCGGGGTGCCACTTTCTTGCCTCTTTCCTAAAGGCGAATTTAAGCTCATTAGAATCACATTCTGGAGAGACTCCTAATAGAGACCAATAATTAGGATCAACGGTAGTAGTCATTATCCCAAGGATCTACATCCCTTCTCCCATAATTATTATCACCATTTCTATTTTGACGTCCTTGAGAATAATCCCAAGGATCATCATCCCAGTAGTCGTCTGAAAACAACTCGTCCTTTAATGACCCAAAAGTATTTTTAATACCTTGTATGGGATTAGAATCTGTTTTTCTTTCTGCTGATAAGCGACGATTCAAACCAAACAATGCTTCTTGTAGAGAACCGACTGCATATTCGAGTTCCTGCAAATCATTGTCTTGAAGCAAATCTTCAACGTCTCTCATCGCAACCTCTACAGATCTTTGTTGTCTCTCAGCGCCATAGGGCCCCAACTCAAGTGAAGCGTCTCTTAGCCGTCTCTCAGCTTGAGCAACAAGTGTTAATGCATTATTTTTCTGATCAATAGAAGCTCGCTTTTTTCTATCTTCAGATGCTTTTACTTTGGACTCCTCAATCAACTTATTAACTTCATTTTGATTCAAATTTGAACCGCCAGTAACACTTACAGACTGTTTCCTCCCAGTAGTTCGGTCAGTAGCACTTACTTCTAATAAACCATTGGCATCAATATCAAAAGCCACCTGAACTTGAGGAACACCTCGAGGAGCTGGAGGAATACCAGATAATCTGAATTTTCCCAGTGATTTGTTGTCTGAGGCCATTTGCCTCTCTCCTTGCCATATATGAATTTCAACTGATGATTGGTTGGAAGCAGATGTGCTAAACACATCGGATTGTCTAACTGGTATGGACGTATTACGTGGAATTAGAACCTTCATTAATCCACCTACAGTTTCTAGTCCTAAAGAGAGAGGTGTGACATCATTCAATAAAAGGTCTCTCAACTCGCCTGAAAGAATCCCACCTTGAATTGCCGCACCAATAGCAACAACTTCATCAGGGTTAACAGATTGACAAGGTGGATTTGGAACTAATGTTTTAACTAATTGCTTTACCATTGGCATACGTGTACTTCCACCTACAAGAACAACTTCATCAATATCCTCAGGATTCCACCCTGAATCATCAATAACAGTATTAACAGGATCAAATAATCTGTCTAAAAGGTCATTGCAAAGACTCTCGTACTTTTTTCTACTTAGGGTAGTTTCTATATGTAATGGTCCATCTTTTCCTGTAGAAATAAAAGGGAGTGAGATTGGTGTGGCTTGAACACCAGAAAGTTCTTGTTTAGCTTTCTCAGCTGCTTCAGTAAGTCTTTGTAATGATTGCCTATCTCTTCTTAGGTCAAGTTTATTTTTTGCTAAAAAATCTTCAGCAAGCCAATCAACAATTCTTTGATCAAAATCATTACCTCCCAATTGTGTATCACCTGAAGTTGCCTTTACATCAAAAACACCATTGGAAATAGACATTAAAGAAACATCAAATGTTCCCCCACCTAAATCAAAAACCAAAACTTTTCTAGATGAGCTTTTATCAAATCCATAAGCAAGAGCGGCGGAGGTTGGTTCATTTAGAATCCTTTCAACAGATATGCCCGCCAAAATCGCAGCATCACGGGTAGCTTGTCTTTGTGAATCGTTGAAATAAGCGGGAACAGTGATTACAGCTGCATCAACGTTTTCTCCTAAATATGTTTCAGCGTCATCTATTAACTTTCTAATGATATTGCCAATAAGTTCCTCAGGCGCATATTCCCGTTTTGTTATGGGAGAGGTGATGCGAACATTTCCCTGATCATTTGAGCGGACGCTATAAGGAACTGAAAGGCTTGTTTCTTCAAGCTCATCCCATGCTCTGCCAACAAATCTTTTTAAATTTGAGAAAGTGTTTTTAGGATTAAGAACTAATTGGCGTCTCGCAAGTTGACCGACTAACAATTCAGATTCCTTAGTAAAGCCAACAACTGATGGCGTAGTTCTAGCACCTTCAGCACTAGCAATAACAACAGGCCTACCAGCCTCCAACACCGCTACAACGGAATTAGTCGTTCCCAAGTCAATGCCAACTATTCTCCCCATGGCAATACTTATTTAAGCCCCACAGTAACTAGCATTTAAGGGTATTCAATACTTATTATGTACCCTTCAACACTTAAAGCCAATCATTAACCCTCTCTTAGTGAAAAATTTGAAATTAGATTTAGATTCATAATGTAAATTGCTTTTAGGCGTGGACAAAGCAATTAAATCGAAATTTTCACTGAGAACAAGACCTACTTCAGAGAAGTTGGTAGATGCTAGTTTTAAAAATATTGTTGTCGCCATGGCTTCAATGGTAGCCATAGTTCTTTTTTCCATATTTGCAGTCGTTTACTATGAATCTACTGAATCAATTTCAAGATATGGACTGAGGTTTCTTTTTAGCTCTGCATGGAATCCAGTTACAGATGAGTACGGTGCATTCACAGCTATTTATGGAACCCTTTTTACATCGATTGCTTCGTTATTAATTGCCATTCCATTAGGAGTCGGAACTGCAATATTTATAACTGAAAATATAATTCCAAAATATATAAGAAATGTAATAGGAATAATGGTTGAGCTTTTAGCTGCTATTCCATCAGTAGTTTTAGGACTATGGGCAGTATTTATTATGGAACCTTTTATTAGACCATTTTTGAACATAATCTACGAACTATTTGGATTTATACCATTTTTTGGAACCCAACCTTTGGGTGCTGGAATGATGCCAGCAATATTAATACTTGTGGTAATGATATTACCTATAATTACATCGATTTCAAAAGATTCTCTAAATCAAGTTCCATCAAAACTTAGGCAAGCAGCCTATGGAATTGGAGCGTCAAGATGGACTACTATTTTTAAAGTTATTATTCCAGCCGCAATTTCTGGGATAACAGGAGGAGTTTTACTTGCTCTTGGAAGAGCAATGGGTGAGACAATGGCAGTCACAATGATTATTGGCAATTCAAATAACTTTAGTTGGTCAATATTTGCTCCTTCATATACAATTTCCTCCATGCTTGCCAATCAATTTGGTGAAGCAGATGGAAGCCAAGTCTCTTCACTAATGTATGCAGCATTAATCCTAATGATATTAACCCTATTGGTTAATGTATTTGCTCAGTGGATTGTAAAAAGATTAAGCTTAAAATATCAATAAATGAAATACACTTCAAAAAAATCACTAACTTATAATCCCTCTCTAACTAGAAATATTGGGAATAAAGCCTTAACTATAGCTTCTGCTCTTTTTGCTATCATATCTGTACTTCCTTTAATATTAGTCATAAGCTATGTATTAATTAAAGGTGGAAGTTATATAAACTTAGATACATTAATACTTGAACCCGAGCCACCCGGAGATGATCTTCTCTCAGCTGGAGGAATAGGGCCAGCAATTACTGGAACTTTTATAATGTCAGTTATAGCTTCAATAATATCAATACCTGTTGGAGTAGGAGGTGGAATATATCTTGCCGAATATTCAAAATCAGGAAAGTTTGCTAAATTTATAAGGTTTGGATCAAATGTACTTGCAGGGGTTCCTTCTATAATTGCTGGTGTATTTATATACGCAATTATTGTCTCTACCAAAATACTATTTGGTTCAATGTTTAGCGGTATTGCAGGCGGAATATCACTTTCAATTTTAATGGTGCCAACAATAATAAAAACTACTGATGAAGCACTTAAATTAGTTCCAAATGACATGAGAAGAGCTGCATTTGGAGTTGGTGCATCAAAATTCACAATGATAACAAATATTACATTACCAGCAGCATTTAGTTCAATTTCTACAGGCGTATTATTAGCACTCGCCAGGGCCGCAGGAGAAACAGCTCCATTAATATTTACAGCTCTTTTCTCCCGTTACTACATTACAAGTTTTGATGATCTTTTCTATGAAATGGGTTCATTATCAGTGTTAATTTACAATTTTGCACTTGAACCATATGAAGCCCAAAATCAACTAGCATGGGCAGCATCATTCATATTAGTTGTTGTACTTTTAAGTCTTAATATCCTTTCAAGATGGATAGGCACACTTGGTGCTTTTTCAAAAAATAAAGTATGATTATGACCAAAACTAATAATAAAATAATATAATGAATAAAAAAAATATAAAAACTACATCTTCAGTCTCACTAGATAATGTATCAATTAGATATGGCAATTCAGTTGCAGTTAAAAATGTGTTTTGTGATATTGAAAAGAATCAAGTTACATCTTTTATTGGTCCATCAGGATGTGGTAAATCAACCGTCATTAGAGCAATCAATCGTATGAACGATTTAATAGAAGGTTGCAAATTATCAGGTAGTGTTATTTTTGAAGGGATAGATATATATGCAGAGGATATAGATCCAGTTGAAGTTAGAAGAAGAATTGGAATGGTTTTTCAACAACCAAATCCTTTTCCTAAAAGTATTTACGAAAATATTGCCTTTGGTGCAAGAGTTAATGGATATAAAGGTAATATGGATCAATTAGTAGAAGAATCTCTTACAAAGGCAGCTGTTTGGGATGAGTGCAAAGATAAATTAAACGAAAGTGGTTATTCATTATCTGGCGGTCAACAACAAAGATTATGCATAGCAAGGACAATCGCTATTGAACCTGATGTGATCTTAATGGATGAGCCATGCTCAGCACTTGATCCATTATCTACATTAAAAATTGAAGAGACAATTCACGAATTAAAGAAGAATTTTACAATCATTATTGTTACGCACAATATGCAACAAGCTAATAGAGTCAGTGATTACACAGCTTTTTTCAACACAGAGAAAAAAGATAAGGATTTAGGTGGAAAAATTGGATTTTTAGTTGAGTTTGATAAAACAAAAAACATGTTCAATTCACCAAAGCAAAAATCGACTCAAGACTATATCTCTGGAAAATTTGGATAACACTAAAGCTTTTTTATTAAAAGTTAGCTTGCGATACGGAGAGAGAGGGATTCGAACCCTCGATAGGGTTGCCCCTATACAGCATTTCCAGTGCTGCGCCTTCAACCACTCGGCCACCTCTCCTTGGAATCAGCCATGAAATGTCTCTCAAATGCTGAATTTAAATATATACCACAAGAGAGGTCATGTTAAAAATTTAACTATCGGATTTATTTATTAAATACTTTTATACCAAACAAGTTCCTAGTAATCATTAATTTATTAATGAGAATAAATTGATTTAAAGATAAATAGAATCTACCAATAGTAGACGATTAATATAAATAAAAACAATAGTCATGGTTATACCATCTTGTAAAACCGCTGCTTTGAATGCAGGTCTGGGTAAAGATGAAATTAATAAATTATTAGAACTTGCCAAGCAGGCCGCAGAAAGAGGGGGAGCATCTCTAATGAATAATTATGGAAGGATTAAAACGATAAAATGTAAGGGAACTGCTGGAGATCTTGTTACTAATGCAGATATAGAATGTGAAAAATTAATAATAGAATATTTAGAAAAAGAGACTCCTTACATTTCTATTCTTGCTGAAGAAAGTGGATATAAGTCAAAGGATGGTGAATTAAAATGGTGTATAGACCCTCTTGATGGAACAACTAACTATGCCCATGGATATCCATTTTTCGCAACTTCAATAGGTTTAATTTGGAATAGCAAACCAATATTGGGAGCAATATCAGTACCTTCTTTGAATGAAATTTATTACGCTTCTCCAGAACATGGATCATATTGTAATGGCGAAAAAATAAATGTAACGAACACGAATTCCTTATCTGATTCACTCTTAGTTACAGGTTTCGCATATGACCGACGAGAAGTATTAGATAATAATTATTCAGAATTTTGTTGGCTAACCCATCTTACCCATGGGGTAAGAAGAGGAGGAGCAGCCGCTGTAGATCTAGCATTTGTAGCCTCAGGCAAAGTTGATGGTTTTTGGGAACGTGGACTTGCAAAATGGGATATGGCAGCAGGAGTACCACTAGTCGAAATGGCGGGTGGAATAGTTTCCAATTATCCTTCCGGAGATTTTGATCTCAATAACGGCAGAATTCTTGCTTGTAATCCAGAGATACAAAATGAGCTCATAAAAGAACTTGGAAAAATTAAACCATTAACCCCTAACTCTTATGGTGGAAAATAGTCTTAATTTATGTGATCCTTAAGAAATAAAAAGATTCAAATAATGACATTGCAACCTGCCTCGGGTGCGCGCGACTTAAATCCTCAGCAAGTAAGAAAGAACCATCTCATTGCATCAAAACTTTCCTCTCTATATCAACTATGGGGATATGAGCGAATATCACCGCCGCACATAGAACGTCTAGACACACTGACGGCAGCTGGTGGGATTTCGAACAATGAAATACTAAAAATCGTTTCTGATGAACCTCTTGGATTAAGACCTGAAATAACAGCGTCAATTGTTCGAGCTGCCTCTACTAGATTTAATGAATATGAAAGGCCACTTCGTTTTTGGTCAGCAGGAACCTCATTCAAATGCAATCAAAGCATTGATGGTGGTATTGATATTGAAGAGTCATTTCAAAGCGGAGTTGAATTGATAGGAACAAAAGCAATTAATGCAGAAATAGAACTTCTATCTCTTCTCATCGAATCATTAGAAGTAATTGAAATTGATCAAAAATATAAAATGACATTGCTTATTGGAAATACATATCTATTGGAACTTATTTTAAGCTCATTTGATTCAACCAAGATAGACCAAATAAAAAAAATTCTCTCCGATCTTGATTACATAGCATTGACTACACTTGATGTAAAAGAAGAACAAAGAATGTTTATCAAAACCATCATGAATATGAGAGGAAAACCTGAAAAAGTGTTAACTAATCTACAAAACATATATGGCTCAAATTCATACATTGATAAACTAGAGGAATTATTTACCATTATTGAGCCATTAGCTAAAGAGAAAGGAATAGAAGTACAACTAGACCCTACATTAGGAACCAAATATAAATTATATAGTGGATTAACATTTTCTCTTGTTTCATCATCAACAAGTGCTCCTGTTACTATTGCCAAAGGTGGTAGATATGATGATTTAGTTAAAAAATTTAGTTCAAGCGCCCAAAATTGCTATGGAATTGGTTTTAGTATTAGCGTTGATAAAGTTAGAGAATTAGTCTCCACAAGCAAAGAAAAACTTGTTAATAATGTAAAAGTTTTAATCGCATATAAGCAAAGTGCCAATTTGTATAAAGCATTAAAACAACAAAAGGAATTGCATAGAAAGGGGATTATTTCAGTAATTTCACATGAACCTTTAAAGACAATTGATGAAACAAATCAACTCTTAAAAACTAACAGATGTAATAAAATAGAATGGATAGATTGATATAAATTAGCCTTAAATTTTTAATAATTGTCAGGAATTGAAAACTATTGAGCTGTAATCAATAACACTTTTGCATTTAACGCCTAAATAGAAATTTGTATCGCTATGATAATAAAAATTTAGACAAGACATGCCCGTTAAAGAAGAAGGAACAATTCTTATTCACACAGAAAATATATTTCCAATAATAAAAAAAGCAGTTTACTCAGATCATGAGATATTTATTAGAGAGCTTATAAGTAACTCCGTAGATGCAATCAAGAAAAGGAAAATGGCCGCCTTTGCAGGAGATTGTGTCGCTGCTGACGATGAAAAAATAAAAATTTCGATTGACAGAGAGCATAAGACATTGACCATTAGTGACAATGGAATAGGAATGACTAGTGATGAAATTAAGAAATATATTAATCAAGTAGCTTTCTCAAGCGCAGAAGAATTTCTTGAAAAATATAAGCAACCTGATGATGGTTTTATAGGTCATTTTGGACTCGGTTTTTACTCAAGTTTTATGGTTGCAGAAGAAGTTGAAATAATAACTAAATCAGCAAAGAATGACTCACAAGCTATTCAATGGAAATGCAATGGATCGCCTCAATATACACTTGATGAATCAGATAAAGAAGAGATAGGTACAGATATAATTTTACATTTAATGGAAGAAGAAATTGAATATATAGAACCAAGCAGAATTAAGACATTAATTAAAAAATATTGTGATTTCATGCCTATTGAAATCTCACTTGAAGAAGAAGTTATCAATAAAATGAATCCACCATGGAGAGAAAGCAAACAAAATCTTAAAGATGAAGATTATATTGAACTCTATAAATATCTCTATCCCTTTCAAGGAGATCCTCTCTTATGGGTTCACCTAAATACTGACTATCCATATAATTTGCAAGGAATATTATATTTTCCAAAGATAAGTGGAAGAGCAGATTGGGAAAGTGGTGAAATAAAACTTTTCTGTAATCAGGTCTTTGTTAGTGACTCAATTAAAGAGATAGTTCCTAGATATCTATTACCGTTGAGGGGTGTGATAGATTCACCAGACATTCCCTTAAATGTTAGTAGAAGCGCATTACAATCAGACAGAAGAGTTAAATCTATAGGTAACTTTATTGCTAAGAAATTAGCCGATAAGCTTAAAACATTAAAGAAGGATGAAACCCAATTTTATGCTGACATATGGGACTCAATAGCCCCCTTTATAAAAATTGGAGCTATGGAAGATGAGAAATTTGCCGAACAAGTAAAAGATATAATTTTATATTCAACAACAAAAGTTCCTGTTGAAGATAATGAAGAGAATAACGGGTTGGTAAAATCTGGTTCAAAAACATTTACTACCCTAGAAGGATATAAGAATAGGCTTACTGATGAGAACAAAAAGATTTTATATTCAACAGATGAAGTCTCTCAATCAACAGCACTCAATATGTGGACTTCACAAGGTAAAGAGGTCTTAAAACTTGATACTGTTATTGATACTCAGTTTATTCCTTGGCTAGAGGAAAAAAATAAAGAAATAAATTTTGTAAGAGTCGATTCCGAACTGGACGAAAGTATTAAAGATGATTCGCCTGAGATTGCAGATAAAGACGGAAATACAAAGTCAGAAACACTTAAAAAAATTATTAGTTCGGCTTTAAACAATGAAAAAGTCACAGTACAAATACAGAATTTAAAAGGTGATAATTCACCACCTTCATTAATTTTGTTACCAGAACAAATGAGAAGAATAAATGATATAACAGCATTAATGGAACAGAAACTGCCTGGTCTTCCCGAATATCATAATTTAATAGTCAATTCAAACCACCCACTTATTCAAGGCTTACTCAAGCTAAATTCTAACCAAATAGTTATTGAAGGATCCAGTAAATCAGAAGAAGGTCAATTAGCTAGCGACATCGCTATACATGTTTATGAGATGGCAAAACTATCAATTGGAGGGCTTGAGAACAAAGATATAGCAGCTTTTCAAAATAGAAATGCTGAGCTGCTAGGGAAATTAATGAAAAATTTCGTATAAACTCAACCTCATTTGATAGAATAAATAAACGAATAAGATTAAAAAATGTCTAGAGTTTGCCAACTTACAGGCACAAGGGCTAATAACGGAATGTCAGTCAGCCATTCCCATATCAGAACTAAAAAATTGCAGCAAGCAAATTTGCAGCAGCGTAGATTGTGGTGGGAAGAAGAAAACAAATGGATTAATATAAGAGTTACGACAAGAGCACTAAAAACTATTCAAAAAAAAGGTTTAGGAAAATATGCCAAATCATTAGGGGTTGATTTAAACAAACTTTAAATTTGATTTTTATCAAATGAAAAGAAGTGAATTTATAAAATCCTTTATTTTATTTTCTAGTATTTTATTTATTAAACCTTCGAGACTATTTGCAAGTATAAATTCAGTTAAAATTGGCAAAAAGGCACCCAATTTTTTGTTGAATGGATATAACAAAAACAGCCCAAATAAAAAGCAATGGTCATTGGATGATTTTTCAAAAAAATGGTTAGTTTTATATTTTTATCCTAAAGATTTCTCAAGTGGTTGTACATTAGAGGCTAAAAATTTTCAGGATAATCTTTCTAAATATAATAAAATTAATGCCTCAATAGTTGGGATCAGTGCAGATAGTGAAGAAGAGCACGAATCATTTTGTACATCCGAAAATCTTGGATATACATTACTATCAGATGCAAATTCAGTAATTAGCAAGTCATACGATTCATGGTTAGATCCCTACTCAAAAAGAAATACATTTCTGATCAACCCAGAAGGTATAGTTGTATATAAATGGATAGGAGTAAGACCAATTGGACATGCTCAAGAAGTTTTAAAAGAGCTTACTAAACAACAAAAAATATATGCATGAACTATCTTTAGGAACATGGTTTATCCATATTGCGACTCTATTTGAGTGGGCAATTGCAATAATAATAATTGACTATATTTCATCAATAACCAATAACAAGGCTTTGGGTTATTTTGCTTTAGCAATGTTGCCAAATTTAGCTAGTGCTATGGCAGCAATCACATGGCATATATTCGACAACAGTATTGAATTAAAAGGATTAGTTGTACTACAGGCGGCTCTTACAACTGTAGGAAATATATGTCTTGCATTTGCTGCTTGGAACTTGTTTAGGTCTGAGTCATCACAATCGAACCAATGAATATTTCAATTCTTAGTCTTGATTCAATAGCACGAATTGACCCCAGTCCATTTTTCGTCATTTCACTAATCCCTTATCTAGTATTTCTGCGTTACGCGGGCAAAACAAAAGCGATACCAAAAATATCATTTATTGGCTTTAAGTTAACTCTTTTATTTGTATTCATGACGATTGTTTTTGCAATAATCGCACAAATTTATTTTGGGGATGAATTAACAAATGTTGATGTACTGCATGGACTAGCAGAATCGTTCTTAACGATTAGCGATGCATTTGTTGTTTACGGTTTTGTTTTGATGCTCCAGTCATTTAAAAATAAAGCAGAAGTAAAAAACTCTTAAGAGGTAAGTAACATTTGACGCAAAATCAATCTTTATGGTTGATAATGTATTTATTCAATAGGGATAAAAGATGCTCACAACATTATTAGCAGCAGCTGATCCAGTGACATTTCAGTGGTCTCCAAAATGTGCCGTTGTGATGATCATTTGCAATATACTTGCTTATGCAATTGCAAGATCAAATATTGAAAAGCCAAACGAAGGGTTCCCAATTCCTAATTCTCAATTTTTTGGTGGGCTAAGTCATGGTTCTGTTGTAGCCGCAAACTGCTTAGGTCATGTATTAGGAATAGGATCAATATTGGGTCTTGCTGCTAGAGGCGTTTTATAAATTAAGTTTCTAAATTAAATAGAAAAAAAAGGATTATTAATCAATAATCCTTTTTTTATTGTTTGATAATTAATTAAAATTAAATTTATTTCTAATTTGATCAGCCATCATTTCTGGTGTCAAGCCAAGCGATTCTTTGCTTTGTTGTGGCGTTGCATGATCAACTAATTTGTCTGGTATTCCAATTCTTAATGTAGGGACAAAAATATCATTATCATTAAAAGATTCAACAACAGCAGATCCAAAGCCGCCCAATAGTGTTCCTTCTTCCATTGTTACTACTTTGCCAATTCTTTTTGCTGCCTCATGAATAGTATCCTCATCTAATGGTCTTATGAAGCGAGCGTTAATAACAGTACTATTGACTCCAAATTCTTTAAGTATTGCTGCTGTTCTAATTGCTGGGAAAACCATAGAGCCATAACCAATAATTAATAAGTTTTCGCCCTCTTCTAAAGTCTCAGCTTTACCAATTTCCAGAGATTCCCATCCTTCCTCCATCAAAGCTGCACCTTCTCCAGAACCTCTAGGTATCCTTAGAGCTGATGGACCATTGTGATTAATACAGGTCACCAACATTTGCTGCAATTCAGACTCATCTTTTGGAGCCATAACAGTAAAGTTTGGAATACACCTTAAATAGCTAATGTCATATTGCCCTTGATGAGTTGGGCCATCAGCACCAACAATTCCAGCTCTATCTAATACGAAAGTTACAGGTAAATTCTGTATTCCAATATCATGGATCAACTGATCATATGCACGTTGTAAAAAAGTACTGTAAATGGCAACAACTGGTTTGATGCCTTCGCAAGCCATACCACCAGCAAGAGTTACAGCATGTTGTTCTGCTATACCAACATCAACATATTGATCAGGAATAGCTTTCTGTAAAAGATTTAAAGCTGTACCTTCTGCCATTGCAGCAGTAATACCTACAATTTTGCTGTCTTGCTCGCAAAGCTTTACTAAAGTTTGACCAAATACCTTGCTAAAACTTGGAGGTTTAGGAGTTTTAGAAGGAATAGATTTTCCTGTTGTTAGATCAAAGGAAGACTGAGCATGGTAACCAACCTGATCAGCTTCAGCATATGGATAACCTTTTCCTTTTGTAGTAGCGACATGGACCATTACAGGTCCACCAACTTTATGCGCAGCATTAAATGTTCTAGTCAATTCGGCAATATCATGCCCATCTACAGGACCCATATAAGTAAAACCCAATTCCTCAAAAACTGCACCAACACTTGGAACTGCTAAACGTCTAACGCTGCCAGTAAGAGATTTAAATTCCTCTTGTATAGCATCTCCCATGAAAGGAAGATTTTTCACACTTTCTTGGACACTATCAGATATGAATTGAACAGGCGGGCTATGACGCATACGATTTAAATAAGTCGATAATGCTCCAACAGGAGGAGAAATCGACATATCATTATCATTTAGGACAACCAAAAGAGGTGTTTTTGGAAGATGTCCTGCATGATTAATAGCCTCTAAAGCCATTCCACCGGTAAGAGCACCATCTCCAATTACTGCAACACATTTATAATCTTCCCCTTTTCGGTCTCTAGCAATAGCCATACCAAGAGCGGCAGAAATTGATGTGCTCGCATGTCCAGCTCCAAAATGATCAAATTTACTTTCTGTTCTTTTTAGATAACCAGCTACGCCTTTTTGCTGTCTGAGAGAATCAAATCGGTTATATCTTCCCGTAAGTAACTTGTGAGGATAAGCTTGATGTCCAACATCCCAAATAACTTTATCTACATCTAGATCTAAAGTCTGATAGAGAGCAATTGTTAACTCAACAACACCAAGACCTGGACCTAAGTGCCCACCACTAGTAGAAACTACTTGAAGATGCCTTTCTCTAATTTGGCAAGCAACATCTTCCAATTCACTAATGGCTAAGCCATGAAGCTCATTTGGATGACTTAACTGGCTCAGACGCATATAACTCTGAGATTGAATCCCTCCAATCTACGAGGTCTACCGTACATTTTGATAAAACTTGCACAAGAACAAATGGAATGTAGAAAACACAAAAATCAAAAATCGTTGAAAAACTAGATATGGAGGACTATTTACAGAAAATACTAAGAGCTCGCGTTTATGACGTTGCTGAAGAAACCCCATTAGAAAAGGCGAAAAACTTAAGCAAAAAATTCGAAAATAACATTTGGTTTAAGAGAGAAGACCTTCAACCTGTCTTTTCATTCAAGTTAAGAGGTGCATTTAACCGCATGTCTCAGCTGAGCAAGGAAGAGCTAAATAAAGGAGTAATTGCATCAAGCGCTGGAAACCATGCACAGGGAGTTGCATTAAGTGCATCATTCCTGAAATGCAGAGCAGTAATTGTTATGCCACTGACAACTCCCGTTATGAAAGTAAGGGCAGTTGAATCACACAAGGCAGAAGTTATTCTTTTCGGTGAAACTTATGATGAGTGCTATGGAAAGGCACTAGATATATCTAAGAAAGAAAATCTAACTTTCATACATCCATTTGATGATCCTGAAGTCATAGCAGGACAAGGAACAATAGGTCTAGAAATACTTAGACAAAGTCAAACTCCGCCTGATGCGATTTACATAGCTGTTGGAGGCGGGGGACTTATTGCTGGTGTAAGTGCGTACGTAAAAGCAATATGGCCAGATACAAAGATTATTGGTGTTGAACCAGAAGATGCCTGCGCAATGACACTTTCATTAAAGGCAAATGAGCCTATTGAACTTGAGAGTATTGGCCTTTTTGCAGACGGAGTTGCGGTAAGGAAGGTAGGAGAAACGACGTTCTCGATTTGCAAAAAAAATATTGATGAAATGGTTACTGTAAGTACTGACGAAATTTGCGCCGCGATAAAAGATGTTTTCGAGGATACAAGATCAATTCTTGAACCAGCAGGTGCATTATCTATAGCTGGCTTAAAAAAACATGTTGTAAATAATCAGTTAAAAAACAACAACCTAGTTGCAATAGCTTGTGGTGCAAATATGAATTTTGAACGACTAAGATTTGTAGCAGAAAGAGCCGAATTAGGTGAAGAAAAAGAAGCTATGATTGCAGTAGGAATTCCAGAAAAAGCGGGCAGTTTAAAACTTTTATGCAAAACACTTGGGTCACGCAGTCTAACTGAATTTAGTTACAGGATTTCAGAAGGTAAAACAGCTCAAATATTTATGGGTGTAGAAGTTTCGAATAATAATGATAGGGAATTATTAACAGCTGAGATCAAAAGGGGAGGTTTTGATTGTCATGATTTAAGTAATGATGAATTATCAAAAGTTCATCTCAGGCATATGGTTGGCGGCAGGCTACCAAGAGCAATCAGTCAAATATCTAAAGGAGAATATATAGAATTGCTATATAGATTTGAGTTTCCTGAAAGGCCTGGTGCCTTAATGAGATTTGTTAACTCAATGAGACCAGAGTGGACAATAAGCATCTTCCATTATCGAAACCATGGTGCTGATACTGGAAGAATAGTAATAGGTGTATTAGTAAACGATTCCGAGATTCAAGCTTGGAATGAGTTTGTCAAAAAAATAGGTTATAAAAATTGGGATGAGACAGATAATCCAGCATATAAATTATTTTTAGGTGCATAGTTTAATTAGACGCGTTAATTTTGGATATACAGAAAAATAATTTTGGTATTAATGTTATGAGTGAGAGCATACAAATTTCATTACCAGCGAAGATTGAGGCAATCCTGTATCTCAAAGGAAGGCCAACATCATCAAAAGAGATGGCTGAATTACTGGATAAAGATATTGCTGAAATTGAAAAAGCACTTTGGGAACTTAAGGCTGGATACGCTCAGCGTGACACTTCTCTAGAAATAAACGAAAACAAAAGTCATTACAGCTTGGAATTAAGGCAAGGGCTAGGTGAGTTGGTTCAAGATCTCCTTCCAGCAGATTTATCGATTGCGACATTAAGAACATTGGCGACTGTTGCACTCAAAAAGAAAATACTCCAATCAGAATTGGTTGATCTCAGAGGATCTGGCGCATACGATCACATTAAAGAGCTTGTAGAAAAAAACTTCGTTGAAAGAAGGCGGCAAAAGGATGGACGTTCTTTCTGGTTAACTCTCTCAGAAAAATTTCATCAAACATTTTCTGTATTACCTGAACCAGATCAAGCAGAAGACAAAAAGGCGGCGTAATATAATACAAAAAATCAAAGGCTAATGGGCTACGAAATTATTCCGACAATTCTTCTTGTACTTTTAAAAACACTTGGAATTTATTCAACAATATTGATCATTAGGGTTTTGCTGACCTGGTTCCCAAATCTTGATATGAGTAATCCCATACTTGTAAATTTGTGTGCTATTACTGATCCTTATCTAAATTTTTTCAGAGGAATTATACCTCCATTAGCAGGCTTAGATTTATCTCCTATTTTAGCTTTTGTTGTTATTAGAGTCGTTCAAGGAATTCTAGGAAATGCAGCTGCATTGGCGATGGGAGGATTTCAAATGTATGGATAGTTGAAGTTCATCGATTATCACCACTGCCTTGAATTTTTCCTCGAACTTTTCGGCTGTTTAGCTTTTGTAAGTTTGCATGAGCGACCTCTTCCAATTCATAACCCAGTTCACTCGAGAGCTGGGATATGTACCAAAGAACATCACCTAGTTCAAATTTAATTGCATCCTTACTATCTTTATCAAATACACCCTTTTTGTCTCTTAGGATTTTCTTTACTTTGTCAGCGACCTCCCCTGCTTCACCAACAAGACCTAAGGTTGGATAAATAGCATTGCTACCAACATCAGGATAAAGAGCTGTCTTACGAGATTCTCTTTGATAATCATTTAATTCCATCTTTATTCTCTTGAAAAAGTAAAGTTGACAAATAAAACACAATCAGATGTTAGTTTTTTGTTATCACAAGTCACATAAATGAAAATACTCGACCTAGCCAGAAGGACCAAGATTGTAGCTACCATAGGACCCGCAACTGAGAGTGCGAGTCAAATAAGCAAGTTAGTAGAGGCCGGTGCGACTACTTTCCGTCTAAATTTTAGTCATGGAGATCATGAAGAACATGCTCAAAGAATAAAAACAATTAGAAAAGTTTCTGATGATCTAGGCATTCACATAGGAATTCTTCAGGATCTTCAGGGGCCTAAGATTAGACTTGGTAGATTTAAAAATGGCCCAGTTAATGTCAAAAATGGCGATAAATTTATTCTTACATCGAAAAATATTGACTGTAATCAGGACCAAGCAAATGTCACTTACGACAAGCTAGCTGAAGAAGTAAATGTTGGGAATCGAATTCTGTTGGATGATGGAAGGGTTGAGATGAAAGTTGAAGAAGTAGATTTAAAAGAACAAAGATTAATTTGTTCAATAACTGTGGGTGGGGTTCTATCAAATAACAAAGGAGTTAATTTTCCTGATGTTCAACTCTCCATAAGGGCTTTAACAGACAAAGATAAAAAAGATCTAGCATTTGGTTTAAAACAAGGTGTTGATTGGGTAGCACTAAGTTTTGTAAGAAATCCATCTGATTTAATAGAAATAAAAGATTTAATTAGAAATCATGGATATGACACTCCAGTAGTTGCGAAGATAGAAAAATTTGAAGCAATTGATCAAATAGACGCTGTCTTAAAATTATGTGATGGAGTCATGGTGGCTAGAGGAGATCTAGGTGTAGAGATGCCAGCAGAAGAAGTTCCATTATTACAAAAACAACTTATCAAAAAGGCAAACAGCCTTGGCATACCAATTATTACAGCCACACAAATGCTTGATTCAATGGCCTCAAGCCCAAGGCCTACAAGAGCTGAGGTGAGTGATGTTGCAAATGCAATACTCGATGGCACGGATGCTGTAATGCTCTCAAATGAGACTGCGGTGGGTGATTATCCCATTGAGTCTGTGGCGACTATGGCTACTATTGCGAAAAGAATCGAACGAGATTATCCACAAAAAGCATTAGAAAGTCATCTTCCAAGCACTATTCCAAATGCGATTAGTGCGGCTGTAAGCAGTATTGCTAGACAAATAAACGCTGCAGCAATAATACCTTTAACAAAAAGTGGTGCTACCGCTAAAAACGTAAGCAAGTTTAGACCTCCCACTCCAGTATTGGCAGTAACTAATGAAAAGAGTGTTGCCAGCACGCTTCAACTTGTCTGGGGAGTAACGCCCCTTCTAATAGAAAATCAAACAAGCACATCAAAAACATTTGATGATGCCATGAATATGGCCAAAAAAATGAAAATCCTCAAGCAAGGAGATCTTGTTGTTGAGACAGCTGGAACACTTTCAGGTGTAAGTGGGTCAACAGACTTGGTAAAGGTTGGGATAGTTAGTTCAGAAGATGAAAATGAATCTTTATTTATCTAAAAACATATGAAAAGAAAACTCCCGCTTGCTGAAACTTCGGGAATGGCAATAAAGAATCTTAAGTCAAATAAGTTTAGAAGCTTATTAACAATGCTAGGGATAGTGATTGGAAATGCTTCTGTCATAACACTTGTAGGTGTAGGGAGAGGAGCACAAAATCTTGCGGAAAATCAACTAAGCAATCTTGGAGCAAATGTTTTATTTGTTGTTCCTGGGAATAATGACACAAGAAGAAGAGGAGTGGCTTTTCCCAAGAATCTCGTTCTTAAAGATGCAAAAGCAATAAAAGAACAAGTTCCTACTGTTAAAAGAGTCGCCCCACAAATATCATCTAATGAAGTCATCCAAACTGGTTCTAAAAGTACTAGTAGTTCTATTTCAGGCGTTACAAGTGACTTCTTAATTGTAAGAAGCTTTGAAATTGCAAAAGGACGTTTTATCAATAATCAAGATACAAAAGGAGCTAAGAACGTAGTGGTAATTGGTCCCGATCTTGAAGAGAAACTTTTTAAAAATAGAGAAGGTTTGGGAGAGCGGATAAGAATAAAAGATCAGTCTTTTGAAATTGTGGGAGTAATGAAGCCTAAAGGTGCTGTGTTTGGAAATAATCAAGACGAAAACGCTTACATTCCTTTATCCACAATGGTCAGCAGAATTACTGGTAAAGATCCAACCTATGGAGTAAGTCTAAGTTTCATAAGTGTTGAAGCAATAAATGAAAAATCAACAAAGGCTGCAAAATTTCAGATAACAAACTTATTAAGACAACGACATAAAATAATTAGAGATGATGACTTTGCTGTTAGATCTCAAAAAGATGCTTTGCAAATAGTTTCAACTATTACGGGCGGTTTAACATTAATGCTTGCTGCAATAGGAGGTATTTCATTATTAGTTGGTGGAATAGGTATTATGAATATCATGCTGGTATCTGTTAGCGAAAGAACTGAAGAAATAGGCCTTAGGAAAGCATTAGGAGCTAGAAGACTTGACATATCAACACAATTCCTAATTGAATCATTAATTCTTTCTAGTCTAGGCGGTATTGCAGGAACAGGTTTAGGACTAACCACTGTAAAAGTTGTAGCCTTATTAACACCTCTACCTGCAACAATTGGACTTGGTACTGTCTTCATAACAGTTATAATTTCCGGTACAATAGGTTTGACTTTTGGTGTTCTGCCAGCAAAAAGAGCCGCAAAACTAGATCCAATTACCGCACTTAGAAGTTTATAAATATGATTTGTCTATCAAAAGTATTGGCTATTTCATGAATTTTCGAAATATAATTTTTTAAATCTTTCTGAGAAACTGATGAAACCATCCAACAGAAAGGGGCATTGCACTATTAGAATCGTTCAAAGTTTTAAAGAATTATGGATAAGAAATGGAAAGTTGTAGCACTTTGGGTGCTACCCATAACGATAGTAATACTAATTACGTGGCAAATTCTTGGCTCTTCAACAAATACCCAAGTTAATCAAACAAATACATCTAATCCATCAAGAAATGCTCCGGTTGCAAAGATCAGTTATGGAAGATTTCTTGATTATGTAAAAGCTGGAAGAGTAACTTCTGTTGACATTTACGAAGGTGGTAGAAATGCAATCGTCGAGTCCGTTGATCCCGAAATTGATAACAGAATTCAACGTTTAAGAGTTGATCTACCAGGTTTGGCTCCTGAATTAGTCTCCTCCCTAAAAGATGAGGGAATCAGTTTTGACATTCATCCACCTAAAACGGCACCAGCGGGAGTTGGAATTCTTGGCAACCTTCTCTTTCCAATTATTCTAATAGGAGGTCTGATTTTACTTTCAAGAAGATCAAACTCTATGCCAGGCGGTCCAGGGCAAGCTATGCAATTTGGTAAAACAAAAGCAAGATTTGCAATGGAAGCTGAGACTGGTGTCAAATTCGATGATGTAGCAGGAGTAAATGAAGCGAAACAGGATTTAGAAGAGGTTGTCACATTTTTAAAACAACCTGAAAGATTTACATCTGTAGGGGCTCAAATACCAAGAGGTGTTTTACTAGTTGGTCCTCCAGGAACAGGTAAAACCCTATTAGCAAAGGCTATTGCTGGAGAAGCTGGAGTTCCTTTCTTCTCTCTTTCAGGTTCAGAATTTGTAGAAATGTTTGTAGGTGTAGGTGCAAGTCGTGTCAGAGATTTATTTAAAAGAGCCAAAGAAAACAGTCCTTGCTTGATTTTTATTGATGAAATTGATGCAGTCGGAAGACAGAGGGGTGCTGGAATTGGAGGAGGTAATGACGAAAGAGAGCAAACACTCAATCAACTTCTGACTGAGATGGATGGATTTGAAGGTAATAGTGGAATCATCATCATTGCAGCTACAAATAGACCTGACGTTCTTGACTCAGCATTGATGAGGCCAGGTAGATTCGATAGACAAGTAACCGTTGACGCGCCAGACATATCAGGGAGATTGTCAATTCTCAAAGTTCACTCAAGAAATAAAAAATTAGAAAAGGATTTAACTTTAGAAAGTATTGCTAGAAGAACCCCTGGTTTTACAGGTGCTGATTTAGCCAATTTGCTAAATGAAGCAGCTATTCTTACAGCCAGAAGAAGAAAGAATCAAATAGGTCTTTCTGAAATTGATGATGCTGTTGATCGCATCATTGCAGGAATGGAAGGGACACCACTAGTAGATGGAAGAAGCAAGAGACTCATCGCCTATCACGAGGTTGGTCATGCCTTGATAGGGTCATTGGTAAAAGATCATGATCCTGTTCAAAAAGTAACTGTTATCCCAAGAGGACAAGCACAGGGTTTGACATGGTTCTCTCCAGATGATGATCAGTCTTTGATTAGCAGGGCACAATTAAAAGCAAGAATTATGGGGGCTCTTGGAGGGAGAGCTGCAGAGGATATTATTTTCGGAAGAGAAGAAGTAACAACTGGGGCTGGAGGTGATGTACAAATGGTTGCATCAATGGCAAGGCAAATGGTTACGAGGTTTGGCATGAGCAGCCTCGGTCCAGTTTCATTAGAAGGTGATAGCCAAGAAGTATTTGTAGGAAGAAGCTTAATGAACACATCTGATATATCAGATGGAATTTCAAAGCAAATTGATGAACAAGTCAGATCAATAGTTAAAAAGTGCTACCAAGAAACACTTGAATTGGTTGAAAAGAATAGATCAGCCATGGATAAATTGGTTGAAATTTTAATCGAAAAGGAAACTATGGATGGAGATGAATTCTGCAAAATATTATCTCAATATACGACTATTCCTGAGAAAGATAGATTTATACCTGTTCTACCGGATGCAAAATAGTAGTTCAATTTCATACTGAATTTATTGGCCTTTTATTAAAGACGTTATCAATAATTCCATATTCGATGGCTTCAGATGGAGACATGTAAAAATCTCTGTCTGTATCCTCTCTAATTCTTTCAATGGGTTGACCCGTTCTATCGGATAATTCTTTGTTTAATTTATCTTTTATAAATAAGATTTCATCAGCTTGGATCCTTATATCACTCGCCTGACCTCTTGCACCTCCCAGTGGCTGATGAATCATTATTCTTGAATGGAGCAAACTGCTTCTCTTTCCTTTTGCACCTGCACAAAGCAGAAAGGCGCCCATACTTGCAGCTAGTCCAACACAAACGGTATGAATATCAGGCTTAACGTGCTGCATTGTGTCAAAAATCCCTAGGCCGTCATAAACAGATCCACCTGGAGAATTGATATACAGAAAGATATCTTTATCAGGATCGTCAGCCTCAAGGAAAAGGAGTTGAGCAACAATTCTGTTAGCAGAATCACTTGTTACTGGTTCACCCAAAAAAACAATTCTTTCTCTTAAAAGCCTTGAATAAATATCAAAGGCTCTTTCTCCTCTTCCAGATTCTTCAATAACTATTGGAATCATTGAACGATAATAATGGTCGGTTTTCATGATCCTAGCTAAGTCGGGGGATAAGCTAAGGTCTCTTAAGAATTAACTAGGTTTGGCATTGAGCGTTAGAGCAACAATTTCAGACAGCAAATCTGACTTCCATAAGGAATTTCCTTATGTAATTCCAGCTATTTATAGAAAGCTTGCAGATGAACTGCTAGTAGAACTTCACCTGTTGAGTCATCAGAAAAACTTTAAGAAAGATTCAATTTTTTCTACAGGATTGAAAGAAGTATTCAGTAAATTTACGAGTGGGTATAAACCCAGCGAACATGCTACAAAGCTATTCGACGCAATATGCAATTGTAATGGTTTTAACCCAACTGAGATAAATAACTCCTCAGAACAATTAGTTAGCAATGCGAAATCATTTACAAAAGAAGATTTAAATTCATTTCTATCAAAAACGAATAACGATAACAAAGGCTATGACTACTATAGTCGTATCAATGCTATTGGTATATATAAGTTAGTTAGCGAAATGCCATTATTTAAGGAAGTAAAAGAGGAAGATCTTAATAAAGAAATAAATGATATTTCTAAATCTCTTGGCTACCAATATTCAAGGGTTGAGAAAGATATAAGTATGTATAAATCAAATATTGAGAAGATGAAACAAGCATTAGAAATTATCGCACTAAACCTAAAAACTAAATAAAAATAGATGTCATTTTTTTCGTCTTTTATCCTTCCAATCAATATAACTAATATAGATCACACCTATTGTGATAAATGATAGAAGCGCAATAGAAAAAAATGATAAAAAACTATATAGATTAAAGTCTATAGGCATAGCTATGGCTATAGATCAATCGAGCCATCACCGTTTCTACCCCAAACAACCATTGCTATAGAAAAGGTGAAAATCGCAGCTAATGAAGCCCAACCCAAAGTAAAGATCATGACTAGGATTATTTTCTTAAATTATAACTTATCAGAAAGGTCAGTACTTCACTCCCAGAGAAATCAAAAGAAATTAAAAAATCCGAAAAAAGGCATCTAAAAATGGGAAGACTTGTCCAAAACCACAGCACAAATATAGAAGGCCTAATTAAATGGTTGAAGAAAATTGCAGCAAGCAAAGAGGTAAAAACAGTTACACCCGCCTCGCTATCAAAGACTAACGGTAGAGGTGAGAAGCTTGAACTAAAAGTTACAGTGAAAACAAATGAAGGTTATAAGCTCCTAGCGAGGAAAGGTAGACTGGTCCAAGAGGTCTTCCTAGTTACAAGGTTGGCTGACAGTGAAATTAAAAAAATAATTGAAGAAACTAATCCAAAGTCTTATCGGAAAAAGAAAGGTTGTTAGATGAACCTTGTCGATAGTACACATTTTTATTTTGCTTAGATACACATTCAGAAAGTTCTTTTATGATATCTTCTTTGATCATATTCATCGCCGAGTCAATGTCGTATAGGTTATCTGCCATAGAAATAGTCACTTATTTTTATAAATATAATTCTCTAAAACAGAAAAGCTATGTTAATTAATAAAAAAAACAGATTTAAATAAAGTTTAATCAAAAAAGATCAAAAACTATAAAATAGTTTTATATATAAATCTTAAATCAAAATAATTTACACAAAAGATTAAAAATAGTTAATCATTTTGCTATTGGCCTAATTAATAAAACTAAAAGAATAAAAAACTCAAAGATTAAAGTTCATATTCATTTTTAAATTTGTCTAAATTCGTTAAGTAAAGTTCATGGAGACTGGAAGTATCATCATTAAAACCGACTTCCTTATACATTTGCTCAAGAGAAAGATAGGCACTCATTACAGGTAAAAATGCAGATTTATATTCTTCTTGTATGTCATCCTCATATATATCATGAATTATGGCTGTAATTAATTCGATTTGCTTCTTAGCTAATGAAATTTTTTTCTCTAATTCAGGACTAAGTTTACGTCTTCTTTTTGCCATTGAATACAATTCATCCTCAAAAATAATACACTATCTTTAATCGAAAAATCAATAAGAAGAATCTTAGAAATCAAAAGGAAAGTAGATTAAGAGTAAATACTCATAAAAGAAGTAGATGACTATACCATTTTTATAAAAATGGTATATATTTTAATTGGTATAATATCGATATGATATTAGCCCTAATCAATTTTATTTAAGGGCTAATTAATCTAACTATCAATATGAAAAGTAAATCAGATAAAAACCAATCAAAGCTACCATGGTGGGTTGAACTCTTGTTTGTTCAAATCGGATTACCTGATTCATGGCTTTCTAAATATCTCAAGAAGAAAAAAGAAGCTGCAAATTTCATTAATGAAAATAAAAAAAATATTGTCTATTCCGCGATAATAATTGCAGGTATATTATACATATATCCAATAGTAAGGTATACATCATCAAGTGCCTCATGTATAGACAAAACGACAAAGTATCTAAAATCTAATAATTCAAACAGATCACAAAATGCAATAGATATAAATTCACTAGCAGTTGGATATTGTCATGGTGGCTCCTTACCAGAATAATCACATGTTAGTTATTTAGATTTATCACGATCAATATCATATGTTGGTGGTTTCTCAGGAACCGTTCCCTCAAGTAAAGGAATCAATTTAGAAATAAACCTGCCCATAACCGGAACCCAAAATTTCGCGTAGGCATTTTTAAGCATCTTATTCATTTTATTATGTGGTTCAAAATAATTAGTATAATACTATGAGTCAATATTCATTAATAATAAGTGATTGTCAAATTTTTTAACAGGAACAAAGATTTGTTTGTATTTTAATTTTTCTAATGAATTAGCATTAGAAGTAATTACATACTTATATTTACTAATTACTTCAAACTCATCTACAATCACAGAGGAAGGTAAATAATACGATAGTAAAGTCTGAATCTTACTGTCAACACTAAATAGATAAATAGTATTAGAGTTTATAATTGATGAAACATCTGCGTCCTTCAGGAAAAGTTTCGTATTAAGATTGGGATTACCTAGCACACCAAAATTAAATAATAATGATAAAGAAATATATTGCGGTATGATTATATTATAAAAGAAATTAATAATATTAGAATTTGGATATTTAATATCAAATAGAAATCTAAGTGAAGTAATATAGGATAACACAATTAATGAGATAAGAATATACACTATTAAGGGATTTCCTCTTGAATAAAGAAGTACTTGGTCTGAAAATCTAAGAATTGAAAATAATAGAACAGATGATAAGATTAAAAGTAGAATAAAGACTAAATAGCTAATAATAGAGCTTGAAAATGAATATCTAGGTGAATTAGATGTTAGGTAGTTGGCAAAGATTATAGATAAAGAAGGTAAGAGAAAAAGATAATAATGTGGATATGATCTAGACATGCATAATAGTAAGATTAAAGATAAAAGAGGGTAACAATAAATCAATAATGGATATTTAGCCTTATTATTGGATCCAGTGAATACAAAAAGAAAAAGAAGTAATATTCCAATCGGAAATGTTAAATAAAGAAAATTAACAGGTACGAGTAATAAATTATTAAAAGAAACTTCACCGAGAGCCTGTTTCTTTGCAAAATCAAAAAGGCTTGTAATTCCGGAGATCCCAAACTTTTGAAACGAAAAATACAGATTAAGAAACGTGGGAATAAACCCAACAGCTATTCCAGTACAAAAGAAAAGTTTAAAAGTAAACTTTTTTCTAAATAAATGATAAAAAATGAAAGGGGTTAGACCTATAAAAGGAACAAAGGCCATATAACTTCTAATAAAAAAAGAAGAAGAAATAAAAAGGCCTGAACAAAATAAATTTAAATACTGACTTATATATTTTGAAGAATCTAGTGATTTAAGGAAAAATAATATAACTAATAGAATACAAAGTACAAATGGTAGATCTGGACTTGCATATCTTGAATATTGAATCCATAATGGCATTGATGAAAGTGAAAACAAAGAAATCAATGCAGACTTACTATTTGTAGTTTTTAATGCTATTAAGTATGAGGTTATTAAGCAAAGGAAAGAAGAAAGAATACTTGGAAGCCTTACAGCTAGTTCACTATTCCCAAACAACCTTATAGATAATGCTATAAACCAATAACTTCCTACTGTCTTATGGTGAGGGGATATGAAGGGGGGGGAAAACCAATTAGCAGAGGACTCAGTCAATCTTGCTCTTCTCGCGTAAAGTCCCTCGTCATGAGCGACAAGACTTTGACTAGAAAAATCGATAAGGAAATAAAGTGATATAAAAAAAAGAATAGCAAAGAAAGGTAAAATAATTTTTTTGTTCTTTAAGAAAAAATTTAAAACTACTACTTTAATCTTCATATAGTTAATAACATTAGATAAAGGAATTTGCATATTCGAATATGACTAGAAACTCAAACGTTCATTTTTAATGAACTACACTTAAACCAAATTATATACTTAGTGATTTGATTTGGGAATCTAAAAAGTATGAATTAATAACATCATGTATAATGATAGATATTATAAGACTTGGAAAAGATGGCAACCGCTAAGGAAAAGAAGGAAGAAGTAAAGGCATCCCTCAAGATCTTAAGAGCTGAACTGAGAAAAATGCATTTAGGTGTAACAGAAGAGTTGGCCCTACCAGAACCAACAGAAGTAAAAAAATTAATGACGCAAATGGAGGAGCTTTTAGTAGTAATTGAACCAAAATCATCAAGAAAAGCAAAAAAATAAACTCGACTCATTTCTTTTTAACAAGCCAGTGATAATTTAAAGTTACTAAATATAAAATAATATGTTAGTT
Organism: Prochlorococcus marinus str. NATL2A; assembly: GCF_000012465.1. NCBI lineage: Bacteria > Bacillati > Cyanobacteriota > Cyanophyceae > Synechococcales > Prochlorococcaceae > Prochlorococcus > Prochlorococcus marinus. The sequence goes on along the minus strand of NC_007335.2, from coordinate 825,730 downwards.
TCTAAATTTAGAATTATTTATTGTTTTTTAAAAGAGATGGACTTGTAATTAGTATCGTAATTGCCAACGGGTGTTCAGAAATAGTATAAAAAAGAGTCGAAAAAGTAAAAAAATCAATTAGAACTCTAAGGTCAATTCTTAAATCATATATTGAAAGAATAATTAAAATAATTTGTAGCCAATTGCATCTTAAATAAATAAATAGTCTACCAATTGAAATTAAGCTCATGTTTAATCAATCAAGCTTCTTTGTACTTGTTATTGATAACAATGAAGGAGCTAAAGCTATACTCGACCATGATCCAATTATAACTCCGATTAACAACGCAAATGCAAACCAATACAATGTTGATCCTCCCCAAATTAATATACATATTAATGGAAGAAGTGTTGTAAGACTTGTATATATCGTCCTCGTCAATGTTGCACCAACGGCTTTATCAATCTGATATTTATAACTTAATTGATTTTCTATTAAACTTTTTTCTCTTATCCTATCAAAAACGACAACAGTATTATTTACTGAATAGCCTGCAATGGTTAAAAGAGATACAGCAAATAAGGAATCGACCTCTACATTAAAGAAATACCCCAGCCATGCAAATACACCACAAACAATAAGTATGTCATGCAAAAGAGCTAATAATGCTAAAAATGAGTATCGTCGATCATATCTAAAATTAATATATAAAGCTATTCCAAGAAAAGCAAAGAATAAAGAAATTAAACTACTTTTAAGTAACTGCCTCCCAAGACTTGGACCAATAATTTCAACAGACGTATTTTCATTGTTAAATGGGCCAAAAGATTTATTAACCTCGGCCACTACAGACTCAGATTGATTTGCCGATAAAAATGGAAGCCTAATGGATATTAATTGTGAATTATCAAGTAATTGAATCTGTGATCTAGATAAGTTGGGAGATGTATTTGAACTAAAGCTTTTGTCCTGTTTTTTTAAAGCGATTATATTATTAGATATTTCACTTGTATTTAAGCTAATACATTCATCAGTACAACTCCTCTCTAAGGTTATTTGAGTTCCTCCGGTATAGTCTAAGCCAAGATTTAAAGGGGCATTAATAGAAGTACTTTTAAGGCAAATTAGCATTCCAATTATTGAAATTAAACATAAAGAGAATGAAATAAGCCACACATATTTTCTATTTTTATAAATTTGAACATTAAATTTAGCTTTCATAATTTAAAAAATTTGAACTAGTTGTTATTGGACGTTGATAGATGGTGATGGAATCTGATTAACGTTAATAAAGTTAGAGATTTTTCGAAGACCTTGAAAACTCATCAAGAACTTCAAAATTGCTTTTGTACATGTTAAGGCAGTAAATAAGCTCAACATAACCCCTATACCTAAGGTTGCTGCGAAACCTTTTACAAATCCAGTTCCCAAATAGAATAACGTAATACAGCTTATTAAAGTTGTTAAATGACCATCAATTATTGATGAAAAAGCGTTTTTAAAACTTGCATCTATTGACCGAATCAGTGTATTTCCATTAAGTAGTTCTTCCTTTAATCTTTCAAAAATAAGAACATTAGCGTCAACCGCCATTCCTATACTTAATATAAATCCAGCTATACCTGGAAGAGTAAGAGTTACTGGGAGTAGAGCATAAATAGAGAGAGTAAATAGCGAATAACAAGATAATGCCAAGACAGCAACAAATCCAGCAAGTTTATAGATAAAGATCATAAAAATACCTACGAAAAATAAGCCTGTTAGAGCAGCAAAAAGACTTAAACGAATATTTTGTGTACCTAAAGATGGGCCTATTGTTCTTATTTGAACAATCTCAATAGGTAGTGGTAAAGCACCTCCCCTTAATTGAACTTCTAAGTTTCTAGCATCATCCGCAGTAAAATTACCGCTTATTGTCGCGGCTCCCCCAGTAATACCTGCTGTTTCAAATTGCTTACCAACACTTGCTTCGCTATATGAGATACCATCAATAACAATTCCAAGCAATCGAGACGTGCCAGCGATGGATTTTGTGAGATCTGCAAATAATTCTCCTCCCTCATTATTGAAGCTTAAAGTGACTTCCCAATTATTGGTATTTTGATCTTGTCGTCTTCCTGCATTTGTCAAATACTGTCCAGTTAATGATGTTGGTTCAAAAAGACTTGCTATTTCAGTACTTATTTTATTCCTTAAAGTATTAAATTGAACTTCATCTAATATCTGGTCAGATTGAATATTATATTTTTCGAATAACTGATTAATATCATTGTTAATATTGATCTCCTTTAGTAACTGAGCTGAATTATTATTCTCTTCTAATAAGCTAATTATAGATTCAACACTATTTCGTTGAGTTTGTAGATCTCTTAATTGAGCCGCTGTACCATTTTTCTGAATTCTGAATTCTAATAGAGCAGTTTCTCCTAATACTTTCGCTGCCCCAGAAGGATCTTGCTCGCCGGGCAGTTCTAATAACAATTGATTTGTTCCTACAGTTTGAAGTTGAGAATCTGAAACTCCCAATCCGTTTACCCTCTTGTCAAGAACAGCCTTAACTCCTTCTATTTCGTTAGGAGTAATTTTTGTAATTTCCTTAGTAGGCTGAACCTCTAGAGTTAGTTGACTACCTCCTCTTAAATCCAATCCTAATTGAAAAGGAATATTTGTACATATAAAAATACTAAATATTGCAAAAAGGATAACGAAAAGAAACCAGTAATTCTTTCTGCCCATTATTAATCTAACCCACCATTATTAATAATTTTTTCAGCAGCATCTACTATCTGATGAGGTTGAATAATGGTTAAATTTTCTAAGTTTCCATTATAAGGAGTCGGAATATCCTGACTGCTTAAACGAACAGGAGGAGAATCTAAATCATCGAAGCAATTTTCAGTAATCAAAGACATCAATTCAGCTGCAATACCTCCTGTTTTCATACATTCCTCAACAATAATTACTCTATGAGTTTTTTTAATTGATTTAGAGATTGTATTCATATCAAAAGGCTTAAGACTAATTAAATCAATTAATTCGACATCAATTCCCTTAGCCTCGAGAAGTTCGACTGCTTTTAAACAGTGGTGACGCATTCTCGAATAAGTCAAAATAGTAATATCGCTTCCCTGCTTTACTAGATCGGCTTGATCTAGGGCACAGACATAATCACCCTCAGGCAGCTCTTCTGTGAGGTTATATAGAAGAACATGTTCAAAGAAAAGAACAGGATTATTGTCCCTTATAGCAGCTTTCATTAGACCTTTAGCATTTGTAGGAGTACTACAAGCGACAATTTTGATACCAGGAACTGCATGAAAATAGGCTTCAAGTCTTTGACTGTGTTCAGCGCCTAATTGCCTTCCAACACCACCAGGGCCTCTTACAACTGTTGGAATAGTAAAATTTCCCCCGCTCGTATATCTAAGCATTCCCATATTGTTTGATATTTGATTAAACGCAAGCAACAAAAAACCCATATTCATCCCTTCCACAATTGGTCTTAAACCTGTCATGGCTGCACCAACAGCCATACCAGTAAAACTATTTTCAGCAATAGGGGTATCTAGGACTCTGAACTCTCCATATTTTTCATATAAATCTTTCGTCACTTTATAAGACCCGCCATATTGTCCAACGTCCTCACCCATCACGCATACCAGTGGATCTCTACCCATTTCTTCATCAATTGCTTCTCGAAGAGCATTAAATAAAAGAGTCCCTTTCACAGCTTTAACAGATCGTCCGGATTACCGGTTTGTTATTCCAAACTATCTCAAACAGTGCCTAATTACCCACCTGCGGCAAAAGTCGATAAAAGCAATATGGAAAGCAACATCCCAGGAGATAGTAATAAAACCAAAAGTCCCAAATCGTGAAGAGTCATAGAAAGATAAATATGACAATTTAATCTTTAAATACTAGTCAGTTTTTTCCTTTTTGCCTTCAATCAAACTTCGAATAAATACTAAAAACAAACCCAGTCCAATAAAACCAAACGTAAAAGTTGCAAGAAAGCTAATCCCAATAATCAGTGTTTTAAAACCAGAAGCAATACTCTGGGCAAACGGTGAAGAATAATTAGGAGAATGAATAGAAAAATATATAACTATCTTTTTACTAATAAAAAGACTTAAGAAGCTAAAAGACAAGCTCGTAATGGAACCTGAGAGAAAGCTTATGGGGCCTTTCTGTGGTTCAGGGCTATTGGGATGTAAAGAACTTGATGATTGATTAGCTAATTCATCAGATTCATTTTTAAACCCATTACTAGGTGAATTCATTTCTTAATTCAACTCCATTAGACATCATTGAACATGCCCAAGCTGATAAACCAGCCCTTTCAAATTCGTTAACATGTTCTTTGAGTACTTTATTTGCTTGGTCATAATTTTGAAACAAGGCAAAACAACTTGGACCAGAACCACTCATTGAAACAAGACGTGAATCTGGCAAACTAGATAATAAATTCAATGACTTCTCAACCTCTGGTGTCATAGGGCGAATGCTTTTTTGTAAATCATTTTGTATTTCTTTACGATTATCAAAAAGCGACTGATCAGACCAGTCAATAGATCTAATAGAGTTTCTTTTGATTTCAAAATCCCTATCATCTTCAAGATAGCTTTCACCAAACTGCTCTTTATATTTTTTGTATGCAACTGGAGTAGATACTTGTATTGAAGGGTCTTTAACTAAAACAAGACCTAACTGAATTTGATCAAATTTCAATTTTTCTAAAATTTCACCTCTACCAAAACATATTTGCCTCCCTCCTGATATGCAAAAAGGGATATCTGATCCTATTTCTTTTGATAGGTTCTCTAATTCATCAATCTTAAGATTTAGCTTCCAGAGTTTATTTAATCCAAGTAATGTTGCAGCTGCATCTGTAGATCCCCCTGCCAATCCTGCCCCAATAGGTATGTTTTTCTCAAGTTCAATATCAACACCTAATTCTTGATTTTCTACTTTATTTCTCAACAGCTTTGCAGCTTTTATTATTAGATTATCGTCACCATTACTAATTTCTTTATTATTAGATTTTAGATTAATAGTATTATCTACTCTTTTTATCATTTTCAATTGATCACTTAAATTAATACTTTGCATGACCATTGCTAATTCATGAAAGCCATCGCTCCTAATACCTAAAACCTCTAAATGTAGATTAATTTTTGCATGTGCATTTGCGATAAGAAAATCTTCATTTGCTTTGGAAGGTACCATTTTCGATAACACAAGTTTCTTTTAAAGCTTTTGCCAAGCCGAACCAATTGGAAGGTGAAATTTCCTGTGGTCTTTGATCAAGACTAATACCTCTGTAGGCGAAAAATTCCTTTATTTGATCGTTGGAAGTAACAAAACTTCCAATCGTGTTTCGTAATTTTTTTCTTCTACCAGCAAAAGCATGTTTCAAAAGTTTCTCTAATAAATTCCCTACCTCATAAAAATCTGGATCAATAGATGCAAAGGGCTTAATCATGACTACTTTAGAATCCACCTTCGGTGCTGGTTGAAAACATTTAGAAGGCACATCACATACGTCCTGACACTTAGCTAAAAGCTGGATCCGTACACTTAAAGCACTAAAATTGCTTGTCCCAGGTCTTGCTAGAAGTCTTTGTGCAACTTCTTTTTGCATAAGTAACACTAAAGTTTCAAAACAATTATCAGGCGCTTTTCTTAATTCACCAATCAATCGTTTTAATAGTGGCCCTGTGATGTTGTAAGGAATATTAGCTACAACTTTGTTGATAGTGAGTCCATTCTCAGCATCCAGTGGGGCAGAAAGAATGTCTCCCTCTCTCAAACTAAATTTATTTTGATGGCTAAAACGTTTTTTCAAGCCAACGACTAAATCTCTATCTAGCTCTATTGCTTGAATGAATCTTGCTTGGGATTCAATTAATTTTTCAGTTAAAGCACCTTTACCCGGACCAACTTCTAATACGCAATCTTCAGGATTCAATTCGGCCGCCTTGACTATTTGATCCAAAACACCCTGATCTTTCAACCAATGTTGTCCAAAGCGTTTTCTTGGGATGTGCCTAAAATCATTCAAAGTGTTATCACCACCCATACGCATAAACTCCAAACCACATTGGAAACGATCACATATTTCACTCAAATAAAAATAAATTATTTAAAATATACTCACAAGAAGATCTTCAATCAATATACATTTTAAAAATGACTTTTGATAGCCATAGCCTTGAGCGTCTAAAAGAGCTAGGACGTAAACTTCCCAAAGAGATATCAAAACCTCAATCAAATGAATTAAATAATCAAAAAGAAACTAAAACACAACAGTTACACCCAGTTGAAACCGAAACTAACCCTGAACAACTTTTTCGAGAGTTGATGGAAATAAGTCCAGATGGGAACGTACCACCTCATTTACTAGAAAGACTAAAAAAACTTGAATCAAATAATGTGAAAATTTCTTCAAATTCAGATCCACAGATCAATGAAAGTTCTAAAGATCTTTCAGCTGAAGAGGCCCTAAACCTATACACACAATTTCAAAAATTTCTACTTGAAGATGATATCGATTAGAAAAAACTTTATGCTTAATATTTCACACTATAAAATCATTGCTATAGGAAAAATAAAAAAAAAGTGGATTCAAGAAGGTATAGAAATGTACCTAAAAAGATTACCTGGTTTAGAAGTTAAAGAAATTAAAGACAGCACACAATTAAAAGAAGAACATACGATCAAAGAAATTATCAGCAAAAATGAATTTCTGGTAACTCTTAACGAAAATGGGCAATCATTTACATCAAAACAACTAGCAACAAAACTTCTAAATTCTCACAATCAAAATATTACTTTTGTTATTGGAGGTGCTTCAGGTCTTTCCTCTTCCCTTAACAATTTAGCCTCTTGGCAATTAAGTCTTTCACCTCTAACTTTTCCGCATGAAATAGCTCGCCTATTACTAATAGAACAGCTCTACCGCGCAAAAGCAATCACCCAAGGAGGCCCTTACCACAAGGAATAAGCAGATCCGAAGGCGGAGTAATAGTTCAAGTGTACTATAATGCATAGTATTGATCTGCTCCTATGGGTTCAAATCGCTCTCGCTCTTCATCAACAGAAGGCTTGTCGTCACTATTAATTCCAACTATCTCTGCAGGCTTTCCTTCTCCTGCGGAAGACTACATAGAGCTCGGTATCGATCTAAACAAATACTTAATCAAGAATCCAATAAGCACCTTCTTTCTACGTGTAAGCGGTAATTCAATGAATAACGCAGGAATTTATAACAACGATTTATTAATCATAGATCGCAGTATAAACCCAAATCCTGGACATATTGTAGTTGCTCTCTTGGATGGAGAATTCACATTAAAAAGACTTATCAAAAAGCAAGATAGTTATTATCTGAAAGCAGATAAAGAAAATTATCCAGCAATAAACTTATATGAATATATAGATATACAAATATGGGGAGTAGCGATTTATTCGATACATGAACTACAACAATCAAAAGTCTAATTATGTCCAAAGTAATACTTCAAATTGATGGGAATAATTTCTATGCTTCGTGTGAACAAATGATCGATCCTTCCATAAAAGGAAAGGGATTAGTAGTACTTTCGAATAATGATGGATGCATAATAGCTCGCAGTTCAGAGGCCAGAAGAATGGGAATTCCTATGGGACAGCCTTATTTCAAGTTAAAGAATAAACTAAATCAATTAAATATAAATGTGAGAAGTTCAAATTACGAACTGTACGGTGATATAAGTAATCGATTAATGCAACTACTAAGAAAAAATTGCGAAGAACTGGAAATTTACTCTATAGATGAAGCGTTTGGAACTATAAAACGTCCAAAAGAAAAGTGCTTATACAAATGGGGAAAAGATTTAAGGGCTTTGGTTTATCAAAACATAGGAATACCAATATCTATTGGTATTGGTGAGACAAAAGTTCTATCAAAAATTTCTAATCATCTAGCAAAAAAGATACAAACGAATTCAGGTATATTTGATATAGGTCGTGTTGAAAATAAAGATCATTATCTTGATCTAATTAATGTAGATAAAGTTTGGGGTATCGGCAAAAGGATGTCTAAATGGCTAAAAGACAGAGGCATCACTAATGCGAGAGAACTTAGAGATATGTCAAGCGACCAAATCAAAGGAAAGTATGGTGTAGTTGGTCTACGCATTCAAAATGAATTAAAAGGAAACCTCTGTATCCCTATAAAAGAGAACTCATCAGATCGAAAAGAAATCTGCGTAAGCAGGAGTTTTGCACATCCCATAGATAGCTTAGATGATTTGAGCCAAGCAATTATTAAATACGTTTTAATCGCAAGTGCTAAGTTGCGAAAATACAATCAATTATCTTCAGCTATTACGGTTTTTACGAATACAAATACTCATTCAAAAGATTTCTTTAGGAGTGAAGCAACAGAAAAAATAAGCGTTCCAACTTCTAACTCAAAGATCATGATTGAAAAAAGCCTATCACTAACAAAAGAAATTTTTAAACCATATAAAAATTTTATAAAAGCAGGTGTAATATTACATAAACTTCAAAGCAATCAATACAAACAAAACCTAATATTTGATGCACAGAATATTAAAGAAGAATTATATCTACAGAGACTAGATAATGTAATAGATAATATTAATTCGAAAAATGGTATAGATACAATAAATTGGGGATCATCAATGATGGATACAGAATGGAGCCCCCGAAGAAAAAATCTATCTAGTATAAAAACAACAAATATAGAAAATATTCCGACTATATATGCTAATTAGAAGTTAGTATAATATTTAACAATGATGCTACATATTAAAATTCAAACTGAGTGTCATGCTACATTGAAAAGAATAGAAGTCCTAGAAAAAAAAATATAGTGGAGTTCATAGAATTTATAGATAGAACAGAAGTAGAAATAATAAGGATGATTGAAAAGGCGGGATATAAGACAGCAGAAAATACAAAATTATGTTTGTTAGGTGAGAACTATGTGGGTTTTTTTAATCGTGTAAAAAAGGAAATTATTATTTGTACAAATAACGCAAAGAATCGAGAAGGATATACGCATCTAAGAAAGAAAAATAAGGATGTCTTTGAAAGGACAGCCTTACATATAAAAAAAGCTTTAAGGCATGAAGCTGTTCATGTCGCACAAGAGTGCAATAATGGAAAGTTATTAAAAATAGACAGAAAGCTATCAATGAATCCATCCAAGATCAATGCTTTTAATGGATCTATTAGAATTTCCAGAGAGGAAGAAAAAGAAAGACAAGCATATATATTAGAAGATAAACCAAGATTAGTAAAAAATGAATTACTAAAATATTGTCTATAATATTTTAGTAATATTAATTGTCTCTAAGTAACTGAATAGAGTTTAATTTACTACTAAAGATTAAAACCATTCCTTGCTCCAAATATGAAAGACCAATATAAGTCTTAACGGCATCGGAATTCACCAGAGCAGTACCACATGTTTCAAGAATAAGGACCGGTAGAGTGGAAGTCGATCCCTGCATTCTCTGAAGATCGAGAGATTGTCGTACAGCTAAATTTGCCTTAATAAGACCAATTTTATTGATAAAATCTGGCCATAGATCATTAGATAAAGAACATTGATCCAAATTAAAAGGTGAGATATTTTTCATTGATAAAAACTATATAAAATTATTTATAACATCTCTGTTGATCTAGATTTAGTATGTGTTTTCTTTCCGCGTAATAAAGTTGTTGAAAATTTATAGCATCATTATTTAAGTCTTCAAACATGCTAATAACTCTCTGTTCCATATCAGATGAATCGCTAGGCTCAGATTTTTCCTGAACAATAAGAGAGGCTATACAATTCTCAAGGGTTTGCAATCTCTGCGAACTCCATGCATCAATTAAATGTCTACAACGTTTTAAGGATTTTTGCTTTTCAAGAGCAGCCAAAGCTCCACGGATGAGCGACTCGGGGTCATTTAATGTTGCCAAACGAAGTTCATTAACATCTAGTAAAGGAGTAAGTTTAGGAAGATGCTCATTATCACTGGATAGGAAATTATCTAACAACTTTTTAATTAAATCAACATCAGCTAAAATATTATTAGAATCATTAAAACGATTAATCTTCTCAACAATTTCAGGACCAAACATATTTTCCTCAATGTTACTTATTGTAGACCATATTGCACGATGATGATTAATCGCGAAATCATCAAGATCCCTTAATCGAAGTTCATAACGAATAAAAGATCTATAATTAGGACAGTGAATATAAGTAAAAAGTATATCTGCCTCACTTCTTTCTCTGAGACTAATTTCTTGAGGCTTATCAATTTTTTTCGATCGACCGTGCCATCTTTGACCACTTATTTGATTACGTAAATCCTCCTCTAGTTGTAGAGAGAATCTACCTTGACCTCCACTAAGACGCTGAGCAACCTTCTGTAGATAATGAGTTCTAATTGCAGTTTGAGGAAGCTTTCCAAGGAGACTTACTAAGCTGCTAACGGCTTCCTGAAATTGATCAGATTTACTTAAATCTAAATCCTTCAATGATTGATCAATTTGCCAATCCATCCAAAGAGGTGATTTTGCCGCTAATGCTTCATATTCGGATGGAGAATTATCCTTAAGAAATTCATCTGGATCTTTACCTGAAGGTAATTGAAGGACTCGTAAATCTAGTTGACCTTGAATAGCAAGGTTTTCTACTTCACTAATGGCTCTATTAGCCGCACGAATTCCAGCATTATCTGAGTCAAAATTTAAGAGGATCTTTTTACTATCGGTGGCACGAGAAAGAAGCGTTATTTGATTGCGACTTAATGCTGTTCCTAAAGAAGCGACAACATTTGTAATACCCGAATCATGAAGTGCCATCACATCAAAATATCCCTCTACAACAACTGCATAATCTTTTTTCCTAATGGAAAGTGTGGATTTATCAAAACCAAAAAGATTTTTTCCTTTTTCAAAGATTTCAGTCTCAGGTGAATTTAAATACTTAGGTTCTGAACCATCAAGACTTCGTCCGCCGAAACCAATAACTCTTTTTTGCCTGTCGTGAATAGGAACAATTATTCGATTGCGAAATCTGTCATAGAAACCATTACCACCCTTTCGAGGAACAATCAATCCCGCCGATTCAAGGATTTCAACACTGACTTTTTCAATGTCTACAAAATATTTAAGCAGTGAATCCCAATTATCTGGAGCAAAACCAAGTTCAAAATTGATTAAAGTTCCATCACTTAAATTACGCTTATTCTTAAGGTAATTAAGTGCATTTTCTCCACATGGAGAATTCAATTGATTTCTAAACCAACCAGTAGCGGTTTTTAAAACACGATAAAGGGTATCTCTACGTGAAAGCTGTTGCTTGAGTCTTTCTTGTTGAGGTCCTTCAATCGTATCAATTGGTACTTGATATTTCTTAGCCAACTCAAGAACAACATCACTAAAACTTTGTCTCTGAAACTCCATTAAGAATTTAATTGCATTTCCACCAGCTCCACATGAAAAACAATAATAAAATTGCTTGCCAGGAATTACTGACATTGAAGGTTTACTATCATCATGAAAAGGACATATTCCAACATATTCTTTACCTTTTTTCTTTAAAACGACGTGTTCACCAACAACATCAACAATATCTACGCGCTCTTTTACAGACTCAATTGTCTTAGGATGTAGTCGAGCAGAAGCCATATGATAATTTTAATTGATATTTAAATATTTAGTTAAGAGATTTAGGAATTGAGAGAAAAACTACTTACCAATAAATTAAATATAGAAAAAAATTTTAAAGGGATCAGATTTTTAATAGGAAGCGGTTTTGCATTTAGCCTTATGACTGTTTGTGTGAAGGCGATTGGGGGAAGGATCCCTATTTCAGAACTTGTATTTGCACGAGCTACAATAAGTATAATAATAACAAGATTTTACTTATATAAAAATAACATTAACCCTTGGGGATATCAGAAAAGATTATTAATTATAAGGGGTTTACTAGGAACAGTTGCACTATTTTGTATTTTCAAAGCTCTTACAATATTACCTATTGCAACAGCAACAGTAATACAATACATTTATCCAACTTTTACAGTGATATGTGCTTACATAATTTTAAAGGAATTTATATTAAGTAGAATAGTATATTCAATCATTATTGGTTGGATAGGAATTGTTTTAGTTAGTCAGCCTGAATTCACCGGCAACAGTAATATTCAAGAGACAATATTAGCAATAATCATTGCAATATTTGGTGCACTGATGACATCATTGGCATATATATGTGTAAGGAAGCTTTCTTCCAAAGAACACCCTCTTGTAATTATTTACTACTTCCCTTTGGTCTCTATCCCCTTATCTATTCCTTTTATTATTAATGATTTTGTATTACCTTCTGGTACAGATTGGTTCTGGATAATAGGTATTGGTATTTTTACACAGATTGGACAACTCTGTATAACAGAGGGGTTAAGACTACTACCAGCTGGCCAAGCAACTTCACTAAATTATTCACAAGTTATATTTGCAAGTATATGGGGAGTATTGATATTTCAAGAAAAAATAACAAGTTCAATATACTTAGGTGGATTTTGCGTTCTTATTTCTACTATTATTAGTATGAGTGCATCCAAGAGAACACAATCAAAAATATGAATTGTAAATCTTTAATTTTTTCAATAGTTTTTATTTGCAGTGGATCAACATCGATTCTTGCAGATGAATATCAGCGAGGCTACTCTTCTAGTAAAACTTGCACGAGAAACGAATATAGAGAAGAATATATTCCGGGGACAAGAAAAGATCCTGGATATGTCAAAAAATGGGAGGAAACAGTTGAAGTTCCTTGCCCAGGTGCTGGATCAACATTCGATAACAATGAATTTGATAACAATGATTGCTCTGAAGGCAAAATTGCAGGAGGAATTTTAGGCGCTGGCTTCGCTACAGCAATATCCAGAGGAAAAGATCGTTGGTGGGCAATTCCTGCTGGTTTGGTAGGAGGGTCAATGGTTGGATGTCAGATTGATGGTGGTTGAGAATATTTTATATTTTCAGAAATTTAATCAAAATAAATAATGATTAGCTGGTTAAAAGGCGAAAAAGTTCATACTTGGAAAATATCCTCAAGAAAAGGAGTCGTTCTAAATGTTGGTGGTGTTGGCTATGAAATACAACTATTACCAAAACAAATAGATAAAGCTGAAGTTTTAAATGAGTTTGAATTATGGATTCATCAAATAGATCGTGAAGATGGCACAAGTTTATATGGTTTTATAGAGGTTAATCAAAGAGATCTATTTCGAGAAATAATCAGTGTAAATGGAATAGGCCCCCAAATAGGTATGGCTATGTTAGAGGAATTTGAAGTTCCTCAATTAGTTAATGCAATAGAAAATAAAGAATCTAATTTATTAACAAAAACCCAAGGCATAGGTAAAAGAATAGCAGAGAGATTAATAGTTGAGCTAAGAAATAAACTTCAAAGATTTACAGATAATGATAAAACAATTCATGAAAACAAAAATGACATAGAGGCTAATCAATTCTCCAAATATATTGATGAAATATATTTAATTCTAAATTCACTTGGCTATGTAGATAATGAAATAAAAGAATCAATTAAAATAATCACAATCAATGAAAAAGAAAATTCTTTGTTATTGAATTCATCATCTGCAGAAGAAAAAGCAGATCTAATGGATAAACATCTCAAAGAGATTCTTATGAAATTAAGTGAAAAGAGTACTTGATAGAAGGCTAGGGATTAAATTAGAATTCCTCAATAAGAAAAGCTAAACAAATGTCACTTGGCACAGAAGAGAAACAAAATCTAATCAACACACATCAAGTACATCCAACTGATACTGGCTCAGCAGAAGTTCAAGTTGCGATGCTTACCACAAGGATCTCAAAATTAAGCACACATCTTCAAGGCAATATCCATGATTTCTCCTCAAGACAAGGATTGCTCAAAATGATTGGGCAGAGAAAAAGACTTTTAGGTTATGTACGTTCTAAAAGTGAAAAAAGATATACAGAGCTCATTGAAAAATTAGCTATTAGAGGATAATGGCTGGTACTAGATTGCTAGAAGCTAATGAAAGGTTCAAAGAAAAACAAAAAGGACCAACCTAAAGAAGTAAAAATAGGATTATCCAGCAATAACTCGACTCCAAAAATAGTTTCAAAGAAATCTTCAAAAAGTAGTAGCAAGAAATCAGGAATACCAAGCTATGTTGCAAATAGAATGGCAAGAAGAATAGCTTTTACGACAGGCATTCCAACCCTAAGTGGCATGGGAGTATTTATTGGAAGTTATTTTTTAATAAGCAAAGGTATTGCTGAAATATCTCCAACAGTCACTCTTGTAAGTTCAGCGCTTTGTTTCCTTATAGGTTTATTAGGATTAAGTTATGGAATACTCTCAGCTAGTTGGGATTTAAATACTGGAAGTTTTCTTGGTTTTGAAAACATAAAGCCAAACATCAATAGGATGAAAGATGCATTCAAAACAAGTCAAAAAGATATTTCAAGTTGAAAATAAGTTTAAATTACAAGGCTTTTACTTGATCTTGCAATAAATGAATCCTTAGATAGTGCCTCCAAAGCCAGGTCAGCATCCTTAACGCAAAATTGATCGCCCAACCTTACATACCTAGTATTAGTGTTGTCCTTTAGACATGCTACTACTGGGATACGTACACCTAATTCATTTCTGTTAGGTCTGTTTTTAGAAAGGCATTCTCTTAATTTATGCTGAATATTGATATCTGTAGCTTGATCAGGACGAAGATCAATCAAGAGAAATCTTAAGTCATCAATTTCACGACAATCATCAATAAGCAATTGAACAGTTTCATCTCTCCTGTCTACGCTGCCCCATATCAATAACCTCGTTTCAACCATCAAATGATCTGATAATCGTTCATAGCTTTTTGGGAAAACAACAGCTTCACAAGAACCAGTTAAATCCTCTAGTTGAATAATTGCCATCCTGTCACCTTTTCTAGTTGTGACTTCTCTCATTTCTGGAATCATTGCAATAACACTAACCTTTGACTTATCTTTTTGATCTTCTAAAGAACTAAGGCTAATAGGAGCAATCAATTTTGCTGGTTCTGAAAGTTGCTTCAAAGGATGATCAGATAGATAGAATCCAACATGCTCTTTTTCTAATTTAAGTTTGTCTGAAGGAAGATACTCTTGGACTTCTTTCGCCTTTGGAGCTGATGAATAATCATCAGTCGGTGATGATTCATTATTTGTGGAATTAGATAAATCGAAGAGATTACCTTGACCGCTCGTTCTATCTTTTGCTCTAGAAGAAGCCCATTCAATAGTTAAATCCAAATCAGCAATAAGCTGAGCGCGATTTGCATTTTTTTCAAGACAATCAAGCGCTCCACTATGTATCAACGCCTCAAGTCCTCTTCGGTTAACGGAACCAAGTGAAATTCGATCACAGAATTGTGCTAAAGAAGTAAATTGGCCATCTTCATCTCTAGAGGTGATAATTTTTCTAATTGCACCATCACCTAAATTTTTGACAGCCGAAAAACCAAAAAGAATTGAATTATCTTTTGGAGTGAAATCAACACCAGAGGTATTGATATTTGGAGGCATTACGTTTATGCCCATTGAATTACAGTTAGAAATATATCTTTGAATCTTGTCAGCCGATCCAGCATTAACGGTAAGCAATGCCGCCATATAAGCGACAGGATAATGTGCTTTTAAATAAGCAGTCTGATAAGTAACCGCTCCATAAGCAGTTGAATGACTTTTGTTAAAGCAGTATTCAGCAAATAAAACCATTTGATCGAATAACTGTTCAGCGATGACATTTGTGACACCATTTTTAACAGCTCCATCAACAAAGATCGCTCTATGGCGCTGCATCTCGGATACTTTTTTCTTACCCATTGCCCTTCTCAATAAATCTGCTTGCCCAAGCGAATATCCTGCTAAATCCTGTGCAATCTTCATGATCTGCTCTTGATAAACCATGATTCCATAAGTCTCACTTAAAATTGGCTCAAGTGATTGATGTTGAAAATCAATACTCTCCTTCCCATGTTTTCTATTTATAAATTTAGGAATCAATCCTGCATCAAGAGGGCCTGGACGATAAAGAGCAAGAATTGAAGAAATATCCTCAAGAGATGAAGGCTTTAGATCTTTTACTATTTGTCTCATTCCACTAGATTCAAGTTGGAAAATTCCTTCTAAATCACCCCTAGAAAGAAGTTCGAATGTTTTTTCATCAGTGAAAGGCAAAGAATCAGGATCTAATCTCTTACCAATTGATTTCTCAACTAAATCAATTGTCTTTTCGATCATTGTAAGATTTCTAAGTCCTAAAAAGTCCATCTTCAAAAGACCAAGTGATTCAATATCTTCCATAAAATATTGAGTAATTATTTGTCCATCATTGTTTCTTTGAAGAGGAACTAAATTGTCAAGTGAATTAGCAGCAATAACTACACCTGCTGCATGAACACCAAAAGTCTTATTTGTCCCTTCTATCCTCATTGCCATATCAACCCATTTCTTTACTTTTGAATCATTATTGTATTTTTCATAGAAATCTTTATTTGGCGATTCTTTTGAAATCATAGCTGCCAATTTTGCAGGCTTTCCCCTCACAACTGGAATTAATTTCGCTAAGCGGTCTGCATCTCCATAGGGAATATCAAGTACACGAGCAACATCTTTCAAAACAGCCTTAGATGTCATTCTGTTAAATGTAATTATCTGTGCAACTTTATCTTCACCATACTTTTTAGTTACATAGTCTATAACTTCGCCACGTCTTTCAATACAAAAATCAGTATCAATATCAGGCATTGACTTTCTCTCAGGATTGAGAAATCTTTCAAATAACAAACCATTTTCTACTGGGTCAATATTAGTTATATGAAGAGAAAAAGCGACTAAAGAGCCAGCTGCTGAACCTCTACCAGGGCCTACAGGAATATTTTGCTCTCTTGCAAATCTTATATAATCCCATACAACAAGGAAATATGTAGGAAAGCCCATTTGTTCTATTACTTTTAACTCATAATCAAGTCTTTCTTTATATGTGATTGGAAGATTTTCAAATTTAGAAATATCTAAAATTTCTAGTAAACCTTTGATAGTTATCTCTTTAAGATATTCAATTGGTTGATAACCATCAGGTATAGGAAAATTTGGCATCTTATAAGTGCCTAATATCTTATATTCTTCAACTTTGTTTGATAGTTTAACTGTATTTTCTATTGCACTATTTATGACATTTTTGTCTAAATGATCAGTAAATAAACTTCTCATTTCATCCTCAGATTTAATATATTCAGTCCCTGTATATCTCAATCTTTTGTGATCACTTATTAACTTTCCAGTCAAAACACAAATCAATGCATCATGTGCTTCAATATCATTCTTTGATAAATAATGTGCATCATTGGTAGCAATAATTTTAATATCAAGTTCTTCGGATATTTTGACTATTTCACTATTAACAATTCTATCCTCAATTGATCCATGGTCTTGAATTTCAAGATAAAAATCATCACCCAAAACTTCTTTATACCAAGCTGCTACTTCTCTAGCAACGTCATTTCTTCCTTTTAAAATCGCTTGTGGAATTTCACCACCTAAGCAAGCTGTTGAACATATCAACCCCTCGCTATATTTTTTAAATAAATACTTATCTATACATGGTCTTGAAAATATACCTCTTCCCCTAACACCGTTTAAATGACTAAGCGTAGTTAACTTTACTAAATTTTCATAACCAATCTGGTTTTTCGCTACAACAACAAGATGATATCTTTTTTCTTTTTTGGGCTGAGGGTCATCAATTGAACCATTGATAACATACATCTCATTCCCAATAATTGGCTTTATATTCGCAGCCTTACATAACTTCAATAATTCAATCGCTCCATACATTACTCCATGATCAGTAAGAGCTAGAGCTGGCATCCCCAATTCCTTTGCCCTTTGAACCATTAAAGGGAGCTGACTTGCTCCATCAAGAAGGCTGTAGTCACTATGATTATGAATGGGAACAAAAGCCATTAATATTCCACGGAACTACACTGCATATAGTGTAGCGATAATTATATTCTCCACATGAAGTGGTTCAAACTTTATAACGTGAAATCTGTTTTAGGCCTATTCTTATAAACCTCAGCAGCTTTCTCAAATTGATTAGCTACTTGAAAAAGCTTCCCTTCTTCAAAAACATTTCCTATTAGCTGCAACCCTATAGGCAAACCGTATTTATCAAAACCACACGGCAGGCTGATTGCAGGCAATCCAGCCAAATTTGCTGGAATAGTTAATAGATCCGATAGATACATCGCCATTGGATTATCAATATTATCTCCAGAACCAAAAGCAGTAGTAGGTGCTGTTGGCGCTAACAAAACATCTACTTTTTTAAAAGCATCATCAAAATCTCTACGTATCAAAGTTCGAACTTGCTGGGCTTTTTTGTAGTAAGCATCAACATAACCAGCGGATAGAGCATAAGTTCCAATAAGAATTCTTCTTTTAACTTCACTTCCAAAACCAAGTGCTCGACTTTTGGAGGTCATCTCTATAAGAGATTGTTCATCTTCAGCGCGGAATCCATATTTGACTCCGTCATATCTAGCTAAATTCGCTGAAGCTTCAGATGGGGCAATAACGTAATAAGTAGCAATTCCATCATTGAAACGAGGACAAGAAATATTAACAATTTCTGCGCCTAAGTTTTCTAGCAGCGAGGCAGAGCTAAGAACAGATTCTTTAACATCAGTGGCTAAACCTTCATGATCAAAGCAGTTATCAATTAAACCTATTTTCATTCCCTTAATTGACTTAGAAAGAGTCTCTAAATAATTGGGAACGGGAATATCAACAGTAGTTGAATCCAATTCATCCTTGCCAGATATAACTTGCAAAATCTCAGCTGCATCAGAAACATTATTCGCAAATGGACCAACCTGATCTAAAGAACTAGCAAAAGCTATTAACCCCCATCGACTTACTCGACCATAAGTTGGCTTCATGCCAACAACGCCACAAAAAGAAGCAGGTTGTCGGATTGACCCGCCAGTATCAGAACCCAGAGATCCATAACATAATCCGGCAGCAACAGAAGCTGCGCTACCACCAGAGCTGCCTCCTGGAACTTTTGTAATGTTCCATGGATTCAAAGTAGGACCAAATGCAGAGGTTTCTGTAGAGCTCCCCATAGCAAATTCATCCATATTTGTCTTGCCAATCATTATTGCTCCTGCGTTCAAAAGCTTTTTTGTAACTGTTGACTCGTATGGGGGGACAAAGTTGTCCAAAATCTTGCTTGCGCAAGTTGTCTTAATTCCTTTTGTACAAAGATTGTCTTTTATAGCAATGGGTATCCCTGACAAAGGCGGTAAATGATCGCCAGAAGCGATTTGTTTATCGATATGCTCTGCTTTGCTTAGAGCTAGCTCAGTATTAACAATTAAAAAGGAATTCAGAGTTGGATCTAATTCATTTATTCGGTTTATTTTTTCTTGAACAAGTTCTTTGGAAGAAACCTCACCACTTTTTAATTTCTGGCGTAAGTCTTCAAAAGTCATTATTAGATTATAAAAAAAATATTTTTAAGCTTATGACGTTAAAGGCTCATTACGGCGACACCTAATTAAACTATGATTAATTTTCTTGGGTGACTCTGCAGAAAGATCATCTATAAAACCATTTAATCTGACTTTCAAGCTACGGCGAGTGAGAAAAGGACCAAACCAATAAGTCACCTCAGGTTGAATTGTCTCAACCTTGGCCCACCAGGCCAAGCCAAAACTATTACCTAAGCTTCGAAGAGCCCTAATGGGACCCATAAGTAAACTGCATTTAATTTATTATACTTTCTTAACGAGATGTTTATCAAATAAAAAAGGAATATTATGTTCACTTGATGATGAAACATATATTTGAAGTCATGAAAAGTTGAGTATAAAAAGCTGTGCCTGAAGTAATTAATAGTATAATTTAATTATGAAGTTTTTAAAATTCTAAAAAAACTATAAAAAATATACGCATCTTTTAAAGGTTAAATTAAAGAGATTAGTTAATCTTTTCAGATGAAATCTGAGGTTTCAATAATCTAGGAGAAGGGTCTTGTCCAGAGATTGAGCGCATCCATTTGGATCTAGCAACTTCATATAAGAAAATAGACGTAGCAACTGATGCATTTAGGCTTGTAGTGACTCCCTTGAGAGGAATTCTTACTAACTGATCACATAATCTTCTAGTTATTAGAGAAATTCCTTTATCTTCAGAGCCAACTACTACTACTAAAGGACCTTGAAATTTGATTTCAGATAAAGTAGATGATCCCTCCTCAGCGAGGCCAACAACGGTATAACCTTCATCTTTCAATTTCTCCAAAGACCTATTTAAATTAACAACTCTTGCTACAGGCAAATGTTCCAGAGCTCCAGCGGCAACTTTTGCTACGGATCCTGTTAATCCTGCACTTCGTCTTTGTGGAAGGATTAATCCTTGAGCACCGAGGGCTTCGGCAGATCGAATTATTGCCCCAAGATTCTGAGGATCAGTTAAGCCATCTAAAGCTAAGAGCAATGATGAATCACCAAAAGCTTTGCAAGCATCTATTAAATTCTTCAAGTCAAGTGTTTTTGATGCGGCAATTTGTAAAACTATTCCTTGATGGACTGCACCATTTGTGAGCTGGCCAAGCCTTGACCATGAAACTTCTTCAACTAAGACCCCAGAAGCTTTTTGATCTTTGAGAAGTTGAAAAAACTTTGGTGTACTGCGTAATTCGGAGGTACACCAAATCCTGTGAATTGCCCTGCCGCCAACAAGGGCTGCCTCAGTTGAATGGCGGCCCCAAATCAGATCATCACTTAATGTTTTGCTAAAGCTTTCAGAATATGAAAGAGGTTCATTATTTTCTTCTCTTTTATAACTGCTAGCTCCCTGAGAATTTTTATTTCTGTACGCAGGGTTGGTCGATTTCCTCTCGAATCGATTAGATCCTCTGTAATTGTTTGTTTCCTGAGAGTCTTGATTTCTATACGAAGAGTTGGTCGATTTCCTCTCGAATCGATTAGATCCTCTGTAGTTGGAATTAGCCTCGTTACTACTTCTTGATCGATCAGAAAATTCTTTACCTAATGAATATTGATTTACTTGATCAGAAGAATGACGATTTATTTTGTTATTGGTTCTTCTTCTATCATTAAAGTTTGACTTTTTGGAGTCATTATCTTGACGAGAATAATTACTACTTCGTTTATTAGATGAAGAGTTTTTTGAATTCCTTGTGTCTTTATTGAAGCGATAACTCATTTTATAAGAAATATTTTCTAGTTAATGGGTCGATCAAGAAGATCGAATAAATCAGCAAGCCGATTTGGATTTTTCAAAAACAACCAACCAACAATAGTCTCAAATCCGGTAGCAATTGCATATGTGGCAGCATCTACATTTTTAGGACCTCTTCCAGCTTTGTTTCTACCTTTTCTAAGAAAGTCCTTTTCAGTATCTGTAAGAAAAGGCTCTAATTTCGTGATTGCCTTCGCTTGACTGGATGCATTTACCTCCCTTACAACTGCATTATGAAGATCCTTCGAGCGCATTGGGCTACTGCAATATCTCAACCTTTGATGCATTTCCCAAACAGCATCACCTAACCAGGCTAATTGCAAAGGGCCCAATCCATCGGGAGAAATGGTTGATTTGTAAGAGCGAATCCAATCCGTCAAGCTGATAATTTACCAATTGCGGTACTTAGATCAGGTGCCAGATGAAGGTATTCCTCCAAGCGAACAAGTTTAATTGTCTGAGTTACTCTAGGATTTCCTACAACATTAAATGATCTTTTTGACTCAGTACATTTCTTAGCGGCCTGAACCATTGCACCTAAGCCACAAGAATCAATGAAATCGATATTAGATAAATCAATTACAACTGATAGCTGATTAGAAGCTAAAACTTCATTGATATATGTTGTGAATTGTTTCTCTGAATAAGCATCTAGTTGACCAGTGAAATTAATCACTAAACAACCATTTTGCTGTTTAGAACCACCTCTAAGAGAAACTGTAAGTCGTTGTAATTCAGTTATGGGATTAGTCCCCTATGACTTCATGATGGAAGTGTAGTGATAGAAACCAAATTAATCCACGATTCTTCGTCGTTCTTCTATTAAGGTTACGAAATGATTAAAATGATGATCAGCATCATGAGGACCAGGGCTCGCTTCGGGGTGATATTGAACACCAAAGAAAGGCCTATCAATAACAGAAATAGCAGCAACTGTTTGGTCGTTTAAATTTAATCTGGTGATTTTTATTTTCTCGGAATTTAAAGATTCTGAATTCAAAGCAAATCCATGGTTTTGACTAGTAATTTCAACTTTTCCGTTCAATCCACATGGATGATTTAGTCCTCTATGTCCATAAGAAAGTTTAAAAGTTTTACCACCTAAAGCCAATCCAAGGATTTGATGGCCTAAGCAGATTCCAAAAACAGGTAGTTTTTTATATTCAATTAAATCTTTAGCAAGATTAATACCACTATGGACGGTGGAAGGATCACCAGGACCATTGGAAAGAAAAACACCTTCAGGGGATAAAGCTAATACATCGGTCATTTCAGCACTTGCAGGCAAGACAGTTACTTCACAACCATGGGCAACTAGTCGATCCAATATCGATTGCTTTATCCCAAAATCTATAGCAACAACTTTGTATGGAATTGTTTGAGTATTTTTAATTCTCATATCAAATGCAACAGGACAACTTGAATTAGCATTAAAAGCTCTTTTTGTTGTTACTTTATCGACAAGATTAAGACCACTCATTGAAGGAGATTTTTTTAAAAGTGAAAATAATTCAGCGATTGAATATTTTGACTCTGATGAAATAATTCCATTCAAAGAACCTGACTCTCTTATATGCCTAACAAGTGATCTTGTATCTATTCCATGAATTCCAACAACTTTTTCATCGTTTAACCAATTTTCAAACGAAATTTCATGTCTCCAGTTACTGGGAGTTTTGGATATTTGACGAGCTATCACACCTTTAACTGAGGGATGCGATGATTCATTATCCTCATAATTTACTCCAGTATTTCCAATCTCTGGATAGGTAAACGTAATAAGTTGACCATAATAACTTGGATCAGTAATGACCTCCTGATAACCTGTCATACCTGTATTAAATACGACTTCACCAGAAATAGTTCCAACCGCACCAAAAGATAATCCTTCAAAATATGTCCCATCCTCTAATAACAAAATTGCAGAGCTATCAGTATCAAAAAACATAAGGAATAGGGTTTATCAGTTTGAAAGAATTAAGTGGCTAAAAAGTCTCTTAATTGCTCGAAAAGGAGCCATGATTTATCTGTATCCAAACAATCTAATGCTCGTTTGACACCTGAAGATAAATCATCCTCAGTTCCTGATACCCATAAAACCAGAGCAGTATTTAATGCTATGACTTCTTTGTGATATTGATTTCCTTCTCCATTAAGTAAAGACTTTAAGATATGAGAATTAGTTTTCAAACCATCACCTTTTAAGGATTCATTAGAGATTTGAGTAAGTCCAAGATCACCAGGGCTAATAATTTCAGATCTAATAACATCTTTATCTAAGAACCTAAATTGATTAGCACCAGCAAGTGAAGCCTCATCAAGGCCTCCTGCTCCATGAACCACAACAGCTCTTTTAAGTCCCATTCCTTTTAAAGCTACTGACATTGGATCAAGCAAATCAGCTTTGGCTACTCCCAATACTTGAGACTTTGGTCTAAGTGGGTTAACCAATGGACCCAGTAAATTGAAGATAGTTCTGACTCCTAAGCTTTTTCTTAAAGGAGCAAGATTTACCAATGAAGGATGCCAAGAAGGAGCAAAAAGAAATGTAATACCTAACTTCTTTAAAGCTTCAACAACTTTCCCGGAGGAAACATTTAAAGGTAATCCTAAATTTTCTAATACGTCAGCTGATCCAACCTTGCCACTTGCACTTCGATTTCCATGTTTAGCAATTTTCACCCCTAAAGCCGCTGATACGAAGGCAACTCCTGTAGAAATATTAAAAGTGTTCGCTCCATCTCCGCCAGTTCCACATGTATCAACCAAATCAAAAGATGGTAGATCTGATGGAGTCGTTGAGGCATCTTGAAGAATTTTTGCCATTGCCGAAAGTTCATCACCAGAAACACCCTTTGCTCTAAATGCTGCTAGAAATGCCCCCGTTTGAACTGGTTCAATTTTATTATCGAGCCATGAATTCATTAAATAATTAGATTGCTCTTCAGTTAAATCATTGGAAGCAAGAAGTGATTCAAGAATTACTGGAAAAGTTATAGGATTTAAAATGGTCATTTATTAGAAAAATGCCTGAGTGTTAAGCGTTCCAAGAACAATATTTTTTATAACTTAATCATTAATATATCAACTATGGAAGTTGTTTAAATAAAAAAATAATTTCCTAACATTAAGCTTGACTGGAATCTGACGTATCAAATCCAGAACCGACGTTATCGGAACTTGAATGACTTGCAGGCCGAAATCCCTCCGACCAAAGTTTCCTTGTTATTGCCTCTAATTTGTCACGATTAATGCTCCATTTTTTTAATAGTTTTTCCATATCTGAATTAAGATCTTCAGCACCTCTGAAATCCTGATATCGAATCATTAATCTAGCTAATTCAACAAAATTATTTGAGGTAGGAGAATCTATCGCGCATAGTCGGTCAAGATTTTCACGATCTGTTGAATAAAGCGGATGATTTTGTGGCTCGTTCATAAATTAGTTAATTTGAATTTTGCTCACGTCCATGGGCTTATATTGCCTAGGTTAATGGGCATATTAATAAAAGAATGGCTGCATTAAGACTAGATCTAATAAAAAACTATTTGAGACCACACAAGAGGGAACTAATAATAGGTGCTTTCTGTCTGATTTTTGTAAATATTCTAAGCGTTGCTATTCCTATGGAAGTGAGAAATATAGTTGATGATCTAAAAGAAGGATTTACATTTTCATACGTCTTAAATAAGTCGACATGGTTAATACTCATGGCGACAGTAATGGGGGGAGCAAGATTGATATCTCGGCAACTCGTGTTTGGGGTTGGCAGACAAGTAGAAGTTTCATTGAGACAAAAATTATTTGATCGAATGCTGGAACAGGATCCCGGCTGGGTTCAAACAATAGGGACTGGAGAAGTCATAACAAGAGCAACTAGCGATTTGGAAAACATTCGAAGATTGCTTGGTTTTACGGTTCTTAGTCTTACAAACACATTATTGGCATACACCTTCACATTGCCAGCAATGCTGACAATTAATCCGCTTTTAACCTTTTTTGCTATTTCCGTCTATC
This sequence comes from Prochlorococcus marinus str. NATL2A, assembly GCF_000012465.1. Classification (NCBI taxonomy): domain Bacteria; kingdom Bacillati; phylum Cyanobacteriota; class Cyanophyceae; order Synechococcales; family Prochlorococcaceae; genus Prochlorococcus; species Prochlorococcus marinus. The sequence goes on along the minus strand of NC_007335.2, from coordinate 800,357 downwards.
CAGTTTTATTTGGCACCGTTGGATTGTTCGGAGGAAGAATGGTTAAACAAAGAAAGAGGCAACAACAAGCTTTATCCGAACTAAGTGAACTAATTCAAGAAGATCTATCTGGCATTAGTGCCATTAAGATTTATGGTCAAGAACGAGCTGAGCAAGAAGCTTTCAAGAAATTAAATATCAGATACAGAGACGCTGCTATTAACCTTGCAAGAACTGCAAGTACTTTATTTCCACTACTTCAAGGTTTATCCTCAATTTCATTGCTTCTACTTATTGCAATTGGTAGTGGGCAACTAAGCAGTGGAACTCTTACGGTTGGAGGCTTAGTAGCTTTAATTCTTTATGTAGAAAGACTAGTTTTCCCTACAGCCTTATTAGGTTTTACACTTAATACTTTTCAATTGGGTCAAGTAAGTTTAGAGAGAGTAGAAGAACTTCTTAATCATGAACCTACAATCAAAGATAAAGATAATACTGTAAATATAACTAAACCTATTTCAGGAAAATTAGAAGCAAAAAATCTTTCAGTAAGTTATGAAGATTCACCAAGGAAAATACTAGATGAAATTTCATTCAAAATAACCCCCGGAGAAATAGTCGCCTTAGTAGGACCTGTAGGGTGCGGTAAAACAACCTTGGCAAGAGCTTTAGGAAGGATAATAAAAATTGATGAAGGATGTTTGTATTTAGACGATAATGATGTCATGAACCTAAAACTGAATCAGTTAAGAAGCAATATCGCTTTAGTACCTCAAGAGGGATATCTTTTTACAGAAACACTTTCAGAAAACATTAAATACGGGAATCCAGAAGCGTCCACAGAGAAAGTCCAAGAATCAGCCTATGAAGCGAGAATGACAGATGACATAAAAGGTTTTCCTGATGGACTTAAAACACTTGTCGGTGAAAGAGGAATAACTCTAAGCGGTGGACAAAGACAACGAACTGCTTTAAGTCGAGCTTTATTAGTAGATTCAAAGATAATTGTTCTTGATGATGCCTTAGCAAGTGTGGACAATAAAACCGCGTCAGCAATACTTCAAACAATAAAAAAACAATATAGTAAAACAGTATTAATGATTAGTCATCAACTTTCAGCTGCTGCTGCGTGTGATCGAATATTGGTAATGAATGATGGAAAAATTGTACAAGAGGGAACTCATCAATTCTTAATTAAGAAAGATGGTTTGTATAAAAGCATGTGGGAGAGAGAAAAAGCCAAAGAACAAATTCAATCAGATGATTAATCATTACTTATTAACTTTTTTTAATCAATTCGATCTGAATTAGATATAAGCTAAAAAAACAATTATTTTAATTGAGATAATTAAGAAATTATGAGCGCACTAACAAAATATAAACTTATATGCGACCTTGCATTTGGTGATATTTACATTCAAATACTTGCATGGATGGGTGTAATTTTTGTAAGTCTTGCTGCAGGTCTTGCATTAATGGGCTCATCAAGACCAATTTTTGCTCTTTTAGGTGTTGGTTTAATACTTGTATTAAGCCTCCCTTTCTTATTATTTGCATTTGTTACTACACTAATAAATCATATAAGAATAGAAACTATAAATTAAAGTTATGATTAAAAAGATAATTAAATATTTAACCCTAATAATTGATAAGCTATATTCTGTTAAAAGTATAGAAAAAACAAATAAGAAATTGCAACATACAATATTAAAAAATGATCTTACAGCAAAGCTAAAAGATAATGAGCAAGAAATACTTTTTGGATGTGGCTGCTTTTGGGGTGCAGAGAAAGGCTTCTGGAGGCTTCCAGGAGTCATAACAACTTCAGTAGGTTATGCAGGAGGCGAGAAGGAAAATCCAAACTACAGGGAGGTATGTTCTGGACTAACAGGTCATACCGAAGTCGTGAGAGTTGTTTGGAATAACAATGAAATTGATCTAAGCGATCTACTAAAATTATTTTGGGAATGCCATGACCCAACACAAGGCAATCGTCAGGGAAACGATAGTGGAAGCCAATATAGATCAGCGATTTATACGACAAGCAAAGAGCAGCTAAGTAAAGCGATAGAAAGCAAAAATAGCTATCAAATAGAACTAAAAAATAATGGCTTTGGCATTATTACTACAGAGATTGAGAATGATATTAAATTTTATTTTGCAGAGGACTATCACCAACAATATTTAGCAAAGCCTGGTAGCAGACCATATTGCTCTGCGATGCCAACAAAGGTAACATTTAAAAATTTTAGTGGGGCAAACTTTAAACTAAATGAAAAAATTTGGTCTAACTATAATTGGGACATAACGCATTGTATTCTTAGAGGAGAGAACACACCTATTGAATCTAATTTATAATGAATGATCAATTACCAGATAGAACTGTTTTGCTAATAATATTAGCTACTTTGTTGTTAGTATTCTTTTTAGTGTTTAGTTTTAAATCTGATAAAATTGAACAAGAGAAAACAATTCAATGGATGGATAGTTCATTAAATACTGAATTAGCTTATCCAAGTTAGAGAAAAAATATATTTTTTACTTGGATTTTACTTTTTATAAAATATGAGAAATAATAAATTAGAGAAAAATCTGGAAAGAGCTCGAATAAACTTATACAATATTCTTGCTATTTTAATTGTAATTATTCCAGAATTATTTGCTGAATTAATCTACTCAATCGAAGTTTCACAACATAAAGCTACATTGCCAAAGGAGGGAGAGGCTTGGAATAAAGATATTGAATTAAAACTCTCAAAGATGAATATTTACGAGTTAAGATTAATGGCTAAAAGACTATCTATTAATGGATATTCTAATGAAGATAGGAATTCACTCATCAGACGAATAAATAGAAAGTCTAAGAAAAGGATTAAATGGAAATCATTAAAAATTTCAACTATCCGCAAGCCCTTGTGATAATTTAAAAATGCGGGACGTAGCGCAGCTTGGTAGCGCACCACTTTGGGGTAGTGGGGGTCGTGGGTTCAAATCCCGCCGTTCCGATAAAATTGAATACGTGACTAATCAGAGTCCTTTACTAAAGATTGGATTAATTTTGTTGTACTAATCAGAACTGCTAAAAAAACGAATATAGTTAAAAAAATAATTAACGCAAAGAGTAATGGTGGTATATCGATCTCCCCAAAAGAAACAATGAATAAATCAGGTAAATAACTCATTAAAAACAAATAAATCTCATAAAGCAATACTAAACCAAAGAATCTAGAAAAATAATATTTATAAAGTTGTCAATATAAATATGCCAAAAGCTAAACGATAATAAACAAAAACCAAAGTATTATTTTTAGATAGGAACTTAAGAAACAAATCAATAGCAAATATTGAAGAAAAGAAAGATGAAATGATACCAATAATTATAGGTATAATATCAATAACTGATAACACTCTAAATAAAGAAAATAATTCTACAAGTCCTGAGATTGAAACAGCTGGAATACCAACTAGAAAAGAAAGTCTAGCTGCCGTTTTTCTTTCAATACCTGAAAACAAAGCAGAGGTTAGAGTTATACCAGATCTAGAAACTCCGGGGAATAAAGCCAAAGATTGAGCAAGGCCCAATTTTATAACATCATTTAAATTAATGTCCACAAACAACTTATTTCTTTTACCATAAATTTCCGAAAGAGCTAGCAATAGTGCCATAACAATAGAAGTGATCGCTATGGAAAATAAACCTCTGAGATTCGAATCAGAATAGTTGGGCCAATATAATTTAATAAGTAAGCCAAAAACTAATATTGGAATACTAGCTACAAAGATATAGAGGAATAGTCTAGAATTTTCATCTTTGAAACCTTTAGAAGGATTAAAAGATGAGAAGAAAGAATTAATAATTAAACTAATATGATTACGAAAATAATAAATAATAGCTACTGCGCTTCCTAATTGTATAGAAGCGGAAAAAGACACCCCAAGATCATTCCAACCAAAAAGGTAAGGTACAACTTTTAAATGGGCCGTACTACTAATTGGAAGAAATTCAGTAAAGCCTTGAATAATACCTAAGAAAATTGATTTAAAGCAAATAAATAGATACCGACTAATATCTTCAGGCATATTTAGAAGATAATAAAAACACAATTCGCTAAATATATAGAAATTTTCAATTAGTATATATATGATTTCAAAAATAAAAATAAATCATGCGAAAAAAAATTATATTCTCATTTATTATTGCCCTAACCTCCTTAGCGGGAATTCAAGAAAAGGCTAAAGCAGATTACTGGTTAGTAATAGGTAGCTATAGACAGGGACCTGGAGGTAAACCACAAGTAAGTGGCATCACAAGTCCATCATTATTTGCTATTCCAATTGGGACGAAAAAGATGTGTATAGAAGCTGGGAAAACAATTGAAGATGAAATCTATAAGCCTGTCTGGCAATTTGATAGCAAATGGACATGCATCAAAAATTCAAGCAATTAAAAGATACTTATATATTTAGCAAAAGGTCGATTGGAGAAACTATCACCTCTGAACATCATGAGCACAACCATCTCCCTCATAGTCATCGCTATTGTAATATCCATTCTTAGTGCCAAAAAATACTGTTGACACAACAAAAGGGAATGCAGCAAAAATCAAAAAACTAGATAAATTCAAATCAGACTAAATTTATAATATTTACACTAATCTAACAATGAAATTAAATCTATGGAAGCAAGATTATGTATAAATCATTAATATATTTAATCAAAGAATAGTAAGGATTAGGTAAACCGACTTAGAACAGGATCTACAGCAAACTCAATAATAAAATAAGTCAATAAAATCCAAGAAAAAATAAAGAATACAAATAAACTTGGTCCCTTGAGAAATGGCTGAAAATAATTATTCGACCCATCTCCTTCTAGAAGAGTTCTGCATTCTTTTACTTGTGAATTCGCAAGTCGATAATAATCTGATCCAGGTAATCTGTTATCAACATATATTTTCCTGATATTTTTAATAAGCGGTTCAGGGTTATCAGTATTTAGAAATGCTACCAATTCTCCAGGTCTTAAATTAATTCTTGTTCGTTCAAGGTTGTCTGTAAAACCAATATTGAATAAATCACCATTCTGAATCAAATATACATATGAAGCCATTTTATAGGCATGGGAGGATTAATATTTAATAATGATAGAGTGTAAATAGAAAAAAAGATAAAAGTTTAACAAAAGATAAAATAAATAATAAGACGTATTATTTTTAATTGGTTTGAAGAGTGTCAAAAATAGTATTTACTAGTCTTTAGAAAATTAATCCTACGATCTTGATTAATTCCAACTGTCGTATCTGAATTAATAAATGATAACGATTGCTGTGGAATAGAGGTTTGAATCATTCGAATAAAATTACTTAGATTATTTCCTTTTAGACCCGAACCTTTCAACTTAATCATTTCTCCTTCTTGCTGTGATTTCCACAGAATTGTATTATTAAATTGAGAAGACTTAAGATGCCAAATCTTTTCAAATTTTTTCCAAATATGACTATATTCAAAGAGTGATTCTTGAATCAAAATTCGATAATCTTTTTCACTCTGACTCAATGACAAATTAAATTCGTCCGCAGCCATGGAATCTATTTTCGATAAATCAGAAACAGCTTCACAGCCTACGAACCAACCCTCCAAAATTAAAACTCTAGGTTGTGAATCACACCATCCTGATCTATCTCCTTTCCCATCTCTTAATGACTTATCAAAAGTCGGACTATTCAACACACCAGTTTTTAAGAAAACGTCTAATGATTGATTCAATAAATCTAAAGAATGACTCCCTGGAAAACCTCGAGGAACATTCCATGGATTACCAGTCATTGCAACGTCCATTTCATGGCCAGGCAAATAAAAATCATCCAAAGATATAACCTTAATATCTAAAGATAGTTCTCTAGCTACACTATCAATCCAAAGTCCAAGAGTAGATTTTCCAGATCCAGGAAGTCCTGAAAAACCAATTATTATTGGTTTATTAAAAGTATTTATATAATTTTCTAAAAGAGAAAAAATTGGAAGTGCTAACGACCATTTCCAATCTGATTTTTGAGTTGGTTTCCAATATTTATCAATAATTGATTGAAGATGAACATCAGACCATTTTTGATAAAAGAGTGAAGGGTTAATAGACAAGCCTTCAAGAAATAGACGATAACTATCAAGAGAAAAAAGGAAATCGTCCCTTATATCCTTTGGGAAAATATGATTAAAATCATTATTAATATCTTTATCTTTCATCAATCCTTAAAATCTTTAATAATATCCTGAACACTATTTGCCCACCCTTCTGCGTGAGGGGCATTTGCTAATCTAAAAGAGCCATTATCAATACCATTCTGTAAGTACTTATTTGGGCCATTTTTACCAGGAATAACGATAGATATATCGGCATATTCAAGTAAAGGAAGATCATTTTGCGAATCCCCAAGTGCAATAATCTTTACATCATTGTTCTGTAGATATACCTTTAATTTATTAACAGCTTTACCTTTATGACTTTCACTGGAGAGTAAATGACTCATTCTATTTCCTTTGAAAACATGCACATTATAAAAATCACAAATAGACTTTACATTCTCAAAAATATCATCAGGAGGATTTAAGAAAGGAACGCTCCAGCACCTATCAAGAGCTCTAGTAATACCTTGATCAGATAATCCTGTAAGTTCATATATTTGATTTTTGCTTAAATCATTTAATGGGGTTAAGTGGTAGTTAACTTTTTTAGAGATATTAAATAATATAGTTTTTAATTCAAAATAACTTTTTCCTAAGATCAATTCCCATTCAGACGAATTTTGTTCATAACCCCCATAAACAGCTGCTCCATTTTCGACAATAAAAGGATCTGTCAATGCATTCTCTTTTCTAAAATATCTAACTTCAGAAGCAGTTTTACTAGTACAAGGTATTACAGGAATATTCAATTCTGCCAATATTTTCAAGGTTTTTTTGGCAGGAGTTATATCGTAATCTTCGTCCATTAAAGTGCCATCAAGATCTGTAACTATCCAATATTTAGAATTATTTTTCATAAGACTAATCATCTAATGTAAGCCAAACGACTTGATAAGGATTAAGTTTAAAAGTATCAGTATTGAAATAAGAACCTGTAATATTATCTAGTAAACGTTTCTCAGGGGTTAATTCTAATGAATTAATTTGATTTAATGGAGAAATACATAAGAAATTACTAGACATATTACAAATAACATAGACACTATCTTCATCCAAGCCTCTTTGAAGAATTATACAATTAGCTATATTCGTAGAGATACATTTCATACTCGCCTCCGGATGAAAAGCTTTAAGTCTTGACCTGACTTTAACTATATGAGTGAGGTATGAAATATTTTTACTAGCGGGAGAATCAAAGTTCTTAAGTACATCAAGTAATTGGTTAGCTTCAAATTTTTCTCGATTTAAATCTCTTCTTTGCCCTGTTTTCCTAAAAGAATCTATATCATTCGGAGAAGCTAATACAGATGGAAGATAAAAAGCTGGAACACCTTTTATGGATAAAGTAAAAAGCTGACTTAATAAAAAACGCTCAAATTGAAATACCGTATTATCGGAGCCTTCGTTTGACATCGCACTCCACCAACTAATGTTTAATTCATAAGGTTGATCATCTCCATTTGACAAGCGACGATGACTAACTAATCCTCCTCGTTTCTCTGATTCAACCAAGAGATTATGTATTCTCTGATCGTCCATAATGCCTTCTAGTGCTCGTAATCCAATACCATCGTGTGAAGAAGTGAAGTTGAGCAAAGAAGTGTGCCTTGGCAACTCTTTCCACGTTGACAACCAACTCTTCAATAAATCTGTTTTACCGGTATAAATAGCTTCTAATAATAAAGGAGGTAGAGTAAAGTTATAAGCAAGATTAGCTTCATTTCCTTCAATCAAATAAGAAAGGTTTTCTTTCTCTGGAACATTAGTCTCGGTAATTAATACTGCCGAAGGTTTTATAATCTTCAAACATTTATTTAACAGCTTAACTATTGAGTGTACTGGGTCTAAATGTAAACAAGTAGTATGCGGCTCCTTCCAAATAAATGCAATTGCATCAAGTCGAATCCAGTCAGCTCCATTAGTTATGTATCTAACCAATAATTTCAAAAACTCTAAAAAGATATTTGGATTCCTCCAATCAACATCAATCTGATCTGGTCCAAAGGTTGTCCAAACACTCTTAAAGCCTTGTTTAGTATTGATATTGGTAAAGAGTGATGTATTTCTGGGCCTTATCACATTTTCCCAAACATTAGTCTCAGAAGGAGAAACAATGTAAGACGGACCTGAATCCTCTGATTTTATAAATTGATGAACCCATGGATGAGAAGAAGAGACATGATTTAAAACTAGATCTGCCATTATTTTATGCTTACCAGATAAATCCTTTAAATCATTCCAATTCCCAAAGGAATCATCGATTTTTTCATGATTAGAAACAGCGAATCCTCCATCACTTGTAGAAGGAAGAAATGGTAAAACATGTATGACTGATGAAAGGCCACCTAATCTATTTTTTACGAATTCAGTTAATGTTTTTAAAGTTGATTCATCCTTCCTATAAATTGAATCAGGGTAAGTAATCAAAACAACACTTGAAGAATCCCAAATTGATTCGATCTCTAATTCATCTTTGCCCTTGTTAACACAAAATGGATCAAGAATCTGCAACAATTGCGACCACACTGAATTGATTTCTTGTTCAGAGTGCCCAGGATAAATTTCTCTGAGAGATAATCTCAGCTCATCTAATTCACTATCCAACTCAGACACTCTTTAAAGAAAAACGATCATCTCTACCTCATCGTAGCTCCCACCTTGAATCTGTAAAACTTTTTTCTTGAATGGACTTTCAGCAGGGTTTAATCACAACTATTCATGAGTACGGATTAGCAAAAGATCCAGTATCTCAATTAAATAAAGAGCTATTAAAACGGCCAACATCAATACTTATTCCATGCCTATTCGATGAGTTCAGTAGGCCAGCATTAAAACTTATAAGAAGCACTTTAAAAGAATTAAGAAATTTAAATCAACTAGTCATAGCCTTATCTGCAAGTAATAAAGAGGATGTGGCTAAGGCTAGGGATTTCTTTAAAGAAATGCCATATCCAGTCCACGTCCAATGGACTAATAGTCCGGCGGTTATTGAATTGCTAAAAGACCAAGAGAAGAATGGATTAGATCTCTTAGGTGTTCCAGGAAAAGGATGGGCAGTATGGCAAGGAGTGGGTGTGGCAACAAAAAGCTCAGAAGTAGTAGCACTTTTCGATGCTGATATAAGAACATTCAACTCCAATTATCCAGCAAGAATGTTGGGACCTTTATTAGAAAAGTCAAATGGGATTTCTTATGTAAAAGCTTTTTACAGCCGCCTATCTCTTGAGACAAATGCTCTTCAAGGTAGAGCTACACGATTATTTGTAGGACCACTTCTATCAAGCTTGGAACAATTGATAGGTAATGCGCCATTCCTCCAATATTTACAGTCTTTTAGATATCCATTAGCTGGAGAATTTGCTTTTACTACTGACTTAGCAATGAATTTAAGAATCCCATGCGACTGGGGATTAGAGATAGGGCTACTCTCTGAGGTTTATAAAAACGTAAGGATATCAAGAATCGCACAAGTGGATCTCGGTATTTTCGACCACAAACACAAAGAAATTGGTTCAAAGCCTAATGAAGGCCTCCAAAAAATGTCTACAGAAATTCTTTCAAGTGTTTTAAGAGGGTTAATGGAACATGAAGCAAGAACACTTACGAGTTCTCAATTAGCAAACTTGGAGGTTTTATATAGAAGAGCAGGAGAAGATAGAGTTAAACAATTTAGTTTAGATTCCTCAGTTAATCAATTGCCTTACAGTAGACATAAAGAAGAACTAGCAGTTCATACTTTTGGAAAACTATTAAGGCCTGCCATCAATAAATTCCTTGAATCACCTGTAAAGCAGCAATTACCATGTTGGGCAAGAGTTCTAGATTGTGAGATTAAATTACAAGATGATTTAGAAAAAGCAGGCAGCTCATAAAAAACCTTTAACTAGTAATGAAATTCCTACAGAAAAAGAGACTAATTCAAAAACAACTTTGATAAACTTGGTCCCTTTAATTATTGAGAACTTAGCTCCTAAGTATCCACCTAAAAGAGAACCTAAAATCAATACGGGTATATAGTCCCAAATAATATTCCCAGTCATTCCTAAGGAGAAAGCTCCTATACCATTCCAAAAGATTCCAACAAAAATCAAAGTGTAAGCAACAGCAACAGAAAAGGATAAGTCAAATAAAATTATCATCCAAATCGTCACAAATAATCCAGTACCAGAGGATAGATAGCCATTAAGGAAACCAATAATAAAAAGACCAAATGAGCCAATAAGAATCCTTAACTTATTAATTGATAATTTTTGATTTGAACTTCCAAGATTTTTCTGCTTTATTGAGTAAAAACTAAGAAATAAAGTCAATAATCCTAATAAGGTAGTAGAAAAACTACTAGGCAATATGGAGGAAGTATAGGCACCTAACAAAACACCTGGTATCCCAGAAATTAATATCAAAAAAGCATAGTTTATCTTTAAGCTGCGTCGTTTTAGATGAGGAATGGAAGCACCTAAGCCTAGTGCAACGCTTGCAACTTTATGAGTTGCCAATGCTTTAGAAAACGGTAATCCTAAAAACAAAAGGGCTGGGAGTTGTATTAGCCCAGCACCTCCACCAGATAAAGCAGAAATAAAATTAGAAAAAAAAGATATAATTCCCAAAATAATATGAGAAAAAATATCATTATTTAACATATAAATTAAACTGGATTTTTTTAAAAAATATATTAATTATAAATGAATCTAGATATTCTTAATCATTTCCCTTCTTATAAGATCAATGCAATTTGGATGCTCATGAATGTATCTATTAAATTCCATTGCAAGTAATCTCGCTTCATATGCATCACAGGCATAAAAGCAATTCTCAAGACGTTGGTTATCACAGTTCCTATAATGAACTGTGTAAGGCCTTAAACTTGAAAGTGGGATTTTAAATTGAGTTTGATTCATTTTCAATTTATATTCCTATTTCAGTTATGCATCGATTTGAAAAAATTATCTACGGATGTCTTGTAACCAATATAAATTATGAATTATTTAAAATTTAAGTATTGAATTAAACTTCTATTCATAAAATATTAATTAAATTAGTAGAGATTTTTCACATGCCCAATTTATCTGAAATAGATCTTGGATCAGCTCTTTTATCAACTGTTATCTTAGTCGGATTCATAGCTACGGCATTTGCCTTTATAAAGCTAACCATAATTGGAATAAACTATGTAAAGGCGAATTATTTAAAACAAAAGGAAGAAGAAAAAGAAGAAAAGAAACTCAAAGGTTTTTAAATTCAGAAAATTAAGCGAAAACAGAAGATATGCTTCCAACACATAATGAAATTATTAGTAGATCGATAGTTAATTCACTGATTCGTAAAATATGTTAATTTAGTCAAATCTAAAGTTAATCATAATGGAAGTAAATCCGCTAATACCAATTGGGGAAATGATAGAAGTAGATAAGTCGAAAATTGAAAATCTACTGCCAGACAAATTATTGGATAACTTACCAAAAATTATAAGTGGAGAAATTGTTGATTATAAAATGACAGATGGTATGGGTATTGGATATGTATTAATGACTAAAAATAATCTTAAGATATGGATTTTTGACACCGAGTTAAAAGAACAAACAAAAAGAGAATATAGGATTGAAGATACGAAAAAATACTATAACCCGAAAAACAATGACCTTATATTAGGAAAATATACAGTTGCTTATGAATTAAATGGGAACAGGAAAGTTAAGACGATAGCAAATCCAATAAATCTTATTAAATGGATAATATTCACACTGAAAGATATTTTCTAAATTATTATTCAACTGGCCGTTTCATGATAAGAAATAACATCTTTCCAATTTTTAATGTTTCAGAAAGTTCCCAACTATCAAGTCCCTTTTTATTTAGAAATTTACTTAGTTGAATAGCAGGATGCTCAGAGCCTTCATTTTCCTGATATTGCTCCGGAAATTGATCTTTTAGAAAATCTGGACTTAGTGAACCCTTAAGTTTTTCACTTGCGGCCTCAGGATTGCTTGATTCTTCGCTTTTACTTGACGAATTGTCTACATTGAGATGGATTACTTGGTACTCCCACTTCATAAATATGATTTAAGGTAATATGTATTATACATAATTCAATTATAAGTAATATTGATGTATTCAGATTTCAAAAAAGTAAAGAATCAGTAATTGAATCCAAAAAATATTAAAATGTATAAAAGTGAATTTAAATCATCGTGGAAGGATTTGACCCAGCTATAAATTATGGTCCAAATGATGCAGGTATATCAGCACTAACAATAGTTTTAGGAATTATTGGTCTTATTGCTATTTCATGGCTATTTGGGAAAATATATGAACAATTAGCTAAATTGTTTGAAGGCAATAAAAAGAATGAATCTTAAATAAAAATATTAAAGTTATTTATATCTATAAATTAAAAATATTTGAAAGTAATTTATTTGGACTAAATTAATAACTCTATAAAGTTGTGAATTATTACGAACTAAAACAACAAAACTATCTTAAATGTAGTATTTTGAATACTAATTATTTATCTTTACTTATGCTCGCATCATTGATGGTTCATGATTGGGCGACTCCATTAAATCTATCCGCTCCAATTGCCGGTATTCTTACTATAGGCGGCTTTATGGGCTACTACAGTTTATCTAGGAAGTTTTAGAAGTTATACCTTAAAGAGTGAAGAGAACATAATTATAAGATAAAAAATGAATAAGTTAAGCTGGATTGAATTTGATGAATGCATTAATTCAATACATAATCAATGCAAAAATAAAAAATTTGAAGGAGTTTATGGTTTCCCTCGGGGAGGTTTATGTCTTGCAGTTGCATTAAGTCATTCGCTTGAGCTGCCATTACTAGAAGAGCCTAAAAACAATTCACTCATAATTGATGATATTTATGATACTGGTTATACACTTGAGAAAATAAAGCATATAAAAGGTTCAGAGACTCATGTATGGGTGAGCAAAAAAAAACCTACCTGGTGGAATTCATATAGATATATAGAAGATAATGAATGGATTATTTTCCCTTGGGAGAGTGTAAACGCAGCAAATAAAGATAGAGATTTATTTTATAAATCTAGATAATCAATTTTTACCACATTAAATCGTTAGATTTATCTTGTCTAAATTTCAAATCAACTTGTCTAAAACTCAATAATTCATCTAATTTAGTAGCAAATTCATAAGTATCACCTTTCAATCCTATATTAATATAATTATTATTTTTTTTTATTTTTTTTCTTAAGTTCAATAAACCTATATATTTTTTCCATAGAATTTTATTACTATAATTATATGCCCAAAGATCATAGATGTCCTCAATGAGGTTAATAGGAATCTCGGAAGAATAACCTGTATTGTAATTATCTAATTTATATTTTTCATATTTTGAATCTAAACATAGGATATCTAATGTTGTATTAATTGCATCCTTAACCTCTTTTGCACCCTCAAGACCAAATAGTTCTTTTCTATAGCACTCAAGCAATTTTCTACAAAGCGAATTTAAAATGTTATCCTCCTCTGTAAAGTTAACAACCCAAAAACCAACTCCCTCACTTACACCTGATGCCAAATATAGATTAACAGATTTAGTCATTAATTAAATTGTATAAAAGCCAGGAAATAAATAGGAGAGAGATAAGACTAATTTAATAAAAAGATAGATATACCTAAAATAATAAACTTTATGTACTTAAATTGAAAAAATTAATTTAATTGTAAAAATAATAACAACCTCTCAAATATATGGACAAATTAATCTCTAGTAAATCCATTGGTTATAGAAAAAGTCTTGGCCCTGGAATCCTTTTAGCGGCAGCATGCATAGGCGGATCACACCTAATGTCATCTACTACAGCTGGAGCTAAATTTGGATTTTCTCTTATTGCCCTTATTTTATTGACAAATCTAGTTAAATATCCATTTTTACTTGTCGGAACAAGATTTACAGCTGTTACTGGATTATCACTTTTAGAGGGATTTCAAAAACGTAATAAATTTTATTTGCCTATATATTTAATTGTTGGATTAATTACTGGAACCTTTACTATTTCTGCCGTTAGTTTTGTTACAGGACTCCTTTTAAAAAATATAGTAATATTTTCATCCTTCCCTCCTCTAGATTTAGCTATAGGGATATTAATAGTATGTTCATTAATATTATTTATAGGCCAATATAAAGCCCTTGATAGGATATCTAAAATTCTTGTATTTTTGCTTACAGTATTAACATTTTTTGCTGTTATATCTTTACTTTTTAAAGGCCCTGCTGGAGATATCAATATTTCATTCTTGAATAGCACTCCTTCTCCCTGGACTCTCTCAAACCTTGGTTTTCTAATTCCTCTTATGGGTTGGATGCCTGGTCCAGTAGAGCTTTGTATATGGCCATCACTATGGATGTTTTCAAGAGCCAAAGATACGGATCACACCGCTACGTTAAAAGAAGCAGAATTCGATTTCAATCTTGGATATTTCATCACTGTTTTAACTGCTATTTTCTTTCTAATTCTTGGTGCATACACAATGTATGGCACTGGGGATGAAATGCTTACAGGATCAGGAGTTAGTTTTGCTCAGAATTTAATTCGCTTGTATACAGAATCCATTGGTGGGTGGGCAAAGTGGATAATTGTACCTGCAGCTTTTGCTGCAATGTTTAGCACCACGCTTACATGTCTAGATGCATATCCCAGGAGCATCTCATCAGCTCATGGTTTGATAGCTCGCTCAGACAAGGGAAATAGCTCTACTTTGAGTGAAAAAAAACGTCTCAAAAAATGGATCATTTTTCATGTTTTTGCCTCACTTTGTGCACTTCTTATTGCCAAATCTGGAGGAATTGGAGTTAAAGACTATGTCTTCGGTGCTATGACCGGTAGTTTCCTGACAGCTCCTTTGTTTGCCTGGATGGCTATGGATACTATGAATAGCTCATTAGTAAAAAGTCAATTTCGTTATGGAATTGTTCTAAAAACAATTTGCTGGTTTGGGATTTCATTCCTCTCGGTCTTTAGTTTATTATTCATATTCAACTCATTCTTTGGTATTGGACAATAAGCTCATAATTTATAATTTCGTTAAAATAAAAATAGTTAATGAAGTTAATTAAATAATTAACTTGAGGCAGAAGTATAATGTTTAAGAGCAAATTTCCAGAAGAGTCTGCTAAAAATAAAAAATAAACTACTTAATATTAGGCCAAAAAATAAAATATTAAATTTAAGCTCTCCTAGAATGGCCTCAGCAGGAAAAGTGGTTAAAAAAGCTACAGGTAAAACCAAAGTAAATATGAATCTTAAAATAACAGGATAAGCTGAAACAGGGTATCTGCCTGCAGCTAACAAAGCTCTAAGAACTTCTGTAGCATTCCATGTCTTAACAAACCAAATACTTGATGCAGCAATTAGAAACCAAACAGAATAAAGAATAATAAAACCAATCAATAAGGAAATAATGAATACGAATAATGAGTAAATTGAAAAAGTTGAACCTGATTGGATAGCCGCCCAAAAAACAATTGAAAGTCCTAAAATAATTTCAGGCAATCCTGCAAAAGAAAACTTTTTAACTGATAGCCAAAATTGACTATCAATTGGTTTTAATAAAACATAATCGAGAGTACCCTCTCTAACGTAATTAACAATTTCGGTTAAATTTGGTCGTAAAAGAGCATTCGTTAAACCATCAAGAAATGTATAAACACCCTGAATAACCAAGGCTGATTCCCAAGTCCAATCTCCTAATTGCCTTCCTCCAGTAAAAAAAAGGGATAATATAAATACGCTTCCCAAAAGGGTTCCCAACATAGCGAGCAACTCAATCAAAAAATTTAATTGATATTCAAGTTGAGAAGCAAATGCTGTAGACCAAAATAACCTAATAGTTTTAAGGTATCGCTGCATATTAGGCTCCCATTGCTGTATATCTCTTTACGCCAAGTTTCCAAAGAATATTTACAGAAGGTACCAGTATTGAAATCCACAAAATCTGAGCTAAAAAGCCATTAAAAATATCAACTGGCATCCCAGATAAAATCTTTGCTGGAAAATTAATTAGATAGGGAAATGGCGTTAACATTGCTACTTTTAGAACGTTAGAAGGAAAGGCTGATAAAGGTACTAATAAACCAGAAAGAAAAAGATAAGGAACAAATATTAATCTCTCAAGAGCGCTAGATTTTTCAGTCCAAAAGCAAAGTGCAGCGACTAAACTTTGAAGAAGAAAAGCAATAGTAAAAGCGAAGTGAGTTGATAAATACGCCAAAAACAATTGAGGTAGTGAGGGAAGCCAAAAAGATGATGGATTTAATATAAAAAAAGTAATAGCTATGGCTATTGCGAAAGGAAGTCTTGTTGCCTGCTCTGCCAAGTGAGAAGCAACATATCTAAATAGAGGGTGCAAAGGCTGCAGCAAATATGGAGATAATCGACCAGAAAGAGAATCTTCCTCAAACGAGAAGACAACCCAAACAACTGAAAATTGCCTAACTAGAAAAGCACTTAAAAAATATCTTGCCAACCCTATATCATTTAGACCAAATGAATTGCCAACATCATTTTGACTCCAAAGAGAAAACATAATAAATGGTAGTACTCCAGAAAGAGCCCACAAAGCTATTTCGATGCGATATTCCAACATGTATGCATATTGCGTTGTAAGTAAGGTCTTAATGACCTTGAAAGACAATCCAAATATTCTCAATTGACTTCACCTTTAATAAATAATTCTCCAATTAATTGATCAATAGGAGGATCACTAATCTCTAAATCGATAATATCGAAATCAGTTAATAGATTACTTACTACATCTGTCAATTTATCCCTTGAAACTAATAAACATACAAAACGATCATTTAAATCTTGAATCTCACCATATTTTTCAAATTGTTCATTTGCACATTGATTTTTCAATTCAACTTTTACCTCTCTTGAGGGAGATAATGAATTAGCTAGGGAATCAAGGTCACCATCATAAAAAAGCTTTCCTTTATGAATACAAATAACTCTTGGACATAATGCTGTTATGTCAGCCATGTAATGACTAGTCAGCAATATTGTCGCTCCAGTTCTTTTGTTGTATTCAGATAAAAAACTACGAACTCTAGCTTGAGCATTTACATCTAGACCAAGAGTAGGTTCATCTAAAAAAAGGACTGATGGTTTATGCAATAAGGCAGCAAGAATTTCAGATTTCATTCTTTGTCCTAACGACAACTTTCTTACAGGTCTTGTAAGTTCTTCTCCTAGTTCAAGCATTTCTGCCAATTCATTAATTCTTACTTTTGCTTCGTGGTCAGACAAACCATATACAGCTGCGTTTACATACAAAGAGTCCATGGGAGGAAGATCCCAAATCAACTGCTGCTTTTGCCCCATAACCAAAGTTATCTCCTTAAGAAAAGCCGTTTGCCTTCTTTGAGGAGAGAAACCACCAACATCAACTAACCCTGTCGATGGATGAATAAGACCACACATCATTTTCAATAATGTGGTCTTACCAGCTCCATTAGCCCCAAGAAATCCGACTACCTCTCCTGGTGAGATTTTAAAACTAATATCAGTAACGGCAGGGACGTCATAAGTCTTTCGATCGAAAAAATGTTTAAGAGTACCCTTAAACCCAGGCTGTTTGTTTGCAACACGATAATATTTACTCAGCTGATCTACAACGATCAAGTCACTAGGATTATTGTGCAATTAATTTTCAAATGCTTCAACATTAAGATAAAACATTTTTGCCTACATAGTCGATAAAATCAAAGTAGTTAAAAATCTATAGGTTTTTAAAAATAAATGGATGAACAAAAATATGTAATAGCGATAGCTCTTGCAGAGCAAAATAATAAAAGATTAATGCCTCTTGGAGGAAAAACTTTTTCTGGAGTTGATACTTTAAGTCAATCGTCTAAAAAAGAAGTCGAAAAGATAATACTTGATTTATTACTAAGGATATTTCAAAGAACTACTGAAGGTAGTCTTAAAATATCAAACGATGAAACTGGATTATTACTAGCAGAAATTAGTTTTGAAAGTATGCATAATAATATTCCAGTAATTAAATCAAATTGGATTAATAGTGGAGATACAGATACTTTATTAGAAAAATTAAAATCAATATGTTCAAATCTTTGGAGTATTGAATTTAAAAAACATGAGGGAATAATATTCAACAACCTAAAAAATAAAAATTAGCCAGAAATTTTCATTTGAGTTTTTTCGGCTTTACGTATAATCTTCTGTGCCTCATCGCGAGAAAGACAAGACTCAGCTTTACTTTGTAACTTTATTAATTTTGCATGCTGCTTTCCTAGCTTCATAACTTATTCTAAATAATTTTTTAACTTATTTTTAACTTAGCATATAGTAATCAATTTGTAAACAAATGAGTAACATAAATCTAATATTAGCAGTAATTCTAGCCTTCTTTTTTTGCTCCAGAGATGTATCTATGCAGTACAGAAACATCTAATTCACCTAACCCAGCCTGCATTAATCTTTGCTCAATCTCTTTTACTTTAGAAGCTATGGGTAAATCAATATTTATAGATTTAGCCAGATCAATAGCAATAGCTAAATCCTTATGATGCAACTCTAATTTGAATCCCAAGGGATGTTTATCAATCAACATTGCTTTTGATCTATTTTCTAATGGCCATGAATTAGCTGCTCCAACTTTTAAAGCAGCAACCACATCATCCATGGGCAAATCAAGCAATTTCCCTAATTCCATTGCCTCGGCTACTGCTGCATATGTTCCTGCGACTAATATTTGATTAAGAGCTTTGACTTGTTGACCTTTACCTACGCCATTAAAGTAATTAATTGATTTGCCGAGGACTTCAAATATATGTTCAAAAGATAAACACTCTTTTTTGCTTGCACCAATAAACAAAGACAGTGAACCTTTATAAGCCCCCTCTGTCCCCCCTGAAACTGGACAGTCAACATAAAAGATATTTTTTTTGGACAATCTCTTATGTATAGAGATTGATTTATTAGGACTTATTGTAGAGAAATCAATCACAAAAGATTTAGGCTTTAGTGAGTCTGCTACACCATTATCACCAAATAGAACAGATTCAACCGCATTATCATCAGTAACGCAAATCAAGAGTCCATCGCAGTCAGTAACAGCCTCTATAGGGTCAACAAAATATTTTTTTGGATCATTATTCTTTAGTTTATCTCTCTTATATATATTCAAATCATATCCATTATCAATAAGACGCTCAGACATAGGCTTCCCAATAGCGCCAAGACCAATAAAAGCTAGTTTCATTAAAATCAGATTTCTATTCAAAACGAATTAAGAGTAATAAGTACAACTAAGGTTTGAACTATTACTATAAAAAATTAATATGCTGCCAAAAGAAGAAAATATGATGCGATAATCAACTCATTGAATACTTAAGAAATTGACTAATTTTACAGATTCCAAGAATGCAACTCATCATTGGTATCCATTCTTGAAGTATCAAGAGGAATGTGAAGCCGCTGGCAAGGAAGCTAGTGTTAACGATTGGATGAGAGCTTCAGGGCAACTACAAAACAGAATTGAATTTGAAGAAGCTAAGAAAGCAGCAGAAGCTGAGGCTCTAAAAGCAAAAGCTGAGGCACCCAAAAAAGAGGCTTAAATAATCAATTATCAATTAAGAAAAACCTTATATATAGACCTTTTAAATAATTAGAAAGATTACTTACAGATAATCAAGAAAATCTTGTGAAGATCTATCAAACAATTTCCGTCTACGTAATTCCTTTTACTAAAGTTATTTGATTAAGGTCCTAGGAAATATCACGCCTAAGATCAAGACCATTTTTGATTCTTAAATAATGTCGGAGACCAAAACCCTAAATGTTCTTCTAGCCCCAGAAGGTCAATTACAGGGTAATGGACAATTAAGAGAATCCTTTCATGAGAGAAGGAGTCGCAAAGGTGCGGACTATCCTATGTGGTTCTTAAATTCTTTATTAGTTAACAAATTCAAAATCACTGAAGAAGAAGGTTATGAAGCAGTTATAGCGGAAGATTCAACAACGATTGCTTGGTTAAAACTTCGATTTGGTGGGGAAAGGTTAACTAAAACATTAGATATTGAAGAGCTTTGGCAACATGCAAGTCAGCCCCCTGAACCTCCAGAAAGAAGAGATATAACACCGCCGAAATAGATATTCAATGAAACCAATTCACCAGATAACTATTCATCATAAACAGGAGGGAAAAACATATACTTTTGATGTCCCTGAAGGTGAGTATATATTGAGAAATTTTGAATCAAAAGATGAAAATGGACAAATAATTGGAGACACATTGCCATTCTCTTGCAGAAATGGATGTTGTTCTGAGTGCGCAGTTAAAATAATTTCAGGACAAATGGATCAACAAGCTTGTATTGGTCTATCTAAAGAGATGAGGGACAAGGGATACGGATTGTTATGTGTTTCAAAAGCTATTGGACCATTGGAATGCGAGACTCAAGATGAGGACGAAGTATATAACGCACAATTTGGAAAATATTTTAAAGGATTAGACACACAAGCTGGTAATCCTTTTGATATTTAATTTATCCAAATAAGCTTATTTATCTGTCCAAAAATTCAAAATATCCTGACCTGTAAAATTCACGTTTTTATCATATCTCAATGCATCTGTCTTCTCCATTGGGAGTGCAAATTGCTTAAAAATCAAAGTAGCGAATTTCACAAATTTAACTGGCTTTGTTAAACCTTTAGCACCTACAAAAGCTCTGAAAGATTCGATAATTTTGTTTCTCAAATCCCAAAACTTATTGTCATCAAGATTAAAAACCCAAGGGAAGGCATTTTTTGATGTGTGGTTTGTTCTTTTTATCACTTCCTCATCAAATTCCTTTGGATCAATACCAAGTAATTCATAAAACTCGCCTCTTTCGCAAACTGTCAAAGTGTGAGTAAGGAAAACGCTCCACAAGAAGAAACGACTTAATAACTTACCTCTAAATCCTTTGGTGATTCCAGGCCAACATCTCATCATTACTGTAAAGCAATCGCCATGTCTGTTCTCGTCTTGACACCATGGCTCAAAGAAATCAAAAAGAGGAGCAAAAGCCTGATCTGGATTAGCCTTAAGGTGCCTATCCATCAAGATATATCTCCAATAACCAATCTTTTCTGAAAGATACACAGAATAAATAACCCAACTAATGGGGAACCAAGTCGCTGCCCTTTTTCCTCCTAAATGAGGCAGATCCACTTCAATACCCTCTGCAACTAATGCTCTGCTTAGAAAACCTGCATGTCTAGCTTCGTCTCTAGCTAAAAACTGAAATAGTTTTCCAAGATCCCTATTTCCTTCTTTCTTCAAACGATTTGAAATCTCTTTAAATAGCAGGAATCCAGAAAACTCTGATATTACTGATCTAACTAAATAACTCTCGTAAGTCTCTTTAGCCTTTTGAGGCAATTCTTGCAATCTATCTAGACTTGCCTTTCTATCAAAATGAGTACAGTTATAGTCTGCTTTCATTTCTGAAAGCATTGCTTCAAACTCTTCGCGGGCATCAGTTAATTCTGTCTTAGCTGCTTTTTTGAATTCGGTTACGTAAAAACGAGGGGTTAAAAGATTTTCATCTAAATGTGGCGGCAACTCATTTGTTCCGCGTGTATCAACTCTTAGTTTTGGGGAAGAAGAAGCTGTTGCGGTCATTCCAATTATCAAGCAAGAACATAATTGTATGTCTTTATTTGAAAAAAAGGTGAATTTTTAATCAGGTAGTAATAGAGCTTTGCCTAAAACGATAAAGAAGGAGGAGAAAAAATGTATTTAAAATATATATTTAACAATTTAAGTAAATCAAATCCACAAAATTAATAATATTTTAAATGTAAATTCAAAATATTATTAATTTAAACAACTAGTAAAAAAAGCTTAGGAATGAATATCTTGCAAAGCTGAAACAGATAAAATTTGGTTCTGCAATGCTTCTATACCTTTTACAGCAGCACTAGCGCCCTTTAAGGTTGTTAAAGTTGGAACAGAGTAGTCTAGAGCTGCTTTTCTAAGATATTTATCATCATAAATTGCTTGACGACCAATTGGAGTATTAATTACCAACTGAACCTTTCCAGATCGAATCATGTCCTCAATATTTGGTCTTCCTTCGTGAACCTTAAGGACCCTTTCTACATTTAAATCAAATTTCTCGAGATAGTTAGAAGTGCCAGATGTTGCCAGAACTGAAAAACCTAGTTCAATTAATTTCTTTGCTACTGGAATCAATGCCGGTTTATCTCGATCATGAGTAGATAAGAAAACAAAACCAGAAGTAGGCAATCCCTCACCGGCTGCGAGTTCGGATTTTGCGTAGGCCATTCCAAAAGTTTTTGCAGATCCCATCACTTCACCAGTTGAACGCATTTCTGGTCCTAAAAGACTGTCTGAGCCGGGAAAACGTTTAAAAGGCATAACAGCCTCTTTAATTGTCTGAAGTGGAGGAATTGGTTCTTGATTTAATCCAATATCTTTTAGTGTTTTACCTAAAAGTAACTGCGTTGCAATTTTCGCAAGAGGGACTCCAGTGGCCTTAGAAACGAAAGGAACTGTTCTTGAAGCCCTTGGATTTGCCTCAATAATGTAAACAATCTCATTGCCTTCCTGATCTCTCTTGACAGCAAATTGAAGGTTAATTAGACCAACTACATCAAGTTCAATAGCTAAAGATTTTGTCCAATGCTTAATTGTTTTAATTGATTCTACAGAGAGCGTTATGGAAGGAAGGCAACAGGCTGAATCGCCAGAATGAATACCAGCGGGCTCTATATGCTCCATCAATCCTCCAATGACAACATTTTTGCTTACATCGCACAAAGCATCAACATCAACCTCAATTGCATTCTCTAGATATTGATCGATAAGGATTGGATGATCTAGCTCAACATTTACAGCTTCCTTTATGTATCTTTCCAATTCATCTTGCTCATAAACAATTTCCATAGCTCTACCACCAAGAACATATGAAGGCCTAACAACCAATGGATAGCCAATTTTATTGGCTACACTCAATGATTCTTCAAAAGTTCTAGCAAGACCGTTTTTGGGTTGCCTAATATCTAATCTCCTCAAAACCTTGTCAAATTGCTCTCTATCTTCTGCTAAATCTATTGAGATAGGAGAAGTACCTAAAACCTTAGTTCGTAATTTTGAGTTTTCCAATTTCTCTAACCAATTGACAATTGGTAAAGAGAGTTTCAAAGGAGTTTGCCCTCCAAATTGAACTACTATTCCATGAGGTTCCTCAAATTCAATAACATTTAGAACATCTTCTAGAGTTAGAGGTTCAAAGTAAAGTATGTCGCTCGTGTCATAATCAGTAGAAACGGTTTCAGGGTTACTATTTATCATTATTGTTGTATAATCATCCTCTTGAGCTTGATAAGAAGCATGACAACAACAATAATCAAATTCGATACCTTGTCCAATACGATTTGGACCTCCACCCAAAATTAAAATTTTATTTTTATTATTATTTTTTAATTCATTAAGATTAATATTCTTGATTATATTCCCATCGTTATCAATATTGTAGGCTGGCCTTTCATATGTAGAATAATGATATGGTGTATTCGATGAAAATTCAGAAGCACAAGTGTCAACAGTTTTATAAACAGGTAATATTTTAAGATGGGTTCTTCTAGCTCTAATTATTAATTCATCAGTATTTAGTGCAAAGGCAATCTGACGATCAGAGAATCCAAGTTGTTTTAGTTTGAAGAGAAAATTAGGCTCTAATTGAGTAATATTTTCATAATTAAGTAATTGATCCTCTGCTTCTACTATGTTCCTGAGTTTTGATAAGAACCAAGGGTCTATTTTAGAAAAAGAAAAAATTTCATTATCGCTACGTCCATTTTTCATTGCTAATCGAACATGCATTATTCTTTCTGGAGAAGGCGTCCTTAATAGTCTTTCTAACTCAATAGAAGATACATTCTGATCAACGCGATCACATCCCCAACCACTTAGTCCTGTTTCTAAAGATCGTATTGCCTTTTGAAAAGATTCTTCAAAACATCTTCCTATTGCCATGGCCTCCCCAACTGACTTCATAGAAGTAGTAAGAATTGAAGAACTTCCTGAAAACTTTTCAAATGCAAAACGAGGTATTTTAGTAACTACGTAATCAATTGAAGGTTCAAAACACGCGGGAGTCTTACCAGTAATATCGTTAATAATCTCATCTAGTCTATAACCAACAGCTAAAAGAGCGGCAATTTTGGCAATAGGAAAACCTGTAGCTTTACTTGCTAAAGCTGATGATCTACTAACACGTGGATTCATCTCAATTACTATTATTTCACCGTTATTAGGATTAATTGCAAATTGGATATTGCTTCCACCAGTTGCTACTCCAATTTCTCTAATTATTGAAATTGAATAGTCTCTTAAACGTTGATATTCTCTATCAGTTAGAGTTTGCGCAGGAGCTACTGTAATAGAATCTCCAGTATGAACTCCCATAGGATCAACATTTTCAATACTGCATATAATTACAACATTATCTGATAAATCCCTCATAACTTCCAACTCAAATTCTTTCCAACCTAAAAGAGATTTTTCGATGAGAATTTGAGAAACAGGACTAGCATCTAAGCCTGTTTTACATAATTCCAAAAATTCATCCTGGTTATAAGCTATTCCACCTCCGCTTCCTCCTAATGTGAAAGCAGGACGAATGATTTTTGGGAATGAAGAAATTTCATTTCCAACTATTTCAGCTTCTTGAAGATTGGAAGCTATGCCAGAGGGACAGACATCAACCCCAATATTTTTCATCGCTATTTTAAATAAATTTCTATCCTCAGCCTTTTTTATTGCATTAAGATCAGCACCAATTAATTCAATATTATATTTTTCTAAAGTTCCAGATTCTGCCAATTCTACTGAAATATTCAAAGCAGTTTGCCCACCCATTGTGGGCAAAAGGGCATCAGGTCTTTCTATTTTGATAATTTGCTCAACAACTGAAGCCGTTAATGGTTCAACGTATGTCCTGTTTGCTGTTTCAGGATCAGTCATTATTGAAGCTGGATTAGAGTTAACTAAAATGACTTCAAAACCTTCGCTTCTTAGCGCTTTACATGCTTGTGTCCCGGAATAATCGAATTCACAGGCCTGTCCAATAACAATTGGTCCAGACCCTAGTATCAAAATCCGACGTATATCTTTACGCCGTGGCATTTGAATTTCTTGTAAACTTCATTTATGTCACGCATTCTAGGTATCTGTTTATCATCTACTGTCTAGATCGGCAAACTACCATTAAAGTTTAACTAACTTTCCGAATAAGAAACAAAGAGTATGAGCGAACTACAGCGCCTAAAAGGGCTGCTGCCACCAGAAAACCAAAGCTGGGTATTCATTGAAGCCGCAGCAGCAATAGATCCTCCTCTAATCACGCTTGAAGAAATCGGGCGCGATGAAGTGGAGATTCAAGTTGACCTTGAGCAATGGGACTATTTAGCTCAAGATCATAGAAATCTATTGTTTTGGCATGAGGTGGGACGCATTCAAAATGACACCATCCCAAGAGATGGCTGGGAAATGGCTGCTCTTGCAATAGGTCTGGGTGGTGCTATTGGAGAATTATGGGTTCAAGATGGTTTGCTACTTTTAATGGCACTCGGATTGTCAGGTTTTGCAGGTTATCGGCTTTACTTAAAAAATAATTCAGAAAAACGATTACAAGATGCAATATCTGCTGATGAAAGAGCTATAGATTTGGCCTGCAGATTTGGATATAGCGTTCCAAATGCTTATAAGAGTCTTGGCGGTGCTTTAAAAGATTTAGTTGAAAAATCTAGAAAGAAAAAAAAGCGCACATTCTATGAAGATAGATTAGAAGCTCTAAGAAAGAGTGCTGAAAGAGCTCGCGCAGAAATGGCATCTCAAGAAGGATCTCAAAAATCAGTTACTAGTGAAAATGTTTATGGATAGTATTAGGTTAGTTGAACTAGCTGCAGTTGCTTGCGATGATAGAAAAGCTGGTGATATAAAACTTTTAAAAGTTGATAAAGTATCAAGTATTGCTGATTGGATATTAATTACTGAAGGACTTTCAGATGTTCAAGTAAGGGCAATAGTTAATAATGTAGAAAAGACAATCAGAGAGGAAGCAGATCTGCTACCTCTTCGAAAGGAAGGAATAAATGAGGCTAAATGGGCGTTATTAGATTATGGAGATCTAATAATTAATGTTTTTCAACCTAATGAAAGAAAATTCTATGACTTAGAGTCATTCTGGAGCAATGGCATTATCCATGATTTTATAAATAATAAATTAATAGAGTTAATGGATGAATAAAATAATATGCCCTGTGCCTCTAAACCAGAGGCCATTAAATGAATTTAATAGCATTAGAAATTCATGGATAATCTCTTGGCCTTTTTTAGAAAGAATTATTTTTTACAGGAAATTAACATTTAGTTGGTTAATAATTACACCAGTTTGTTTAACAATATCTTATGGAAGCGATTACCTCAAAAACAACCTTTTTGAACTTATATTTATTAGCCTAACTGCATCTCTTGCTTTTCCTATATTACTACTAATCAGGCAATGGTTAAGTTGGGTATACATATATAAACGACTTAATTCTGAAAACATTGAATATGAAGAATCTGGTTGGTATGATGGACAGACCTGGGAAAAGCCAATTGATTGGAGAGCAAAAGATTTACTGATAGCTCAATACCAAATCAAACCAGTCTTAAATCATTTAGAAGTAATAATAGTACTATTAATATCAGTTATCATATCTTCAATTTTATTTATACTTTCAGGAATGAATTAATAAATGAATTTACAAAACAATTCGTCAGATCACAGCAACAATTATTTGAAGGTTCTAGTAAAACGAGGCTCAAGTGTTGAATCCATTCATAGAGCCCACGCTTCAATATGTGACACGAAAGGAAGGACATTAATGAAAGCAGGTTCATGTGAATATGAAACTTTCATACGATCAGCATTAAAGCCTTTCCAAGCAATGCCGTTCATTACAAGTGGTGCTTCGGAAAAATATAATTTAGATAGTAAAACATTAGCGCTGGCATGTGGTTCTCATAGTGGCTCATCAGTTCAAGCGAGAACAGCATTCAAACTCCTTTGGAATGCAGATATAGATATAAAAGAACTGAAATGCCCAACACCTCAAAATAGAGAAAGCAAACTTCAACATAATTGCTCAGGAAAGCATTCAGCATTTCTAGCAACCTGCAAAAAAATGGGCTGGGATCTAGATAGTTATTTAATGGGACATCATCCACTGCAGAAAGAAATTTTCAGAAGAGTTGCTGAGTTACTAAAAATACCTGCCGAGGAATTAATTGCCGAAAGAGATGACTGTGGTGCTCCTACGTTACTTTTGCGTTTATCTCAAATGGCGGTTTTATATGCTCATTTATCTAAATCTGACCAACCTGAATTTGAAAAAATAACCCGTGCTATGACAAATAATCCAGACCTTATTGCTGGCGAAGGATATTTTGATTCGGAATTAATAAAAAGAGGTCACAATCAAATTATCAGCAAAGGTGGGAGTGAAGGTATCCAATGTATTGGTCTTCTAGGGGAAGGTATCGGGCTCTCAATTAAGGTTGAGGATGGATCAAAAAGAGCAAAGCACGCAGTAGCGATACATCTTCTTCGACAACTTGAATGGATAACTCCAACAGCAATTGAAGAACTAGATGAAATCATCCTTCAAAAAAAACCTGGTATCTATATAGAAGTTGAAGGAGAATTAAAGATCCCCTAACCCAAACAAACTAGTATTTTAAGTCACATAAAGATGTATGCTTCTTATGCTTCGCGGGGTAGAGCAGTCTGGTAGCTCGTCGGGCTCATAACCCGAAGGTCGCAAGTTCAAATCTTGCCCCCGCCACCAATTAAGAAGCCAGTCTTAGACTGGTTTTTTTAATGCTATTTTTTATACTTAACAAGGTGAAAAGTATAAAGTACATAAAACAAGAGATCCCAGTTATAGCTAAATTCTTGTTTTCTACCAAGTACACCCTCAAGTACACTTTTTCAACTTTTGGGCCATCGGGCTACTAACCCGAAGGTCATAACAAACAAAAAAGAATTTAAATTTCATCAAAATGCATTATTATTTTTTTGGAGCTTTCCATTCTTGCTACATTCTGATCTTTTAAGCGGGTGAGGTTTGTTTGCAGCGGAAGCTCCACAAATAATGAAGTACATTACTGAGTACACACCTTTCTATAAAGCTAGTTATTGCAACGGTTCTATTATTAATAACTGCCGACTCATAACCCGAAGGTCGGAAGTTCAAATATTTCACCATCCTTAAAAAAACACATACCCCAAGGGGCTTGTGTAATGAAAGCAAAATTCCTCTAGGAGAAAAGGTAATTCCCTCATATTAAATAGTTATTTAAAAGGGTAACTTTTGCCGGTTAATTATCTAACTCTAAAGATGAGACATTCTGTAGTGAACTGATAAAAAGATGACCAGGATCAATTAGTTATAACCATTTGGATTTCTAATTTGCCAGTTCCATCCATCTAAGCAAATTTGTTCTAATGTTCTTTTTGGAGTCCAACCTAATAATTTCTTGGCTTTTGAAATATCTGCATAAGATATAGCGACATCACCATCTCTTCTGTTTTGAATAGAAAAAGGAATTTGGCAACCAGTAGTCAACTCAAATTGTCTAATAATCTGAAAAACACTATATCCATTACCAGAGCCTAAATTAATAAATTCCAAACATGAATCAGAAGAGCTAATATAATCTAATGAGGCTAAATGGCCCTCAGCTAAATCCATAATATGAATATAATCACGGATACCTGAGCCATCATACGTATCCCAGTTATCTCCGAAGACATTTAAAAATTTTCGCTTTCCTATAGCTACCTGAGTTAAGAAAGGAAAAAGATTATTGGGAATCCCAATGGGATCTTCACCAATCAATCCTGATGGATGCGCTCCAACAGGATTGAAATAACGTAAAGAACATATTTTCCATAAGTTATTAGAATTATATAAATCATAAAACATATTCTCAATTGCCACTTTAGTTTTGCCGTAGGGGTTAATTGGTGAGATCCTGTGATCTTCTGCCATAGGAACGGAATCGCTTAAACCATAAATAGTGGCACTACTACTAAAAACAAAGGAATAACATTCATATTCTTTCATTGTAAGTAAAAGATTTAGTGTTCCATGAACATTCACATCCCAATAGTGAATAGGATTAGTAAGAGATTCAGCTACAGATTTCAAGCCAGCTAAATGTATAACGATATCTATAGGTTTATGGCTATTAATCGAATCACTAAAAATACTTTCTAAAAGTTTTTTATCTCTAATATCACCATTAATTATTTCTAATCTATATTTTAACAGTTTATCATCTAAATAAGTATTAATTCGATTGATAACATTAGATGAGCTATTAGCAAAAGAATCTAATATTAAAACATCCAATCCCCTTTCTATCAACAACAAAGCGACATGAGAACCTATGAATCCTGAACCACCAGTTAAAAGAACCCTCATAATAGCCCTGAATATAATTTATAAACAAAACGTCGTTCGACGTCAGCTTAAAAACAGAAAGAATCTACATTCATTAATTATAAATGGCAGATTAGCATCAGAATTAAACCTATTTAACTCTTAAGCTAATCTTTTAATAAAAATACTTTTTATTTATATTATTTGAAAATCTAATTTCAGATGAAAGATTGTTTAACCCTATATTTTTAATCTCAATAATGTTTAAACCGAGATATAATTTATTGGAAAAACCAATTTATTTGATGTTTTATAAGTTGAAAAAAATGTAAAAATATAAATAAAAGAGATTGATAATTATACTATTATAGTAATTTATCAAAAAGTATATTCATGAAAAAAGACAACCTGAAAAGAATCATCAAACAGTTTGAAACTTTGTTAGAAGAGTTAAAGAGTGAGGTCTACTCTGATAAAGAGTCATATGTTCATCCATGGGATGAACATATGAAAAATACCCCTAGGATAATCAATGCAGAAGATGATGATGGATATGCAGATTAGTTCACTTGATTTGAATTGACTGAGGGGCAAAAGTAGTCTTTTTATTCATTTATTTGGTAATTTTACCTATTGCTATAAAAGAATATTGAAAGCAAATTATAAAAAATTGAATTTATAAATGCCTCCTTTACCTCAACTTGTTAAAGCCACTCCTCAGGGAGGTACTATACATAAATATCAACTTTCAGGCGGTAAAACGTCCTTCATGAGATACCTAGGCTGCTATCTAGGGACATGTAAATTCTGTAATGATATCCACGAAGCAACAGAATTTGTATCTAGCATTGAGCTATCCCCTAAATCCCTTTAAGCAAGGGATTTCTAAACGATAATGATGACTCAAATAAATTGACTTCAACGTGGAATTAACGTTGAAGTTTTTTTATGTAAATTTAATCGATACTGGAAGGCATTAGGTGCTATTTTTTTGAGACTTTAAACATATCAGGAGAATACTCTTTAAATGAGCCAAATTATTTCTCACTAAAAGAGCTGCTCGGCTATGAACGAAGAAAATGGAAAAAACAATAAACCATTTGAATATGAGACTAATAACCTCATTAGATCTAATTTTAATGAGAAAGAAAGTGTACAAGATCTAGAAAATATTGCTCCCAAACCTTCTAATCAACTAACTAATGGCCTATTAGGTTGGTATTCTGTATCGAGTAGCGAATCAATAAAGGAGGGTAAATTAAATCACTTCACAATTTATAATGAGCCACTTGTTTTGTATCGCGATAGAGAAGGTATTGTTAGATGTGTAAAAGATGTATGTCCTCACAGAGGAGCTTCATTTCTAGGCGGTGAAGTGATAAATGGACAACTTGTTTGTCCTTATCACGGTGCAAGGTTCTCATCTCAAGGAAGTTGCACAAATTTAGATAGAATAACCTGTCAACATATTATTGATTCTAATTACGATAGCTATGCAAAAAGTATAAAACTTTTTCAATATCCATGCGTAGAAAAAGAAGGCTATATTTATATTTATTATACAGGGACACCTTTAGCAAATATTGAAGACTTTCAAATAAAATCTTCAATCAACAGCCTTCTTCCTGATTCCTATGGGTTTCCATCTTTAGAATATGAATATGAAGAAGTTTATGTAGATTTCAAAGCAGATTGGGCGAGAATTATAGAAAATCATCTGGATATATTGCATGTATTCTGGATGCACGGAGATACGATCCCCGACAAGAACGTAAACCGAGAAACAATAACCAGCTTCAATCAAAAAATAAAAAGAGATAATAGGCAAATAGAAAGTATATATTCATATAAAACTAATGGGCAAGAAGAGTTTATCAGAATAAAATTCGTACCTCCTGGAAGGATTTTTATATATAAGGGCTCACCTGAAAGTACAAGATATATTCAAGTTCTTGATCATATTCCACTAGGAAATAATAAAGCAAGAGTAATAGTAAGGCATTATAGAAAGTTCCTTAAAAATAAACTTTTTACAAATTTAGTTTTATTTAGTCATCTACAAAGAAGAACATTTTATAAGATTTTTACTGAAGATTATTTAGTCTTAAAAACCCAAACTTTTAATGATCAAATGGGCTATATACAAAAAGATAATGTAAAGCTGTTAGGTGAAGATAAAATGGTTCAATATTACTGGGACTGGCTTCAAAATGCATTAAATAAAGAAAAGCCGTGGGACATACATCCAACCAATTCATTAACGAACACAGTTCATGAGGATAGAGGGATGCAATATCCTCCAGAAAATCCTAATATGGCTATAAAAAACAATAGACAGATAATTATAAAACTTTTAACTAGATTATTGTTCCCAATAAGTTTTATTCTGCTATTAATATAATTAAAATAGATTATAAATTTAAATGATTACATAAATGAGTAATGAATCTTGTAAAGATGGAAAGATCTGGGCTTATTTAAAAAATATAAATGTATATATTGATCAAAATAAGATCCTTTCAGATATAAATTTAAATCTTCGTTATGGAGAAAATATACTGATATTAGGACCAAATGGATCTGGTAAATCAACTTTTCTAAAGTTATTAAACAGGTCAATTTATCCAATCACAACTAAAGATAGTTCATTTAAATTATTTAACAAAGAAAACATAAATATTTGGGACTTAAGGAAAAAAATTGGATTTCTATTTAAAGAAATGGAGCAAAGGGTAAATAATGGGGTCACATTATATGATGTAATCAGTTCAGGTTTCTCAGGAATATTTAATTCTAAATATACAAATTTACTTTCAGAAAGTAAAAAGATTAAAATTAATAATCTAATAAATACATGGGAGCTAGGTGATATTATTTATAATGAATTTCAAACATTATCTGATGGTCAAAAAAGAAGAGCATTACTTGCTAGAGCTTTGGTTTACGAGCCTAATATACTTGTGCTGGATGAGCCTTTTTGTAATTTAGATTTAAAATCAAATATCATCTTGAATCAAAACCTAAATGAATTAATCAAGCACTCAGTAAATTTAATTTATGTCACACATAATGTTGAATCTATTTTACCTAAAACTAATAGAGTTATTCTAATAAAAGAAGGTAAAATATTAAATGATGGAAGTCCTTCTGAACTAATTAATACAAAAACACTTAGCGATCTTTTCAATATATCAATCAAAGTAATAGAACAAGAAGGATACTGGAGAATGATTCCTTTGAGCAGCTAAACAACCACAAGAATAAAGGCTACTATTAATATACATATAAAGAGAATATATTTATTATTAGATGAAAACTTACTGTAAATACCTATTTTATAATTTACTCGCCTACCAACTCCAAAAGGAGTTCCGCATGAATTACATACTAATCTTCCGGATAATGCGCGATCAGCTCTCATATTAGAGCTTCCACATACTAAGCATTTATTTCCGATCATAAGAGGTGAATTAATTCAAAATATCATCTAAGAATGATAATGGTGCACTCATTTTACTTGCATACCCTAAAAGACTTTCAGAAATAAATTCATATAAGACCTCATCTTTTTCATTCAATAGAATTGTTGCTCCTCTTTGAGTTAAGAATGCAGAATCAGGTACATAAGTATTCCAATTCGAAAGAATTTCAATCATATTCATAAGTCTTCTGGTGGCAAGCTCAAAAGGGCGTAAATTTTGTTTTTTTGAAAAAATATCAAACATACTTCCTTTGAACAAAGAAAAAGGACCTAAATTTATATCCTCATCAAAAGTGAATAAACTCCCTGCATTTTTATCCCCAAAATAACCTCTTAAAACTTCCTTGATCGTACCTCTAGAATTTATACCTGTGCACATAATCAATAGATTAATAATTGCAGGCATTTGTGTTACAAGCCCAGCATTCAGATTAAGTTTCTCATGAAGGTCAGCATTCTTTACGGCAATAACATTATTAATATCAATTTTATTGAACTTGCAAAAAGATTCTTTAGATTTTTCACTCCCAATACCTATCAAAATCAAATCAACTGAGTGCTTTGCTAACCAATTTGATTGAGCTGATAATTGTTGAGAGTATTCAAAACTATCAAAATCAGCAAAAGAACCAAGCAAAACTATTAGGCTTTTTCTCTGATCGAGAAAAATTCTCTCTTTTCCAAAAAACTCTTTAATGACATTTTTATAATTCATTAATTTATTATGGTTTGTTTTCAAAATAACAAAGTCAACACAAGGAATATGATCTTTTACTTTGATTAATAGCAAATATCATAGTTATCCCAATGACTCTAAGGATAAGATATTGCCCTAACACGAAGATCATATTTAGTAGCAGATGTTCATGAAATATGTACAAAACCTACAATTTCAATAAGCAATGTGAAGGGATATGGAACTTATAGACCTATAAATATATCCTCTTACTGTTCTTTGTTTATTTCTCGTGCAGACCTACGGGAATCCTAGCGTTACCTATGACTGGTACGCGGGTAATTCAGGGACGGCCAATCGCTCCGGAAAATTCATCGCTGCGCATGCTGCCCATGCTGGTTTGATGATGTTCTGGGCAGGTGCGTTCACTTTATTTGAGCTAGCTCGTTATGACTCATCCGTTGCGATGGGTAATCAAAACTTGATCTGCTTGCCTCACCTTGCACAACTTGGAATAGGTGGAATTGAAAACGGAGTAATAACTGAACCTTACGGTTGCACAGTTATTGCTGTACTTCACCTGATTTTCTCTGGTGTTCTTGGTGCTGGTGGAATTCTTCACTCAACAAGATATGACGGTGATTTAGGAAACTATCCTGAAGGAAGTCGTCCTAAAAAGTTTGACTTCGAGTGGGACGATCCAGACAAACTTACATTTATTCTTGGTCATCACCTTATTTTCCTAGGTTTGGCAAACATTCAATTCGTTGAATGGGCTCAATATCATGGTATTTGGGATACTGCTTTAGGAGCTACTCGTACAGTTTCTTACAACCTAGATTTAGGAATGATATGGAATCACCAAGCTGATTTCCTTCAAATCACTAGTTTGGAAGATGTTATGGGCGGTCATGCTTTCTTAGCATTTTTCCAAATTATTGGTGGTGCATTCCACATCATCACTAAGCAATTTGGTGAGTACACAGAATTCAAAGGGAAAGGACTTCTTTCCGCTGAAGCTGTTCTTTCATACTCATTAGCTGGTGTTGGCTATTGTGCACTTGTTGCAGCTTTCTGGAGTTCAACAAACACAACTGTTTACTCCACAGAATTCTTCGGCGAAGTACTTCAACTTAAGTTTGATTTCGCTCCTTATTTTGTTGATACCGACCCATCACTTGCTGCTGGCGCTCATACAGCTAGAGCTTGGTTAGCTAATGTTCATTTCTATCTTGGCTTCTTCTTCATCCAGGGGCATCTCTGGCATGCACTAAGAGCTATGGGATTTGACTTCAGACGCGTGGGTAAAGCGTTCGACAATATGGAAAACGCAAAAATCACTAACGGTTAATTATTAATTTAATTTCTCATTAAATTAGTGAATTAAAAAAAGGCCCGCTTGCGGGCCTTTTTTTAATGAAAACCATCGGTAGATATAAATACAAAGCTGATAACACTAATGTCACAATTAACTAACTCAAAGCCCAAAAAGTGAAACAAAAAATCGCTGTCGACGTCACTTTTGATACATCCTTTGGCAAAAAATCTCAAGAGCTTGTTGCTATTGAGAATCGGTTGCAAAAAGCTTCGGATTTTGTGTAAATTAGAATTCAATCAAGGTCCATTCGTTTTTAATGAGCTTTAAAAGCTACGCAGAAACTCCTTCATCAGCTGTTCGAATGGCAACCGGGCAATCCGTGCTGATAGATCCTTCCTCAAGAAGAGGAGATACTTGCTTAGAGGTTTTAGAAGGTGTAGCACGTGTTTATTGCCCGTGTGAAGAAACAGAGGGGATGACATTGGCTTTCTTGCAGTCTGGAGATCAATTAAGAACGGACCGGCTTTGCAGTGAAGGTGTATGCGTAGAAGCTTTAACCGCTCTTTGCTTCGTAAGTGATGCTGAAACGTCAGTTGAATTAGGAGGGTACGACGCTGTCAACGAGTGGACTCTTCAGCTACTTAGAATTAGACATTTAGGTAATGCTGAACAAAGACTGCAAGCTTTATTTGCTTTATTAGTTAACCGACTTGGAAGAAGATGCGGTGATTGGTGCCAATTACCATTCAGGCTTACTCATGAAAGAATTGGAGAGTTAATTGGATCAACAAGGGTTACTTCTACTCGATTAATTTCAAGACTGAGAACAGCCGATTTACTAAAAGCGTCATCAGGTGATCCGACTCTAAGTCTTTCTCCGGACTTCATTGAGTCATCACCATTAACCGTGTAATAAATAATGAATCAAGAGATATTTTTCTATTCCGAATCTATTGTTTTTTCACTCTGCAAAGAGATAGAGTTTATAAAGATTAGATCCAAAAACATTAATAGATCCCTTAAGACTTGTCATAATAAATCTTTATCAAAAAGATTAAGGTTAGAATTAGATAAGTTAAATAAAAATAGACTAAAAATATTATCCATATCTGAAAGCATGTTTAAAACAAACTCTGATGATTTATCCTTAGAATTCCTATTAGAAATAACTAAAAGATCTAATTCTTTTCAACAAATATAAGTTCAACTAAGTTCAACAAAAGATAAATTTAATTTATCTTTAATTCATTATCAATAATAAACAATGCTGAAGGATCATTATTAGCAAATTTGACTTTACCAAGTAAATAAGCCATGTCATCTTCTGATTTAATTTGCTCGTCGATAACTGGATCAAGGAATACCGTTGTACGAGTATCATTGGATCTCTCTGCCAAAGAATAAAGCTGTTGAACAGAGGTTGTAACGTCAGCCTCCATTTGGAAAGACAAAGTTACTAATTCTTGGACTGTCTTCCATTCTTGTATTGGTTTAGTTACTTCTTCAAGTTCAACAGTTTGACCTCGAGCAATCATGTATTTAGCAAAGTTAAATCCATGCTCTTGCTCTGATAAAGACTCTTTCTTGAAAAATGAAGAGAATCCTCTTAATTCTCTCTCGAGGAACCAAAGGGACATCGCTAAATATTGTGCGCTTGAAACCCTTTCAAGAGAAGTATGTTGATAAAGGGCCTCAAGAAGGTCAATATCCATAGGCTGTGCAATCGCACGACCTGAAGGACCAACGTTAAGTCCTATTGAATTGGATGTAGATGATTGCATAACAAAAAAAAGCTAGGTCAAAGAACGCAAAAACTAATTTTTTGTTCAATTAAATAATAACTCATTTTGTATGATTTTGATGCCAAAATTAAAAAAAATTATTTGATAATGAATCTCAATTGCGTTAAATAGTTAAATATAATTTTCTTAGCATTTTAACTAATTAGAATTTACATTTAATATTTTCTGGTAGAACTAAGAAGTTTTTTTCGTGAATTGGTTGGACTTTACATCTATCTCCTATAGATAAAGATGTATCCAAGTTCATTTCTGATTTTAATTTTATACTCTCACTTATCACAGTATAGACATAATGATTAATACGGTATTCTTTTGATATGACAGTAAAAGAACCATTTGAACAAGGTTCGATCCGAATAGCATTCCTATCGAACATACAAACAGATTTCGATGAAATCGACATATCGAAAGGCACACTCAATTTACCAATACATGTTGAACAGGCATTATCAATGTATTGAATTGGCAAAATATTTTTTTGCAATACAAATTGACCTATAAAATCATTTGATGGGTTTAAAACCATCTCAAAAGGAGTTGAGTATTGTTGAATTTCACCACTTCTTAAGACAGCCACCCGATCACAAATAGCTAATGCTTCATGAGGATCGTGAGTTACTAAAATTGCTGATGCTGAGCAGGATTTTAAAACCGAAGAAAGTTCTGACCTCAATCTAGATCTCACTTCAACATCTAAAGAGCAAAAAGGTTCGTCAAGCAAAACCAAAGAAGTCCCAGGGGCTAGAGCACGAGCCAAGGCAACTCTTTGGCTCTGTCCGCCTGAAAGTTCGTGAGGATATCTATTTTTAAACTCATAAATATCCAATAAATTCAATAGCCAATTTGCTCTTTTAATAGATTTCTCTTTCTTATTTATACCAAAGCAAACATTATCCCAAACATTCAAATGAGGGAATAGAGCATAGTCTTGAAAAACCATCCCTATTTGCCTTCGCTCTGGGGAGAGAAGGTAATGATTATTAGAAATTATCTGCCCATTTTTTTTTATTAATCCACGTTTTGGCTTTTCAAAACCTGCTATCAATCTTAAAAGGGTAGTTTTTCCACAACCCGAAGGACCAAGCAAACCTATCAATTCTCCAGCTTTTAGAGTAAAATTAATATCTTTTAGAACCCAATTATTATTTTTATTAGACTTAAATTCATGCCATAAATTGTGGACTTCTAGTTCAGTACTCACAAAACTATTTTTGAATATTCTATTCTCTAGAAATCAATTAAAAACAAACCAACCTTAAAAGAAAAAATTCATAGACAAAAATCACACTCAAGTGTATAAAATGATACCTGTTTATTTTCATTAAAGACTATTGCTTCAAGTTATAGGGTTTTAATTAAGTAACTTTATAAACAATGCAATTCATAATGCAATGAAAAAAGATGAAAGGATAAAGATAATAATTAAGAGACTTGAAGAAATATATCCTGAGACACCGATACCATTAGATCATCAAAATGGTTTCACACTACTCGTAGCAGTTGTATTAAGTGCACAATCAACAGATAAGAAAGTCAATGAATTAACTAAAGAACTTTTCAAGGTTGCTCCATCAGCTGAGAAAATGTATAAATTAGGTGAAAATAAAATATATAATTACATCAAACAACTTGGACTTGCGAAAACTAAAGCAAAAAATACTCATAACTTATCAAAGATTATTTATGAAAAATTTAATAATATAGTTCCAAATACATTTCAAGAACTTGAGTCACTCCCTGGTGTCGGCCATAAGACAGCTAGTGTTGTTATGTCTCAAGTATTTGGTGTACCATCATTTCCTGTCGATACACATATTCATAGATTATCTCAGAGATGGGGATTAACTTCAGGTAAAAATGTTATCCAAACGGAAAAGGATCTAAAAAGATTATTTCCAAAAAAACTTTGGAATAAGTTACATTTACAGATAATTTTTTACGGAAGAGAATATTGCTCGGCGAGAGGATGTAACGGCACAATCTGTAACTTATGTAAGGAACTTTACCCTAATAGAAAGAAAGCAATTATTTGTATAAAGGCTTAATAATTATCTATTAATTTTATTATCGCAACAAAAAGGACTATTTCTTGCTAGAAACATATTAAAGAAATTTAATTCTAATGAAATTAGCCATAACAGGAGCTTCGGGAAAAACAGGTTTTCGAGTAGCAGAGGAAGCTATATCAGCTGGATATGAAGTGAGATTGATAGTTAGATCACAGTCTGATATTCCTGAATCCATACAAGGTTGTGAAAGGTACGTTTTGTCAGACACTAATGGAACCACTCTTGATTATGCATTACAAGGTTGTGAGAGCCTAGTTATAGCAACAGGTGCGAGGCCATCTATCGATTTAACAGGTCCAGCAAAAGTAGATTATCTAAATATCAAAAAACAAATTGAAAGCTGTAAAAGACAAAAGTTAAATAGGGTTGTTCTTGTTAGTTCACTTTGCGCTGGGAAATTGATACACCCTCTAAATCTATTTGGTCTAATACTTATATGGAAAAGATTAGGTGAAAGATCTCTACAAAAAAGTGGTCTAGATTGGACTGTCATACGTCCTGGAGGTCTGAATGAAAATGAAACTAATTTAAAAAATCAAAATATTTTGTTCTCTGGTGATAAAACTCAAGAAGAAGGCTCGATTCCCAGAAGACTTGTTGCAAAAGCCTGTATAGAAGCTTTAAAAACAAAAGATTCTATAGAAAAAATCATCGAGATTACTAGTAGCGAAGAGAATCCCAAAACAAATATGAGTAAGGCAATAAAGGCGTTTAGTATTTGACTATAAAAACCAAAATTCACTATGAACACCAACGCTAAAATTGACGCGTTGCAGCTAATGCTTACTGATCTAAGAACACGGAACGAATCAATAAGACATAAAGCTGCATTCAAAGGATGCCAACCAGAATTCCAATCATTAGTTACGACACTTATTGACCAATTAGAAACTCAATTGAATGAAGAAAAACAAATTCACAGAGGAAAATTGAATTTTAATGGGTAAAAAATAAAATATTACCCTAACTCCAAGCAAGCCAAACCATATACATCATTCATAGAAACAGGAGGTTGAGAACCTCTATACATCCTGAAAGTTTCAGATTCTGATTTGAAACCTAATTTTCTGAAGACTTCAGAAGCTGACTTGTTTAGGCCAGGAGCGTCGATAATTATCAACCCAGGATGGCTTTCAATTAATTTCTTTAATAAAATTTGCAAAAGCATAGGAGTATCAGCCATTAAAGGACCAATTCTCCATCCATCTCCGTTTTGCAAAAGACATGGTCTTATCCGACCAAAACCATGACAGCAATTTTTCTTATCAATAACTGCTATTACCTTTCCAGCTGGATGATTGAGCCAATTCGATAAAAAATGAGGTCTAGGAGTTGTTTCTCTTTTTTCGTCAAATTTTTTTACGGCATCTTGAGGTATTGATGAGCCTTCAACAAAGCTGAAATCATCAAAATCATCATTCTTAGAGTATTCCTCAACTAATTTCCCATCACCCAACAATTGCCATCTTGTAGTTTTCGAAGATATCGTGAAGCCCCATTTTGAGTAATCAGTAATTCTCTCTGGCGCAGCCTCTAAACCAACACAGGGCAAATCACTTAAATGACTTAAAGCCTTTTTCCAAAGCTGAAGGCCAAAACCTCTACCTCTATACTCCTCAATTACTAAAAACAATCCAAGAAATCCGTAATATTGATTATATCGAACACCTGCAATACAACCAATAGGATTGTTATCCAACCAACCAACCCAAAGTCCCTGTTTATCAGTATTTTGATAAATTCTTAAATCACCAACTCCAGGCGCAAATCCTTCTTTTCGAGATATTTCAGTAACAAAATCAATATCTTCATCACAAAGAGATTTAATAGATAAAAGGTTATCCATAAATGATATTTTCTATTAATAACCTTAATAAAAATGAATTATAAATCTATAAATATGAGCAAAAATAAACATCTAGTTAAAACATATATATAATATTTATTGATAAATATATATTCTTTGATATATTATTCATATAGTACAAAGGGATTAGAAAAATTAATTAATCAACAAAATAGAACATATTACCATTATTAGATAGATTTAATAGCTCAGAATAAACACCAATAAACTGTTTATAATAAATAATTTAGAGAAAGTACAAATAGACATTTTATTACTAAAATAAATAAAATATCTATCATTAGTCAAAAAAAATATTAATATTTAATATAAATATAATCAAGAAGCATAATCTCTTAACCATTTAAACTTATTTGAGGACATGAATCAGTTGATTATATGTATCAACTTAAAGTTATTATGTATAACTCCTATTCAAAATTACTGGTTTATCATTTAAAAGGAGTTTGTTTGAAACTTTTAAAAGGTCACCAAAAGCGCTTATTAAGAATAATAAGTTATGATCTCTATACAACTAATTTAATGAATTATAAACGTCTACTCCTGAAGCAAATTATAAAAAGAATGTTCGATCAAATTAATGTTATTAGTAATTAAAACTTTTAGGTTATTCTTGCTCTAATTTCTTAACAATAAATGCCATTACGCCTAATGATAAGAAAAACATGAATATAAGAAACGTGGTCATGATTTTTCTCTATTAAGTCTGATTATAATATAATAGGTTCCTTATAGGCTATGCTTTAGTATTTTTAAACAATTTAACTACATAAGATTTTAGATGAAATGAACAAAAGAATTATGAACGCAAAAAGATTTATGACTTGGCCGAGGATTATAAATGGACTTACAATTTCAAGGATATT
This sequence comes from Prochlorococcus marinus str. NATL2A, assembly GCF_000012465.1. Taxonomy (NCBI): domain Bacteria; kingdom Bacillati; phylum Cyanobacteriota; class Cyanophyceae; order Synechococcales; family Prochlorococcaceae; genus Prochlorococcus; species Prochlorococcus marinus. Next base: position 758,607 of record NC_007335.2, on the reverse strand, counting down.
ACTTGGATTGCCAATAATTATTACACTGAAAAATTATAACAATGAAGTTTTTATTTTTCTAATCCTGATAGCTGGTCTTACTGATTATCTAGACGGATATTTTGCACGTAAATATGATCATAAATCTGCTTTTGGCGCTAAGCTTGATCCTCTAGCAGACAAAATCCTTCTTATTGGTCCAATGATTTGGTTGGTTCATGAGAATCTAGTGCCGCTATGGGCTATATGGTTAATAATATCGAGAGAACTGTTAATAACTTGTTGGCGATCAGGTAAAACCTCAGGTGGTCCAGCGTCAATTCAGGCTAAATATAAAACTACATTTCAGTTTGCAAGTATAATTCTATTATTATGGCCAAAAAAGTGGGGTACAATTTATACAATCAATATTATTAATAAAATAGGCTATTTCTCATTCTGGATAGCATTGTTTCTTACTTTAAGTTCTGCTATCAATTATATATTCAATCAAAAAGAAGCTCATCAGAACTAAAATCAACTTGTTCGTGATTAGCTAATAGATAATCATTCTTATAGCTATCAATTAAACCATTTAACAAATCGAATTTGGGCTCCCAAGATAAATCTTTTTCAATTTTAGAAGTATCAGTAAAGAAATTAATTAACCGTAGAGGGAAAAGTTTTCTTGCTTTAGGATCAAGTTTTGATGGATCGAAAGAACGCAAATCAAAATCAGTGACTTTGTTTCCAGTAGCTAAAATTGCCGTTTCAATTAAACCTTTAAAAGTTACTGCTTTTCTTCCTGAACAGTTATAAATTTGATTATTCGCTTTATCTGTTTCAAGAGATTTCGCAATAGCCTCGGCCAAATCAGAAACATGTCCTAATTGCGTGATCGCTTGACCATCAAGAGGAACAGGAATAGATCGACCATTAGTTATACGATCAAAAAACCATTTTTCAATAGGGTTGTAGTTGCCTGGGCCATAAATATATGTCGGGCGAAAACTCGTAAAAGGAATACCTTCAGCCTTGAGCCAAGACTCTGTTTTTGCTTTACCTATATGACGGCTTGCAAGATCTATTGGACTATCTTCACCAACAGGAAATAATTGTGTGTTGTCATATACGCCTGCAGAACTTATGTAGATAAATCTGTAACTAGGAAGACCTGAAAATTTAAGAAGTCTTTGAGTATCCTCCAACTTTCGTCCAGAGCTATCAACAATCAGATCAAATGAATGATCAGATAGTTTTTTTAGATCCTCATCATTTGACCTGTCTCCCTTTAGGTGAGTTATATTTTCTGGTACTGGTAAATTTCCACGTGTAAAAACAAATATCTCATGTCCTTTTGATAACAAGTTCGAGACAAGGGATTTTCCTACAAACCTTGTTCCACCGTAAAAAAGAACTTTCAAGATCATTTATTAAAAAATTTATATTAAAGCCTATAGATAATCTCCCAGAGCTACATAAATGATGTTAGATGAATAGTAATAATTTTTTTCTTGATGGAAATCATACCTGCAATAGATCTACTGAATGGTAAATGTGTTCGACTAAATCAGGGAAATTATAATGAAGTTACTAAGTTCAATAGTGATCCTGTAAAACAAGCGGAAATTTGGGAAAGCAAGGGAGCAAAACGACTACATCTTGTAGATCTTGATGGTGCCAAGACAGGTGAGCCCATAAATGATCTAACTATAAAAGAGATAAAAAAATCTATTACAATACCTATTCAACTTGGCGGTGGAATTAGGAGTATTGATCGTGCGAAAGAATTATTCGACATTGGAATAGACAGAATTATTTTAGGAACAATTGCAATAGAGAAGCCCGAATTAGTTAAAGACCTATCTAAAGAATATCCAAAAAGAATTGCAGTAGGAATTGATGCCAAAGAGGGAATGGTAGCCACTCGAGGTTGGTTAAAACAAAGCGAAATATCTTCTCTAGACTTAGCAAAACAACTTAACGATCTTGACTTAGCGGCAATCATATCAACTGACATTGCTACCGATGGCACTCTAAAAGGACCTAATGTTCAAGCCTTAAGAGAAATAGCTGAGATAAGTATTAATCCAGTAATTGCCTCAGGGGGGATAGGTTCAATAGCTGATTTAATTTCACTAGCAGATTTCGCGGATGAAGGTATTGAAGGAATAATCGTAGGCAGAGCACTATATGACGGCTCAATAGATTTAAAGGAAGCGATTTTAACTCTAAAAAATCTTCTTCTGCAAGATGCTTTCAATGAGAAAGATAAATTTCTTGTCTAACATTTAAAAAAATGTTCAATCCTTTGGATTTTTGAAATAGGGCTGGAAGTATTTTTAAATCAAGTTATCTTAAAAAGGATAGGTTCTAGATTTAAAATTGATAGAAGAAAGAGCAAAACAAATTTTAATGATAGCGCCTTCACTGTTAGGCGAGTCATTAGCATTACAGCTAACATCTCAAGATGATAATTTAGAAATACTCCTAGACAAAAAAGATATAAATGGGTTGCCTAAACTTATTCTATTTTGCCTTGAAGAAGTAGAACTCTCAAACTCAATCAAACTAGAAATTCATAAGTTAAAAGAAAGATGGGAGCAATCTCCTGTCCTAATTGTATTACCAAAAAGTATTAAATTATCCTCTGATGATTTGATGACTTTTGGTAGTGAAGGAGTTATTCAAGATCCTACTGTTGAACTTTTAAGAGATACAATCAATATTTTGATTGGCGGCGGCAGAGTATTTAAAATTAATAATGAAACAAATTACAATGCTGACTCCATTCATAATTCATATGGCCTAGGACATTGGTTATTAACAAGTGGTTTATCACAAATAAATAAAGATCTATACACTATAGATCAAATAATAGCCAAGAAATCAATAAATACATTTTATCTTTTCATATTAATAGGTAGAAGAAGAGAACTATTAACAGCGAAGAGATTAATTCTCTGGTTATGGGGGCCGCTAGAGGTATTAATAGAGTCTCCCATTAAAAGTAATAACAATAAAAATATAATCAACAAATACAATACTGACATAACAATAAAAAATACCTCAACTAATGAATTATGGAATGTTATTTATAAACGGGTAAAGGAGAGACTTCAAGATGACCTGACAAATTCTACGGGCGAGCTAGCAGCTCTTTATTCATTAAATAAAAGCAAACGATATAATCTTTTAAAAACTCTTCTGAAAGAATTTTCAACTATTATAATCAAACTTGATTCTAAAGATAATCGAGAAAAAGGATTAGAGGAGATTTTACAATCAATTACTCCTGAATTACGAGCTAATACATTGCGCAATTTCATAGATTCATATGATCGTTTAAAAAAGAATGGTGTTGACGTTTTTATTTCAGACTTTCTAGTACATAATGCAGATCTTGGAATACTTGATGATGAACTACCATCAATAGCATTAATAATAGATCCAATACTAAATAATAAGCCGCTTCTTCTGGATGGAGACTATTTATCAATAGAAGACCCTAGATCTATTATTCAATTAGAAACATTTATTCTAAATTGGATATTCAGGACAGCTGAAATAGTTAGTGAAGAGATTATATCTTCATGTTCTGAATGGCCAGAATTACGTAAATACTTTCTAAATAAAGAATTAGTTTCAACAAGGGAACTTGAACGCAAACGAAATCATATAAATACAAATAATCAACTTCAAAATCTATTTAAAAAGCCGGTTAGATTATATGAAAGTAAAAGATTATATTATACAGTCAAAAACAATAAAATTGAAAAAATTATCACTCTTGAACCTAGAGATGATGAATTAAAGAAACTAGACTGGGCCCAAAGACAAATAGCATTTATAATAGAATTAAGAGATGCCTTGGCACCACAAGTACAGGCAATAATTCAATACTTAGGTGATTTAATAGTTCTAATCCTCACTAAAGTTGTGGGAAGATCTATAGGATTAATTGGTAGAGGTATCGCTCAAGGTATGGGAAGAAACTTATCCAAAGGATAATTGAATTATTAATAACTATAGCTATATTTGCTTTAAGACTTTAGAATTTAGAAAATAGTACATACATTGATTTTGTTAAGAATATTTTCCTCACTGCTTATACTTTTTCTTCTATTTGTTAATCCAGTTTATTCTGCTAGGGATACTGATAGCTATGATGGAAATATTTACCCAATATATGCTGGTAACGGATCATTAGTTCCACCGCAAAGCACATTATCAGAATCGTTAAAGAACGAAAGAACAAGTGTTTTAGTTTTCTATCTAGACGATAGTAGTACTAGTAAACAATTTGCCCCTGTAGTTTCAGGCATTAAGTTATTGTGGAGCTCATCTGTTGATTTAATTCCTCTATCAATCGATGAATTAGACAATGATGACCAGAAAACTTTTACGGACCCTGGCTATTACTGGCATGGGAAGATACCTCAGACAGTGATACTTGACGGAAAAGGCAATGTTCTCCTAGACGAAGAAGGTCAGGTATCTTTCGATAAACTTAATGATGCAATAACTAAAGCTACAGGTCTAAAGAAACCTGATTTTGATCTAGAAGTAAAAAGCTTTAACGAATACAATAGTGAGCCCTCTAAAGAAGGTTATAATAAACCTAGAGGCACCTAAAAATGTAATAAAAGTACTAACAATTTTTTAATAAATTATCAAATATTCTCATTAAAAATGTTATTAAATTCTCTTTTTTTCATAATAACCATATTTTTTTTAATTGAAATAAATCATTGTTTCAGACAATATTCGCCATTAGTTCTGAAACCCAAAGAATTTAAAAAAATCATATTCAATTCTAAGCACAAATATATTACTCGTGTTGAAATTAAAAATTCAAAGAAAAGAATGGAAGTTATGATTCCTTCTTTTAATGTTCATCCTCAGCTAATTGGTATAGATAAAAATGAGATAATAAATATTCAGACAAAAATCAAACCACTTCACACAGATGAAGAAGAACATCAAAATAATGACTATTGGACTGCATATATTTTAAAAGGGAAAAAATCGATATTTGTCGAAATTGAAATTGAATATGAAATTAAAAGTACAGCTATAGATAAGATTAAATGTTTGTGGCTAGATATAGAATGGGTTAATTACGGACCATTCGGTTCTTTCAAAAGATTCGATGGTTTTGTATTACCTAATTCTTTAGATATATCCAAAGCAAATTCTTCTAGTACTAATCTAGTAGATCCAATAAGAACTCATATTCTTGGCAGTTTAGATGATCCTATTAGAGTATTAGAATCCTACATGCCACCAAATTACTTGCCTACAGATATTCTTACAATTGGAGAGTCACCACTAGCCGTAATGCAAGGAAGATACATAGATTATAGGAACGTAAAATCAAATCTAATTTCAAGGATACTTTGCAAAGGATTTCACCCGACTAGTAGTTTAGCTACAGCTGCCGGAATGCAAACACTAATAAATATTTCTGGTCCAACACGCGTAATAATTTCATGGTTAATTGGAGGAATATTAAAATTATTTGGTGTTAAGGGTATGTTTTATCGTTTAGCAGGTGAACAAGCAAGATTGATTGATGACATCACTGGTACAACGCCGCCCTATGACAAAAGTATAGTTTTAGGGCCTAAAGATACTAAAACTTTTTGTATTAATGCCGCAAAAAAACTAAACGTTAATGTTGCTGTTGTAGATGTAAATGATTTAGGAAGAGTTAAAATTCTATCAACAAGTAATGTTGATAATGCTGAAATAATTAAAAGATCTTTAACATCAAATCCAGCAGGTAATGCTAACCAACAAACACCCCTAGTACTCATCAGATCAGATGAAACAGGTTAATAGTCACATGAAAGTTAAAAATATAATAAAATAATTAAATGAAAAATGATGACTCATTATCTTCGGATTTATCAATTGAGCCACTTAAGCTCAAGCATTTATCAATGCTTAGAGCTGACAATAATTCAAAATACCTTGGTATATTTCAAATTCTATTATGCAAAAAATGGTTTTCTTCATTAGAGTCCAGCTTAACTAATTTAATTCCTACTCGGAACTCAACATGTTTAGTAGCAGTAGAAAGATATAATATAATTGCATACATTTTAGCGACTCCAATAAATCGGAGAGGTACTTGTTGGTGTATATCAGAGCCATACTTTATAGGAGAATCAATATCCTTCAGTCGTTATAACTTATTACAGAATTTATTAAGAAAAGTTCTTTATAAAAGCAATATTAATACTCAAAGTTTTTTAACTTCTATAAAAACAAATGATAATCAAAATTTATCTGTTATTAGACAATCTGGTTTTCAACCGCTAAGAATAATAAAATATTGGAATAGAAAAGAAGATATTAAATATAGAAAAAAAGAGTATAAAGATAATTTCACCTGGGAAAAACTAAATGAAGAGAATAGTCAACAAATATGGAGACTTGAACAAGCTAAAGAGTCAATTAACTTTAGGTCAATTTTTGATAGGCAGTGGCATGATATTTATGAAAAAAGAAATACATTAACTGGTGTAATTAAATCAAAAGAAAATAATATTATCGCTGGGTTAATACCATCTGTTTGCCCCCAAAATAATTATTCATTAGAATTAATAAGAGGATTAGCTTGGGATGAAAGACTAAATCAATCTATTCCAAATAGAATTAATAATATGAAAGCTGGGAAAAGTAATTGTTATATAGAAACAACTAGTGAAGACAATAAATTAAATGACATTTTACATAAAAGTGACTGGGAAGTTTCAGAGGAGAGAGTTCTTCTAGGAAGAAGTATTTGGAAAAAACAAAATGGATATAAATTAAAATCTATCGAAACTGAACTATTAACTAATCTTGTAGGCAATTTACAACAACAACCGGAATTACCTTCAACTATTCATATTGAAAATAACAAATGATTCAGCCAAAACCCTGTTCAGTTTTGAGTCTTGATATTGGAGATAAAAGGATTGGTATTGCAGGTTGTGATCCACTTGGAATATCAATAACTCATCTCCCCGCAATTTTTAGAGATAGCTTTGAAAAAGATCTAAAAGAATTCGAGAAAATATGTTTTGACCGAAGAGTTGAAGGGCTCATTTGTGGTAATCCTCTTGATATGAATGGCATGGAAACTAAACAATCTATTCGATGTAAAAAATATGGGATTAAATTAGCTAAATGTTTAAAACTTCCTTTGGCTTTTATCAATGAACATTGTTCAACCGTAGAGGCTAAAGAAAAGTTCTCTTTAAAAAATGACAAGACTGGAAGAATAGATAGTGCAGCTGCCGCTATACTTTTACAACAATGGCTTATTGAGGGACCTGATCTGGATGACTCAAATTAAATTTTGAATATGATGTAAAAACATAATCAAATAAAACTAGACACAGATTAATAAGAACTCAACTATGTCAACAACAAATAAAAACGACCAAGTACCGACTCTTTTAGTTAAAGATTCTCAAGGTTCAGATCTCCTGTGTTTTCTTGAACAAGTAGTACCTCTTGAAGGCAATGAATATGCCCTGTTAACTCCAGTAGATACTCCTGTATCTCTATTTCAATTGATTGACGATCAAGATCCCAAGCTAATAGAAACAATTGAAAAGAATGAGCCAATACTTGAAGTAGCTGATGTTGTTCTTCAAGAACACGATCTTAGACTTGTTCGCTCAGCTATCACACTTACAGTCTCAGGCGAATTAGATGAGCCTGAACCAGAAGAAATTGAGGAAGAAGACATTGATGACGAGTCAGAAACCTACGAGCTACTTGTCAATTTTAGAGTTGAAAGTAATGAGTATGGTCTATACATTCCTCTTGACCCTTTCTTCATAGTCGGAAAGCTAGAAGATGGAGAAGTAAAGCTTGTTGAAGGTGAAGAGTTTGACAAGATACAATCAGGAATTGAAGCTGAACTTGAGGGAAGGGGATTATCAGAATAAACATTAAAGAATTACTTATTCCAAATTGGAAGGTAAACGATAAAATTTCAAAGATCTCGATAAATGATTTATCATCGAAAAACGTCAAAGCACTAATACTTGATGTAGATGGAACATTAATTTCTGGGAAAAAGCCGGTACTTTCAAGTGACATAAAAAATTGGATTGATAATTCAAAAAAATACTTTTATATTTACTTATTCAGCAATAATCCATCTAAAAGCAGAATAAAATTAATTGCTGATGAATTAGATTTAGAATTTACATGCTCTGGTGGCAAACCAAGTAAAAAAAAGTTAAAGAAGATAATAGACAAAATTCCATATTCATCAAATGAAGTAGCAATAATTGGAGATAGAGTTTTTACAGATATTCTTGTAGGCAATAGATTAGGAATGTATACAATATTGGTAGATTCGGTAGATTATTATGGAAAAAGAATTGAAAAAAATAATTTTCAATCCTTAGAAAGATACTTAGCAAGAATTATAACTGGAGACATTTTATGACAACCTGGGTAATAAAGATTGGCACAAGCCTTTTGAGAGGAAACGATAAATATACAACTTTTGATGTAATTAACGATTATTGTTCTTATATATCAAAAGCTCAAAGGAATGGCGATAAAATTATATTGGTTTCTAGTGGTGCTGTAGGACTTGGATGTCATCAAATGAGATTCAAGACAAGACCTAAAGAAATAATCTCTCTTCAAGCTTCTGCTGCAATAGGTCAACTTCATTTAATGGCTTTGTATGAAAAGGCTATGAGCAGTTTTGGATATAAAGTTGCGCAAATATTATTAACTAGGTCAGAATTAGGATCAAGAAATAGTTATAATTCTGCTTCGCAAACATTAAAAAGGTTGCTCGAATGGGATGTTATACCAATCGTAAACGAAAATGATATAACCTCAGATGAAGAGCTAAAGTATGGTGATAATGATACTTTATCTGCATTAGTTGCAACAGCTATATCTGCTGATCAATTAATATTATTAACTGATATCGATCATCTCTACTCTTCTGATCCCAAAATCAATAGTAAAGCTAAGCCAATCAAAGATATTAACAATTCAAAAGAATTAAATAATTTAGAACTAGCAAATGAACAAACTTCATGGGGGACTGGAGGAATAAAAACAAAATTAACTGCTGCAAAGATCGCCACTGAAAGCGGGATAAAAGTTCAATTAGCAGATGGCAGAGATCCGAAAATATTAGGCGAATTACTTGATGGAAAAAAAATAGGAACTGTTTTTCACCCCAATCCAAACCCTATCGGGAATAGAAAAAGTTGGTTGGCACATGCAATTAAACCAGTCGGAGAAATACACTTAGATGATGGTGCTAGTGAAGCTATCAAAAACAAAGGTGCTTCACTATTATTAGTTGGGGTAAAAAAAGTTAGTGGAGATTTTATTGCTAATCAACCTGTAAAAGTTATTAACACGGAAGGAGAGGAATTTGCTAAGGGAATTTGCTCAATGAGCAGTGATGCTATAAAGATAGGAATTAATTCAAGATCCGAAACAACAGGATCTCCTCTAGTTATCCACCGAGATGTTCTGGTTCTAACAAGTGAATAACTCAGATAACAATAGTAATTTTCACTTCCCCAATTAAATCAAATCATGCAATTCATTGAAATTGTCGAAAAACTGAAGAAAGGTCAATCTGGTGTCGTTGACTTTAAAATAAAAAACAATCCAGTTATTTTAACCGCAGCTTCTTTAGAAAATGCCAAGGATAATGACATAAGTTTTCTAGACAATAATAGTCCATTAAATCTTAGAAATCTCATAGAGACTTCAAAAGCATCTGCTCTATTATTACCAGCAAATGATACTTATATTATTGAAATAGCAAAGAAAATTTCAGTTGATTGGATAATACTTAAAGAGCCCAAGATTGCTTTTGCTGAAACATTAGAGTTTCTTTATCCTTCTAATGTGGAAAGTGAAGGCATACATAAAAGTGCGGTCATCGGTCAGAATGTAAAAATTGGTCTTGGAGTTTCAATCGGAGCTAATGCTTATATTGGAGATAATACAGAAATTGGAGCTGGGACTATCATTCATGCAGGAGTTGTTCTATATAGAAATGTAAGAATTGGTTCCAAAAATTTAATTCACGCAAATAGTGTTATTCATTCTGGATCTAAACTTGGTGACAAGTGTGTAATTAATGCCAATGCTGTTATTGGTGGTGAAGGTTTTGGATTCGTGCCCACATCAAATGGATGGAAGAAAATGCCTCAAGTGGGAATAGTTATTTTAAAAAATAAAGTAGAAGTTGGTAGTGGATCAACGATTGATAGGCCTTCAGTAGGAGAGACAATAATTGGTGAAGATACAAAAATTGATAACCTAGTTCAAATTGGTCATGGAGTAACTACTGGTAAAGGATGTGCTATGGCTGCTCAAGTTGGAATTGCTGGAGGAGCACAGATTGGAGACGGAGTTATTCTTGCTGGACAAGTTGGTATCAGCAATAGAGTTAAAATTGGCGATGGAGTGATAGCCAGTTCTAAAACAGGAATAGTATCAAATATCGAGGCAGGAACTGTTGTTAGCGGCTTCCCAGCTATTCCAAATAAATTATGGTTGAGATGCTCTGCTAATTTCAAAAAACTACCTGAGATAGCAAAAGCTATTCGTCAATTAGATCGAAAAAAATCCAGGTAAGTTTTCTTCTTGATTAAGAACACAAAATGAAGTCTTACAAAATAACATTATTGCCAGGAGATGGAATTGGTCCAGAGATAACAAACGTCACTCATAAAATCCTTGACCTAGTCTCAAGGAAATTTGGCTTTGAAATCAAATTTAAAGAAATGCCTTTCGGGGGATCAGCAATAGATTCAGATGGTATCCCCTTCCCAGATAGAACTCTTCAAGAATGTAAGAACTCTGATGCTGTTTTGTTAGCGGCAATAGGAGACCCAAAGTATGACGAATTACCTAGAGAGAAAAGGCCTGAGACAGGCCTACTCAATCTCCGATCTTCTTTGGATCTTTTTGCAAATATAAGGCCAGTAAAAATAATTCCATCCTTAACAAAAGCAAGTAGTTTGAAAGAAGACTTTGTTAAAGAAGTTGATTTAGTAGTAGTTAGAGAACTTACCAGCGGTATTTACTTTGGAGAACCAAAAGGAAGGATAAAAACAGATAAAGGAGAAAGGGCATTTAACACGATGACATACACCTCCGAGGAAGTGAATCGAATAGCAGAAATTGCTTTTAAATTAGCCAAACAAAGAAATCAAAAAGTTTGCTCAGTTGATAAAGCTAATGTTTTAGATGTAAGTCAACTATGGAGAGAGGAAACAATATTGGTGTCTAACAAATACAAAGATATAGAACTTACGCATCAATATGTAGACAATGCAGCAATGCAACTTGTTAGAAATCCAAGCCAATTTGATGTGATTCTTACAGGTAATTTATTTGGAGATATTCTTAGCGACATTGCAGCCATGCTGACAGGATCAATTGGCATGCTTCCTTCTGCTTCGTTAACCACTGATGGGCCAGGTGTCTTTGAACCTGTTCATGGCTCAGCTCCTGACATCGCAGGAAAAGATATAGCTAATCCAATAGCAATGCTCTTATCTGCTGCAATGATGTTAAAAATTGCCCTTAATGAAACAGAAGCGGCAACTTTTTTAGAAAATGCAATTAACGAAATTCTTAATGACGGTTATAGAACTTCTGACTTAATGAGCATTCAGACGACTAAACAGGTTGGTTGCTCTCAAATGGGTGAACTATTGGCGGAAAAATTAAAATAATTAGTTCACAAATTAAAAAACTCTTCGAATAGTTTCACTTTGAGGGTCAGTTGACCTGTAAAAATGAAAGTCAATACATAAGCGTCGATGTCAAAGCTTCACCCAGTAGTAGCTGTAACTGGTTCATCAGGAGCAGGAACAAGCACCGTTAAAAGAGCTTTTGAGCATATATTTGCTCGGGAAAAGATTGTTCCTGCAGTTGTTGAAGGAGATAGTTATCACCGTTTTGAAAGAATGCCTATGAAAAAGGCAATGTCTGAGGCACTTTCAAGAGGTGAAAACTTTTCTCATTTTGGACCAGAGGCAAATTTATTCGACAAATTAGAAGACCTATTCAGTCAATATGGAAAAACTGGCGGGGGTCAGAAAAGATATTATTTACATAGCCCAGAAGAAGCCGAGGAACACAACACTCGTTTAGGAACAAAATTAGATCCAGGTCAATTCACTCCCTGGGAAGATATTCCAACAGGAACCGACCTTTTGTTTTACGAGGGACTACATGGTGGAGTAGTAGGAAAAGATTATGATGTGGCCTCATTCGCTGATTTACTTGTTGGTGTAGTACCAATTACCAATCTCGAATGGATACAAAAAATCCATAGAGATAACGCAGAAAGGGGATACTCAGCCGAAACTATCGTAGATACGATTCTGAGAAGAATGCCTGATTACATTAATCACATATGTCCGCAATTTAGCCTTACAGATATTAACTTCCAGAGAGTACCGACCATTGATACGTCCAACCCATTTATCTGCAGAAACATTCCAACACCTGACGAAAGCTTCGTAATTATTCATTTCAGAAAAGGTTCAAGAGAAAAATGGGGAATTGACTTCCAGTACTTATTAGGAATGATTCACGATTCCTTCATGTCAAGTCCTACAAGTATTGTTGTTAACGGAGGGAAAATGGGATTTGCTATGGAGCTTATTCTTACACCTATTATTCATAAAATGATAGAAGAGAAAAAGGCGGCAGGATAACAAATTCAATCAATCAAAGCTAATAATATCTATTATTGATAGATAAAGTAAATAATTAATAGTGATTATCATATCGTTTACTTTTATACTTTTATATATTTTGTTTTCTATATCGATAGAAGATATAAACACAATGCTAATAAGTGAAAGTAAATTAATAATCTTTGCCCTATCAGGTATTATTTACTTGGCATGTCTAGGCTTGTCAAACGACAAAATAGATATTACAGACTTAATAACAAATAATTCTTTATCAATGATTATTATCTTCATAATAATGTATTCAATAAGTTATATAAGCTATAAAATCTTTGGAATAAATTCATTAGGCCTGGGTGATATAAAACTCTCTTCAATTAGTACAATATGGCTTGGTATTGAATTCAGCTTTTTGTCATTGTGTATTTCATTTTTACTTTCAGCTATATATAGTTTACATGGAAAAATTACTAAAAGATTTATACCATTTGAACAGTATCCATTTGCGCCTTTTCTATCAATTGGGATATTTTCTTCATGGATTATAGATAAGATTCAAACTTTGTAATCCCTTTAAGGGGACTCAAGGTATTAAATTAATTTCAATCACAAAATAGCAGTGTCATTATTCGACTGGTTTGCTGATAGAAGGAAAGGCCAATTTGTTGGCAAAGTCACTCAGGAATCTGAAGAAAGTGATGGACTATGGGAAAAATGTCCAGAATGCGGACAAGTAGTTTATAGAAAAGATTTAATAGATAATTGCAGTGTTTGTAGTAACTGTGGGCATCACAATCGAATAGATAGTAAAGAGAGAATAAGACTAATTTCTGATCCAAATACATTCAAATCAATCAATAATCATTTAACTCCAGTTGACCCTCTTGGTTTTAAAGATCGACGAGCTTACGCAGACAGGCTAAGAGAAAGTCAAGCTGGCACTGGTCTTAAAGATGGTGTTTTAACAGGGACATGCGAAGTTAATTCTATTCCTATGGCACTAGCCGTAATGGACTTCAGATTCATGGGTGGCTCAATGGGATCTGTTGTAGGAGAGAAGATCACAAGGCTTATCGAACATTCAACCAAAGAAAAGCTGCCATTGCTAATTGTTTGCGCTTCGGGTGGTGCGCGAATGCAAGAAGGGATGTTAAGTCTGATGCAAATGGCAAAAATTTCAGGGGCGCTTGAACGACATAGAGATGCACAGTTGCTCTATATGCCTTTACTTACACATCCCACCACTGGAGGAGTTACTGCTAGTTTTGCAATGCTTGGAGATTTAATACTTGCAGAACCCAAAGCACTTATTGGATTTGCAGGGAGAAGAGTAATTGAACAAACACTTAGAGAAAAACTTCCTGATAATTTTCAAACAGCAGAATATCTTCAAGATCATGGTTTCGTAGATACCATTGTACCAAGAACAGAACTTAAAGAAACTTTGGCAAAGATACTTCGATTACATAAGACACAAGTAGTAAAATTACAAACTAATGCTTAAAATAAATCAAAAAATAAAAAATAAATTTGATCTACTCTTGAATATATTAGTGTTAATATTATTAATTTTTTTCAATAGTACAAATATAGTATATGGAGCCAATACTAATTGGGTTGAAGTTAGTCGAATGCCTACGGGAGTTCAATATTTAGATAGAGATAGTATTAATATTGAAGAAAATGGAATAATAGAACTAACTACAAAATACATAAAAATCGCCCCTAGTACTTCAAAGGAAATAGAGGAGAATATTTATATAATGAAAATCAATTGTATGACTAATAAATTCAAAGATATTTCAGTTAATGGTAAAAAAAATTTATACCCAAAATGGGAAGACCCTAATGGGGATAAACTATTAGATGATGTGATTTCAGATAGCTGCGAAAATGTTTAAACTCATAAATTATTTAAAAGAATGATCAATACAGATCATCCGATTCGCATAGCAATTGCAGGGCTAGGTTTCGGTGAAAGTGTTCATATTCCTGCATCATTATCTAATAAGAATATTGAGCTTGTGGGATTGTGGCATCCTCGGCCAGAAAGGCTTAAAGAAGCCTGCAATAAGCACAATCTTCGTGCCTACGAGACCTGGGAGGATTTAGTAAATGATTCCAAAGTAGATGGAATAATCATAGCTACTCCGCCAGCACCCAGATACGAGCTTGCACTAGAGGCAATTAAAGGAGGAAAACATCTTTTACTTGAAAAGCCAACTTGTTTAAATGCTTATGAGGTGATGGAGCTTCAAAGAAACGCTCTCAAAAGAAATTTAAAAATAGCTGTTGATTACGAATATCGTGCCGTTCCGCTATTCATGCAAGCAAAGCGAATAATTACCGAGAAGAAACTAGATGAACCATATTTTGTAAAGCTTGATTGGCTAATGAGTAGCAGGGCTAATCCAGATAGGCCATGGAATTGGTATTCAGATGAAAATTCTGGTGGAGGGGTACTGGGAGCCTTGGGAACCCATGCTTTTGACATGATTCATTGGCTAATTGGTCCTACTCATTCTTTGAGCGCAATAAATTCAACTTCAATTGAAGAAAGAGAGTGTCCACAATCAAAAACCATTAAAAAAGTGACAAGTGAAGATGTAAGTATTTCTCAACTACAAATAAAAAGCATTAACAACAATTTAATTCCAGCCCAAGTAAATTTATCTGCAGTAACAAAACAAAGCAGGGGTTTTAGTCTGGAAATCTATGGAAGCAATGGAACTCTTGTTCTTAGCAGCGAGAACCAGAACGATTATGTTCACGGATTTGGGCTTTGGTACTCAAACAAAGGAGACGTTCTTAAAAATATCCAACCTGACTCTGACCTATCTTTTTCAAAAATATGGACAGATGGTCGAATAGCTCCAGTAGCAAGAATACAAAACTGGTGGGCTCAAAGTATTGCAGATGGAACCCCAGTAATTCCAGGCTTAGTAGAGGGATTAGCTAGCCAAATAGTTTGCGATAAGGTAAAGGAATCAAACTCAATAGGTATGAAGATAGAAATCAATTGAAGAAATCCAATTCAACTCAAGTAAAAATAATTTTTAGAATTAATTATTGGATTAAAAAAAAATAAAAAACTTTTTAAGTGTAATAAGCAACAAAAGGGGCCTTCAATATGGAATAATCTTAATGAAATTTTTGTTGCATAAATGGCACTCTCGTACTACGCAGAAGAACTAAAGAAGACCGCAAGTGCCATAGCCCAGCCAGGCAAAGGGATTCTTGCTGTTGATGAGTCAACGAAAACAGTAGGTAAAAGGCTTGCTTCAATTGGTGTTGAGAACTCTGAAGAGAACAGAAAAGCTTATAGAGGTATGCTTTTCACAACAGAAGGTCTTGGAAACTTCATAAGTGGAGCAATTCTTTTTGAAGAAACTCTTTTCCAAAACCATCCTGATGGTGAGCCAATGGTTAAGAAGCTTGAAAAGTTAGGCATTATCCCAGGAATCAAGGTTGATAAAGGTCTAAGACCATTAGCCGGTGGCCATGATGTTGAGACCTTCTGCTCAGGATTAGATGGACTTGTTGAAAGAGCTGCTGACTACTACGAGCAAGGTGCAAGATTCGCAAAATGGAGAGCAGTACTTCAAATAACAGATGATGGTTGTCCTTCTAAACTTTCTATAAGGGAAAATGCTTGGGGTTTAGCTAGATACGCTAGATCAGTACAAGAATCTGGCTTAGTTCCAATTATTGAACCAGAAATCCTAATGGACGGTTCACATTCAATTGAAAAGACTGCAGCAGTCCAAGAAGAAGTAATCAAGGAAGTTTATCTAGCTTGCCAAGTAAACGGAGTTCTTCTAGAAGGAACTCTCCTAAAGCCATCAATGACAGTACAAGGTGCTGACAGCTCAACAAAAGCTGATCCACAGCAAGTCGCTGAGATGACAATACGTACAATGGAACGATGCGTACCAGCAAGTGTACCTGGTATTACTTTCCTTTCAGGTGGCTTGAGCGAGGAAGCAGCATCAGTTTATTTAAATCTGATGAATAAGATCGACAGAAAGGCTAAGTGGAATGTTTCATTCTCATATGGTCGTGCTTTGCAACATTCATGTCTAAAAGCATGGAAAGGCAGCAATACTGCTGATGGACAAAAAGCACTTATTGCAAGGGCTCAAGCAAACTCTGAGGCATCAAAAGGATTGTATGTTGCAGGTTCTCAGCCTTCTTCTGATGAACAGTTATTTGTAGCTGGATACAAGTACTAAACCAGATCAGCTAAAAAAGCTGCTATCTCTTTTTGATAGCAGCTTTTTTAATGCTTAGATTTATAAATTCAAGAAAGGAGAGTACTAAGAATTGATTTACCATCAATATCGCCCAAAGCATCATCACAAGCTCTTTCAGGATGTGGCATCATCCCCAAAACATTTCCCTTTTTATTTGTGATTCCAGCAATATCATGAATTGATCCATTTGGATTATCTGCGTATCTAAGAGCAACCGAGTCATCATCCTGCAATTTTTTTAAGACGTCAGAACTACATTGATATCTCCCCTCTCCATGTGCAATAGGTAGTGAAATAGAATCATGTTTTTTATAGTTTTTCATCCAAGTAGATTTTGTACTTTCAATAGATAAATTTGCTCTATCACAAATAAAATGAAGGTTCTTATTTCTTGTCAAAGCTCCTTGCAAGAGTCCTAGTTCAGTAAGTATTTGAAACCCATTGCAAATGCCAAGAACTTTTCCACCTTTATCAACAAAAGAGATTAAAGAATTTAAAACAGGGGCAAACCTTGCAATGGCTCCACAACGTAGATAATCTCCATAACTAAAACCCCCAGGGATGACAATCGCGTCAAAACCATCTAAATCAGTAGTCTCATGCCAAAGAAAACTTGTAGGAACTCCAAGGCATCCCTCAGTAGCCCACCTAACATCCCTGTCGCAATTTGATCCAGGAAAAACAATAATTCCGATATTCATATTATTTAATTCTTAAGTGCTTTCTGTTCGTCCTTAAATTCCAAAGTCCAATCCTCAATTACGGGGTTTGCAAGTAATCGATCACTCATTAACTCAATCTTCGAACGTGCATCATCCTTGTCTGCTGCTTCTATCTCAAGTTCAATAGATTTACCAATTCTTAGCTGAGTAACTCCATCTATTCCTAATCTCTTTGTGGCTGACCTAGTAGCTTCTCCAGCTGGATCCAAAACAGAAGGTCTTAAATGAACAAAAACTCTTGCTTTAAATAAAGACACTTTTAAAAATCAATGGAATTTTACTTTCCTTGGTTAACCCAAGTTAATAAGCTTGCAGAATCATTCTAGATAATATTTGATAAATTTCTAATTGATATTTTCTTTCTGCACATCTACGTATCCTTTTCCTAGGCATGGAAGACAGGTGTGATAACAATTTGCACTAGTTTTCATGTAACCGTTACCTCCACATTTATCACAGGTAATTTTGATCAGAGTACTAGCAATACTTTGAACTTTATGTTTTTTGGTAGCAGAAGATGCTTGGCTCACGACGATGATGTCCGCTTGGAAGCTATTAATTTCGTTTGTAGAGAGAATTATCTCCTAACTCACACAGAATCGCGGGAAAAACAAAAAAAACAACCGATTTTTAACATAAGTATGGGAAATTACTTTATACGAGTGCTTATGCATAAAGAATTTACAACAGCTTCTTTAACTCCCTCTCTCAAACTCAAAAAGACAATATCAATACCTGACTGACGAGGTTGCCAAGCGTTTTCATTAGCCGCCTCAAACCATGAATTAAATCGTGGGCCAACCATTTGGATCTGAAGAGGCAAGGCTTTGCCTTCAATCCAGCATTTACCTTTTACTCGAAGAATTTGATATTCCGGGACAAGTCTCAAAAACATCTCTCTCAAAACATCTTGATCAATTGGGGTTTCCATTCTTAAATGATCACTAATTACATCAACATGGTCATGGTCATGGTCATGGTCATGGTCATGGTCATGGTTTTGGTTTTGGTTTTGGTTTTGGTTATTTTGATCTAGACGATAAATATTATTTTGTTCTTTACAAAGACCAAGAATGACTGATGGTTCAATTATTCCATTTGATATAGGCAGAACATTAGCATTTGAATTTCCTCGTTTTTTTACCTCTTCTTCGACAAATAAAAAATCTTTCGCAGAAAGCAAATCAGACCTACTAACTAGTACAAGATCAGCAGAGATCAATTGATCTCTAAAAAGCTCATCTATTGGAGTTATGTGATCAATACTATTATCATTTGTCATCTGTTCATTAATACTCTTTAAATCACTTACTGGGCTTCCATTTGAGAGAGCATATCCATCAACTAAAGTGACGACTCCATTAATAAAAACCTTATTTCTTATTGCCGGCCAATTAAGAGCTTGAAGTAAAGGCTTTGGCAAAGCAAGCCCACTGGTTTCAATAATGATTCCATCAAGCTGATTTGATCTAAGAAGCAAAGCTTCCATTGCAGGAAGGAAGTCCTCTTGAACAGTGCAACATAAGCAGCCATTATTTAACTCAACTATTCTTTCATCTACTTCATCATCAGGGCAAAGCCCACAGTTTTTAAGAAGGTCTCCATCTAAACCAACTGTTCCAAATTCATTAACAACTACAGCTAGACGTTGATTCCCTTCACGTAAAAGATGCCTCAAGAGAGTTGTTTTACCAGAACCTAAGAATCCTGTAACTACCGTAACTGGTAGACGATTAGCGCTCATTTTTATTTTTGTTTAATAACTCAGCATCCAAGGCTGTAACTGGTATCCTCATCAGTCTTTGAATTTGTTCCAGAAGCCATGTTACATAGTTCTTTTTGTTGTATTCGACTTATCACCGCATCTGTAAAATCGGCTCCTTCAATAAGAGCATCTGTGAAGTTACTTTCCATCAATAATGCACCATTGAAGTCGACATCCCTTAAATCAGCTCCTTCAAAATCGCTTGCATATGCCAATGCGTCATTTAGCTGAGCACCATGCAAATCTGCTCCATTCAATTTACTGTTATTAAAAACTGCTCCTGTAAGGTTTGATTCACTAAAATTTATTCCCTTCAGATCTAATTTTACGAAATCATTTCCACTTAAATCTTGGCTAGACATATCTTGGGAAATATTGAGTTCTTCTAGATTGCGAATCTCAGCAGGCGTCCTAGCGAAAACACTTTTAGCAGGGAGTACCAAAACAACTATAAGTAATACAGCAAAAATAATTGCTTTAAAATCCGAGATGAAAGAAGTTTTTTTGTTCATAGGAGCTTAAAAGGACTTTTAACAGGTAATTTACTTATTCACGTTATGGCACATAAGGCCAAGAATGAATCATGTCAATGAGCTTAAGAGTAATAGTTCCTCCACACCCACTCATATCACATTGGTTAACTATTTTAAGGAACCCTACTACCCCAGAAATCCTTTATGCAACTGGCCTAGAGCAACTTGGCACCTGGCTCACTTATGAAGCGCTTAGAGATTGGATCCCAAGTAAAAAAGAGCAGATTACAACTTCAACTGGAACAACTGAATGCTCAATTATTGATCCCGATATACCTATTTTAGCAATTCCTTATTTACCCGCTGGGCTTGACCTCTATAGAGGTGCGAGAAATTTAATTCCAAATTCAAATTTGTGTATCGGAGGTCCACCTAAAGAAATTGAAGAAAATGCTGGAATTATTTTTTACATCGACCAAATAACAACAGGTAAAAATCTTTTAAAAGATTTAAATTATTTAAAAGATAAAGAAATTGATTCAAGAAGGATAAGGGTAATCACAGCATTAGCCGCTAATCAAGGACTTAAAGAAATAGGAGAATATATTCAAGATTTGAATATTTATTGTGCTTGTATAGATCCTGAATTAATATCAGAAAGTGAATTATCGCCTGGAATTGGTGATCCATCATTACGTATCAAAACCAGAGTCACCTCATCGCACTAGCATTTAACGAAGTTATTAAAAGTTATGAGCCAATACCGAGATTCAAATTCAGGAAGTTTGGCATCATTAATTAGTGGTGCCGTACTTGGAGCTGCAGGTTTAGCTTGGTGGTTACTTTCAGAAGCCGAAAAAAGGCAAGAGACTAGAAAGCAAAAGGCAATGCTCTATGCACCTAGAATTCAAGATGGCTCTGAGGCAACTGAATTAGCATCTGATTCGCTAGGGAATCAAAGCAATGAGCACTTAGAGCAACGTGTTGAACAGCTAAATTCGGCCATAGCAGACGTTCGCAAACAATTAGAAGACCTAGGATCTTCCAATTGATACTAATTTTCTAAACAATTAAATAGAAATCAAATGCTTAGATCAAATGCAATAACACAGGGTATTCAACGATCACCAAACCGAGCAATGCTTAGAGCTGTTGGGTTTGATGATAATGATTTTAACAAGCCAATCATTGGAATAGCTAATGGGCACAGCACAATAACCCCATGCAATATGGGATTAATGGATTTAGCTAATAGAGCAGAGTCAGCGTTAAAAGAGGCTGGTGCAATGCCTCAAACTTTCGGAACCATAACTGTTAGTGACGGCATTTCCATGGGAACGGAAGGGATGAAATACTCATTAGTTTCAAGAGAAGTTATTGCAGATTCAATCGAGACGGCTTGCAATGCTCAAAGCATGGATGGGGTGTTAGCGATAGGTGGATGCGATAAAAATATGCCAGGAGCAATGTTATCAATGGCAAGAATGAACATACCTTCGATTTTTGTTTATGGGGGGACAATTAAACCTGGGAAATTAGACGGTTGCGACTTGACCGTGGTGAGTTCATTTGAGGCTGTCGGTCAATTAGCAAGCGGAAAAATCGACAAAGATCGTTTAATAGCTGTAGAAAAAAATGCTATCCCTGGACCAGGCAGTTGCGGAGGGATGTTTACTGCTAATACCATGTCTGCGGCAATAGAAACGATGGGTTTTAGTTTGCCATTTAGTTCAACAATGGCTGCAGTAGATGATGAAAAAGCAGAAAGCGCTGCTGAAAGTGCTCAGGTCCTTGTAAATGCAGTAAAGAATAACATCAGGCCATTAGATTTACTTACGAAAGAAGCCTTTGAGAATGCAATCAGTGTCATCATGGCTGTAGGCGGCTCAACAAATTCTGTCCTTCACCTACTTGCTATAGCTAGGACTGCAGGAGTTGATTTAACGATCGATGACTTTGAACGTATAAGGCAGACTGTTCCTGTGATTTGCGACCTCAAACCAAGCGGTAAATACGTAACAGTCGACCTACATAAAGCTGGTGGGATTCCTCAAGTAATGAAATTACTCCTCGATGCAGGAATGCTACATGGAGAATGCAAAACCATTGAAGGAAAAACAATTAAAGAAGTTCTTAGAGATATCCCCTCAAAGCCCAAAGAAAATCAAGACGTTATAAGACAAATATCAAACCCTATTTATAAAAAAGGACATCTTGCTATTCTCAAAGGAAATTTAGCAAGTGAAGGAAGTGTCGCAAAAATTAGTGGTGTAAAGACTCCCGTTTTAACCGGGCCTGCAAGGGTCTTTGAGAGTGAAGAAGAATGCTTAACTGCCATTCTTGACAATAAAGTAAAAGCTGGAGATGTAGTCGTCGTTAGGTATGAAGGACCTGTAGGAGGGCCTGGGATGAGGGAGATGCTCTCTCCAACCTCAGCGATTGTAGGTCAAGGTTTAGGAGAGAAAGTTGCACTAATTACTGATGGTCGATTTAGTGGAGGATCATATGGATTAGTGGTTGGCCACGTTGCTCCAGAAGCAGCCGTCGGAGGAACAATTGGATTAGTAGAGGAAGGAGACAGTATTACCGTTGACGCTAATAAATTGTTAATTCAATTAAATGTCGAAGAGCGAGAACTAGCTAGAAGAAAACAGAAATGGGAGAAGCCAAAGCCTAGATATAAGACAGGCATTCTTGGGAAGTATTCCAGATTAGTAAGTTCATCAAGCCAAGGAGCGACAACTGATCAAATATAACTCAGGACAATGAAGTCTTAAAAAACGTCCTTAGTCTTCTTGCAAGGGACTCAAAATCATTTCCATATGGAGGTTTTTCGCATTTCACACCCGAAGAGCTATCCATCCAAACAGCATGCTTCCCTTGCCACAATATTGGATTATCAATTAAAGATTTCCAAGAGATAGTCATATTTATCTCATTTCCACTTTTATATACTTCAAGTTCAATATCCATAGACTCTTCTCTTTCTCCGTCTATATTTCTACATTGAATTTTAAAAACCAAGTCATCAAAATCATTATTATCAAATAATTGATTTTCTAAAAAGACAGAATGTACATAGGGCTTCATAGAAAGATCCGCAGCCTTGGCTACTTCAGCTATCAAGCTGTCTTTTGAGTCAGAGGTATGCACTTATTGACTTAATTAACACTTTAATAGGGCCAGGGGAAAAACCTGAATTTATTTTGCCGGGTTGTCCGAATTTCGAATAAAGCAATTGAAATCTATTGACACAAGTAGGATCAAATCTAAGAGGTAGTCGAACAGGCTTTGCTCTTCGAGCAGGTTCCAAATTTTTGAAAGGTACTTTGATCCTACTAACTCCTTTCTTATTTGTAGGTATTGAGACAACCCAGCGGATATCACCTTTTAAAAGATTTGATAATGATAAGGGTTTCTTTTCACAAGCGATCGCAAATTTCATTGTTCTCCCTTCTCCTTCAACATCAATAATTAATCCAGAATATTTAGATAGATTAAATGGTTTATCAAAAATCGGAGATCGGCAACTAACAAAGCCTCCACCTTCTTCAACTAGGTTACCCTCAAGAAATAAACCTTTATCCGAAGAACGACAACTTGCACGACTTGACCCGCCCATAATTGTGTCATTCAGAGATTTCCAATCTGAAAATTCAGAACCCTGTATAAGAGGAGTTATTGCAATTTCAGTCGGGGGTGAATCAGGACTCAATAACAAAGTACTTCTCTATTAATACAATAATCTAACTAGAAAGATGGGTAAGCATCTTTATCAGCCAAGACAATAATTTCAGAATTTGGTGCAACTAATTTTGCAGGAGTTCGCTCCCATGATTCTGATGGATCAAGTAGATGTTTAAGAGCCATTTGTTTGGAAGATCCACTGATTAGGAAGACCACATTATCTGCAGCACTTAATAATTTACTTGTAAAAGTAATTCTTTTGTGACCTTTACCTTCGCCAGCAGTTATTAATCTATCTCTTTCAAATAATGCATCAGAGCCAGGGAAGAGGGAGGCTGTATGCCCGTCATCTCCCAATCCCAATAAAATCAAATCAAATTTTGGTGGATCCCCAGCCAAGTTATTTTTCAAGATTGTTTCGTAATTGTCAGCACTTTCGTCTGGGGATGATAACTCAACAGTTGAAACAGCAAAAAATGATGCTTCTAGAGATGGGTTCCCTTCTTTAAACAACGAATTATTTAATAGAAAGCAATTACTGTCTTGTGATTTATTGTCAACCCATCTTTCATCTCCAAGAAACAAATCAACGTTCATCCAATCGATATTTTTTTTACCTAACAAAGAATAAGCAGCCTTAGGGGTAGAACCACCACAAAGAGCAATTTTCGCTCTGGTTTTATTTTTCAAGGTTGACTCAATGATCTGAGTTATCAAATCAGAGGCGGCAAGAGCGAGAGAGCTTTTGTCTTCTAAAA
Organism: Prochlorococcus marinus str. NATL2A; assembly: GCF_000012465.1. Classification (NCBI taxonomy): domain Bacteria; kingdom Bacillati; phylum Cyanobacteriota; class Cyanophyceae; order Synechococcales; family Prochlorococcaceae; genus Prochlorococcus; species Prochlorococcus marinus. The sequence continues at coordinate 734,281 of NC_007335.2, read as the reverse complement.
CTTGAATTTCATATTTAGTCATTGATATCAGTCAATCCACTCAGTATGAAATGATCCAGCCTTGTCTACGCGCTCATATGTATGAGAGCCAAAACAGTCTCTCATTGCTTGAACTAGGTTTTGAGGAAGTCTAGATGTTCTGAAGCTATTTAGATAATCTAGAGTACTACTTAAGCATGGGACTGGAATTCCAGCATTAGCAGCAGCAGAAACGACCTGTGTCAGGCCCGAGAGACGATTGTTTACCTGATCGGTAAACCATTTATCAATAATTAGATTGGTCAGACTCGGATCTTTCTTAAATGCATCTTGTATACGACTCAAAAGGGTAGACCTTATTATGCAACCACCTTTCCATATTTGAGCGATGGAGGGCATATCAAGATCGTAATCATATTCTTCAGAAGCGAGTCGTAAAATATCCATACCTTGGGCATAGCTAGCTATCGTAGCCAATACAACGGCATCCATAAGGAGAGGCATACCATCTGAAGGCTTTCCAAAATCAACAAAAGAAGGTTTGTTCCCATTCAATATTGTTTCTGCATAATTACGTTGATCTTTCATTGAACTCATAACCCTTCCATTTAAAGAGGCATAAATAGTGGGAACAGAAGCTCCAAGCTCTAATGCACTAACGACTGTCCATAATCCAGTACCTTTTTGACCCGCTTTATCCATTATCTTTTCAACCAGATCAGAACTATCATCAGGATCCTTAACACGTAAACAAGCCTCTGTAATTTCAACGAGATAGGAGGAAAGTTCTTCGGTCTTATTCCAATAGCCCATAACAGATGCCATCTCATCACCACTCATTCCACAAACTCTCTTCATTAAGTCATATGCCTCAGCCAAAATCTGCTCGATACCATATTCAATCCCATTGTGTACGGTCTTAACAAAATGGCCTGACCCCCCTGGGCCGATATAAGTCACACAAGGTCCATCTTCAACCTGAGCAGCCATTTTGTTTAACAAACTCTCTATCGCGTCGTAGGAAGTCTTTGTGCCACCAGGCATCATGCTAGGTCCTTCCAGTGCACCCTTCGCACCACCTGATACTCCCATCCCGATGTATCCAAAACTCTTGCTCTCAAGTTCTTTTACTCTTCTTTCTGTATCCATAAATTGGGCATTTCCACCATCTATGAGCAAGTCCCCCTCCTCGAGGAAAGGTGAAATTTGATTAATAACAGCATCAGTAGCAGCTCCCGCTTTAACCATCATTAATACTCTTCTTGGACGTTCCAGCTTTGATACAAATTCTTGAAGATCCTTCGCTCCTTGAATTGATTTATTTACACCTCTACCTAAAAGAAAGTCTTCTGTTTTTTGATAAGTACGGTTATAGACCACACTAGAAAAACCATTTCGCTCTGCATTAAGTACAAGGTTCTCCCCCATTACTCCAAGACCGACTAATCCAAAATGTGCCTTGGTCATTTAAGTTAATAAATTTCTACTTGAATTAGTGTGACGACAATGGATTCATTTCGCTGCATTAAAGAGCTCAATGTCAGGAATGAAGAATTCTTTGAAAAATATTTTATAATAAAAGCTTAAAAACCAGGCTTATTAAATTTCTAAGACATTAAATAAAATCAAATAATAGTTCCATCTGGAATTGTGGCGTTTTTAACGATAACAACTATTCCATTACGAATATAAAAACCTTGATCTGCGCGATCAGCTTCTTCCACATTGTCTTTGTTGACTATCGTCACATTGTCACCAATGCGAGCATTTTTATCGAGAATGGCTCTTTTAACAGTTGTGCCCTGTCCCACTCCCAAGGGGATACCACCGCCATTTCTTAGCGCTATTCTCTCTTCATAAGATTCGTAAAAATCAGATCCCATAACTAGGGTCTCATTTAGAACAACGTCGCTTTCAATCCGACTCCTAACTCCCAACACACAATGATGAATACTGCATGATTTAAGAATTGATCCCTCGGAAACTATTGAATCAGTTATTTGTGTATCTACAATTTTAGAAGGTGGCAAATATCTAGGCCTAGTATAAATAGGGAACTTCTCATCATAAAAACTAAATGGAGGGGTGGGTTGCTGAGTTAAGGCTAAATTTGATTCAAAGAATGCACCAATAGTTCCGATATCCTCCCAATAGTCATTAAAAACATAACTTTTAAGTTTGTCACCTCTACCTAAAGCCTCCGGAATAATTTCTTTTCCAAAATCTGTATAAGAAGGAAATTTATTTAATAAGTCAAAAAGAGTGGAACGACTAAAAACATATATTCCCATAGAAGCTAAATAAGGTTTTTCTTTTGCCTCATTTGCTTCCAATCCAAACCTTGATGTATCTACAGCCATTGCTTTCAATGAATCACCAGTAGGTTTTTCACGAAATTCTTTAATATTGCCTATTTCATCAGTACGCATTAAACCAAATGCTTCCGCTTGCGCTGGGTCAACTGGCAAAGCTGCAACCGTTAAATCAGCTCCTGTATTTCTATGCTGTTCAACAAATAAGCTGTAATCCATTCTATAAAGCTGATCTCCAGAGAGAATCAAATATTCATCAACATCCCACTCTTGAAAAAGCCATTGATATTTTCTTACCGCATCAGCAGTACCCTCAAACCAAGAGGGGGTTTCAGGTGTTTGCTGAGCAGCTAAAACCTCAACGAACCCCTGGCCAAAAGGTCCGCTCAAATTGTAAGTCTGTGCAATATGCCTGTTAAGAGAAGCGCTATTGAATTGCGTAAGAACATACATTTTACTGATGTCCGAATTTATGCAATTACTTATAGGAATATCTATTAGTCGATATTTTCCCGCTAATGGAACGGCGGGTTTTGCTCTCATTTTTGTTAATGGATATAGGCGTGATCCTTTTCCACCGCCAAGAATGATGGCAAGTACTCTCTTCATGAAGGCACTATTAATCGGCTATTCGGAGCAAACCTACTGGATAGAGTGCTCATTAATCCAGCAAAAAGTGATAAGTAGTAAGAATTTCAAAAGTAAATAGCAAAATCAGTTGTTTTTGGGCTTGTTTAAAGAACTAGACACATCAAGATTAAAAAGTTTTTCAATCACATCAAGAGAATCTCTACGATCATTCCTAGATTGAGGCGCTCTTAATTTTGTTACTGGAGTATGAAGTATTTTGTTAATGATTCCCTTGCTTAATGCCTCCACAACTTTTCGTTCTCTAGCGGAGAAGTCAGGTCCCATTCTGCTTAATGCCTTCTGAAGTTCTTCTTTTCTGATTGACTCCAAACCAGATCTAAGGCAATTAATTGTCGGAACAGCCGCTAAGCTATCCCACCATTCTAGAAAAACACGACATTCTTCCTCTATCAATCCTTCTGCTTCTAGGGCAAGCTTTTGTCTTGCCTCTTGATTTCTTGAAACAACTTCTTGAAGATCATCAACATCATGAGATTCAATTCCTGAAACTGATTTTGCATCAGAAGAAATATTCCTCGGAACTCCAATATCAATAAGTCTTAGTAAAGGCTTTCTATCGATCTTTATCAATTTTTCGGCATCAATAATTGGCTCATTAGCAGCTGTGCTCGTAAACACAAGAGTACTAAGAGAGAGACAACTATCAAGTTCATCTATTAATTGACAATCAATTTGAATATCGGGAAACGCTGCTGAAAGGTCCTCAGCCCTTTTTTTTGTTCTATTTAAAAGCGTAAGTGAACAGCATCCTTTTGATTGAAGATGCTGAAGCAACAAACGGCTCATTCGACCAGCGCCAACAACAGCGACCTTTTCAGTTTCTAAAGTCATCAATTGATCTCTTCCATGCGCTTGGCCAAGTTTCAATTGAGCTAGTTCTACGGCTGCAGAACTTATAGAAACTGCTCCCGTTCCAAGATTTGTCTCGCTTCTTACGCGCTTGCCTGTACTAACGGCCTGAGTTAACAGTCTATTCAAGATAGGTCCTAGACTGTGATGATCTTGGCCAAGACGTACCATTTTTTTTACTTGAGAAAGGATCTGACCCTCTCCTAAAACCAAACTATCCAAACCCGCAGAAACCCTCATCACATGAGAGACTGCTTTCTCTTGGACATAATTAAATAAGTGAGGTGAAAGAATCTCATCATCAAGGCCCGAGAATTGAAGAAGAAAAGATTTAATTGCTTCTATTCCTAATTGCGGGTCCTTAACTAAGCTATAAATTTCAAGTCTGTTACAGGTGCTCAATATGGAAACTTCTAATATTTGATCAATTTTCTTTAAATTATTAAACGATTTCTCAACCAGTTCTTCTGGGATACTTAGCTTTTCACGCACTTCGACAGGGGCCGTGCGATGGCTAAGACCGACGACAGCAATATGCATAAATAGCCCCTTACTTCATTTACTTAACTATCACTTCAAAGAGATGCTTTGAGCACCATCTTTGATGTGAACTGTATTGGTAAATCTAGCTGTTTGATCAAGCGTACTAATCACAAGACTGCTAGTTCTGGTGCAATCTTTTTCAAATTTAACTCCATCGAAAAGCAATCCATCTGTAATTCCACTACCAGCAAAAGCTACATTTTCTCCTGAGGCAAGTTCATTCGCTTCATAGATCTTGTCGATATCAGTTATGCCCATTTCATTCAATCTTTTTATATTTCCCTCTTTTGTATAGTCTGCCCACTCTGATGTTTGAGCTATTGCAGGATCATAAACAAGTTGTCCCTGGAAATGTCCTCCAAGTGCCCTCATGGCAGCTGCTGAAATAACTCCCTCAGGAGCCGCTCCAATGCCCATTAAGCAATGAGTACCAGTCCCTTCAAATCCACATGCAATTGCCGCTTGGACATCTCCATCTGAAATAGGCTGAATCCTGGCACCAGTAGATCTAATTTCGGAAACTAGATTTTTGTGTCTAGCTCTATCCATAACAACTATCGTTAAATCACTAATTGCGATACCAAGACAGTCACTCAAGATTTTTATATTTTCTGTGGGAGTTTTTCTGATATCAACTTTGCCTTTAGCTGCTGGAGGAGCAGCTAATTTATTCATATAAAAATCTGGAGCGTTAAATAATCCTCCCCTATCTGACGCTGCTAAAACAGCCATCGATCCACGCTGACTGTTAGCACATAAATTTGTCCCCTCACAAGGATCTACAGCGAAATCAACTCCAGGACCTGTTCCTGATCCAACTTCTTCTCCTATATAAAGCATTGGAGCTTCATCTCTTTCTCCTTCTCCAATAACGATTCTTCCTTGCATTTGAATCGTTCCCATTCTCTTTCGCATTGCCTCTACGGCGGCGGCATCAGCCTCATCTTTTTGACCCAAACCAGTCAATTGAGCCGAAGCAATTGCAGCTTGCTCAACTACTTCAAGAATTTCTTGGACGAGAGTACGATCCACTTTTTGCAGCTAGGTAAAGAAATTTACGCCTTAAGGCAGACAATATTGTAAGTAATTGAGGGCATTGAAAAATGCTCAGAAAAAAGTACTCACAAAAAACTTATTATCTGTTGATAAGCAATAATTACTGTATCAGTGCATGGTCACACTAGAACTTGTGACCATGAATTAATAGACTCTCTGCCACAAGACAAAAAACAATGATCCAATCCATTTCTTCAGCAATTTTTACTGAACACCGTCCAGTTCAGATAATCCCTTCAGTATTGCCAGCAGACTGGGCAAACATGGGTCAGTGCGTAAAAGATCTTGAACTAGCGGGTGTAGACAGAATTCAATTTGATGTGATGGATGGGAACTTTGTTCCGAATCTCACTTTTGGTCCAGAAATGATTTCCGCATGCCGAAAGTATTGCAGCGTTCCATTTGAGACTCAGTTAATGGTTAGTCAATACAACTGTGAAACCATGCTTGAGGGATATGTCGAAGCAAGTAAGGGGGCAAACGGAGAGCCAGGTGTTGTAATTGCTCATGCTGAAGCAAATGTTCACCTTCATCGAATTCTTGGCAAGATTCGTCAACTTGGAGGATCTCCCTCAGTGGCCCTTAATCCTCATACTCCAATGGATATGGTTAAGGATGTGCTTGATATGGTTGATCACGTATTGGTAATGACTGTTAACCCCGGATTTGGTGGTCAAGCCTACATACCAACAATGCTCAACAAAATTACGCAATTAAGGAAAACAATTTTAGACAATGGATATGACGTAGATATAGAAGTGGACGGAGGAATAAAGGCTGATTGGTCACTATCGCAATGCTGCGCTGCAGGAGCAAACTGCTTCATTGCAGGAAGTGGTATGTTTGCTTATCCAACACTTAAAGAAGGTTGTGATGCACTAAGAAAAGTTGCCAACGACGCACAGAATGGAATAATTGTTGAAAAATAATTAACTTAATTGTTAATTACTATGCATCGAAGAACCAACCATAACTATGTAAACCTACCCCAAGAAGGTTCACTCCAATATAGCAAACAATAATAACAAAAAAGCCTGCTATAGCAAGAATTGCAGGCTTTTTACCTTGCCAGCCTCTTGTTATCCTAGTATGTAAATAAGCAGCATAAACCAACCAACATATTAAAGCCCAAGTTTCTTTAGGGTCCCAACTCCACCAACTACCCCAAGCTTCATTAGCCCAAACAGCACCACTAATAAGACCAACTGTAAGCAACAAAAATCCAGCAGTTATTGATCTATAACTTAAAGAATCAAGTTGCTCAGCATTTGTAAATTCAATTGGTTGTATAGAATTTAAGTTCTCATTTCTTTCATCAAGATATAGCTCAGAACTTTGCCTAAACGAACCAGACCCAAAGGAACTATTACGGATATTGAATTGCTTTTTCCCATCAACAAGAAAGACACCAAAAGACAAAATTGAACCTATCAGTAATGCAGCGTAAGAGCACATAATTACACTCACATGCATAACTAACCAACTAGAACGAAGTGCTGGTACTAAAGGAGCTGAAGATTGTAAATTCTCAGGTAAAACAAAACTGGCAAAACCTATTGATAGCAAAGACACAGGCGTCGCAACTGCAGAAACGATTGGAGACCGCCATGCTCTTTCGAGAAAAAGTTGAGCTAATGTGCAACCCCAAGTCAAAAAACAGAGTGACTCATAGAGATTACTAATTGGGAAATGTCCCGATTGCCACCATCTAAGGATCAATTGACTAGTTAGGAAAAGATTGGATATTGCAACTAAAAATCTGGCTTTGGAGGAATCACTGCTACCAGCAACTGCCCAAAATGAAATAGGCAATGCCATCAACAAGAAAAGAAAAGCTGCGAACCCAAGGGAAACGACAGGGTCAAAAGAAAAATTATTTAACTGAAAATCAACCATTGATAAAAGCTACTAGAGTTGATTTAGAAAAACCAGATCATTTGCTTGCCTGTTTTAACAAAAAACCTCCCCCTAACATAGACAAAAAAACAGGAGACCAAGCAGCAAAGAAAGGATTTATTATTCCTTTGACCCCAAGAGAGCTAAAACTAAAGCTCAAAATGTAATAGATAAGTATCAAAATAATACTTAATCCAAAACTTTGACTTCTACCTCCTCCTCTTTTTTGCATCACACCGAAACTACAACCAATTAAAGCAAAAACCGAACAAGCGATTGGTAAAGTAATTTTTTCTTGAATTCTTACTTTCATCCTTCTTGCTTCTTTAATATTGCCACTACTTTGATATAACTTCATAGCCGTATTCGCTTCTCCAAGATTCATATCATTTGCATCTTTTGGCAGTTGTGCAATATTAGTAAGTTCAGTCCCTAAAGGATATAAAAAACTCAAGAATTTAGTTCTTGTATTACTTCCATCAGGACTAAGCGTCAAAATATCTCCTTCAAAAAACTCCCAATTGTTTTTGTCACTATTCCAAATACCTTTTTTCGCCTTAAGCATTTGAGTAAAACCTAATTTTGAAAAATCAATTACTGTGACATCCAACATCTGCCCATCAATAAATTTCCAAGCATAAAAGAGATGCGTAACTCCGTTTTTTTTATAGCTTGAATATGGATCTAAGATTTCTCCTTTCTTTGAAAATATAATATCTTCTCCCTGTTCATTTGCAAAAGATCTACCTAAAGAATTAGCTAAGATAATTTCGGCATTTTTATTTGTACTAGGAACAATATTATTATTAAAAATGAAGGTCATATATGACATAAATATTGACAAAATCAATCCTGGCAAAATAAGTCTATAAACTGATATACCAATACTTTTTAATGCCTTAATTTCACTATTATCATTAAGACTTCCATACGCTAACAAAGTTGAAAGTAACATTGCCATAGGGAAAGAAATAACAACAAAACTTGGTAGCTTTAGCAATAGAATCTGAATAGCTACAGAAAATGGAAGACCAATCTCAACTATTTTTCTAATCAGATCAAAAATAACTCCTACTGAAAGAGAAACGACGGTAAAAGCCGCTATTGAAAAAAATAAAGGCGGCAATAATTCAAAAAGTATCCATCTATCTAATAATGGAATTATTTTCCATTTACTTTCTACTAATTTTTGAAATCTAGAGAAAAATAACTGTTTTTTATACATAGCTAATTAATCGAAGGAGTTTCCCAGATAGCTATCTTTAACAATTTGATTTTTGGTTAATTGATCAGACGTTCCATCGGCAAGTATTTCACCTTGATTAAGAATATAAGAACGTTCGGTTATTGCCAAAGTTGCTCTAACATTATGATCAGTAATCAATACGCCTATATTCTTATTTTTTAATTTCCTAATTAAATTCTGTAAATCATTAATTGCAATAGGATCAACTCCTGCAAAAGGCTCGTCTAAGAGTAAAAATTTTGGACCTAAACGTCCCACAGCCAAGGCTCTAGCGACTTCACATCTGCGTCTTTCTCCACCGGAAAGTTGATGGCCAAAGCGATCAAGGAAAGAGACCAAATTAAATTCATCAATCAATTCTTCACGTTTTTTCCTAAACAAAGAAATTGATAACTTAGCTTGAGAAAGAGCAATATCTAAATTCTCAATAACTGTAAGATTTCTGAAAACACTTGGTTCTTGAGGTAGATAACCTATCCCTAATTGAACTCTTTTTGTCATCGAGAATTTTTTTATACTATTCCCCTCCAAGTAGATATTGCCTTTGTTTGGCTTAATCAAGCCCATGATCAAATTAAAAGTACTAGTTTTACCCGCACCATTTGGTCCCAAAAGACCAACCACTTCCCCAGGTTTAACATTTAAATCGACATTTTTTACAATTGTTTTCTTGGATAATGTTAAATCCAAACTCTCAATAAGTAGAGTCATTTCAATAGAACATAACTAGGTGAAGCGTATACATGAACATTATCTAAAAATAGATCATACCTAAACTATATAAGATTAATCAACAATCCTCTCAACCCAATATATGTAGAACTTCTCTGAATCATGAAAAGAATTCTCAAATTTAGAATCAGCAATAACTCTAATTTTATCAACATAAAGTGATTCACCTGGCTGCAAATTCTTAATAGATGATCGATTACTTAAAAGTAGTAATAATTTATTGACTTTAGGAAATCTATCTAAATAAACTTGTACTTCATCAAGTGTTTTAGTTCTGTCTAATGTAACCCGATTAGCCCATTGAGCATAACTACCAAATCCTTGCAATTCAGGGACGTAAAATTCCCTATCTAGGTATCCAGATACTGTCGCCACTTCAACATCTCTAGTCGCAAATATTGGCGAGTCCTCCCATCCCTTAGCCTGTATATATTCAGCAGTTTCCTTTCCACTTGAATAAGGTAACCTAAAATCATTAATGACCATATGAATCCCAACAACCATATGTATAGTCAAACAAATGGTAAGTAATCCAGGGAAATAAAATAAATTACCTTTAGTGAATAAATTTTGGTGATTAGAGGACTTAAGTTGGTGGTCTTGATTTGATAAGGCTAGCCATGATGATGAGATAATCAAGAGAAAATAATATCCATAATGTCTTGATCCATCTCCTAAAAATAAAAAATAGTTAAACAGAAATAAAAATATAATCCCGCTTAGAAAATAAATTAATGCTGGCCGAAAATTTTTAATGAATATGATTGTACTTACAATTAAAATCAAAGTAATTGAAGCACATAAAATCAAGTCAAAGAACCTGCTTGAATTAGGGATGATAAGCATATATCCTCCAAAAACCTGTCCTATAACTCGAAGGAAGTGACGTATATCTATAAAAGAGGACAGCAACTTAACTGAATCTCTTACTTGCAGAAGGCTAAAAGCTCCAAAACACAATAATGTTGAAGAAATAGCAATGCTAGAGGTTAAATCGAGAATCCACCTTTTATTTCTTTTATAATTTTTTCTTTGATTAGGATTCAAGAACCAATCCAACATAAGAGTCATTCCTATAGCAAATGACAAAGACCAAGACAAAGCTTGTGTATTAGCCAAAAGACCAATACATAAAGAAAATGGTATGTAAGTTTTTTCTTTTAAATGATAAATAGAACAAAAAATAAATATTATCAACTCTGCAATCACGTAATGACGGCACACAAAGAAATATTCCCAAAAAGGAAAATATCCAAAAGTAAATAATGCTTTGGTTATTAGATTGAAAGGACTGAATCTCCATAAAATTACAATCGCAGAACTACCTAAAAACCAATGCATAAGCTGCATACTTATGGGTGTTCCAGTAATATTTTTCGAAAAGTAAATCAATAATGACCATAGGACTGGATGTCCAGATGGAGCGTTATTTTTCCATAAATCTATTAAGTTATCACTTTGCCAAGCCACTAGCCATCCTTGCATCTCATCTCTCCAAAGAGCATGATTAAATGCACCAAATAAACCTATAATTATAAATAAAATAGGTAAAAATATCTCATAAAAATGCTGATCAGGTAATTGTATTTGATTGATTTTTCTAAATTCCATTGTGATTTATGCAGAATTTCGATCTATATAATTTGAATTAATCAAAATTGTACTTTTATTTTGTACTTAAAATTGAAAATAATCAAAAAAATATAACATGAAAAATAATATGAAATCATCTCTCTTTTATCAGATAAACTCTATGAGGCTTAACAAACTTTTTAAAGGAAATTGAGAATGGGAACGCTGCAACCAGCCAGGTCCTTACCAACTTGTAGCAATTCCAATCTTTTTGAAACGCATTTAGAAAGTCCTTCAATATCTAATCCTAAATTAGATAATTGGAATTTTTTCAACCTACCTAATGCTTCTCCGTAAAGTATGGTTGCCCCATTTATATTGCTATTTTCTAAATGAACTTGTGCAACAGCTACTTGCAATATTCCCTGTAATAACTGCCTTTCAGGGCCGCCAGTCTCATGCCATATCTCTTCAAAAACATCATGGGATTTGTACCACTGACAAGAATTAAATAATTTCATTCCTAATTCAAAGCGAGCATCACTTATAAATAAAACATCTTCTTTATCAATAGGGTTCATTATATTTACAAATTTTTCTTTGCTTTAAGTTTTCTAAGCCTTATAGATTCAGGAGTAACTTCCAACATCTCTCCTGGTCCAATGTATTCAAGAGCTCTTTCTAATGTCATTTCAATTGGGGATTGCAATTGATCTAGCTCATCTGCACCAGCTGATCGCATATTGGTAAGTTGTTTAGCCCTGCAAATATTTAATTCAAGATCTTGTGGGCGTTTATTCTCCCCAATAATCATTCCTTTATAAACCTTGGCTCCAGGAGTAATAAAAAATTGTCCACGGTCTTCTGCATTCTTTAAGGAATAGAAAGTAGCGACACCTTCTTCAAATGAGATAAGGACTCCATTTCTCCTTTGCTCAAAATCTCCTACAGATGGCCTGTATTCAAAAAATGAATGGCTCATAATCCCTTCACCTCTTGTTGCACGAATAAATTCACCCCTAAATCCAATCAAGCCTCTTGAGGGGATAACAAACTCAAGCTGAGTTCGATGATCAGTACCAGTTTCCATATTTTGCATTTCACCTTTTCTTACCCCAAGGCTCTCAATACAAGCACCAATAGAAGCTTCAGGGACATCAAGGACAAGTGTTTCAACAGGTTCACATTTAATTTCATCTATTGTCCTGAAAATTACTTGTGGTTGAGAAACTTGAAATTCATACCCCTCTCTTCTCATTGTCTCTATAAGAATTCCTAGATGTAACTCTCCCCTTCCACTAACAGAAAAACGGTCAGGAGAATCTGTGTCTTCAACTCTTAAAGCAACATTCGTTAGAAGTTCTTTATTTAAACGATCCTTCAACTGCCGGCTAGTTACGAACTTGCCCTCTTTCCCCGCAAAAGGAGAATCATTAACAACAAAAGTCATCTGCAAGGTTGGCTCATCAACCTTGATTAGAGGTAAAGGTTTCGGCTCATCAGGGCAGGCTACAGTTTCACCAATAGAAACCTCATCAAAACCAGCTAAGGCGACTATATCTCCAGCATTTGCTTCTTCTATTTCAATTCTTTTTAATCCCTTAAATCCTAATAATTTATTAATCCTTCCTTTTTTCAAACTCCCATCTTCCTTTATCAAACAAGTCCTTTGGCCGTTTTTAATTACACCATTATGTACTCTACCGATAATAATTGTTCCTAAGAAATCTGAGTAATCTAGGGTGGTGACTTGTAATTGTAAAGGCTTTTTCACGTCGCCAACTGGAGGAGGAACTTGTCTAATAATTGCTTCAAATAAAGGTTTCATATTATCGTTTTCACTTTTTACTTCAGTCTTGGCAAACCCCCCTAATCCACTCCCAAATAGATAAGGAAAATCACATTGATCATCATCAGCGCCTAACTCCAAAAACAGATCTAAAACTTTGTCTACCGCGGTTTCTGGTTCTACCCTTGCACGATCAATTTTATTCACAAACACAATAGGTCTTAAGCCTTGCTCTAAAGCTTTTTTCAGAACAAATCGAGTTTGTGGCATTGGTCCCTCGTTAGCATCAACAACAAGAAGACAGCCATCTACCATTCCCAAAACCCTCTCAACTTCTCCTCCAAAATCAGCGTGCCCTGGTGTATCAACAATGTTTATCCGAGTATCGTTATAAGTAACAGCTGTGTTTTTCGAAAGAATTGTTATACCTCTTTCACGTTCCAATTCATTCGAATCCAACGCACAAGTTGGGACTTCTTCGTTATCTCGAAAAGTGCCAGATTGATTTAAAAGAGCATCAACCAAAGTTGTCTTACCATGATCAACGTGAGCAATTATTGCGATATTCCTAATAGCTTGTATATCAAAACTCATAATTTAAAAAAATTAAAATTCTTTTGGTTAATAGAAACATAAAGAATATCTCACGATGACTTCATTTAGCTGTTTTAAATGCCAATCAAAATATCGAATATAAAATTCGAAGTAAAAAAAATTAAGTCATAATTATTTGAATTTTATAATTTTATTGGCAGCGTCAAATTCCCTCAAAGCATTAACAGTCCCCTCAAATCTCCAATGCCAAGGCTCATAAGTTACTCCCTGTTTGTTGTTGGGTGGAAAAGAAAGAACGAAATGATATTTAGAGGCAAACCTCTTCATCCATTTATAAGCAGGCGTTTGTTCAAATTCAACCTCAAAATGAGTATCTGGATAATTTCCATCACCAACATCGATTGCATACCCTGTGCTGTGTTCAGAATAACCAGGAGGAGCTGAGTCCCTTGAGCGCTCAACAGCAGTTTGATTTCTAATAGATTTATTTTCATAAAAAATATCCCTTTGCAAATTTATTGATCTATAACCACTTAATAGTTGAAGAGAAACCCCTCTTTGTGCTGCCATAAACTGCATTTCCTTAAATTTTTCATAGATATCTTTATGAACGTAAATACCTGGAGAAAAAAGAATTAAATCTTTTTTGGAAGCCTCTTTATAAGGAAGATGACCTAACAAGCTTTTATTTTGCCTTGTCTCAATGGAGTTAATCGAATCATCTAAGGATTTTCTTTGACTTAAAAATGATTTATTAGCTAAAAACGTAACCGATATACCAAGGCCCAGGAATAGAAGTCCTACACGCAAAAAAGACTTGGTAGTAATGGTTTTGATGGATTTAATCCTTCTTGCCAGCGGAATGTCATCTTGATAATTCATACGATCTGCTTATGGTCAAAACAATTGGAATTCGCAAAAATGATGTTTCGATAGTAACGAGTATCTTTAATCTTTATACTTTCTATTAGATAACGATGTAAGTTTTATATATAGAGAACTAAATTTTTCATTCAAAGATGTTAAGAGTTGCTGTTATTGGCGGTGGGCCTAGTGGATCATGCGCTGCAGAAATTTTAGCTAAGGCAGGAATTAAAACTTGGATTTTCGAGAGAAAGCTTGATAACGCAAAACCATGCGGAGGAGCGATTCCATTGTGTATGGTTTCTGAATTTGATCTTCCCGAATCAATTATTGATAGGAAAGTCAGGAACATGAAAATGATATCCCCATCAAACAGAGAAGTAGATATTATTTTGGATGATATCTATCCAGGAAGCGATAAAGAATATATAGGTATGTTGAGGCGTGAGGTGATGGATTCATTCATGAGAAATCGCGCCGCTGAACTTGGAGCAACATTAGTAAATGGATTGGTATCAAAAATAGAAACTGGTACGAACAAACAAGGTCCCTACACACTTCATTACACCGAAATCCTTAACGACAAATCCGAAGAGAAAGGTAAGCAACTTGAAGTGGATTTAATTGTTGGAGCAGATGGCGCAACAAGCAGAGTTGCAAAAGCAATGGATGCTGGTGATTACAACTATGCAGTAGCAATTCAAGAAAGGATAAAGCTTCCTAAAGAGGAAATGAAGTATTACGAAGATAGGGCCGAAATGTATGTAGGCACAGACGTATCGCCTGATTTCTATGGTTGGGTCTTTCCAAAATATGACCATGTAGCAGCTGGAACAGGAACAATGAAACAAAATGGTGGTTTAATAAAAAGTCTCCAAATTGGCGTCAGAGAAAGAGCCAAGAAGAGACTCGTAAATGGAGAAGTAATCAAAGTAGAAGCTCATCCAATTCCTGAACATCCCAGACCAAGAAGAGTTGTTGGAAGAATGGCTCTAGTCGGTGATGCCGCTGGTTATGTAACCAAAAGCTCAGGAGAAGGAATTTATTTTGCGGCCAAAAGTGGAAGGATGTGTGCTGAGCAAATTGTCGAATCAAGTCAAAATGGAAAAATTATACCTACGGAAAATGATCTCAAAAAATATCTAAAAAAATGGGATAAAAAGTATGGAATTACATATACAGTTTTAGATATTCTCCAACGAATTTTCTACACCAGTGATGGAGCAAGAGAGGCCTTTGTAGAGATGTGTGGTGACATGGATGTTCAAAGACTTACATTTGATAGTTATCTCTACAAAACTGTAGTTGCAATGAAGCCGCTTCAACAATTAAAACTTACCCTACTAACAATTGGTTCTGTTTTAAGAGGGAAAGCATTAGCACCAAGCACATATAAGCCAGTACCTAGTGCCGTCAGAGACGATAAAGAAGTTAATAAAATGTTAGCGGTAAGTTCAATTAAAGGTGGTATTAAAGCCAGTAAATAACAATATTAAATTAAATAATTAACCAAGCTTGCTGAAATCAGCAAGCTTTAAAGATTGATTCCTAAGTAACGTCAATAGATTAAGTCTATTATTTCGTAGATTAATATCTTCCGTCATAACCATTACACTTCCTTCTCCATCAAAAAAGTTGGATAAAGTTTCAGTACTTGAGACTAGCCCATCAGCTAACAACTTATATTTATCACGATCACAATTTACAGCTAGAGGTTTTAACTTCTCCAACACATCAAACATTTCTCTTTCACAATCCTTTTCAAATAGAGACCTATCAACAAAATCTAAAGGATCAATAACATCTTTGGAGATAGAACTTTTAGCTGCCAACCTAGAGGCTCGAGTCACTACAGCTTGCAACAAATTAAGTGTATTATTTTTTCTCATTTCCATCAATAATGAAGTTCGAAAATAGACGTCTGTTGGATCATCTAATAATTTTGATGTTGAAGTGGTATCTCCTGCAACTGCCTGAATGATATCAAATTCAACATCTTTCTCTTCTAATAAACTAATAATTCTTTGACGAAAGAATTCCTTTAAATCGGACAAAAGATTACTAATATCAAGAGAGAGAGAAGGAAAAAGTTGCTGCCAATAAATCAGTGAATCATCTAGTATTTTGTTAATATTTAATTGCCAATCTTTGTTCCACAAAATCAATAATATTCCATTAGCAGCCCTTCTCAAGGCATATGGATCAGATGAGCCAGAAGGCCTTTCGCCCTTGGCATAAATGCTGATAAGCAATTCAAAACGTTCCGCTAATGAAACCGCATTCCCAAGGTTATTTGAAGGAAGCGAGTCAGAAGTACCTTTAGGTTTGTAATGTTCCAAAACACCAAGGCATACATCTCTTGATTCTCCCTCGTGAAGTAAGTATTTAGATCCAATGATTCCTTGCAACTCTGGAAATTCATCAACCATGTTACTAACTAAATCATGTTTAGAGAAATGTGCAACTTTTACAGATTTTTGAATATCCTCTTGATCAAATTCAAGTTTTAGTGTTAATAATTTAACAAGCCATTCAATTCGATTTACACGCTCATATAAAGAACCTAATCCTTCAGCAAAAGTTACATCTTTCAACTTATCAATACGTGAAGAGCTACTGATTAATAAATCTGACTTTATGAAAAATGAAGCATCAGCAAACCTTGCCTTTAAGACTTTTTCATTTCCTTTAATAATTTTCTCTTTTGCTGAAGGTAATCCATTACTAATACACAAAAAAGTAGGAAGTAAAGTATTTTTAGAGTTAAGTGATAATGGATCAAACTCAACATTCACTTTGTATAAGGGGATGTACCTTTGATGAACCTTCATCACAGTGGACAAAACTTCAGGGGGTAACTCAAGAAAAGATTCATCAAAACACCCAGTCACAAGTAAAGGAGACTCAATTAAATCTGTCAGTTCATTTAAAAGGGGATCAGTTAGATCTGGCTTAACTTTTTTATCTATTTCGTGATTAAGAACTAAATCATTGATACAGGAAAGGCGACGATCCCTATCAACTGTGACTCCCACATCTTGCAATTGATCAAAATAAGTTTTCGCATCATTTATTTCTAATTTTGTTCCATACAACCTATGAGGTCTTGAGATATTACCTATTTGTATTTCTGGATCACACCCTGAAATTTTAAAAGGTAGAACTTCTGAATCAAGCAAAGAAACAATCCAACGAATAGGTCTCGAAAAGCGAAAATCACCTTTGCCCCATCTCATAAACCTCCTTCCTTGAATCTTGCTGATCCATCTAGGTAAATAGTCAGACAATACAGTAGTAACTGGCTTGCCTTTCTCAATTGATTTAGCAAAAACGAATGAACCCTTCGAGGTTTCACGAATCTCTAATTTTTCAGGAGATAGTTCATATCTTTTAGCAAAACCAATTGCTGCTTTTGTAGGTTTTCCATCATGAAAAGCTTGAGAAACAGGAGGACCTTTTCGTTCTGCAATATTGTCTTCAGAAAATGGAGCAATCCCTTCAATCGTCAATGCAATTCTTCTGGGGGTAGTAGTTACACTTATCTCACTAAATTTTATTTGAGCAGAATTCAAGTCATTATTTACACTTAACTCAAGCTGGGAAATAACAGATTCAGCCAAATCAGCTGGTAGTTCCTCAGTACCGATTTCTAAAAGGTAGGTAGACAAAAAAATTTCCTTGCATTTATAACAAGAGTAGATCTAAATATGAATTACTTCTACACTCTGTGTCCTAGAAAAAATTTAATCTTCAATGAATGGATCTTTAATAACACATAGCTTTATTTCAACAATTAAGCACTAAACAACAAAAAAAATGATACAGTGTAGGTACCGGTGTAGGTACCATTGCCTAAGATCATAGAAATACCAGGAAGATCGGGTTTTTACCTCAGGGTTGCCGTACCAAGAGGTAAATTAAGGGATGCTTTTGGAACATGTGATGTAGTAAAAAAAATAGGTAACACTAAAGAAGAAGCCGAAGAGAACATAAGCTCAGCAGAAATAGCTATTCAACAAAAATTCGAGGAAAAGCTCAGAGAAGAAGATGCAAAACAAATCAACAAATCTTTGCCCAAAGGAATAAGACTAGAGGCAATAAAAAATAGTAATTTAAAAGAACCTCCAAAAAACATAGAAAAAGACTTAAAAGATGCTGGATTCAGTAATGCAGCTATTGAAGCTCTGATGAATTTTGATGAAAAGGAAAGTACCAATATTGAAGAGATAGAACAAACTGTTCCATCACCTTGCATAGCCAATAATTCACCTCGGGCAAAATTTGAACAATTTAAAGCCGATAGTAATTATTTAAGTGAACCCCTACATAGTGAGTTATTAAATGACAGCGATCACTTTACAAACGACGCAGTACAACTTTTAAAATTCCACGGTAGTTATCAACAAGACGATCGAGAGCATAGAAAAAGAGGGGGCACAGGTAAAGATTGGCAAATGATGCTGAGGCTAAGAAATCCAGCTGGTTATGTACCTGGCCCACTCTTTGTGGCATTAGACGAGCTATCTGATCGACTAGGGAATCAAACTCTTAGAGCGACCACTCGCCAATGCTTCCAAATGCATGGAATAAAAAAAGGAAACATTAAAGAAGTAATTGGAACAATAGTCAAATCGATGGGATCTACACTTGCAGCTTGTGGAGACGTCAACAGAAACGTAATGGCTCCTGCAGCCCCCTACGAACAAGGGTCCTATCCTGCCGCAAGAAAATTAGCTAATGATATTGCCGATGTTTTATCGCCCCAAAAAGCAGAAAAAACCTACATTGATTTATGGGTAGATGGCGAGATGAAATATGCTATTAAGCCTTCTTCTGAAGTTAAAAAGAATAAAAAGCTCCAACTAAAGCCTGGTGTTTTTAGTGGGGATAAAAAAGAACCTTTATATGGTGCAACCTACTTACCAAGAAAATTCAAATGTGCAACTACAGTCCCTGGAGACAACTCTGTGGACATCCTTACTCATGACATAGGTTTGGTGACGTTCACAAACAAAAAAGGAGTTTTAGAAGGATGTAATGTCTATGTGGGAGGAGGCATGGGTAGAACACACAACTTAGACACTACATTTGCGAGGATAGCTGACCCAATTGGTTATGTAGAAGGAGAACATATCTTAGAACTTGTTCAATCTATACTCGCTCTTCAAAGAGATTATGGAGATAGAAAAACAAGAAGACATTCAAGACTAAAATACGTTTTGCATGACATGGGTGTGGATTGGTTTAAGAAACAGTTAACAACTAAATATTTTACGAGACAAATTGAAAACCTGAAGCACGAAGGAGATACAATACTCGAAGATTATTTAGGTTGGCATCAACAATCTGAGAAGTTATGGTTTGTTGGTCTACCTTTGTTGTCAGGTAGACTTACAGGAAGGGTAAAGAAAGAGCTTAGAAATATAGTTGAAAAATTCGCATTGGATGTGCGTTTAACTCCCAATCAAGATCTTTTATTGTGCAATATCGGAAATTATCAAAAAGCCAGTGTAAAGAGAGCACTCATTAATATTGGTTTTATAAATCCAGGGGCTCCTGACTCATTAGCCAGAAATGCAATGGCTTGTCCAGCTCTTCCATTATGTGGACTGGCAATGACAGAAGCAGAGAGATTTTTACCTGAGCTCTTGGAGCGAATAAACAATCAATTAAAAATTCTAGAAATCAATAAACCAATCCTAATCAGAGTAACCGGCTGTCCGAATGGTTGTGCTCGCCCTTATATGGCCGAATTAGCTCTTGTTGGTAGTGGTTTAAATCAATACCAACTTTGGCTTGGAGGCAGCACTAATTTAAAAAGGTTGGCGACTCCATATCTACAAAAAATGCCTATCGATGACTTAGAGAAGACATTAGAGCCTTTATTCCTTAGCTGGAAAGATACGGGAGCCTCATCAAGTCTTGGGGATCATGTGACTAAACTTGGTTCTGAAAGTGTAATGTCTTTACTTACTTCAAGTGCAGCTCCATAAATAGGAATACCTTGATTGCTAGTCCAAGCCCATAATTGATCTCCATAGCTAAAATGCCACCATTCGTTTGGGTGTTGAACAAATCCAGCCTGTTCCATAACTGAAAACAAAAGAGATCTTCTGTTATGAAAAACTTGATGTTTTGAACAAGGCATCCCTAAATTGTCTTTCTTATAAAAGTCAGGACTTGATTCAGGACCAATAAAATCTATTTCTCCTCCAAGATCCAATGGATGTCCAGACATATCAGCAAGAGTCAAATCTATTGCAGCACCGGTACTATGAGGAGGAGGTGTAAGAGGATTACATGAAGGTTTTGCCCAGAAGCGACCAACCTCCTCAATCACGTCAGTGATGTCTTCTTTATTTGAGATATCATCAATATTTATCCCCCTCGACCTACAAGTTTCTTCAATAGTGTAATTAAACATGAATTTCTGAACAGAGATAGGTCTCCAAGCATCAAACAAAGCTAACTGTAAATCGGAAGTAATATCAAAAAGATTTTGTTGTGCTTGTTTCAATCTTTTTAAGACACTTTGGCGTAAAACCCACGGATCTAGTCCAGTTAAATATGGTGCACCTAACGACATATAAGGATGAGGTGTTAGTCGAAATATGGATTCAGGGATAACAACTAAAGGCTCATTACATTCATTTATTTTTATATTATTCCAAGGTCTCAAATTCATGATTTGTATAAAATATTAGGGTAAAAATTCATTCGCACAAAAAATTCTTTCCTTAAGCTTACCTTCAAAAAGAATGAGTTCAATAGTAATAACTCATAAAAAAAGTTAATTTAATTTATTACCAATTTTTAGTCTGTCCCACTGCTCTTTGATTGACAAACGAAGCATTGAGTTGTTTGAAAGCAGAGGGTCGGAATCTAAAATAATTCGGGCCTCCTTCCGTGCAATTTCGAGGACATCAGCATCATCAGCTAATGATGCCAGAGCAAAGTCAGGTAAGCCTGATTGTTTAGTACCTAAGACTTGTCCAGGTCCACGAAAACGCAAATCAATTTCAGAAATTTCAAATCCGTCATTAGAGTTCACAAGAACGTCCAGTCTTTGTCTAGATAATTTATTTTTATTTTGATGACTCAGGAGACAGTATGACTTGGATGCTCCTCTTCCTACTCGGCCCCTTAGTTGATGCAATTGAGCTAAACCAAAACGATCAGAATCTTCTATCAACATTACACTTGCATTTGGGACATCAACACCTACTTCAATAACCGTAGTAGATACCAATATATCGCTTTTTTTATTAATAAAATTCTGAATAACCTCTTGCTTTTCTACACTTTTCATTTTGCCATGAAGTAATTCAACATTAAATTCTGAAAAAATTTCAGTAGACAATTGATAATGTACGTCTACAGCTGAACTAAGTTCTAGTTTCTCAGACTCTTCAATCAAAGGTAATACAACATAGATTTGATGTCCTTTCTTAATTTCACTCCTGATCAAATCATATGCATACTTTTTTTCATTTGGTGATATCAGCTGAGTATTAATGGGAGTTCGACCAGGAGGAAGCTCATCTAATTGACTAACATCCAAATCGCCATGCAAAGTAAGCGCTAAGGTTCTGGGAATGGGTGTCGCCGTCATCGTTAGCAAGTGAGGTTGTAAACCTTTGTTCAACAATTTATTCCTCTGCTTAACACCGAAGCGATGTTGCTCATCGACAACTACAAGGCCAAGTCGTTCGAAGACAACTGGGTCTTCAAATAGGGCATGAGTTCCTACAAGAATTTTTGTAGAGCCATTTACTAAATCAGTCAGAATTTGTTTACGACGAGACTTTGGCGTAGAGCCAGTTAACAAATCAACATTAATCTCAAGTTGAGGAATCCATTTACTTAGTGTTTGAAAGTGTTGTGATGCGAGTACCTCAGTTGGAGCCATAAAAGCACCCTGCCATCCTGATTGAACTGCAGTGAGAAGTGCTGAAATAGCGATAACAGTTTTTCCACTACCAACATCGCCTTGTAATAGTCGAGACATTGGCTCTGCTTTGACTATGTCTGATTCAATTTCCTTTAAAACCCTTCTTTGAGCATTAGTCAGAGAGAATGGAAGAATACTCAGGAATTTCCCAACTAGGCTATTAATATTTGGCTCAATACTTAGTTGAGGAGAATCAGATTTCTTATGTAAATCACGTCTTAAAAGAAGACTAAGCTGCAATAATAAAAACTCATCAAATACAATTCTTCTTTTTGCTTTAGCTAAGGTCATTGAATTCTCAGGATTATGAATATGAAAAAAAGCTTCTTTCCGGTTAGGTAAATCAAGCCTATTTAATGTCTCTTTCGGCAGTGGATCTTTAATATTAGATGTCAAATAAAGTATCGATTGTATTAGATCTCTGAACTTATCAGCGGTAATACCTTCCGTTAAAGAGTACACAGGCAATATCTGACCAATAGTTCTAGATTTCAAATAATCGTTGGGACTATCGATAATTTCTATTAAAGGGTCATTTAATGATTTACCATATTTACTTTCCTTAACCAACCCACTTACCGCAACAGTTGCACCAACAGGATACAAGCTTTGTTGAGATTTTACATACGCAATACTGCTACTCCGACGACCTGCGAAAAATCTAGTGATTTTCATTCCTCCTGTCTTATCTTTTATAAACAACTCAAGAATTGCAAGATTTGGATTTTTAGGACTTTTAAATGAACTGCATCGTCTAACTTTTGCCACAATCGTTACATTCTGACCTGCTTGAGTTTTATCTATCGTTTTTAATGAAGAGTAATCAACATAATCACGAGGAAAATAATTAATGAGATCACGAATCAAAATAAGACCTAATGTAGACAATCTCTCAGCTTGTTTGGAGCCAACACCTTTAACAGAAGAAATCGTACTTTGTAAACTTAGTGAATATGCAGAAGAACTTCTCTTATGCAAAGTAGATTCTTGAGATCTTCTTATTTTTAATTTGTTAGGCTCGGCTCTCTCTTCACCTTCCTTATATTTAAAAAGAGTATGAAGAGCCTGTCTGGTTTGAACTATTATTTTACGTCTATCGTCTGTAGACATAGTTTGATATTTTTCATAATCTAAGGCCAATTCCTGTAATCTAGAAAAATCAAATTCGTTAACGGCTGTAGAAGGACCGCTTAATAAATATCCAGTTACAAAATTAGAAAATTTATTTGTTCTGCCTTGAATATTAATAAAGCCGTGATCAACCTCAACTGTTAAAGCTTGTTGCAAAGATCGAATCCAAGTTGTTAATTCACTTGATTGACGATCGGGAGTAGGTTTCGAATCAGAGCTGGTTATATTTTTGTTGTATCCTTCCACCATTTTTTATTAACCTCTTCTGCTATGGAGCGACCTTGCCAGTAACGTTGTTGTTTAATCATAGCTAAAAGTACATTTTGATAATGTTTCATATGAGTTCTATTTTTTCTAAGTCTTGGATTATCAAATTCCATATCCGCAGGAGTAATTAGCAAGCAGTCAATGTCTAACCCACCAGTATCTAATGGATTAGTCGTTGGTAATCTAAAAGTAAGAATATTAGATATGGATTTAGAAGAAATTAATTGGCCGGATAAAGCAGCATCTAAAATGTTAATTGGGACAAGTGTATTTACCAAGCCAGATTTTAAAAGCTCAGTATTAATGGAATGTGAAAGGTCACGCAATCTTCTAACCAAAGCTGTGTCTATAGAAATCATCCACTCATATAATCCAATTGGTGATTGAGGTAAAAACCGATTATTTTTCGAATCTTCAGAAGGGTTAGGATCATTATATAAATCTGCTGTTTTTGAATCAAAGTCGCTTAAATTAGATTCATCAGTCAATTCAAATATTGATTGTAAAATTTCAATATCTTTACTTCTCAACTTAAAATTATCTATATTTTTAACATCATCTTTTAATGAATCATATTCATTATTTATATTTTTAATAGGGTCTTCATTTTCTGATATTTTACTTTTCAGGTAAGGTTCTTTATCATCTATTGTATATGGAGCTTTTAATTCGCAATTCCATCCATCAGTAATTGATAATTGCTCCAATGGCGGAATGGCACTTATATTTATTGAATTAGCACCTTTAAATGATTTTGATTTTTCAGAATCATTTTTTATTTTTGAGGCATTTGATATTTCGTCTTTAGCATTATTTAAATGACGAATATTTTCTTCATCAATTTTCCTAGCCAATTCATTTAAATGTTCAATTGTTATGAGTGAGATATTCTCTGATACTAATTTATCAATTTCCAACTGAAATTTTTTTCTTGAGCTGACTGTCGACAAACCAAAGTTGTCTCCAGCCCTATCAGTAATTAGAGAAAATAATGACGTTTTTATGGTTTGAGGAAGGTAGTTTCTTATTTCCTCGAGATAAAAAGAATTTACCTTATATAAATGAGGAGATATATTATTACATTTTTCCTTAAGAAGACTTATTTGATCTAAAGGATCAAAATTAGAATCAAATAAATGCTTATTTTTAGACAAGATCAACCTGAAGTCATAGATGCGACCTCTTCTGCGAAGTCAGGTCCTTGAACCTCAATCCCCTCTCCAAGTATATATCTGGTAAATCTACGAACTCTTATATTTTCGCCAATTTTACCAGCAACTTGTTTTACCAACTCTTCAACATTTATTGAACTATCTTTTATGAATGGCTGTTCTAAGAGAGCCATTTCTTTCAATCTCTTACCTATTCTTCCTTCAACAATTTTAGCTTTTATTTGATCAGGCTTACCAGAGAGGTCATCTCTTCCCATTTCTATTTCTTTCTCTTTGTTGGCAATTGATTCTGGAATTTGATCAACACTTACATATTCAACACTTGGACAAGCGGCTACTTGCATTGATAAGTCTCTCAAAAGGCCTTGAAATAAATCACCTCTAGCAACAAAATCAGTCTCGCAGTTCAGCTCTAGAAGAACACCCACACGAGAACCTGTATGAATGTAACTTCCTACAGCGCCCTCAGCGGCAACTCTACCTGATTTCTTTTCTGCGCTAGCAATGCCTTTTTGTCTTAACCACTCAATAGACTTATCCATATCACCCTTATTTTCAATAAGGGCTTTTTTACAATCCATCATTCCTGCAGATGTCTTATCTCGCAGTTCTTTAACGAGTTTAGCTGTTATTTCCGCCATTTTATTTTGGGGTAGTGAGAAAAAGGTAAGTTAAGAATTTATTAGATAAATATGCTATCTACTCATTGGGTCCATGTCTCCCTTCATTGATAGCGTCAGCTAATCTACCCAAAACGAGTTGAACAGATCGAACAGCATCGTCATTACATGGTATTGGAATCTCGCAAAGATCTGGATCACAATTAGTATCAAGCATTGACACCAATGGAATATCGAGTTTTCTGGCCTCTAAAACAGCGTTTGTTTCTCGCCTTTGATCAACTAAAACAACAACATCAGGAAGACGTCTCATGCCTTTAAGTCCACCTAGGTATTTTTGCAATCGTTCTAATTCTCTACGTAATACGGCTCCTTCCTTTTTGGGGCGCATTGCAATAGCACCACTCGATTCCATTCGTTCAAGATCTTTTAGCCTGTCAATTCTTGCTTTCATTGTTGTCCAATTTGTAAGCATACCTCCTAACCATCTTTGATTGACGTATGAAGCTCCGCATCTAATAGCTTCTTGAGCAACTACCTCGGAAGCTTGTTTTTTGGTACCTACAAAAAGGAATCTTTTACCGCTTCTTGCGGCTCCTCTTGTCCATTTATAGGCGCTGTTCATACAAACAGCCGTTTTAACGAGATCAATAATATGAACCCCATTACGAGCAGAATAGATGTAACGGGACATCTTGGGATTCCATCTTCTTGTCTGATGCCCAAAGTGAGCACCAGCTTCCATCATCTCTGAGAGAGAAACTACAGCCATGTTTTTTGTGGGTTCCGGGTTCGCCTCCACCCAACAGGGATAACTTAAATAATGATTAAAGAATCAATATTTATTTATCACCCGAAACAGTCAGGTGTGCGGTTTTAGATTGCAATACTAATCTAACAAACCATGGCTCATCGGAGTCCAATTAATGATGCTTCTCTAAAAATTTGTCTCACTCCAATCAAATTGAGAGGAAGTCTTAACAATTCCATAGCCAAACCAGATTGACCATTATTTATTAGAAAAGCCAAAAGAGGTCTTACTGACTTTGTATTAATAAGTCCACCAAAAGTTAAAATTTCCCAAAGACAACGATGAATAAAAGTGTATTGAATTATAAATTTCACTCTCAAAGTTGGGTGCTTACGATAAAAGACTAATCCCATCTTTGCTCTCTCTTTTTCAATTCGAATCAATTGAGGAATTTGATCAAGAGCTAAAGCAGGATGCCAATGATATCCAATAGCTCTTGGACATTTAATAAGTTTAACGCCCATATTTCTTAGTCTTTCTCCTAGTTCCAAATCTTCCCAACCATATAGTCGAAAAGAGTTGTCAAAAAGACCTGATTTTTCTAAAAGCTTTTTATCAATAGCAACATTTCCAGTAGCGAAGTAAGCCCAAGACAAGTCTTGAAGTTTAAAAGGTTCAGAATTTGGATTACTAAAATTAGAAGTATTTATGACAGATCCATAGGTAAAACATTTTCTATTCCCAAGTTTTTTCCAGGCTCTGAACAAAGAATCAATATGGTTCCTTAGGAAAAATTTATCAACAACTAGATCACTATCTATAAAAACAATTAATTCACCTTTTGACTTTTCAACTCCAAGATTTCTTCCTAGAGCAGGCCCTCCATGGGATTGTTCAAAAAGCCTTAAATGAGGAAAGGTCTCAATATTATTTTTTAGCCAATCAACTGTCCCATCTGTTGATCCATCATCGACTATTACAATTTCAAAAGAATGAATTTCAACATTCAAAATTTGATTTTCTAAAGCATCTAGACACTTTCTTAGTATCGGAAGTCTGTTGTAAGTCGGAATAACAACGCTAATTAACATCCTAAATTAAAAAATAGAATCAATTTTTTTCTTCAAAAACTTTAAATTAAAGGATTTAAAAAAAATATTATTAGAATTGCATTTCAATTTATTAGTCAGCAGCTCCACCATTATTTGCAGT
Source organism: Prochlorococcus marinus str. NATL2A (assembly GCF_000012465.1). Classification (NCBI taxonomy): domain Bacteria; kingdom Bacillati; phylum Cyanobacteriota; class Cyanophyceae; order Synechococcales; family Prochlorococcaceae; genus Prochlorococcus; species Prochlorococcus marinus. The sequence goes on along the minus strand of NC_007335.2, from coordinate 707,133 downwards.
TCCTGTAACGCCATTACCTGCGCCTTCTCCTCTACCATCATTACGAAGCTTACGTTTCTTAAATTTCCTAGCATAAGCTCTGTTTCTCTCTTGCTTCTCTTTCTTAAGATTTCGTCTTTTTGACATACTAAGTGCTTTTGAATTTTATATCTAACTAATTTACTAAACAGAGGGCAATATTTGACCATCTTCCATTTGCAAGAGACGATCTGCCACATCCAATATTCTTGGATCATGCGTAACCATCAACACTGAACAGGATTGTTCTAAGGCTAGTTTTTTTAACAAATCAACAATTTCTCTACCAGTTGAACTATCTAATGCAGATGTTGGTTCATCCGCTAAAAGTAATTTTGGTCTAGCGGCAAGGGCTCTGGCAATAGCAACTCGCTGTTTTTGCCCACCTGATAAATCATGCGGCAGCTTAGATAAGTGGTCTTCTAATCCAACAGCTCTAAGCCATTCTCTAGACTGAGCCCTTCGAGCTTTGTATGAAAATCCATTTAAAAGGTCTGCACCCATTTGGACATTTTGTTCAGCGGTTAAACATCTCAAAAGATTATGCCCCTGAAAAATCATTCCAATATTTTTTCTAAGATTCTGTCTAGTTTTTCTGCTTGCTCCAAAAAGTTGTTTACCAAATACTTTAAGTTCACCATCTTGAACCTTACGAAGAGCTCCAATCAAAGTCAAAAGAGTGGTTTTTCCACATCCGGAAGGTCCCGTTAACAAAACAACCTCACCAGGAGAAATTTCCATTGAGACAGACTGGAGAACATGCCTTCTCATCTCTCCATGCCCATACCAATGATTCAAAGAAGAAATATCTAAAGTTTTATTGTTTATATTTTTCATAAGTAATTTAAATTTAAAACATTCATTTATTCATCAAAATATTTCAGCAGGATCAGCATCTGCCAATTTTTTCATAGCTGCTAATGCTGATCCCATACACATAAAAAGTATCAAGCAAAATATAATTGATGCTCTACTAAAACTCATTTCAACAGGTAATTTAGTTGAAGATCTAACCAAAGCATATAAAGCTTGTCCTGCAAGATAAGCAGGAATATATCCCATTATTGATAAAATGAATCCTTCTCTAGCTACAACTCCTAATAGGGTTCTTAAGTTGTAACCCATAGCCATTAAGGTTGCATATTCAGGTAAATGATCACTGACATCACTGTAAAGAATTTGATAAACAATTACACAACCAACAATAAATCCCATTGCTGCTCCCAATGTAAAAATGAATCCAATGGATGTACTACTTTTCCAATAATTTTTTTCAAAATCTATAAATGATTTCAAAGACATAACCTTAACGTCACTAGGCAAACTTATATTTAAAGAGCGAACAACTTTTTCAATATCAGATCCCTTCGCTAATCTTACTAAACCAATTTCAATACTTCCTTTAGGATTACCTGGCGATAATTCTAAGTATGTCTCACTGCTAGTAATTAAATTCCCATCTGCGCCAAAGGAAGGACCTAGACTGACTATCCCAGAAACTCTAACTCTTTTACCTGCGACTTCAGTTTCAACTACACGTCCTGATTTGAACCATGGTGATATAGGTCCGAATTCATCTCTGGAAAGATCATCAAATAAAACCCTACCTTTGTTTTTTAAAGTTTTAGCCTTTCTCTCAAAATCAGAATCAATCAACAATGGATTACTTGGCTCAAAGCCTAAAGCAAGAATTGATCTAGTTGATAAATTTTCAGGATTTCGCCAAAGCAGAAAATTCCAATTAACCGCAGTTGTTCCAGTCACATCTTTATGTGCCATTGCTTGAACTAATCTTCGTCGAGGAAACCCACTCATACTTATTGAACTTTTTGAGCGAGGACTAATTAATACCAAATCTGCGTCAAACAACTTATGAACAGTAACACTCGCATCAAACAAACCATCTCTGAAACCTAATTGCATAAACATCAAGATTCCAGCAAATGCTATCCCTGCAATGGCTACCAATATTCTTAAAGGTTGTCTTGTCAGCAAAAGCCAAGCAAGAGGTATTTTTCTTTTTTTAAAAATATTTTTTAATTCCACTACGGCTGAAAACGAGCAATGACTTTCATTCCAGTTAGATGAGAGACCTTTTTGGCTGATGAATTATCAAGCTTGACTCGAACCTCAACAACCCTTGAGTCAGCATCGCCAGTTGGATCAGTTGAGAGCACTCTTCTTTGCCTGACTTGTGGGCTAATCAAAGTCACTTGACCACTTAATGAGCCATTAAAGCCTCCATTTTCACTAATTAAATCAACAGCTTGACCCATTTGAACTCTATCTATATCGGATTCATACACTTCAATAAGCGCTTCCATTGATTGGTTAGCGCCAACATTAATCACACCAGACGAATTTGGTCTCTCTCCCTCACGAACTAAGATTTGCAGAACGATTCCATCAATTGGACTTTTTAATTGTGTTTGTTCTAAATCAACGTTAATTGCATCGATGGCAGCTTTAAGCTTTGAAATCTTGGTCTCAGAAATAAACAAATCATCTTTCATCTTATCTAAAACGATTTCCGCCACTGCTCCTTTCTCAAGAAGAGTTTGATATCTATTAATTTCCCTTTTTTTTATCCTGATTTCACTCATTAATATATTTAAATTAGCTTTCGCAGATTTCAAATTAGCTTCAAGCTTAGGACGATTATCAAAAACAGCTAATATTTGATCCTTGATAATAGAGTCACCTTCTCGAATTAATAATTTAGATAATCTTGGTGTACCACCCTTTCCACTATTTGGAGCTGCTAATTTTCTTACTTCTCCAAAAGGATTTAACTGGCCCAAAGCAGCTACACCCTCAATCCTATCAACAACTTGAATCTCCTTTAGACTTTGATTTACTTCTAAATTTTTATTATCACATCCACTAAGTAAGAGCACGCATAAAGGTGTTATGCCGAGAGGAAATAAAATTTTTAAGGATAAGTATTTAAACATCACTAACATTCAAAAAGGATTTTATTTATGTATTCATCGGCCCAAGAAGAACCAAAGAATTTAGTTAAAATCCCTCTTGTTTTATCATTACGTTTTTGATTTAGGCAATATCGTTTTTGATAATTAAGCCTACACATTGCATCCAAAGAATTGATTTCATCCCTTTTCACCTTAACTAATAAGGACAACAGTAGTGACAAATATTGGTCAATGAGTTCTAAAAATGATTTTTCTTCGAGAAAATCAACTGGACGAATAAAGGCTACATAAGGAGAAAAGATAAATCCCCATTCTGGCAGCTTCCCAGGTTCAGTAAATTTAGAGACTTTTAATGATCTCATTTGAGAAATCAAGCAATCCGGCAAATGTTTGCCTACAGGTGACAAATCAACAATCCCTGCGGAAATATTATTTGAATTAACTACCAAATCAGCACCAAATATAGGCAGGTCATAGCAAGGGTCAGGGAAAAAGACACAATGGAGTATTTCCAATGATTTCCCAAGCTTTGCAACTTCCAAATGAATTTTTCTAAATCCTTTTGCTTGATAAAATTCGTTAATAATAAATAACTTCTCTTCATTTTGTTTTCTGTAAATCCTGCTCAACATAGGGTCAATGTATAGAGGTTCTAAATCATTCAACGAATTAATTCTATTTTTAATAAGTTCGAAAGCCTCTAGCAAAAGAGGATTCAATTCACTTTGAATGCAAAAAACTGACTCCAAAACTAAGAACTCAAGCTAAAAGGGATTGGCTAAGATTTATAGAAACTGTTTATTTATAACTATGCTTACTCAATATTATATGATTACTAAGGCTCAAAAGAACTAAATAAGAAAATTTTTTATGAAAGGCAAGTTAATGAGCACAAAGGTTTCAAATGTCGAAATTAGGAAAAGAATTAAGATACTAAGAATAAAGCAAGTAAAAAAGTAAAATTTAAATATGTAATAAATTATAGATATAAATATGAAATCAATCTTTTACCATTTAAGACATTTAGAATCAATTGATTTTAAATTTCGAAATCTTATTATCATATATTAAAATAGCACAATGATTAAATGTGTTTAAGAAATTTAGAATGAAAGTAAAACATTGGTCATTATCTAATGGTGCTACATGTGTTGTGGCTGATATAGAAGATTCAACGTTGACATGTATTGACTTTTGGTGCAAAGGGGGAAGTTTATGTGAAATGAAAGATGAAGAAGGTATGGCACATTTCTTAGAGCACATGATATTTAAAGGGAGCAAAAACCTTAAAGAAGGTGAATTCGATTTAAAAATTGAATCTCTTGGTGGAAGTAGTAATGCAGCGACTGGGTTGGACGATGTTCACTACCACGTTCTGGTGCCCCGTGAAAAAATAGAAGAAGGACTAAAATTAATACTAGAACTATTATTATTTCCTGCAATTGAACAAGATGCCTTTGAAATGGAAAAAGAAGTAGTTTTAGAGGAAATCGCACAAAATATTGATCAGCCAGATGAAATTATTTATATGAAATTGCTAAAGGGATGTTTAACACCACATAGATATTCGAAACCAATACTAGGTGATGAAAAAACTGTTAAAAATATAAATCCAAAACAAATGAAACTATTCCACAAGAATAATTATGTAGGTAAAAACTGTACGCTATGTATAGCAGGAGATTTGCCTAACGAAGTTCAATCAATAATTAACAATAGTAAATTGAAGGAATTAAAAACAATCTCAAATGAGACCGCAATAAGTAACACAATTACTTTTAACAAAGGCTATAAAAAAGAAACTATTCCAAGGCTTGAGGGAGGAAGAATATTGAAAGCTTGGAAACTCCCCCCTGCAAAAGAGCAGATCTTAATTTTAGGAGCAGAAATTGCTGCCACAATGTTATGCGAAGGTAAAAGTAGTCTTATTGTTAAGGAATTAAGAGAAGAAAAACGTATTATTGAATCAATAGATATAGATTTACAAATCCTTGAAGAGGGTGGATTAATTCTTCTTGATGTCAGTTGTCCAGAGGAAAACCTTAAAATTGTCGAAAGTGATGTCAATAACATCCTCAAAGAATTAACTAGAGATTTAGTTACTAATAAAGATTTAGAGCGTGCAAAAAAATTAGTCGTTAATAATATTTATTTTGGTTTAGAGTTGAGCTCTCAAATCGCCTCAACATTAGGGAATCAAGCTCTGTGGGGGCGCCACAATTCAATCCTAAAATCAATAGATGATATTTCATATTGGACAATAAAACGATTAAAAGAATTAATATTTCCATTATTTGATCCAGAAAATGCTTTTACATTAATTGCTGAACCTGAGAAATAAATATGAACATAATTCTGGACAAACTAGATAGCAAAAATATAATGTCAGCCAAGCTATGGATAGAGGATGGCAGCAGGAATGATCCAAAAGATAAGAAAGGAATTCATCAACTCTTAAGCTCAACAATGCTTAGAGGTTGTGGGCCATACAATAATAAGCAAATCGCTGAAATTGTAGAAAATTGTGGTGCAAATTTAAACTGTGATACATACGAAGATGGTCTTTTAATAAGTCTTAAATGTGTCGAAACTGATGCGTATAAACTTCTTCCCTTAATTGGTTGGATGATTACAAAACCTATACTTCAAATAGATCAGTTTGAATTAGAAAAAGATCTAACAATAAAAGCCATTAAAAGACAAAAAGAGAGTACATATCAACTAGCTTTTGATGGCTGGAGAAAGATGGTATACGGAGATGGACCATATGGACATGATCCACTGGGATCAATCGATGATATAAATAAAATCAATAAAGAACATATATTGCCAATCGCAAGCTCATTAATTCACAGAAAAAAGAACTTAGTAATTTCAGGAAAGTTTCCAATTAACCTAAAAAATTACATAGAGAACACAATTGAATTCAAGGGAATTAGTAATCATAATAAAGCATTTAAAAATATTAATAAAATAGAAACTCCAAGCAAACAGAGAAGTAGTATTTGCACTCGTTCATTGAATACAAAGCAAGTCATTCTGCTTCTTGGTAAAGCAACAATTAGATATGATAATAAATCTGATATTTTGCTTAGATTATTATCTTGTTACTTAGGTTATGGAATGTCAAGTTTATTATTTAAGGTTCTCAGGGAAAAGTATGGAGTAGTTTATGAAGCAGGCATTTATCATCCTATTAGAGAGCAGCAAACGCCCTTTATTATGCACGCTTCAACAAGTGAAGAAAAAGGGATCATTACTCTTCAATTACTTAGGGAGTGTTGGGAGAAAGTTATCAATAGTGAAATCTCTCCTGAAGAATTAGATCTTGTAAAAATAAAATATCGAGGTCAAATGGCTCATTCTTTGCAGAGTATTAGTCAAAGAGCTGAACATAAAGCTCATCTTTTAGGAATTGGGCTAACCAAGGATCACGATAAAGAAATTCTGCAAAGACTCGAAAGTATAACTAGTAAAGAAATCAAGGATGCTGCAAATAGATATTTAAAGAACCCATTGCTAAGCGTATGCAGTAACAAAGAAGTTATTCGAAAAATCTTAAAAGACTGGAAAGCTTAATCAAGTAAGTTTGAATAGTTAGTCATCTGCCCCAAAAATCTTAAGTCTTTCAGAAGGAATCAAGAAATTACCCCTTCTAAATTTAACTTCTAATAAATCATTAGCTCTTATTCCAATAATTACTCCAACTTCATCAAGAGAGACTAAATCTGGAGGTCTGAGCATTGATATAGGATCAGCTGTCTTTAAATATGGTAGAGGAACTTGTAAGGATACTTTTTCTCCAACTGATAATTTCATTATGACTAAATAGTTCTAGATAATAATATTGACATATCAGTCAATTTGTAAATAATAATGAATGAGAACAGCTAATTAAATTAATTGCACAAATTAACAAGCTGGGTACAGGCAATAACAGGCGTAATGCTAATCATAATATGCTCAATGATACCGTCATCAATAATTTACCCTCAAAAAGACCTTTCTCTCTCAATTATTCCACTACAAAGCAATTGGCAAATCCAAGGGGTCCTTTTGACTTCACTGCTTTGCGGACCCCAAGTAGGAACAATTTCTGCAATTTCCTATCTAATTATAGGTTTATTCTATTTACCTGTTTTTCATGGAGGAGGGAGTGTTGGTTATATCTTAACTCATGAATTTGGGTACTTGTTAGGATTTATTCCTGCGGCATGGCTATGTGGTTTATTAACTAAAAAAAATACCAAAGCTAATTTAATTAATTATTCATTTTATACTGGAATGTCATTATGTGTTGTGCATATCATAGGTATAATTTATCTAATTATTGGTAAAGTATTTGGGAATTGGTTAGAAAATTTATCCGATCTTATTTTAATAAATACTTTTATACCTTTCCCAACTCAACTCTTATTATGTATAGCAATAAGTCTATTATCTATATTCTTAAGAAGAGTCTTAATAATAAAATGACTTTAATTAACAGAAAAAATATTAATGTCATCACTTACTCTTTTTACATTGTTTTATTAGATCAAGTCAGTAAGTTCTTGATATTGAATACATTAGGATTTGAAAGATCTCAAAATATTATTCCTAATTTATTAAATTTCACCCTAGTAAAAAACAGAGGAGCTGCATTTAGTCTTCTAAGCAATTCCACAAGCCTTCTTACTATTATAAGTATTCTAGCCTCATTATTATTAATCACTGTTATAATAAGATTTCCGCCAAGATCTTATTGGAATTTGAATGGACTTGCCTATCTTTTAGGTGGTACTTTAGGTAATGGAATTGATAGATTATTCAAAGGTTATGTTCTTGATTTTTTAGATCTTGTTCCAATTAATTTCCCTATTTTTAACGTAGCAGATATAGCAATAAACATTGCTATAATTTGTTTTATAATTGATATAATTAAAACTAAAGACAAATCAAAATTAAATGAATGGTAATTAACAAATGAAAATCCATAACTCTAGAAAAATAATATTTTATGTATTGATAATTTTTATTAGCTTGATAATTATAGGTCTGGTCGGAGCAATAATTAGATTGATAAATATACCTGCCATATTAATTACAGTATTAATAATAGGTGGTTTAACTTATACAAAAAAAATAGACTGGTTACAAAATAGTCTAAGATCAATTTTTAAAATAAAGGATGAGAAGAAATCATTAGATTTATCGCTAATTAGCAAAAAAGAAGCCGCAGATAAATCATTAAAAAGTATTGATCATTTAATCACATTAATCAATGACAAAGTCAAGGCCAAGGCCTTAAAGGATGAAAAGGATAGGGTTTCATTAGAGTTAGATAGAGGAGATATTATTTTAGTAGTTTTTGGAATTGGCTCAAGCGGTAAAACATCATTAATAAGAGCCCTATTAAAAAAAATAGTAGGTAAAGTTAGTCCTGAAATGGGATCAACGAGAGGGAAAGAAACCTTCCGACTGAAACTTAAAGGACTTACAAGAGGAATAAGAATAATTGACACTCCCGGCATACTAGAAGCTGGGAGAGGGGGTAGAGAGAGGGAAAAAAGTGCGTTAATAGAAGCACGTAAATCTGATTTAATGTTAGTAGTAATTGAAGGTGATTTACGTTCTGAAGAAACAAGAACAATTAGGAGTTTGTCAAAATTAGGAAAAAGACTTTTACTTGTGCTAAATAAAATAGATTTAAGAGGAGAAAGTGAAGAAAAAAGATTAATTGAGATACTAAATTCTAGATGTAATGATTTTATTGGTCCAAATGACATTATTTGTACATCAGCATCACCTCAGACAATTGCAGTCAATGGCAGAAAGCCTTATCAACCAGCCCCTGAAATCAATAGTTTAATTAGAAGATTAGCAAATATCCTTCATGAAGAAGGTGAAGAATTAATTGCGGATAATATTTTACTTCAATGCAGCAATATTGGAAAAGAAGGGAAAAATTTATTAATCAAACAAAGAACTCAATCTGCTAAAAAATGTATAGATAAGTATGGTTGGCTCAGCAGCGGTGCATTAATACTAACTCCAGTTCCTGTCTTAGATATGATCGCTGCAGCGGCTGTAAATGCACAAATGGTGATAGAAATAGCTAAAATACATGGAGTTAAACTTACAAATGAAAGGGCAAAGAATTTAGCACTTTCGGTAGGAAAAATACTTGCAACTATGGGTATAGTTAAAGGTGGGGTTTCTCTAATAAGTTCAACATTAAGTTTATCACTACCAACATTAGTTATTAGCAAAGTAATTCAAGGTATTAGTGTATCTTGGCTTACTAGGATTGCTGGAGCAAGTTTCATTACTTATTTCCAACAAGATCAAGACTGGGGAGATGGAGGAATACAAGAAGTTGTTGAATATCACTACAACTTAAACAAAAGGGAGGAATATTTTAAAAGTTTTATTCGGAGAGCTTATGAGAGAGTTATTGATCCGCTAGTTGAAAAGAATTTGAAAAAGCTACCGCCGAGATCAAGGCCTCCGAAGGAGGGGGACTCATCGGGCCTCTAAAATCTAAAGCAAAAACTAATGCTAAATAAATTAGGCCAACGAAAATTGATATTAAAGCTGTTATTAAAGCCAATATATTTTTTTTATTAAAAAAATCCTTATTCATATTAGATTCAACTAATTGAATGATTAATAAGATTAGCCAACATTTTTAAATCATCAAATTTAGTATTAGGGTTCCCCATAACAGCTTTTAAATAATATCTATGTCCATACATTGGCCTAGAGAGCATAAACTTATTAGCTAACAAAGAGTTTCTTGTTTTTAGAGACCAATCGGATGATTGAGAAGAACTATAATTAATAGGTGTAAAAGCTAAAAGATGAAGAGGTCCTGATATTATTTTAAATTTTGATCGGTCAATTATAGATTCTAAATAACATCTTCTTTTAATTGAGCCCAAAAGTATTTTTTCAATACCCTCTTCACCTAATTGTCTTAATCCAATCCACAATTTCAATGTCTCTGCGGATCTAGTACCTTGGATTCCAAGTTCTCCTCCATGAAAGTCATTTCCTGAAATTGGTTCGACATAAGGGAGTCCGGTTGAAAATGTAGAAGAAAGATGGTTTTTATTGGCTACGAGTAATAAAGAAGAAGTTTTTGGGATTCCCAATAATTTCTGTGGATTAATAGTTAAAGAGTCAGCGAAACCTAAGCCTTGAACAATTTCTGAAGTCATTTCTGATAAACCATAAATGCCACCAATTGAGCCATCAACATGAAACCAAACATTCTCTTTTTTACAAAATTTAGCGATCTCAGAAAGTGGGTCAATAGCACCTCTTACAGTGGTTCCAGCTGTCGCTACGACAGCAAAGCATTTCTTCCCCTGAGATTTTATTTTATTTAAACTTGTTCTTAAACTAGAAATATTTAATGCACCATTTTCATCTGTAGAAACTTTTTGTAGAGATTCCTGTTTCAGCCCCATAATCCTAAAAGCTTTTGAGAATGAAACATGACAATCATGACTTGCAAAAAAAACAGCCTTAGGATCAGTTTCTAGCCCAGAATTATTTCTTGCCATTACTAAAGCCATTAAATTACTCAAACTCCCACCGCTAGCCGCTACACCTCCAGACAAATCACCAAGACCCAGCTTGTGACAAAACCATTTACATAAGTTTCTCTCCAAGGAAGACAAGCTAGGGGATAGCTCATCGGCTAAAAGATTATTATTTAAACCTGCACAAATTAGTTCTCCTGCTATTGAAGCTGATAGAGGAGGTGGGTCCAAATGAGCAAGAGATCCTGGATGCGATGGTCGATAGGAACCATCCATTAGTAATTGAAGTTCACTCAGTAAAACATCATTAGAAACACCTTCTTTTGCGGGATAGACCTCTGGCAATTCAAATGAATAGGGCATTGGACCTTGACTGGCTGATTCAGCAAACCAATCACAAAGATTACTTGAGGCTTGAGCAAGTAAAGAACGCAGTTCTTTATCTAAGTTTTGAGGAGAAGCAAAAGGGTCCAAAGAAAAAAAACTCTATTTGTAGTATTGGATGATCCAGTTCAAGCCAAAAAATGATTAATCTCTAGATAAACATTTTATTTGATAGTTCACCAAACATCTAAAAAATTGTCAAAACCAATCAGTCTGAATCAGAAAGAAAAAATACAGTGGATGACGAGATTGCTAACGAAAGCAAGACTTGTAGGCGAAAGAGGGGAGGTTCCTATTGCTGCAGTTATTCTCGACAAAAAAGGTAGGTGTATTGGCTATGGGGGGAACAGGAGAGAATCAATGAAAGACCCTTTAGGTCATGCTGAGTTAGTAGCACTTCGCCAAGCTTCTTGGATTAAAAATGATTGGAGATTTAATGACTGTACATTGATAGTAAATCTAGAGCCATGTCCCATGTGCGCAGGGGCATTAATACAAGCAAGAATGGGTAAGATTATCTATGGATCTGAAGATCCAAAGAGAGGCGCGCTAGGTGGAACTATTAATCTTGCGGAACATAAAAGTGCACATCACAGAATGTTGATTGAAAGAGGAATAATGGAAGAAGAATCTAGGAAGATTATAGTGGATTGGTTTAAAGATAAAAGATTAATAGCTAGAGAAAATTTGTTATCTAAACTTAGGTAATTCAGTTTCAAAAATATTTATTATCTTATCTACATTTTCAGAGGTTGAGTTATATCCCATTAAACCAATTCTCCATACTTTTCCAGCCAGATCACCTAATCCACCACCTATTTCAACTCCAAAATTATTTAGTAAATGCTTAGTAAATGCCTTACCATCAAGTCCCTCAGGTATTTTCACTGTTGTTAGGGTAGGCAAGCGTAATTCTTCTTTAACGTGTAATTCCAAACCTATATTTTCCAACGAATTCCAAAGCGATTTTGCATTTGTACGGTGTCTACCCCATGAGACTTCTAATCCTTCTTCAGCTAACAATCTAAGCGCTTCTCGAATGCCAAAATTCATATTTACGGGAGCCGTATGATGATATACACGATCACTGCCCCAATATTTATTAAGCAAAGAGACATCTAAATACCAATTTGGTACTTTGTCTTTTCTATTAGACATTTTATTTTCGGCTCTCTCATTCATTGAAAAAGGACCTAATCCAGGAGGGCAACTTAATCCTTTCTGACTGCAACTATAAGCCAGATCAATTTTCCATTCATCCAAATAAAGAGGAACGCCTCCCAAAGAAGTTACTGTGTCTACAAGAAGCAAGCAATTATATTTTCTGCATAAATCACCAATGCCATCCATAGGTTGACATACACCTGTTGAAGTTTCCGCATGAACAATTGCTAAAACAGCCGGGGTATGTTTTTTCAATGCATCTTCTATTTCCTGAAGTGAAAATGCATTACCCCATTCTTTATGAATTGTTTCTACATTCGCTTTATACCTACCTGCCATATCCGCAAGTCGATGTCCAAAATATCCTTTGATAGCTACTAATACCGTATCTTCTGGCTCAACGACATTTGCTAATGTTGCCTCCATTGCGGCACTTCCTGTGCCACTCATTGGAAGTGTCAATCGATTGCTAGTTTGCCAAGCATATCTAAGCAACTCTTGCACCTCACTCATCAAGTCAACATAAAAAGGATCTAAATGACCAATAGGAGGTTGAGAGAGCGCTTTCAAAACAGCAGGATCTGCGTTTGATGGGCCTGGCCCAAGCAATAACCTTTCAGGAGAAACAGTTGGACCAAAATCTTTACGATGTTGATTATCAACAGAAGGAAGAATTTGAGTGGCCAAGAAAACAGATCGGTTTATATATCTTCCGAGCCTAAAAGGCGATAGGCAAAGTCGGGGTGTTTTTTTTAGGGATTGCAATAGGAATTTGCTAGATTTACAAAAAAAGACAAAAAATAATCAAGGTTTTCTGTTAAAAGTCTAAAAAAAGTGCGTCTTAATACAAAAAGAGATGCGATCGCTTATTACGTTCATAATTAAGTATCTCTGTTGCAAATCAAATTCATCATGAGCAAGACCTCTCAAGATGTTCTTCGTCAAATTAAGGATGAGGGCATTGAGCTAATAGATTTAAAATTCACTGACTTACATGGTAAGTGGCAGCATTTAACAGTAGCTTCAGATCTAATTGAAGAAAGCTCTTTTACAGAAGGGCTTGCTTTTGATGGCTCTTCTATTCGCGGTTGGAAAGCCATAAACGAATCTGATATGGCAATGGTTCCAGATCCATCAACGAGCTGGATAGACCCTTTTTACCATCACAAAACGCTTAGTTTAATTTGCTCAATTCAGGAGCCAAGGAGTGGAGAGCCATATGCCAGATGCCCAAGAGCTTTGGCGCAAAAGGCTTTGGATTACTTAGGAAGCACAAGTGTTGCAGATGCTGCATTTTTTGGTCCTGAACCAGAATTCTTTATTTTTGATGATGTCCGATACAACTCAGGAGAAGGTAGTAGCTTTTATAGCGTTGACACCATAGAAGCTCCCTGGAATTCAGGGAGAGTAGAAGAAGGAGGAAACCTTGGGTACAAAATTCAACTAAAAGAGGGATATTTCCCAGTTTCACCTAATGACACAGCCCAAGATATGAGGTCAGAGATGCTTCTACTGATGGGTGAGTTGGGTATACCCATTGAGAAGCATCACCATGAAGTAGCAGGAGCTGGTCAACATGAATTAGGAATGAAATTTGCTCCCCTAATCAACGCAGCTGACAATGTAATGATTTACAAATACATCGTCAGAAACGTAGCAAAGAAATATGGGAAAACTGCAACTTTCATGCCCAAGCCAGTCTTCAATGACAATGGGACAGGAATGCATGTTCATCAAAGTCTTTGGAAAGGAGGTCAACCTTTATTTTATGGAGAAGGTACTTACGCTAATTTATCTCAAACGGCTAAATGGTATATCGGTGGAATACTCAAACATGCACCTTCTTTCCTTGCTTTTACAAATCCAACTACCAACAGTTACAAAAGATTGGTTCCAGGATTCGAAGCACCAGTTAATTTAGTTTACTCACAGGGCAATCGATCAGCTGCTGTAAGAATACCTTTGACTGGACCAAGTCCAAAAGCAAAGAGACTTGAATTCAGATCAGGTGACGCATTAGCTAACCCTTACATTGCTTTTTCAGCAATGATGATGGCAGGTATCGATGGAATCAAAAATCAAATTGATCCTGGAGATGGAGTTGACGTTGACCTTTTTGAGCTTCCTTCAGAGGAATTATCAAAAATAGACACTGTCCCCTCTTCATTGAACGATGCATTAGAGGCATTAAAAAATGACAGCCAATATCTAACTGAAGGGGGCGTATTTACAGAAGATTTCATTAATAACTGGATAGAACTTAAATACGAAGAAGTTCAACAGCTAAGACAAAGGCCTCATCCACATGAATTTACTGTGTACTACGACGCTTAAAAATAAATTCCTCTAATAATTTTCAGGATACAAAATTAAGGTCTATGCATAAATATGCATAGACCTTAATTTTTTTTTGGGTAACTCGTCACTAATCAATCAAATCTGTTAGATAATAGGAAAAGAAGTAACTGGTTCATGGCAGCGCCAAGCCTTAAAAAAATTGCATATCATACTCTTCAACAAGGTAAAACCATTGCTGGGTTAGCTCATAAAGAGTTGAGTACAAAGTTAATGGAAGTGTTTGCACCTGGAGCCGCTCCGGAAAATTTTCCAATAAATCAAGATCTAATTAAAGAAGTTAGAAGATCAATGGAAAATCTAGAAAATATTGATTGGAGAGAAGCAGAGGCAGGCGTGTACCCTAAATCACAACTTTTCGAAGCTCCATGGCTTGAATGGGCAAAGAAATATCCATTGGTTTGGCTAGATATGCCACAAACTTGGCAGAGGCGAAGAAAAAATAAAACCAGAGAAATCCCAAAAATAGTAAATGAAGAAGATTACCCTGAATACTATTTACAGAATTTTCATCACCAAACAGATGGTTACCTAAGTGATCATTCTGCTGAAATTTATGACTTACAAGTTGAGATCCTTTTCAATGGAACTGCAGATTCTATGAGAAGAAGAGTTTTATCTCCTTTAAAAAGAGGTTTGAAAAAATATTTATCTGAAGGCTCGAAGAAAATAAAGGTTTTAGACGTTGCTACAGGAACGGGAAGAACGCTACAGCAAATACAAAGTGCATTACCTCAAATTGAACTTTATGGTCTTGATTTATCAGGCTCATACCTAAAGCAAGCAAGTAAATATCTAAGTTCCAGAAGCGGTGATCTTGTTCAGCTAACCAAAGGAAATGCAGAGAAAATGCCCTATGCATCTGCGAGTTTTCAAGCATTAACTTGTGTTTTTCTATTTCACGAACTTCCCAGAGATGCACGCCAGAATGTTTTGAACGAATGCTTCAGATTGTTAGAACCTGGCGGAATACTTGTTCTTGCAGACTCCATTCAAATAGAAGATTCTCCTAAGTTCACTCCAATAATGGAAAACTTTCACAAAATATTTCATGAACCTTACTACAGAGATTACATCGTCGATAACATAAACTTAAGATTAGAAAAAAGTGGATTTTCATCTATAACTTCTGAATCTCACTTTATGACTAAAGTATGGAAAGCAAACAAGCCAGTTTGACTTTATTGAAAAAAATGATGTCAAAAAAATCACACATACGCATCTAATTATGTTAAAAAAAAGTACATACATTTGGCCAGAAAAAATTCAATTACTTGCGAAAGAGCTACATAATGAAATCAGCCTTAATAATTACAACTGGCATAAATTCAGAGGAAACAAACAAAGAAGAAGCGCTGAATTAATTATTTCGGCAATTTCACAATTAATTAATGATGGAGATGATGCAGAAATAGAAGACTTACTGAATCAAGCAATATTATGGATAAAAGAAGAAATAAAAGATACAGGGTGTAAAAGTCATTAAAGACTTATTTCCTTAGTGACAACTGAAGTCTATTCCCTTTTCTACTCCACCTCACATCATCAAAACACTTATGAATTAAATAAATTCCTCTTCCACTATTAACATCAGTATTCAAAGGTAAACAACATACTCTTTTATCTTCAACTAGGCCTAAACCTTCATCTTGGATTTGCCAAACAATCCAGTTTGGAGTAAGAATTCTTCTAACACGAATAACTTTATTAGGATTCGATAAGTTTCCATGAACTACTGCATTAACAAGAGCCTCATGTAATCCCAATTCAATCTTTTTTGCAGTTTCTTTACATATTACAGGCTCTAAAAGAGTTTCAACAAATGATGCTAGTTTTAAGGTAGAGGGATGAATAAATACGGCCCAATTTTTAGAAGGATCCACAATTAATTAAAACATTCTTTGTAAATTAATCTTCTGATCAAAAAATCAGTATGTAAGTTAAAAGCATATTTTTCAACTTAAGTCATAAAAAGTATTCTACGAAAAAAATTAAGCATTAATAATCAAATCGTTAGCTTTTAGCTTTAAATCCTTGATGGTTTAGCAACGCATCCATCAAACGAACTCCTCTAAGTTGATTAACCAACGGCATATGACCATTAGGTGCTTCAATTGACCAATTAAATGCTTTTGGATATCTAGTCCATATGCCATCTTTTTTCCAACCTATTCGAGGCCAAAGCTTGTCATATCTTCCCCCTAAAGAATCTAATATTTTCGCTTGAACTGTAAAGCCAAATTTTCCTCTGGAATAAACAACCCAAAGTTTATCCAAAGTTGATAAATCAATAGAAGGTATTGAATCAACCTCAGAGAAATAAACATACCCTCTTTTTACTGCCTTTTCTCCTGCAAGTTCTCTAAGTTTCGAGCTTGTAAAGCGGTCGGCATCCTCATAACTTTCATTTAACAAAAATCGCTGAAGTGGTGAATAATCAAAACCAACATCTGATGGGGAATCGAACCAAGAAAGGTTATCGCAATTGAGAGTATTTCTTATGAAATCTTTATCAGTTTTATGAATAACTTGCAAAATGAAGCCAGGAGTCCAGTCACAAACACCAGGATCAAAACCAGACATTAAAGTTGATCCAAGGCCAAGAAGTTCCTCAACCCTCTCTTCTAAACGATTTAACAATCCGAGTCGTTTCCTTTCTGAAGCCATTTTAAATGCCCCCAAGAACTCCTCTATGCTCTCTTTGCTTGGATGTGATTTTTCTTCAGTCATGATCAACTGCAGGCCTAAAATGACCTAAGCACTAATACTATGTCAGAGAAACCTACCAATTCGAGCTATCCCGTTACGGATTTTCGAAATTTAGCCAGCCCAATTATTGATGTAAGAAGTCCCAGCGAATTTTACCAAGGTCATTGGCCGGGTGCTGTTAATATTCCTTTGTTTTCTGATAGCGAAAGAGAGACAATTGGTAAAAGTTATAAAAAAGAAAGTCGCTTAAAAGCAATTCTTCATGGTTTAAAAGTAACCATTCCTAATGCTAAAAATCTATTAGAAATAATCCTTCAAATCACCACAAAAGAAGAAGGAAAAAACAAATCATTACGAATATATTGCTGGAGAGGTGGTATGAGATCTAGTGCTTTTGCCTGGCTTGCTCGAACAATAGGTATTAGGACATATTTATTAAAAGGTGGATATAAAACCTATAGAAAATGGGTCCTAAATCAATTTGAGGCTGATTTACCAATAAGACTTTTAGGAGGTAAAACAGGTACAAGAAAAACAGACTTATTAAATTATATAAATGAAGAAAATATACATGTAATTGATCTAGAGGGAATCGCTAATCATAGAGGGAGTAGTTTTGGTTCATTAGGTATGAAGGAGCAGCCTTCAACACAACAATTTGAAAATATTCTCGCAGAATCTCTTGATAGCTTTCAAAAAAATAGCGCAATAGAGATATGGCTTGAAGCTGAAAGTTCTAATCTAGGTAAGTGTCGTATACCAAATAGTTTGTATACAAAAATGAAAAAAGCACCGATCATAGAAATAATTAAAGACAAGGATGAACGGGTAAAAAATTTAGTCCATGTTTATAGCCAAAATTCTCAAACTGAATTAAATAATGCTGTAAATAGAATAAGTAAAAGATTAGGTCCGCAAAGAACAAAAGAGGCATTAACGGCAATTAAAAGAAAAGAATGGTCAAAAGCCTGTGAATCCATGCTGGATTATTATGACAAGTGTTATGAATATGAGCTTAAGAAAACAACTAATATAAATTCAATTAATCTTAGTGGTTTAAGCCTAAAATCATCATTAAATAAAATCTTAAATGAGAAGCTCAATCCCTTATAGTTTTCATAAAGAAATTTCTATTAATTAAATTAAAAGAAAAGATGACTAAAATCAATGAGAATGTTGCAATTCAATTTGTTAAAGGGGAAAACGAAAAAGATCAACCTGAAATTCGTTTATTTAGAAACCTTGATGGCAAAAAAGGTAAAGCCGTATATAAATTTTACAAACCTAAAACAATAACACTAACGAATTATAAATCTGTACAAAGAATGTTTCTAATTGATTCCGAAGGTGTACTTTCAACAAAAAAAATAGATTTATCTATTTCAGAAGATCATGTTAAGGAAGTTAAGTCGACCTATAATTGGAATTCAGAAGAAGAATTCGAGAGATTTATGCGTTTCGCTTCAAGATATGCAAATTCCCTATCTCAGAATTAATTATTTAAATTGAAACAGACTAGCTTTCTATCAATAACAGCTTTAATTATTTCTGTATTGATTTTATGGGGTTTAAAAGAAATAGTCATACTATTTTTTGCTTCAATAATAATTGCTATGGCTCTTTGTACAATTACAGGTAAAATAAGAGATTTTTTTAAAATTCCTAGGTGGATATCATTAGTAATAACAATAATTTCTATAATTCTAATTTCAAGTATTTCAATAGTAATAATAATACCGCAATTCACCAGCGAGTTTCAAGAGTTAATAAATCAAATACCTTCAGCAGCAAGCAAACTATGGGAACTATCAATAAATACCTTCTTAAATTTTTCTGAGCTTGTATATAAAGACAATATTCCTGATTTAGCAGATCAATCAATCTTGACTAATAAGCTTAGTATGATTCCAGATGGTGCGAGTCTTGCCAACGCTGTAACAGATAGCATCACAAAGTTGGTTGGTTTAGTAAGTAATGTTGGAATAGGAATTCTTCAATTAATCTTTATAATATCAGTTGGTTTAATGATAACGTTACAGCCTCAATCATATAGAGAAGTTGCCATATTACTAGTCCCATCATTTTATAGAAGGCGTGCAAGAACAATCTTATTAAGATGCGGAAATGCCTTAAGTAGTTGGATGGCTGGGGTTCTACTAAGCTCAATTTGTGTAGCTATACTAGTCTCTATTGGACTTTATATATTAGGAATAAAGCTTGTAATCGCTAATGCTTTAATAGCTGGTGTATTAAATGTTATACCAAATGTAGGCCCAACGATAAGCACTATTTTTCCACTTTCTGTTGCATTGCTAGATACTCCATGGAAATCACTTGCTGTTCTTGGCTTATATATAATCATTCAAAATATTGAGAGCTATGTAATAACTCCTTCAATAATGCACAAACAAGTCAAATTACTGCCAGGTTTGACAATTACTGCTCAATTTATTTTTACTATTATTTTTGGTCCACTTGGTTTGTTGCTAGCAATTCCAATGGCAGTAGTAATACAAGTATTTGTTAAAGAAATAATTATTAATGACATACTAGAAAAAAATATTTTTTCAACAAAAATCTAAATTAAAAAGTGGTGAGAATATGAATATTAATTAATAAGAAATCTGTCCAAGTATCGAGGGATTTATAAGAATTTCAGATAAATTTATTCTTTTCAGTTCCTTACTTTGATTCCAAATTAAATTTAATAGAGAGTTTTAAATAATCTTAAAGTTAATTATTTGCAATTTAATTTCATAGGGTTTTAAGTTTTACATTATTAATAATAAATTCTTCAATTTTTATAATTTACAAGTTGAATTATTTCCTTAACTATATTTGGTGATAGTATTTTTTTGCAAGTCACGGTCAAAACTGAACAATACAAAGATTAAAATTTAAAAAGTATCAAATTTCTCTTCAAATAGAAAATAATCATATCAATCATCAAACTCGGGCTTAGGTTTCTTTTTAACTTTACCTGAAAGTAATTGGTGAAGAGCATCTAAAGAGTTATACACCTCTTTCAGCTCAGACAACTCCGGCAACAAGCCATATTGGCCAAGCATTTGATCCAAGTCTCGAAGTTCTTGCCTGATATAACGCAAATGCGAACTAACTTCTTCTCTCTTACTTGTGGACATTATAAAATAGATTAATTACTACAAGGAATTAACTTTAGCCTAAGATTAGTATATAAAGCATCTACAAATTTACAAAATTTATAAACCCACAAGTTATCACCAAACTTTAAAGCAAGTTAATCACAAAAAAAGATATAAAACTAATAATTACAAGAAAAGTAGATAGATTTTGACTTTTGAAAATACAGAGCTAGAAATTTAGGTCCTATTTTTTAAAAAGCTTACTGATTTGTAAAAAAATAAGAAACATACAGTGCCATATCAAAGATTTGGATGAAAATATATGTATGGATCAACAAAAAAGAAAAGACCTCAACCTGAGGTTGGGCAATTTAATACTCGCAATATCACTTGCTACGGTTCCAACAGCAATAACATATGGAACGCTTAGTATTCATGGATTAAATATTTGCAGGGACTTAAGCAGTAAAGTAAGTCCTCCAATTAAAATAAAAGAAGATTGTGATAAAGCGGCTTGGGACACAACAAAAAGTTATATTATACTAATTGGTTTTTTTATTACTTTACCTACATGGATGTGGTTTTACTTATCAATGAAGAAAAAAGATACCGATAAAAAATAAATCTAATTTGGTCAAGAAGATAAGAAGTTAGTAAAAGGAAAATCAAATGATCTCTTTTGTTTTATAGATTTAGGTAATTCTTTTTTTGAAATTGATTCGGTTTTACTTGATAGTTGTTGAGTAAAAATTGAAAAAATAAAATCAGGATTGGATTTAAGAATTTCATTAATGAGGTAGTCAGCGGAGAACATACCTGGTCCCAACAAAATAATTGAAAACGCAGAACTAAAATAAAGGGCTAAGAGTTCCAATAAATAGATGTTGAAACCTGAAGTAACGATTGCGTGATAAATGGCAACACTCATAGTACCTAGAATTGCTGATGCTCCTAGTCTTGTACCTAGACCAAGTATCAATAACCAACTACCACCAATCTCAGATCCTGCGGCAATGTAAGAGAGGGTGACTGGAAATGGTAAGTGAAGAGGACGTACAAAAGCATCAGCAAAATTGTTGATGTCATTTAACTTTTCAAATCCATGGTGAATTAATAGTGCTCCTGTAAATACTCTCAAAATCAGAAAAGCAAAGTCCTTGAATACGGATTTATAGAAGATTGAATTAAGCAATTTAACCTAGAACAATTGAACTGAACTTTAGATATGTAAGTGCATCAAGCGTGGAAACAAAAAGACAAGCTTATCACGATAAGTAATATTACTTATCGTGATAAGCTTGTCTTTTTAGTGGGTTTCGTAAAAGAAAGAAAGCTGAAGTTTATATGAAATACAATTATCAAAATTGGGGGCCATTAGTAAATCATCCGCTCTAGCCAACAAAAGGAGCGTACAAAAGTTATTTTGAATTGTATTAATACCGACAATAACAACCAAACCTAGCCTGTACTATTTAATAAACATCAAAATGCTGTGAGCACTTCACTACTTACTGCGACAGCTGCTATCGGTCTAATAGCAGTTGCGATACCAGCACTAATCGCTTCACTTGGGTAAAATTAAATTTACACATATTTAATTTTTTTTAAGCTATTCAATATTAAAAATTTGTAAATATTGCTTCAAGTTATGACTACTTAATAACTATTGATTTTCCTGCTACCCAGCCACTTGTCCAACAATGTTGGAAATTAAAACCACCAGTAACACCATCAATATCTAATACTTCTCCAGCGAAGAATAACCCCTTAGTTATCTTACTTTCCATAGTTTTAAAATTAATTTCCTTAAGTGATACTCCTCCTGCAGTTACAAATTCCTCACCAAAAGGACCACGACCCTTTATAAGATAGGTTTTCATTATTAAATATTTGATTAAAGACTCTTTTTTGGATTTAGATAGCTCAGCCCATTTCAATTGTGAGTCAATATTTAAGCTTAAGAGAAAAGATTTCCATAAGCTTCGTGGAAGTTTATGGAAAGGTTTATAATTGAAGATTAATTTCTTACCATTTTCTAATTTATATAAATCAATTTTCAATCTAGCTTCATTCTCATTCATACAAAGCCAATTTATTCTTAATTCAGCTTTGTATTTATTATCGTATAGATTTCTAGCACTAAATGCAGATAGTCTAAGTATGACTGGGCCGCTAAAGCCTTTATGAGTTATCAAGATAGGACCTTTTCCAGAATATTTTTTGTTGTTAACATTGAGTTTGACTTGAACATCTAAAGTAATACCTGAGCAATCTCTTAATGAGCTATCTACAGTAGAAAAAGAAAAAAGAGAGGGAACAGGATGAATAATAGAGTGCCCTAGACTCATTGCTAATCTACGTCCACTAGGATGACCACCAGTACAAATTAAAATATTCTTGGCTTTAAAGGAATTGTCCCCTTTGACTAATAAGTTAAAGCCACCTTCTATTTTGCTTATTTGCTTTACATAAGAATTAGTTAATACCTTTACACCTGAGTTTTTCGCAACATTAGTCAAACAACTTATAACTTCTTCAGAAGAATCAGAGCAAGGAAATACTCTGCCATCTTTCTCTACTTTAAGACTAAGTCCTTTCTCCTGAAACCAATCAAAAGCTTCAGTTGTAGAAAATCGATTAAACAATCCTAATAGTTGCTTTTCTCCTCTTGGATAATTATTTACTAAATCAGAAATCTCAAAACATGAGTTGGTTAAATTACATCTGCCACCACCACTAATTCTAACTTTTTCAAGTACTTTTGAGGTGCCTTCTAGAATCACAACTGATCTAAGTCCATTAGTAATCGCGGTGATTGCTCCCATAAAGCCAGAGGCACCACCTCCAATAATGACAAGATCTGAGATCATAAAAGAATAAACTTCTAATAATTTAAATTTTAATAAAAGTAATAAATAAATAATTTATTTATTACTTTTATTTATTGAATCAAAACTAAATCTTAAAACTCAAAAAAGATTATTGATAAAAGATAAAAGATATTGAGTAGAGACACATTGTCTTGATACGCAGTTGAAATCTTAATTCAGTTCATTTTTGTTGTATCTTTTCAAAAAATTTTAAAAAATATGGCTGGCCCAAAAAGAGATGAAGCAAAATCAATTCTCTCCTATGTAAGACAAGAGCTTAGATATATGGATGAAGACCTCAGGAACGATGGTTTACTTCCTGAGTTATCATCACTCAGATCAGTTTATGAACAACTTTCAACTCTATTAGAACTTTCAGACGGCAGAAGAAAAAAGAAAGAGAAACCAGAATTTTCCGAAGACAAGAAACACTCAATCAAATAATATATCTAGAATCTTATTAATATAGCTATAGTTAGTAGTAAATCCCTAGAGAATATATTTACTATATTTTTAGTTTTTAATAGAAAGGTGAGTCAATAGTCTATTCTGGAATTGGAGAAAATAATTTAATTCAATTTAAGAAATAACTCTTTATTGATAAACTAATGCCTAATAAAAATACAAATTCTGGAAGTGAATATAATCTTCTAAGCCCTATAAATCATATTCGTTTTTGGGAACAAGGAGAAATGGCATATTCAGCTCTAAAAAAAATAAATGAGCATAAGGCTAATAATGAGATGGAGAAAGCAAAAATAATGCTTGCTGATTGGATTTTTTAAACTTATGAGGTCAAGAAATACATAAAATATTTGAAATTCAACCAAAAGGTAAAGTAAATTAAATTTCATCTAGATATATATGTATGCCCTCCATAAGAAAAAGGATTGGCTATCTTCCATCAATTAATGCTCAAAAGACGATATCCAAAATTGCCAATAAAGAAAAGCTAAGCCAATCAAAAGTGGTAGGGATATTAGTAGAAGAAGCATTGATGGCGAGAATTGGCTTCGATCTTAAAAATTCTAATGATCAAATTGAAAATAACCTTTATTACAAAGTAAATAATATAGATAACCCATCCTTCAACTATAACGATCTTGATGAATTGATCTCAGATAAAGGTATAACTTACAACACAAAAAAGTACAGCTATACTTCAGATTATATTTTATCTAAATCCAAAGAAAATTTCAACAAAGAGTTATTTGAGCAGTTTAAAAAATTTCTCCTGTTTCAAAAAATGATACAAGATAAATAATAAGAATTTATTTTAAATGGTTATATAAAATCTATCTATCTCAAAGAAATTATAAAAAAGCTAGGGATTCTAAAGGATGCAGAGATCAACAAAAATGACGCATAAAACAATCAAATGCACTAGAAAGTGAGTGTATACGTTCTTCTAAGGATAACTAAACAAGTTTTTTTTATAAGAAATCTTAAATATAAGCATGACATCAACAACAATTCGACCAAAATCAAACTCATCAAATCTTCTTGAAGAAGCTTTGGATGAGCCTCTCATTGGAGAAACAGCTAATTTCGCATGGAACGCGACTCCATTAGGAATTGCAGCAATTTATAAAGGTAATTCCCCATCAAAACCGCCTTATGAGCAAGCAATTAAAGAAGGTGAGGAATTATCAATGGATTTAAGTCGAGAAGAGAAAGAGTTTTACCTAACCCAAAAAGGTCTTGCACTTATTTTTTACTCATAAATGTAATTAAAAATATTCTGTAGTTTAAAAAATATGGATTAATAATTTATTTATCTTCAACAGATGAGTCTATGACCCATACGTCGCATAGCCCAAGAAGAACAAGAGCTTTATCCTCCCAATCAGTATCAATCGACCAATCGTAAGGAACATCGAAAGACAATAATATCTCATTATCGCTCTTTCTATAGGTTTTACTTATAGGTAGAGTCTCATTCGAGATGTATTTACTCTCTAGATAAATATCATCAGTACTAACGTATTCAGTATAGCCAAGCTGTTTTATTTCATCCTCGAATTTGAGTTCGATTCTTACATTAAAGCAATGTGCATCATCCCAATCTGAGTAATGTGAAAAATATTGATCCCAAGAGTAAGTCATTTTATAATTGCTATATTCAGAGTTTAAATCACTAAAGATAAAATCTTAAAATGTAATAAAACTAAGGGATTTTTAGTAATTAAATACTAGAAAATAATGAAAAATTCTAATCAGTATTAGCAAGTTTAAAATCAAACTAGATACTCAATTTGTAAAAGTTAGAAAATTAAAATCATTAAGGACCCAAGTACCAAGAGTTAGTAAGCCAAAGCCTGCTACAAACATCATCAAGGCTGCAAGCTTGTACCTAGTAGCTTCAGAACCTCTTCTAAGCAAAAAGGTATCCTCAGCGAAAGAACTAACTTGAAGGATCTCCTTCTGAGGTGTTTTTTTCCGTGATGAAAACATTTTTAATGGCTCATATACTTTAAATTAATGGAATTTCCCATGGACTGCGAAGAACTGATGGGTCTTCTCTCGAACACAAAGCTACAAACATCGGCCTAGGGTGTGACACCAAGGGGAAAGAGGGCTTAGTTAAAGACTGCTCAAATTGAAAAAGGATATATATTTAAAAAAGCTAAGAAACCTTTCTAACAGATTGCCACCACAAAAACCTTACTCCTTTCAACAAAAGAATAGAAGGGAGGCCAGAAAAGAAGAAGATTTACAAAAATTCATAAATGCTTTACATTTGTTTATAGTAATAATTTTTCTAATCTTGCTTAACCAAATGAGTTAGTTCAGCCTTCTAGCAAGTTCAAAGCTCGGATAGAAAAAGCTGCATCCCAACCTAAACAAATTTTTATATTAAAATGGAGATGAATCCCTATAAACCATTATTTCAGTTCTGTGTGGGGCTTTACAAGAAAAAGCTATACATCAAAAATTCTATGCAAAATTTTAATTTAAAAACTATTTTAGACAAAACATATTCATGAAGTTCTAACTAGAACTTAGGTATAATTTTTTAAATTTAAGCTATTTCAGATACATTTAATTTAAGAGTAATTAATATTTAATCTATACATTAAAGATATTTGATAATTTTTTCAAATGTTCATCTGTAGTAATATTTGTCTCAATAAGTGGGCAAATTTCATTTTGTTTATAAGTCTTTAATAGATTTGTAATTATTTTATGAGCCATTTCCTCTGATTCTAAAAATTCATTAGAACAATAAACACCTTTCCATGGTCGGTACTTAAACCTAGCTAGAAATTGCTTAGAAGGAATTAAAATACTACCAAATAAAATAATTTTTGAAATTTTAGGATTTTTATTAATAGTCGCGGATATCATCCTTGAGAGTATTTCAATCCTACTTTTGAGAAGTTGATAATCGGTACCAAATTGAATCCAGATAGAACTAACTAAACCTGATTGAAGTTTCTTTTCTAATCTTAAAATCTCTTCATCAAACAAATAGGGAGGTAGGTAAGGATTAAATGCTACGCCAAAAGAAATATCTTGATTAAAAAACAAAGAATTGTCTTTAAGCATATATAAAGCAGAAACAGAATCTATTGACGCTCTTTTTTGAGAACCAGAAACAAGAAGTACATGCTTGCATCCATTATATATAACAGCTTCCATAAAATTAACTAAAGAATCCTGAGTATTAATCATGTTTCTTTTAAATTCATGGAGAATACTAAAGTGAGGAATAATATCTATACTTGGAAACTCATCTTTTGCAATTTCAATCGACTTTAAAAGAAAATCTTTTTTTAAAGTATTTTTACAGGGTACATTAATTTTATAAAGATTATTTCGCTGATAAAAAGATAGAATCTTACGAAGTTCATCAAAAGATTTAAAAGATATTTCTATCCGTATTTCATTAACGTTAAATAAAATATCCTTCATTTAAAATATAATAATAAAAGAATCTTTTAGTAGATCATATCATGTAAACAAAGAGAATTGAAATGACTTAAATATATAGATTAATTGAAATTATATACATTAGATTTCATTTCTCAACCATTTATAAATAGCTTTCTTTTTACAATCTAGGTCATCCAAAGAAGAATAATAGTAATCATTCCATGAATCAGAAGGCAACCCAAGAAAGACCATTAAGTTAAGGGGGTATTCATTAGAATCAGAACATTTACGAAAATCATCTCTAAATAAAAATGTAGTTTTTCCTAAAGCAATAGCGACCCCAATCTCAACCATTACTCCCTCATCGGGGGGCGATCCATTAACTATTGCGAATAAGCCATCAGCTTGCCTCAAATCGTTTAAGTTTGAATTAGCAACTTTATTGGCCCAACCAGGCGCAGAAATATCAATATGACTATTACGATCAAAAGGTTCCAAAACACTCGCCCCCATAAACTCCAATTTAGATACAAAGTCAGGTAGAAGTTTCAGCCTCCAGTGCTCAGAGAAGCCATATGGAGAGGCCAGATAAAGTGTTTTATTTGTCAATTTTATTAATTTAATTTAGAATTGTTTAATGGAATTTTTCCTTGATTTTTCTCAGAAAGACGCTCATTTGCATCTTTAACAAGTAGAAGTGATAAATCTTTTACATTAAAGATAAAATTCTTTTGATTCAAATACATTTTAGTTATTAATTCCTTAATCTCTATATTAAATGTTGTGCTGGATAAAAGAATAAAAGAAGTCCATCCAGTAATTACAGCTGTGAATATAAAGGCTAATTTGAGAAGTTTATGGAAAGTATTTAGCAATCTAGAAAGTCATAAATACATAAATACATAATAACTAGTGAAAAGGAAAATGCCCATTTGAATAAAAAGCCTTTCAAGCACTCTTATTCATTTCAAAATCGAATTCAACCCAATTTGATGAGAGCAATTGTTTCCAGGTCTTTAATGATTCATGTTTTGTGACCTTTCTTCTACTTTTAAATTGCATAGGTTTACCGTTTGGAACTACTCCCCACATATCAATAGTGAAATCTGCAGAGTTCTCATCATTAGTACCTTTTTTAAAGTTAAAATTAATTGCCCATTTATTGTGTGGATCTGTGAGCCAGCCAATAGGAGCTTTTAGATTTTCTGCTTTCGCCATCAAAGAACATACTCTTATTTTTGTTTTTAATTTGAAAAGCAGGGTTCGTCAAGTCGGAAATCTAAAGTGAAGTTAAAGAAATGAAAATTTAAAAAAGTTGAAAAGAAAATTACTAAGTTAAATAATAGTTATAATAAACGCATACCAACAGCTCATACAAAGATGTCCTCTGAAGCGGGTAGCACACAATGTCGAGGTTTGATAGAAGCTAAAGAAAACCTTTTAAAAGCGATGAATTCACTTGGATCTATCGAGAATTTAGATCACATACAGAAAACATTACGTGATGTCTATAACGAGTTAGAACAACTGCATGAATCCAGAAGAATAAAAGAATCTAACAATATTAATTAATAGAAACAAAATACAATCCAATAATCTAATCAAATTTACGCATATACAAATCATAATAGATATAAGTTTGACATTAGATAAGATTTTTTAATGGTTATATTAGTAAAATATATTTGGTCTATCTATATATATTTTTAAATAAACGTGAAAAAGTAAGACTATAAATATATAAAAATATTATAATCATATAAATAAAAACAAGAACGAAATAGTCTAGTTGATAAAATAGATAAAATAACTATGTAAATGTCTACAAATAATATTAATATCTGCAAATTAGAAGACCTTGATAAATTGAGATCTGCTCCTAAGCTAAATAAAAAACAATCAAAAACCCTTTTTAATCAACTCAGTCATCTTATTCATAATTCAGATTGGATAACGATAGGAGTAATGTCACCTTCATTCAAAAGAGGCATAAACGCAGTTAGAAGAATAGAAGAAAAATTTGAATACGACGAAATGAAATGCATCACAGTCCCTAGTTCTGACGGTCCAATATTCCTAAAGGCAAACCAAAAAACAGGTGAAATTCACGCTAGGGTTGAATTTGGCTTGGGTGAAGGTATATTGATAACTTGTCAAAATCATGAAAATTCATTGACCTCTAAAACAATTGGTCCCTTTCCACTAGATTTCTTTGATTAAGAATAATAGTTAATAGCTCCTAAGAGAGGAATAATATTTTAAATAGCTAGTAAATTTGAAATTAATCAAAAAAAAAAAAGTGTAAAATGAAATGTATTCTAATATATAAACAAAGTTAAAATTTTAAATCTTACTAAACTAAAATCTAGTCGTAAACAGATTGAATCAAATGTTTTACCTCTGTAAACCTAATATAGAAGATTTAATATATACTCCTTTTAACAAAAATGGATAAAGAAAGAGGAAAGTTTTATCAGTCGGGTGATGGGTCCTATTTTTACTCAGCCGATGATGCCTCCAAGTGGGATCTTCTAGATAGAATTGGCCAGCTTAATCTTCTTCACGTTTTAAAAAAAGAATGGGCGCCAGAGGAATCGAGTCAAAGTAAGTTAAGAAAGCTTCTTCAAGAAATTAACATTGATGAATTTGAAGATTTCATGGCAGACATCCTTGGCTTATGTGAATCATTTGAGGAAATGGTTTATGAATTTGAAGGTAATATAAATTTAAGTCCTGAATACTTAGAAAGGTTTTATCCAGACGAAAAAGAGAGTTTAGAAAAGTTAAAAGATCAGATAAAAGAACATAAAGAATGGAAGGAAAAACATCAAGCATCTTATTCTTTTCTAACTAGAAAGCTTTTAGAAAAGAATGAATCAGACAATAACGAAAAAAGTACATAACGTATTATTCTTACAAAAATTTTGTTAGCAAGAAATTAAAATAGGAAAAAAAAACTTAAATTAAATAAAAATTATGTAGTCAATTCTTAATATTAATCCAAAACATTCTTATCTGATACTTGAGCTGTTCTGTTATTGTCACCGATAGACTAAAAGGTCGTCAAAGCAAACTGTAGCTTTACTATTGATAATCTATTTCTATATAGATTCGCCTGTCATAAGTTTTTTAAGTTTTAGAAATAAATGTGGAAGCATTTGCATACAGCGAAGAAAGGCTTATTAGCATGATTAATTAATAGTAAAAATAATAAATTCGATCGCAACAAAACTAGAACTTTGAATACATCTTCCTAAAAATAAAGGAAGTGAAACCACAGTTTTTAGAACAAGAGGAATTTCATGCATCCCAGAATTATTCTTAAGGGTAATAGGTAATTATCATGGACTGAATACAGAATAAAGTGATTTTACCTACACAACTTCTAAAAAAATACATTATAGTGTTAACAATTATTTACATATGGATAGGCTCTTTATCCGTCAGGAATTCTTCCTAGCATCTATCGAGGATAGCTACAAAGAATAAACCTCTGCCCCATAAGCAGATTCTGTCTCGGATTGAATTCGTTTAATAGGGATTAATCAATCTCAAACATCAAATTTTCATAAAATCAAATGACTTCAACAAATCCAAAATCAACAAATCTAATAAATAGAGAAGATGTAAATGAAATGATCGAGAATGCAATAAGAAGACACAATAGAAGGTCTACAATAATTTCAGCAATTCTGGGTTGGATTCTAATAGGGGGGTATTCATTCGGTTTATTTCACGTAGTTCAAAGTATATAAATTTGAACTAATCAATGTTTGATTAAAAATAATAACTTTAGTTATTATATTTGTTGTGAGAAAAAAATTAATTAAATATATTAATTCTATTTAATTATGTAATATGCATATTTAGATAAGTTTGTGAATTATTAGATTTATATATAAAATTTTTTATAATATAATGTACTAAGTAGTTCGACTCCATTTATCTTGATAAGGAAGTTGATAATCCTCTTTATTCATTGGAATCCAACTCCAATCTGAGCAAATTGATATTTGATAACCAATCACATAAAGAGCAAGCATGGCATTGAACAAATTTATGTGTGTGATAGGAGTATCCATGATTTTTCAAAATTTCACAAATTCTAACTAATTTCTTTACAAGAAAGCACTTCCAATTATTAAAGTGACCATTAACTTCTAAAACTACAAGAATAATTGAAATTTATAATTACTTTTGAGTGAAATTTTATTCTTCAAGATCTAGATTTGAAATTTTCCGTTTAATAATTAATGTTTTTTAATTATTGGCACTGTGGGATGATCAGAAGGATCATCATTTAAAATTGGTGCACATACTTGGCGACAAGATTTTCCCTGCTCATTTTCTATACAAACTTCTAAACATTCAAAATATCTATCTTGTGCAGTTTTCATATTTTTAATTTTAGTAGTAACTAAACATACTACTAAATGATCAGATTCATTGATAAATTAACAAAACTTTTTTAGGTAAATTCACTTATCAGTAGTCTTTAAAATAAAATAGTAACTCTGAATATTTTTTTTGGATCACACGCTAAAACACATTGTGTTAACTACTTGTTAGCAAGAAGTTCTAGATTACTTGTCATATCAATTGAAGATACCTCGCAATCAGAGTTTCATTTAAGAATAGTTTTTCATTGAATAAGTTTATTCATATCTCACAAATCAAACTAAGATAGATTTAGCATAGTTTTAATTTTTTCTATGTGTTTAAGCTTAATTTTATAATATAAAAAACATATATATAAATAAAATCTTTACAGAAGTATTTTATGAAATTATTGAAATTGCTTAGAGAAGACTTATAAAATGTAAAGCTATAAAAATTTGTCAATTATATATAAAAAATATAATTTTATGAAGAAAAAATCTACTTTTCAAGACAGTTTTCTTTATTATAAGTTGTTTTTTTAGTTTTCAGATCTTTAAGAAAAAATTTAGAAAATTGCTGTGTTTTGGTTTTCTTCATTAGTAATTAAGCGTATTAAAAATGTTAGAATATTTTAAATACGCGTACAGAGTTAAGTTCTTTAAAAATGTAGCAACAATAAATCAATACTGTGTGTGTGAAAACCGAACAAAGATAACTCGCAGCTCTCACTAAACCATTAACTTATATTTTTAAGATTACTTATCAATCCAAAAGTATCTCAATTGAAATATTACAGATCAAGAATTACTTTAATATAAAATATATTAAAAGACCTGCAAATAGTTATTCTTAAATAATATTATTTTTTTTAAATTACTTATTAGTTCAAAGAAGGTGAGGTGTTATTCTTTTTAAATCTAATTAGTAGATCTTGTCCAACTCTTGGATGCCTTTGATTTTTTCTCTCCTTTTAATATAAATAGCATTAGTAGCGGAGCAACACCCATTAGTGGAACGATAAGGTTCATAGCATAGTTATGAGTTCCTTCCATTTAATCAGAAATTAATATTTTTTATTCTAATTAATTTTTACTATATGTTAATGCGTAAAAACTCTTATTAAAAGCAAATAAATCTTTTAAGTTTAAATCCTGAAACTAGGTTTATGAAAAACGACGCTTCTCCTTCATTTTCTATTTATTGTGGATAATATAATTCTAGACTTTTTAAGTAAAAAAAAATGACTAATATTTCTTTCGACATGAACTACTTATCTCCTACAGGTCTAATTGGTTTTTGGGTACTGTTAATTGGATTTATTTTCACAGGTATTATGTTCTATTTTGTCTTTTTTAGGCTTAATGATGATGATGCTTCATACAAGGATCGTAAAAGAAAAAACCTAGAAAAAGAAAATCAAAAGAAGCAGATAGCTAGACTTTATCCAAAGGGGTAATATTGTTGATTTTTTTTAATAACTCAATTAATTCTTCTAAAAACTAGATTTTATTAAAGTCTGTAAAAAAATGAAATCAAGTATTAATGGCCTTTTCTAGCAAAAGCAGTTTCTCTCTATTACATCTCGTTTTTGTTCAGGAGATTTTTATTTATTGGGCTAATAACAAGAGATAATAGAAATATAAAGAAATGGCTTCTAACTAATGCAAGCCTATTTTAATTAAACCTATGGCTTCGAATCAAGCAAACACTAGTATTAGTCTTAATGAGCAGTCCTCTTTTTCAGCTTCTGGGGAACAAGTTCCTGCCGCTTTATCAATGATGGTGGACTCAATGAAAAGCATGGTTGAAAGAGCAAAAATCGATTTAGAGAATGCTGATCAGCGAGCTAGAGCAGACCTTGAGAACATAGATCAAAGAGCAAGAAAAGATGTTGCACTACTGGACCAACGAGCAAGAGAGGATTTTCAAAAAGTTGATAAAAAAGCCAGAAAAGACGTAGCCATTCTTGATAAAAGAGCAAGAGAAGATCATGAGCTATTAAGAAAGGTCCGCAAATCTAAAGGATTAACCTCATGATGTTTACTGTTTGTACACTTATAAAATCAAGTACTAAGAACAAATAAAAACCAGCATCAAATAATTTAAATCTTCAAAAAATATATGTTATTTAAACCATCTCATTGAAAGGGAGTACCGCTTTGCCGTAAGGCCCAAGAAGCATCGACCTGGAAGAACCAGAGGGGGATTCAAAGTGGAGCTTCGTTTCCAGAACAAGCTGGTATACGTCACTTTCACGACAGCTTCCCCAAATCGAAAGAGAGTCAGATCAGAGCACTTGAGAAGGCCTATACCAACAAAGCAGTACTGGAACAATCTAAAAGAAATATTATCAAGAGGTCGGCCAAATTGACCGTATGGTTTGTAAAACATCTAATGCTTCTTTTTTTCTAGACAAAGCGTCCTTATTATTCAAGAGATATGTGACGTGACCGAGCTTCCTGCCCTTTTTTTCTTCCTCTTTTTCATACCAATGAACATTCAAGCCAGGAATACCCCTCAAATTATCCAATCTTTGGGTAAGTGATATTGGATAGTTACTTTGCAAACCAAGCAAGTTTGCCATTAAAGCACCATTAACAAGCATTTCAGGCATAGGTACATTAATACCAGAGGTGATACATATTTGTTGATCAAACTGACTGCTGCTACAAGCATCAATAGAAAAATGACCTGAGTTATGAGTTCTTGGAGCTATTTCATTTACAAGTAATCCTTCAGATCCATAGAAAAATTCAATAGCAATAACTCCAACATATTGCAACTCAGCAAGCAACGAGGCTGCGATATTTCTAACCATAAGATCAACGTCATGATTAATATCAGCTGGAGCAAGGACCCAGTCACATACTTGTTTAGATTGATATGTCTCTACGATTGGCAGACTACGGACAATTCCTTTTGAATCCCTACTAGAAACGATGGATAATTCCTTATCAAAAGAGATCCATTTTTCTAACATCCATTGCCCTTCTCTTTCAACTGATAGAAATTCTTGAAGTTGCTTTAGATTTTTAATAATTTTAGTTCCTTTCCCGTCATATC
Organism: Prochlorococcus marinus str. NATL2A; assembly: GCF_000012465.1. NCBI lineage: Bacteria > Bacillati > Cyanobacteriota > Cyanophyceae > Synechococcales > Prochlorococcaceae > Prochlorococcus > Prochlorococcus marinus. The sequence continues at coordinate 672,748 of NC_007335.2, read as the reverse complement.
CACCTTTGGCAGCTTTTGCCATCAAAGGAAATCCCCAATCTGCAGGAAGATCAATTTCTGTTGATTTTTTTAATGGTATAGCCAACCAATCAGGGCAGGGAATATCAAGACTGTTTAATAGCTCTCTTTGAGTTATTTTATTAATTAAAGGTCTTATTGATTGAAGTCTAGGGACAAAAGAAACTCCATTATTTTCAAGAGAAAGTAAACTTGAGATATCAACCCATTCATTCTCAAAAGTAATCAAGCGGGTCTTTTCTGCAAGAAGTTTTGTACCCACGGGATTCGTAGGATCATGCAAAATGAGTTGCTTTGTCTTTTTAGCAGCAGGATCAGTTTTAGCAGCCGTCTGAACAACGACATCAACATTTCTTTTCTTTCCAGCCTCAATCAAAAGCATTGCAAGCTGTCCTCCACCCACGACCCCAATCATTTAGTTAAAGACCTCATTTTTAGAGCTTTGCCCTAGCAAGCAAATAACAAAATCGCGAACAAACAAATAAAATAATGTATGAAGTCTGATTTTAATAAAAACATCCTTAATTCACAACCTAAAGAATATTCCTCCACGTTATCCCATAATAAATACTGAACGTATATGAATACATATCATTTGCTTATAAGATGTGTTCATCAAACATATAATTACTTCTATATTTTGATGATTTAACGTAATAAACCATCAAACAATTTACACCCTCACAACTGTGAATAAAGACAACCACCATATTAAAGTCTCTCTAACTAACAACCCATACGAAATAGTTATCGGAAAAAGTAGTCTTGAAAGCATAGGAGATGAGCTATTTAATATTGGTTTTAGGGAAGGACTAAAAGTATTAGTCGTTTCCAACAAGGAAGTCTCTGATCACTATGGTGATTGCATAATCAAAAGTCTGATAAAAAGTAAATTCAAACCAAAGCTTTTAATAATAAAAGCTGGAGAAGATCAAAAAAATCAATCTTCTATAGATTTAATCCACAATGCGGCATATGAAGCGAGGTTAGAGAGAGGATCATTAATGATTGCCCTTGGAGGTGGCGTGATTGGAGACATGACTGGCTTTGCAGCTGCTACATGGTTGCGTGGAGTAAATGTAGTCCAAATCCCCACCACGTTACTCGCCATGGTTGATGCTTCTATTGGTGGTAAAACAGGGATAAATCATTCAAAAGGTAAAAATCTTATAGGTGCTTTTCATCAACCTAGATTGGTCTTAATAGACCCTAAAACATTAATTACTCTCCCATCACGAGAGTTCAAAGCAGGTATGGCTGAAATAATAAAGTACGGAGTTATATCAGACTTAGAACTATTCGAACTTCTAGAAAGGCAAGAAAATATTTCTGATCTTTCAAACATAAAAGAAAAACTACTAATAGAAATAATTAAGCGTTCTGCTAAATCTAAAGCAGAAATTGTTATAAAAGATGAGAAGGAAAGTGGAGTTAGAGCATTTTTAAATTATGGTCACACATTTGGCCACGTAATAGAAAATCTTTGTGGTTATGGGAAATGGCTGCATGGTGAGGCAGTTGCAATGGGTATGGTTGCAGTTGGTCAGTTAGCGGTTCAGAGGGGACTATGGAAAGAGGATAACGCGAAAAGGCAGAAACGATTAATAGAGAAAGCAGGCTTACCTTCTAATTGGCCTCAGCTTGAGATAGAAAGTGTTCTAAGCTCACTTCAAGGAGACAAGAAAGTTAAGAACGGCAAGGTGAGTTTCGTTATGCCCTTAAAAATTGGTGATGTAAAATTATTTAATAATATTTCTAATAAAGAAATACGTGAATGCTTGCAAAAAATTAGCTAATTGGCTCTTCAAGAAAACGCTTTCCTAAAATCAAATCATCACTATTATCCTTCTGAAAAGCCAACCACCTAAAGTCCCCTAGTCCAATTGGATCAACTAGCCTCAATAATGACTCTCTACGATTTAATGCGGCTGAGAGATCATTATTAATATTATTTTGAAGAGAATAAAGAAAAGTTGAAAGTCCTAATGCCAAGAGAGCTTGTCCCTGCCTAGTTTCCCCCATAAACTTCCATCCGTTAAACAAAGCATAATTAATGGTTGATTCGATACACAAATGTGTTGTTAAATCACACAAGCCAGCATCTTTTAAAACATTAGGGTTTGCCACATGATTTCTATAGGAAATAAGAGTACCGTCTTGTCTCATTGCGTTGTAGTAGCGCTTCGATTCCATCGCATAGTCGACAACTAATAATGCGCCATCAATTAAAACCTTAGACAAATTCCCAAACCAACTCGGGACATCACAATGCCATTCGGTGACCCATCTATTACAAATATCCTTTGGTGGAAACTCAATTTTTAAAAGGCTTTTAGATTCTTTCAAAAATTTAATAATCTTCGAAGTAGGCTTGAGATCAACAAACTCCAAAGAATATTCATCATTTATTTTTTTCAAAGAAACTCCCTGCCTAAAAACTTTATTGTCATTAAAAACCAATCTTTCTACTGGGAATGCATCCAAAACTTCATTAGCAATAACTACACCAGTCACTGGTCTTAAGATGAGATCTTCGATACTGCTCCAGCGACAATTTATCCCCTCCAAATTGTTAACTACTTTTTCTTGTCGTCTTCTCATCCCTACATTTAATTCAACTAATACAAGCTCAACTTTACAGATTAAAGCAGGTGCGATTTCAGCGATAGCCACTATCAAATCTCTTGATAAAGTCCCTTCTCCTGGGCCAATCTCAACAAGAGACAACAATTTGGAATCAATTCCTGATTTTTCCAGATCAAGAAGCCAATCAACCACTTGAATAGCTAATAAACGTGCAAAATCATTACTCAAAGATGGAGAAGTACAAAAGTCTCCATTCTTACCAATATTCAATTTTCCAGTTGAATAAACTCCATTATCTGGATCATTTAAAACTAAATCCATATATCTGTAGAAACTAATTGAACCGCCACTATCTCCAATGCGATCAATTAACCATTTAGGACATCTCGCGGTCGGGTCAATCATGATGGAGAATACCTTCAGAGAAAATCAAGTACATGCTGAAGAAATCATTTAAGAGAACCATAATTTTTTGTCTGGGACTATTAATTATGTTTTCAATGGGCGGAAGCGCATTTGCATACGATAATCCTGAACTATTACCAAAAGAACAAACACCCATAATCGATCTCGCAAAAACTCTTAGTGAGAAACAAAGATTAGAATTGGAGAACTCACTAAATTCTTATGAACAAGAAACTGGGTGGAAAATAAGGGTTTTGTCGCAATATGAGAAAACCCCTGGTTTAGCAGTGAAGGACTATTGGAATCTTGATGAGACAAGTTTACTCATAATCGCTGATCCAAGAGGAGGTAATTTACTCAGTTTTAATGTGGGAGATGCATACTTTGCACTCATGCCCAGAATATTTTGGGTGGAATTACAAACCAGGTTTGGCAACCAATTTTATGTAAGAGATAACGGAGAGGACGGTGCAATCTTAGCTTCAATACAAGCGGTAGAGACCTGCTTAGACCGTGGTGGATGTGAAGTTGTACCTGGTTTGCCCCAGGAACAATGGCAATGGACTTTATTGACCTCTTTGTTGGGAGGGATTATTGCGGGTTTCGCAGCTTCGCCAAGAAAAGAAAATGAATCATTTTCAATAGGATGGCTTTTGCTCCTTTCTCCACTTTGGATAATGCTATTTGGAATTTTTGGCATTGCTCCTGTGGTAACAAGAACTAATGACATTTTGCCTTTAATGAGAAATATTTTGGGATTTATAGGCTCTGCTATTGGTGCATATTTGATTGCAGAAAGAAAATTCAAGGATCCTGATTCAAATAAGCAAAGTTAAAGACAATTGGGTATAAAGAAAATAAAAATATAGTGAATACTAGTTTTCTTGGTTTAATAAAACCTCTTTATAGGCAATTGATGCATCATTCCTAAACCATCTGTGGGATACATGAACAAGCTTGTTATTAGAGAACTCAACCCAAGAAAAATGACACAAATTCTCACCTGCAGAATCAATACCTCTTCTTGGAACACACGCTGCATTTAGATATGAAGTCCCCCATAGATCTTGAGCAAAAGTTTTTCTAGTTCGATTCCCCCCAATTCTTAATTGATGATGAGTGTGGCCAAAAACGACTAATTCTGGAACTCTAAATTTACGAATTTGATCAATTGCGATACCAAGATCTTTATCCCCCCAATCCATTGAGGGCAATTTCCAATCTCTGCCACAAAGGCTAGAAGCCTCTGATCCAAGACCTACTGGTCCAGAATGAGCAAGTATTAATAAAGGAAGATCTAATGGTGCAGACTTAGCGGCAGAAACAATCCTAAAAACAGATTCATCAAGGCTGACATCCCCGAACACAGACTTAACTTCTGGTGTTAAAAAAAAACCTCCCCCACCACTGCAAGGTCTGGCTCCAACGACAGAAAGTTCCTTTAATGACCATTTCGACAAATTCCATGAACAATTCTTTTCACCTAACAAATCCAACTGGGCTTGTAAAACATTCCCAGATCCGTCTCTACCTCTATCATGATTTCCCAGTACTACAGAAGTGGGTATAGAAATTTTATTTATCCCTCGAACAATTCTTAAATCACCATCGGACAAGTCGCCAACAAATAAAACACCATCAGGATTAAGTTCTAAAAGCAGATCTAGATCATCCTGACTCCATGAGCCATGTAAATCCCCAGCGATAGCAATTCGGATATCTGTCAGATTTTTTTGGAAATTACCCTCTATACTGCCCCAACACATTGAATTGGAAACTAATTACTACTGTTTCCTATTACAAGACTGATATATCAGTCTCAAATAAAAGCAAAAATCTCATTGATGAGATCAATTTTTTGCGTAAAAAAAGAAACGCTATAATTCTTGCCCATTACTACCAAGAGCCTGCAATACAGGATATTGCAGATTTTATTGGAGATTCACTTGAATTATCCAGAAAAGCTTCAGAGACAAATGCAGACGTCATTGTTTTTTGTGGCGTTCATTTTATGGCCGAAACAGCAAAGATCTTGAGTCCAAATAAGACTGTTCTTCTTCCTGATTTTGATGCTGGATGCACACTCGCAGATGATTGCCAACCTGATGACTTCCAAAAATTCTTAGACAAGCATCCTAATCATTTTGCCATTAGCTATGTAAATTGCAGTGCAGCGGTAAAGGCAAAAAGTGACCTAATTTGTACAAGTAGTAACGCAGTTGATCTGGTAAACAAATTACCAAAAGAATTACCTATTTTATTTGCACCAGATAGGAATCTTGGCAGATGGGTTGAACGTCAAAGTGGTAGAAAATTAACCTTGTGGCCAGGCAGATGTCTTGTCCATGAAACTTTTAATGAAGAATCTCTTATAAAATTAAAAATCAAAAATCCAACCGCCGAAGTTCTTGCCCATCCTGAATGTCAAGAGAATCTTTTAGATTTAGCAGATTTCATTGGTTCAACAAGCAAATTGCTGAATTATTCTCAAAATAGTAAAAAAGATAAATTTATCGTGCTAACTGAGCCAGGAATAATTCATCAAATGAGATTAAAAGACCCTTTAAAGACATACATAGAAGTTCCTGGTCTAGATGGTTGTAGTTGCAATGAATGCCCATATATGAGAATGAATACTTTAGAAAAAGTATTAAATTGCCTAAAAGAAATGAATCCAGAGTTGCACATGGACGAACAAATCAGATTAATGGCCTATAAGCCACTGAAAAAAATGCTTGACATGAGTAATTGATTACAAGTGTGAATTTATCTCTTTTTATTGTTGTTTTAGGGGGAAGAAGTTTAAAAAGTAATATAGAAATACATGATGTAAGATGGGTTTTAGGTGAAACAATAGAGGATACATTCCCTGAGCTTAGGAAACAATGGTTAGGAAAGAAAAGCGGACTCCATATTGATAGCTATAAGTGTATTAAATATATAGATGGCTATCAAATAATCATTTCTAAATCTAATAAAGTTAATTTAAATTCCCCTAAAATAGAAGACTTAAAACTTTGGTTTGTCAATTTAGGTGGGTACAATCCTAAAAAGATGTATGAAGAACATGAATTCACACTAGTTGTTGCACAAAAAGCTATTGAGGCAAAGAAAAAAGCTAAAATTAATTGGGAAACAACTTTAAAAAATAAACATAATGATGATTACTCAGGTATAAACTATTTTGAACAGGTGGACGATTTGCATCCTATAAAAATAAAGAATTGGGAAATAAAGCTGATACCAGACGTTCAAGAAAGAAGCGAAAAAATTATTCCTGACTGGTATGGATATAGGAGAATTGACAAGTTTTAGCTAGTTTTTCAGGGCATAGCCCAAATTTGATTTCAAGGGATTATAAGAATTTTTCTTACTCTCAATTTTAAACTTTTTAATTAATATATTTTCAGCTGCAACATATTGACTATCTTTTAAAGTTCCTAGATCTGCATTTGTTAATTTGTTTTTTTCATTTAACAAAAGATCTGCTCTGATATCTGGTGCTATTCCATTTTTATTAATATCTTTACCACTTGGTGTTAAATATTTTGCGACCGTAACAGTTAGACCTGAGCCATCAGAAAGAGACCTGACAGATTGAACCAGTCCTTTACCAAAAGTCTTTTTTCCGACCAATATTCCTCTTTTATTATCTTTAATTGCTCCAGAGAGAATCTCACTAGCACTCGCAGATCCTTCATCGATTAAAACCACAACTGGTCTGTTAGTTAAGGCTCTACTTTTTGCTTTCCGAATATCAGTAATACCATCTTTTGTTTTAGTACTAACAATAATTCCTGTATTTATCCATTGTCTCGCTATTTCAATACTTGCCTCAAGCAAACCACCAGGATTACTTCTAAGGTCTAATACATAACCAAAAGGTTTTTGTTTTTCTAATTTATTAATCGATAAACTCATTTCTTTTGGAGATTTTGCATTAAATTGTTTTAACCTTACATAACCAATTTTCGCGCCTGAAACTGTATTATTTATACGACTATCAACTACATTAATTTCAATTCTATCTCGTATTAATGAGATATTTAATAACTCCTCTTCTCTAATAATACCTAGTTCAACCTTCGTTCCTTTTTTACCTCGAATAAGTTTAACAGTTCTGTCTATGCTCAGACCATCGATAGGCTTACCATCTATAGATACAATTATATCCTTCGGTTTAATTCCAGCGAGAAAGGCTGGGGTTCCCTCTATAGGTGATACAACAACAATTTGATTAGTAACTTCATCTAGAGAAATTTGAATACCTACTCCCATCAATTCTCCCGTTGTATCTATTCTCATTTCATTGAATTCTTTAGGATCTAAAAATCTGGTATAAGGATCATCTAATTCTGTCAACATATCTTTAATGGCAATGTATGCTTCGTCATTATCAAAATATTTGGTTGATAGTATTTCCTTTCTTAATTTAATCCAATCTTCTGCCTTATATTTCCCTGAATAGTCCAAAAAGTCGCGATATATAATTTGCCATACCTGATCAATAATCTCCTTTGGATTGTTAGTAATCAAAGTAGAGGAATTAGCCTGGAAAGAGAAAGATGGTGAAGGGCAAATAGCTATAAGTAAAGATATTTTTAAAAAACTCTTCAACATAATTATCAAATAATTTTTCTAATACTAAAACAATAAAAAGATATATTCTATTTTTAAGGATCTACCCATTTACCATCCTCTTTAATTAAATCAACCAATGCCTGAACGCCTTCATCCTCAGGTACCCTCTTAATTTCATCTCTATTCCTATAAAGAGCAATGGTACCAACACCTTTTCCTACATAACCATAATCAGCATCTGCCATCTCTCCAGGACCATTAACAATGCAACCCATTACAGCAATATCCAAACCCGTTAAATGTTGAGTAGCGTCTCTAACTCTTGCTACAACTTCCTCTAAATTAAATAATGTTCTACCACAACTAGGACAACTAATATATTCAACCATGGTTTTTCTCAAACCAACCGCTTGTAAAATTGAATATGCAACTGGTATTTCTTTTTCGGGCGCCTCTGTTAAAGAAACTCTAATGGTATCTCCAATACCTTCGGATAATAATGTCCCTATCCCTACCGTACTTTTAATTCTTCCATAATCCCCGTCTCCCGCTTCCGTTACACCTAAATGCAGAGGATAATTAAATCCCTCTTTGTCCATTGTGTCAGCCATCATTCTATAAGCTGCAAGCATCACGGGAGCTCGAGAAGCCTTCATCGAAATTACAATATTATGAAAATCTAATGAATGACATATTCGAATAAATTCCATAGCTGATTCAACCATGCCAAATGGAGTATCTCCATAAGCAAATAACATTCTTTCAGACAAAGATCCATGGTTAACGCCTATTCTGAGTGCCTTATTTTGCTCTTTTAAAGTATTAACAATTGGTTTGAATTTTTGTATGATCTTCTCTTTAATTACATCAATTTCATCTTTAGTAAATTCAGTTCTATTGGGATCAGGTTTTTCAAAAACGAATAATCCAGGGTTGATACGAACTTTATCTACATGCTTAGCTACTTCTAAAGCTATTTTCATTCCATTATGATGAACATCGGCTACTAGAGGAACTGGTTGATAAGTGCTAGCTAGAAGTTTCTTGATTTCCCCCACAGCTTTTGCACTTGCAAGAGTTGGCACTGTTAATCTGACAATCTCACATCCAACTTCATGCAATCTCCTTATTGCGGCCGTTGAACCCTCGATATCCATCGTATCTTCATTAATCATTGATTGAACACGCACTGGATTATCTCCACCGATGCCAATATCACCGACCATTACTGGCCTAGTATCTCTACGAATAATTCTGGTGCTATATCGCTGAGAGAGATTATTTCCTTCCATATTCTTTTCTAGGGTCGCAATCATGGGTTAACAATTGAGCCTCTTTAATAAATAAGAATGACATATTTAAGGGCTATTATAAAAAATCAATTTTTTCCTTAATTTTTAAAAAATCAGATTTAGTCAGACTCATTGGTTTTCCTTCCTCTTTAGATGGATTCCTAAGTAAATAAGATGGATGGAAGACAGGCATTACAAGTTTGCCCTCCCAATCAATCCATTCACCCCTGAGGATACTAATAGGAGACTTAATTTTCAAAATAGCTTCTAATGCTGTTGCTCCAACTAGGACTATTACACTGGGGTTTACAAGTTTTATTTGTTGATACAACCAAGGAAGATTTTCTTGTATTTCAATCTTTGTTGGGCGTCTATTTTTGGGCGGTCTACATTTGATCACGTTGCAAAAATAAACATCTTGGTTAATATCAATCCCAGCATTTTGAAGCAATTTATCAAGTAATTTTCCAGACCTTCCTACAAAAGGCTCTCCTATCTCCTCCTCTTTTGCTCCTGGAGCTTCTCCAATAATCATTAACTTAGCAAAAGGGTTACCCCTGGATACAACGATTTTGTTTATGGAATTGTCTAAATCAGAAACTTTAGAAACGTTTTTATCAGAGGAGATGTTTATGGTCAAAATAAAGCTTCCTTATCTGATCCTTTTATAAGATAGGGCACCAAAATTAAGAATTGATTGCCTTCTGGGTCAAGCATCCATTGCTCACATCCAAACTTTGCCAATTTTGAAATCCCCATTGCACTACCTCCTATTTTCAATATCTCAGATGTCCAGCTCTCTATGATTTTTGATGGGTCTTCGCAAGGTTCACGCTGAAAACACAATGAGGTTGAGTTTCCTTTCCTTTGCCATTCGTGGTTTTTATTAGGTCTATAAAAATGTATTTTGGATCGATTACTTAATGAAATAAAATAATGAGTTGCATTAAAACCTTTATTCACCTTGTCAGAATTGATCTTGGCATAAAATTCAGTTAATTCTTTAGGGTTTTTAGAAGCAATTACAAAGTTTATGTTCATCAAAGGCATGCAAGTATCTGATTAAGTAGTAAGTTTATAATTAGATGAATTCACTTTAAAAGTGAATCTGATAAAAACATTTTGAAGTTATGCTTCGAAGATGACTGACAAATCACAGATATCTATAAGAGCTCTCTCCATAAAACCCTCTCTAACTCTTGAGATCAGCGCAAAAGCTAAAGCTTTAAAAGCTGAAGGTAAAAATATTTGTAGTTTAAGCGCAGGGGAACCTGATTTCGATACCCCTGAATTTATTGTCGATGCAACTCTAAAAGCATTAAAAGATGGGAAAACTCGTTACGGGCCTGCAGCTGGAGATCCTGAATTAAGAGAAGCCATTGCGCAAAAACAATCAGATATAAATAAAGTTCCAACAAAAACAGACAATGTTCTAGTAACTAATGGAGGGAAACAAGCAATATACAATTTATTTCAAGTAGTTTTGAATCCCGGAGATGAAGTCCTGATCCCAACTCCTTATTGGCTTAGTTATCCAGAGATAACTCTTTTAGCGGGTGCCAAGCCAATAAAAATTAAATCATCCACTAAAGATAAATTTAAAATAGATATCAATTCTCTAGAAGAACACGTAACCGAAAAAACAAGGTTATTAATTATTAACTCTCCAAGTAATCCAACTGGCTGTGTTTTAACTGAGCAAGAGATGAAAACTATTTCCGATTTTTTAAGAAGGCATCCAAGAATTTTATTAATGAGTGATGAAATTTATGAATTTCTTATTTCTCCAAATCAAGTTCATCACAGTTTCGCGAAAATCGCACCAGACCTAAAAAATAGAATTTTCACCGTCAACGGTTTTGCCAAGGCGTGGGCAATGACTGGTTGGAGGATTGGCTACTTAACAGGAAACGCCGAGGTAATAAAGAAAGCCATTGCTTTACAAAGTCAAAGTACAAGCAATGTATGTAGTTTTGCTCAAAAAGGGGCTATTGCAGCACTTCAAGGCTCAAAAGATTGCGTTCATGAAATGGCAAATATTTATAACAAAAGGAGGTTATTAATAACAGAAAGACTAAAAAAAATAAAACATATTTCTTTTGTCCCTCCCAATGGAGCTTTCTATGTTTTCCCAGAAATTAATCTAGAGGAGATCGATTCAATAAGTTTCTGCAAATTGGCACTAGAAAAGGTCGGTCTAGCAATAGTTCCAGGGATTGCTTTTGGAGATGACAAATGTATAAGAATCTCATACGCAGCTTCAAATAAAATGATCGAAGATGGAGTTAATAGGCTAGAAAGACTATTAAATGATTTTTAAAAAGAATGAATCAAAAGATAAGAGGAATAAAACTTATAAAAATAGCTATTGCAGTTTTATCAGTATCTAATTTATTTTCTATTGGTTCATTAAAAGCAGAAGAGATCCTTCATATTGGGGCAATACCAGATCAAAACCCAGAGCACCTCAATCGTTTATATAAGGTTTTATCCTCTGAATTAAGCGAGCAGCTCAATGTTCAGGTCCGTTATAAACCAGTTACTAATTATGCTGCAGCTGTAACAGCTTTTAGGACCGGAGATTTAGATTTAGTATGGTTCGGTGCTTTAACGGGTGTACAAGCAAGACTTCAAAGCAAAGGATCCAAGGTAATAGCACAACGAGATATTGATGAAAAATTCCATAGTGTTTTTATCGCAAACAAGAAAAGTTCAATCCAAAAAATAAATAACATAAATGACTTAAAAACACTAAAAGACAAGCGTTTTACTTTTGGCTCTGAAAGTTCAACATCAGGAAGATTGATGCCCCAATATTTTTTAAACAAAGCAGGTTTGCAACTTAAAGATTTCAAAGGTGCAAGCCCAGGCTTTAGTGGTAGCCACGATGCAACATTAATGCTTGTGCAAAGTGGTTCATATGAGGCAGGTGCTCTTAGCGAAGAAGTATGGAAAAGAAATCTTGAGAGTGGACGTGTAGATCCCTCAAAAGTCTTTGTGATTTGGAAGACTCCTTCTTATCATAATTATCATTGGATTGCTCAAGGAAACCTAGATAAAAAGTTCAAAAAAGGTTTTACGAAAGACCTTACAAATGTATTTTTACGTTTCAATGAAAAGTCAAAAAAACAAAAAAAAATTCTTGAATTATTTAGCGCAAAGGAATTTATAATATCAAAAAACGAGAATTATAATCAAATAGAAAAGGTAGGCAGAACAATTGGAAAGATTAAGTGACTAAGTTACTAGAATTAAAGAATATAAGCCATAGGAGTAAAGAAAGCATTAGAGTAAAAGATATTAATTTAACAATAAATCAAGGTGAGAAGATAGCGCTTATCGGCAAGAGTGGCTCCGGCAAAAGTACATTAATCTCGATCGCGAATGGATCACTAATCCCGAACGAAGGAGATGTAATATGGAAAGGTTTTCACATTAACAATATCTCAAATATTGAGTACTCAAAAATAGGAACTATATGGCAGGATTTATCTTTAATAGAAGAGCTAAATGTCGCTCAGAATATAAACTGCGGTGCATTAGGTAAACACAATTTCATATGGGCTTTAAAAAATCTCCTAGGAGTCATAGATACAGGTTTATGCCAAGACTGCCTAGCAGCGGTCTCTCTCCCAAAAAAAACTATTTATTCCTATGTAAATAAACTTTCTGGTGGTCAGAAAAAAAGAATAGCAATTGCACGTCTTTTAAGACAAGAACCAGAGATCTTGCTTGGAGACGAACCTTTCTCAAATTTAGACCCTCTATTATCAAAAAATATCTTAAATTTATTTATAAATCAAAAAAATTATCTTAGAATTAAAATCCCTGAGACCATACTTATAAGTCTTCACCAAATTCATTTAATAAATAATTTCAATAGAGTTATTGGGTTAAAAGATGGAGAGATTGTAATAGATAGACAAATTCATAATATTAATCAATCAGAGCTTGATTGGCTATTTTAATTCATAATGAAATTAATAAAACCAGTATCAACTTTATTAACATTAATTCCATCAATAGCCTACATTCCCATTCTAATAGAAATCATCAAAGGATTTCATATTGGGGGTCTAAATATCATATTTCAATTCTTAAGCTCAGCAATAAAACCATCGTTTAATCAAGAAGTAGTAAAAAGCGCATGGGAAGGACTTCAAATAACAATTGCTACTGCTTTAACTAGCTGGGTTATAAGTATGCTTATTGGAATTGTTTTAGGTGTACTATCTACAGATTTATTTTGGAAACGTATTCCTAAATTTTCTTATTTAGGTAAATTCATAAAATACTCATTAGCAATTCCAAGATCAATACATGAAGTAGTTTGGGGCTTGCTATTTATTCAAATTTTAGGTTTGAATATTTGGGTGGCAATTATATCTATAGTCATTCCCTATTCAGCCTTAACAGCAAGAGTAATTTCAGAGCAACTAGATAGTTTTGACATACAACCTCTAATAGCAATTAAGCAAACTGGATCTAATATTATGGGCTCATTTATAACTATTCTACTACCAAAGTTAATACCTATCGTATCTACATATGGAAGTTACAGATTTGAATGTGCAATTAGGGGTGTAACATTACTTGGAATATTTGGATTAGGAGGTATAGGAACAGAACTATATTTAACTTTAAAATCCTTTGAGTTCAATGAGATGTGGACTTGTTTGTGGATGCTTTGGTTAGTAATAATTTTATTAGAGAAATTTATAAGATTTTCTAGAAGTTATTTATCTGACAATATTAGTTTAAAAAATTCTTTCTTAATTTCAATCTCAATATTTACACTATCTCTATCGTTAGGTATTGGTTTGCTTTATAATCTAAATTTTGAGTTATTTACTCCATTAAGCTTTTCGTATTTAAATTTACCTTCATTCGTAGAGATAAGAAATGGATTTAATAACTTAACTCTGTTTAAACTAATTATTACAACAATTTTAGTAACTTTATTTGCCTCTGGGATTGCAATAGGGACACCTCCACTTTTACTAGTATTATTTCCAGGTAAATTCTCTCTAAAAGTTCAAAATCTTATTTGGATCTTCTTTAGATTGATACCTCCTCCATTGACCACTATACTTATTCTTCTTTTTACTAATCCTAGTATATCTGTAGCCGCATTATCACTTGGAATTACACATATGGGAGTCATGGGAAGGTTACTTACAGATAACATACTAAATCAAGAAAAAAGTATTTATGGAGCGATTAAAAGCAATGGTTCAAGCAAGCAATCAGCAACGCTTTATGGAATATTAGCCCCCCAAAGTAATAGTTACTTAGCTTATGGAGCATACAGAAGTGACGTAATCCTAAAGGAAACAGCAATTATAGGAGCAGTCGGAGGAGTAGGATTAGGGTGGCAATTACAGGAATCACTAAGCTCATTCGATTGGGCACAAGTTATGATAATAACTGCTACTTTCTCTTTATTAACAATTTCAGGAGAATTTTTATTTAACACTTCTCAAAATTATTGGTTAAACAATTCAACCAACAATTTCATTAGTTAGTTATTTTTATTCAACATATAGACTTATGAATAAATATCAGAAAAAATTAATCATACTTGGAGATAGTGGGGTTTACGGATGGGGAGATCTAGAAGGAGGCGGATGGTCTGAAAGATTAAGACAAAACTGGTTAAATATAGATGGAGCCCCTATCATTTATTCCCTCGGAGTAAGAGGAGATGGATTAGAGAAAGTTGCTATAAGATATAAGAATGAGTGGGCAACAAGGGGAGAATTAAGGAGAAAAGTTCCTGAAGGTATTTTACTATCAATTGGTTTAAATGATACAGCTAAAATTGGAAGAAAAGATGGAAGACCACAACTTAGCGAGGACGCTTTTAAATTTGGCTTAAAACAATTAGTAAATGAAATTAAGAATGAAGTAAATATAATGGTTCTTGGATTAACTCCTGTTAATGAAGACTCAATGCCTTTTGCAGAATGTCTTTGGTATTCAAATCTAGCTTGTTCTAAGTATGAAAATAAAATTGAAGAAACTTGCTTAGAATTAAATGTCCCGTTTTTATCAATTCATAAAAAAATGATCAACTTATTATCATTTAAAGAATTACTCTCAACAGATGGAATACATCTGAATACTAAGGGTCATAAATGGATTTATGACCAAATTAATGAATGGCCAGCATTAAAGAATTGGGCTGATTTAAAATAAATATTTCAAACAAAATTCAAATATAAAAAGATAGAAATAATAGCGGCTATAGATGTCTGGATAGAGTTAACTAATTCATTAGTCATCCAATTAATCTTATTTTGTACCATTGCTCCAATATAACTTTCCAAAAAAGTTGCTAAATAGCCAGATAAGAAGACTATAAAAGCAACAGATAGTCCAGAAATGATCGATAGATTAAGCATAAACACAGTCATGATAAAACTTCCTAGCAAACCAGCTATCGAACCTTCGATGCTTATTGCCCCCTCTGTTCCTGGTGATACTGGCTTTAAAGTCGTAATTAGAAAAGTTCTTTTACCAAATCTTTTGCCAATTTCACTTGAAAAGGTATCGGAGAGTTTTGCACTGAAACTAGAAGCAAAACCCACCATGAATAAATTTAAAAAATTTGGCCAAAAACAACTTAATAATGCGAGTGAGCAGCCTGTTGCTGCAGAACCCCAAACATTTTCAGGGCCACGTTTACCACCTCTGGCTTCAGCAATACCTCGGGAAGCCTTATTTTTATATCCAATTTTTGTAACTAATGTCCCCAACAAGAGATATACACAAACTGATATCCAACCATTCCAACCAATAGATCCTAATAAAAGTGTTCCAAGTACTCCAGCATGAATCCAACCTTTCTTAGTTAAAAATGGAAGCCTTTGTCCCAAAAATATCAACAAGAAATTAATCAAAAAAGCATTAACCCAAGTACCCCCAACAAAAGACAAGTTACCCATCGGTTTCTATTAAGCATGCCTGTATATAAACAATAGACGTTTTTATGATCAAAAATATTGAATCTTAAAAGGATGATTTAAGTCTTCTCCATGAAGTCATTACTTGTGAGGCACTTACGGCAGCTGTTGATGTCCTCAAAATAGTTTCTCCCATAGACACCCCAACGAATCCAGCGTTAAAAGCTAATTCCTCTTCATCTTTATTCCAGCCTCCCTCTGGTCCAATCACCACCCAAACTTGATTGACTTCATGTGGTGTTTCTTTTACCCAAGTCACACAATCTGGCAAGTCTTCAATACGTGTTGCAGCAAATCCGACTTGAGCTTCCGAAGACATATCATTTATCCAATTGGGAAATGTTAATACCTGCATTAATTCTGGACTCCAGAGTCTTTCGGATTGCTCAACGGCTTCATAAATAATTTTTTTATATCTAATAATTTTTTCGTTATTGCATTCTTTAACTACTGATCGTTTTGAAATTAATGGTTGAATAATATCAACTCCTATCTCACAACTCATTTGCAAAAAGTTTTCAAACCCCTTTTTAGGAATAACTATGGCAATTCCTATTAATGGTCTTTCTCTTGAAACGAATTGAAGAGGCTTATCAAAACCATTGGTAAGTTTTATAGCTTTTTGTTCAACAATTTTAGCGTTCCAAAGACGACCTTTTCCATCAATGACTTCTAAAAGATCTTCCGATCTCATCCGCATAACCCTGAATAAATAATGTGATTCATTAGAGGTCAATTTCAACTCTCCATTTGAATCGATTTCATCTCTTAATCGATTTAGTTTTATAAATAATCTTCTTTTCTCAGCCATAGAAAATTAATCTGTTGAAGAAAAAATTGCATCTGGATGTTCCTCTACTGGCCAATCTTCATTGACTCCACCGATAATTAGTTCCTCTATTTTCAAAACATCAACATCCATTTGTTTTAGTACATTTATCAAAATATCAATTGCGATGAGGTCAGAAGTGCCTAAATCGACCCAGCATCTAGCCCAACACTCGTTAAATTCAAATTCTCCAAGATTATGCATCAATGATGGCAGACTATAAGAGGTATCGTCATTTTCATAGCTCATCCAACTGACATCAGCACCCATTTCGTGCGTTTGTAAATTTTCAGAATTAAATCCCCCGAGTCGGCCTAGCACATACCAAGAATCAAAAATTCCATCAATGTAATCTTTTTCTCCTTTACTTGGAACACCTGAATATCTAATCCATATCCAACAATTGAAAGGATCAACTTCACGAAATCTAACTTCCATAAACAATAGATCTTGAAAAAGAAAAACTAAAAGATATCCAACATAATCTAATGTAAATTGAATAAAGAAAATAGAAAAATCATTAGTTATTTGATCAAAGCCTCAATAAAAAAGAATGCTTAGTTTAAAAAATATTTATTACCATCCCTCGACAGCAGAGAAACCAATCCTTAGAGATTTGTGTTTAAAATTTAAGACTGGAAAAATCACAATAGTTAGGGGACCCAGTGGAAGTGGAAAAACTACATTGGTAGAAATCATTAGCGGTCTATCGGGATATCAGAAAGGAGAAATAACATGGTTAAACAAAACTCTAAATGCACGTCAGCGCAGGTGGTTATGTGGGTTGGTTTTTCAATTTCCAGAAAGATATTTTCTTGGATTATCCGTAGCTCAAGAATTACGTCTTGGGCACAAGAGGTTAACGACTGAAGAACTAATTTCAACTCTCACAAAAGTGGGATTAATCAACTTAGATTTAAAGAAGCCGCCAGAATCTCTTAGCGGAGGACAACAACGACGACTAGCTATTGCTGTTCAACTATTAAGGAGTCCAAAAGTACTCTTATTGGACGAGCCAACAGCGGGTTTAGATTGGTCAGTGAGAAAAGGAATTATAGAATTAATCGCAAAGCTTAAAGACAAACAAACCATTCTAATAGTTACCCATGAACCCGAACTTTTTAAAAATTTGAATACCGACAATTACAAGTTGCACAATGGTCAACTTATCCCTCAATAAACAATTCAACTAATCAATGACAGATTCACTAGTTAGAGCTACTGCTGCAAAAGGGGGGATCAGACTAGTCGCCGTATCAACGACTGAATCTACAAAAGAAGCAAAAGAAAGACATTCACTTTCTTATTTAACTTCTGCAATTGTAGGTAGAGCAATGAGTGCGAGCCTTTTGCTAGCAAGCTCAATGAAGGTAAATCATGGAAGGGTGACTTTGAGGATAAGTTCAAATGGACCACTAAAAGGATTAACTATTGATGCTGGTAGAGATGGAAGTGTGAGAGGTTACGTTGGCGATCCAAGTCTTGAATTAGACCTAATTAAGAATAAAAGCAATCACTATACATTTGATTTCAAAAAAGCTACAGGTATTGGCTATCTTCACGTTATTAGAGATGACGGGAAAGGTGAGCCACACAACAGCACAGTCGAATTAATTAATGGAGGGATAGGTGAAGACATAGCTTCCTATTTATTACATTCCGAACAAACGCCCTCAGCTGTGTTTGTTGGAGAAAAAATCAATCAGGATGGGATAGTTTGTAGCGGAGGACTTTTAGCACAAATACTACCTAAAGCAGAACGAGATTATTCATTAATTGACTTACTTGAAGATCGATGTAAAGAGATTAACTCTTTTAGTGAGTTATTAAACAAAAAAGGGAATAACCTTATTTCTCTTATTGAAGAGATTTTCCCAGATCTTGATCAATCACCTTCAGATATTATTAGCACATCTCAGGAAGTTCATTTTAAATGTAGATGTTCAAGAGAAAGAAGCCTATCAGCGTTAAAGATTTTGGGGAAAGATGAACTTCAGAAAATGATAAAGGAAGATGGGAAAGCAGAACTAACATGTCAATTCTGTAAAAATGTTTATCTTGTTAAAGAGGACGAATTGATATCTTTAATCGATTAAAGGATTAATCAAGGAAAACCACTCCTAACCAAAGCAAAAATACTGCAGGTATCGCCTCAAATTTGTCTGAAGATAATGATCCAGCGTTATCAATAAATGATTGGGCACCCCCCATAAGTAATGCACCTGATAAAAGTCCAATGCTAAGCAGAAGAATGCACCAGATGACAGAAGAAAAGAAAGGTCTTCCTCTACGAGACTGACTAATGAATAAACCTATTGTTGAAAATGAAAGTATTAATTCAACACTTTCAGAAGGCACAATTAAAACTAGTAAAAAGGCCAATATTCCAAGAGATATCCGTATATTTAATTCTTGTCCCGAGGGCAACTCTAAGCTTGGTAAAAAGTTAGATGTTGAAGCCTCGTATTTAGGAAGATTTAAATTCTTCAACCTAGTGAGGAGCGAACCAGGTCCTATATCACCAACTTTCTTGGCTTCATTTTCTTTCTTTGATGCATTTATTGCCTCGTTACTTGCATTACCAAGTTGTCTTGACTTAAGACTTACCATTAGCAATGAATCATAAGCAGCTTCTATTTTTGCTTTAGTAATTTGATCATCACCAACCTCTTTTAACTTTTTATCTCTTGCTTCTTGAATAGCATCAAAACTTGCACCTTCATTTATTCCAAGTATCAAATATGGATCTTGTGAGTTTGAATTTGATTGTGAATTGCTACCAAGATCCATAGATTTTTCAAAAAAAGATTTATGAACTCTCTTTAATATTAGATTTTAATCTACCTTAGAGAGAAACAGGATCAACACCACTAACAACCGGAGCAACTGAGTTTAATTCCATTTCAGGATGATCTTCCTTTAACTGATTAAGATTCCATTCATTCTTAAAAAGCAGTACTGGTCTAAGCCAAGCATCTTGAACCGTTTTGCAATTAAAAATTCTTCCAACCTCGTCCAAAGCAGGCCATCCCCCTTTTACCCATCTGGCGACTTGATAACCCATTGGTTCAAGCCGAGTTTCCACCCCATATTCACTAGCAAGTCGATGCTGTACCACCTCAAGCTGAAGCTGACCAACTGCGGCCAAAATTGGATCTCTTTTGCTTTGATCTTTATCGTAAAGAATTTGGACTGCTCCCTCCTCTCTTAATTCATTGACCCCTTTCCTAAAGTTTTTAAAAGCTGAAGGATTTGGATTTCTTAACCAACTAAATATCTCGGGGCTAAAACATGGGATGCCCTCGAATTCGACTCTCGGTCCAATAAATAAAGTATCTCCAATAGAAAACATCCCCGGATTATTCAAACCAATAACATCCCCAGGATAAGCATCATCAACAACAGCCCTATCTTGACCGAAAATCTTTTGGGGTCTTGAGAGTCTGATTTGTTTACCTGTCCTGGCGTGTTGAACTGTCATATCTTTTTCAAACCTCCCACTACATACACGCACGAAAGCAACTCTATCCCTATGTTTTGGATCCATATTTGCTTGTAATTTAAATACAAATCCACTAAATGATTCTCTTGTAGGAACGATTGGCCCATCAAAGCTATTTCGAGCGACAGGTCCCTGAGAAAGATCAAGAAAATTATCTAAAAATGGCCTAACCCCGAAGTTGGTCATTGCAGATCCAAAAAACACAGGAGTTAATTCGCCAGACAAGATTAATTCTTGATTTAAGTCACAACCAGCCTCATCTAGGATCTCAATCTCTTCAAGTGCTTTTGTCAATAGTTCTTCTTCGACTAAGTTTTTAAGTTCAGGATCATTGATTTTTAACCTTATTTCATTAGATTGCTTCCCTCTTTCCGCTCTAGAAAATAGAACAACTTCTTTGGTAGCACGCTCAACAACACCTCTAAAAAGCTCACCACTACCTATTGGCCAATTAACTGCAAAGGTCAATAACCCTAATTCAGACTCAATCTCATCTAATAATTCCAGCGGTTCTTGACCTGGCCTATCCATCTTGTTGATGAATGTAAAAATTGGTATCTGACGCATTCTGCAAACCTCAAAAAGCTTCCTTGTTTGAGGTTCAAGACCTTTTGCTGCATCCTCAAGCATTACAGCATTATCAGCAGCGGCAAGTGTCCTATACGTATCTTCCGAGAAGTCTTGGTGGCCAGGGGTATCTAATAAATTTATCGTCTTATCTTTATAAGCAAATTGTAAAACAGTCGATGTAATTGATATGCCTCGTTGTTTTTCAAGCTCCATCCAATCAGAAGTAACTTTTCTCTGTTCTCCTCTTGCTTTTACTGCTCCTGCCTGTTGAATAGCTCCGCCATAAAGTAAAAGTTTTTCTGTCAAAGTAGTTTTCCCTGCATCAGGGTGGGAAATAATCGCAAAATTTCTTCTTTTACTAACCTCTTTACTTAAAGATACAGTTAATTCTTCTACTAAATTTGGATCTAAATTTGTCTTGTCTTGGGGAGTTGATTTCATTATTGTTTTTGATTGTGCATTTGTTCAGGGGAAAGATTAAGTACACCCAATAATCTCAAAATAAAGCTCATCAACTTGAAAGACCTCTAATTGAGATAACCCTGCATCAATTAACTGTTGATTTACTTCATCAACTGTAAATGATGCCTTGAGAGATGCATAAAAATCCTTTTTTAGAATTTCTGGGGAATTTGAAAGATGTTTTTCTTGTATCTCAAATGCTTTTTCTTCAGAAGTAGGCCTTATTAAATCACGATGAACATGAATGCACTTGGTTCTACCAAGTTTTTTTAATGCACCCCAGAACCTATAAGGATAATGAAAATGATGCAAGGCACTATTACTGACAATTACATCAGCTTTAAAAGGAAAATGTGTTTCACCTTTGGCTATTGAATTAATTTCAATCAATTGATAAGAGAGATTCTTCGTAATATTTTTGGAAAGTTTCTTTTCTGCTTCATCCAACATTTCTTTTGAGCCATCAATTCCCACAACATTTACGAAAGGCCAATTTTTGGCAATTCTCTCTGAAATATTGCCTGGTCCACATGCTATATCAAAAATTAAATCAGTTTTATTAAAAGTTCTTCCTACTTTTTTTAAATATTTTTCAAGCGATTTAACCACCATAGAATCACTCCTAGAGAAATCTGCATCCGCGTAAGCCCTTACCTGCGAAGGGCTTTGCATGAGCTCTGGTTCCGGCGTTCGATTCATTAATAGAAAAAAATAAATTTTTTAATTTGAAGCCCCTGTAGATGGTGTTAAAAAAACTTGCCAACGCTATAGATGGCGTTACCGTGGTACTTACCCAAGGGATACAAAGATTTTGACAATTGCAACTAGTCAGCCCGAAACCAATAATTCAGCATCGGGTAAAGAAAATGATACGACTGATTTTCCAATAACTGCACCTGCAGCCAATCCTGTCTTTTACAGAACTTATAGTAGGAAACTTCCAGCTGGTCGTGAAAGCTGGGAACAAGTAAATGCTAGAAACCTAGATGGTCTAAAGAAGCTTGGGGGACTAAACGAAGCAGAAATAAATTTAATGCAAAGAATGCAACAAGAAAAAAAAGCTCTTCCATCAGGTCGATGGCTTTGGATAGGGGGAACAGAATGGATTGAAAAAGAGAAGAATTTTTCTGGAGCCTACAATTGCACCTCAACGAATCTTGTTGATTGGCAAGCCTTTGGACTTATGATGGATTTAGCCATGATGGGTTGCGGAACAGGGGCGATAATTGAACCACACTTAATTGATCAACTGCCAGAAGTTAGAAATACAATTCACATTGCAAATGTTACAGAAATTGGATTAACCCCTTCTGAAGAAAGAAATGAAAAAACTACATTTTCTATTAAAGATAATAATGTACTCATAAAAGTTGGGGATAGTAGACGTGGATGGGTTGATAGCTATCAAAAAATCCTTGAATTAAGCAGTGACAATAGCTTCAATTCTAAAGTTGTTAATGTATCTATTGATTTAAAAGATGTAAGGCCAGCGGGTGAATCACTCAAAGGTTTCGGAGGCATGGCGAACCCTGTAAAACTCAAAGATTTATACCCGCGCGTAGCAACTCTTCTAAACAAAGCAGTAGGAAGAAAACTAACTTCAATTGAATGTTGTCTGCTTATCGACGAAGCAGCCGTAACAATCGTTGCTGGCAACATCAGAAGGAGTGCAGGTATGCGCCAATTTTCTTCGCAAGATTTAGAAGCAGCTGGTGCTAAAGAAAATTTATGGAAGCAAGACTCAGAGGGGAATTGGAGTATTGACCCAGAGAAGGATGCATTAAGAATGGCTAACCATACTCGTGTTTACCACACCAAACCTGAGTTAAAAGTTCTTGTCGATGCGGTTATTAAACAATTTCATTCAGGAGAGGGAGCTATTCAATTTGCACCAGAGGCAATTGCTCGCTCAAATGCTGACATACTTTCAACAGTAGAACTCAGGAATGAATTTATAGAGATCTATTGTGACCAAGGTAAAGAAGAAGCTTCCAAATGGATTCAATCAAATTATGGTCCATTTGATGATAAAGAGCTTTTTCACAGACTCAGTAGATATGGTCTAAATCCTTGCGGAGAAATTCTAGGTTCAGATTTTCACTGTAATCTTGCAGAAATCCATCTTAATCAAATTGATCCATTAGACATAAATCAACAAGAGGATGCTTTCAAAGCAGCCGCTTTGTCAGTAGCCTGTCTCCTTAATCATCGATTCGAAGTAGAGCGGTACAGAAAAAGTCGCGAATGGGATCCCATTGTTGGGGTTAGCTTCACAGGACTTTTTGACTTTTTTGTTCATGCCTTTGGGACTCCATGGCTAAAATGGTGGGAGGCGGGACGACCTGAGACAAAAGAAGGAAATGATTTCAAACTCAAAGAAGCTACTTTTTTGAGTCGATGGAGGAAGATCGTCAACGATACAGTTTGGGAGTATTGTGATAGACATAATATTCGCCGTCCAAGTCGTTGTACAACAGTTCAACCTGCGGGTACAAAAAGTCTTCTAACAGGGGCTTCGCCAGGTTGGCATCCTCCAAAAGCTCAGCGTTTTATCAGAAGGATTACGTTTAGGAAGAACGATCCAGTCGCATTAGCTTGCATGGATTATGGATACACAATCGTCCCTTCTCAGTCAGATAAAGATGAAAATGGAAAACTACTAGACAATCCATTTGATCCAAAATGTACTGAGTGGCTAGTTGAAATACCTACTGAGGTAAGTTGGGCAAACATTCCTGGTGCGGATGAAATAGATATCAATAACTTCTCAGCTCTTGCACAATTTGATTTTTATATGCAAGTTCAAACAAACTATACAGACCACAACACCTCTGCCACTATTGAATTCAGAGAAAATGAGATAGAGGGTTTAGCTAAAGCTCTTTATAGCTCAATCAGTGAAAATAAAGGTTATATTTCAGCGGCATTGCTAGCCAGGTTTGATGCAAATGCAACCTTCCCCAGACTTCCTTTTGAACCTATTGATGAAGAATGCTACACAAAAATGCAATCAGAGGTCATAAAAAGAAGAGACACTTGTGATTTCTTTGAAGCTCTTAGTCGATATGATCAAGGGGAGCTTACTGAAGCAGGTCCAGCAGGTTGCGATTCTGATAAATGCTTACTTCCACTGGCCAAACCGTCTTAATAGCAGTCATTCAATCTTGAGTGAAGGTTTTTTCTTATCATCCGAAGGACGTTGCTTAACAAATAAAATAAGTTTAGTTTTTCAAAGAAGTTTTAAAGATAATTGTCCAAATTAGAAAATTTGGCTAATTATTAAATAGGTATTGTGTTCCTCAAAATTTCAATGACTACGACTAATAAACCATTAAAGATTTGTGGTACGAGTGCTAACGATGCACTTATCGATCAATTGAGAGCTTGTAAAAACACAGATGAAATTCTGAAATTCGAGAAATGGTTCAATTCCAATATTGAATCTGACAAACTTTATAAAAGAATTTGTGAACTATTAAAAAATAGAAGTATATCTAGAGCATTAGGTTCAAAATGGCTCCTAACACTCATTGAAGATAGAGAAAATACAATAACTAACTTGTCGATAGAATAATTTTTTATTTTAGGTCTACTAATTCAAGATTAATTTTACACTCCACTCAATTTAAAAAGGGAATGGTCCTGATGCCCCACTTGAAGCAGTAAAGCCAGAGAGAGCCCAAATACCAAAGGAGAACAGAGCGCATCCAATAAAGAACATCAAGTGAGCTACATAACGGTATTTCTCTTTTTGACTAATACCACCCTCCATTGGGAGGTCTCCAAGGAAACGAGATTGTGGGCTCTTGTTGCTTGCCATGAATGTGATTTACCAATGTTTGAAATTATTGCACAAATAATCTCATTGACATTTGTCCAAACAGAGAATCTATAGGTTCTGAAATTTTTAAAGGCTTAAAAGCATTAAATTTAAAACTGAATTAATAGCAAAAGCGATGAAATTGTCGTTTGAGCAATTTTTTTAAGATTCCTGAAGCTAATAAGGTAAAATCTTAAGTGGAGAGTTGGTCGAGTGGTTTATGGCTCTAGTCTTGAAAACTAGCATGGGGGCAACTCCATCGGGGGTTCGAATCCCCCACTCTCCGTTCTTTGTTGGGGAGTTTGGAGGTATTTAATTATACTTTTGCCCCTGCTATATGATAAAAAGACCAAAATATTAGATCAATTAGTCAAAAAATCTTAAAAATGTTTTATTTTTTCGACTACTTAGATAAGTAAATCAAATATTTAATGCATACAAGAATGCCATAATTCTCATGATTCTTTTATTTTTTCGTTAAGGTAATCCGGAAATAGGTTTAAAAGACTTTTAAGATACTGACCTGATATCAATCAAACCAACCTAGTAAATATTTGAGATTTACTAGGTTGACTTTCTTAAAAAGCCCACAAACCCATACCTTGCATAATTAATCAAAATGAAAGAAGAGCGTTACTTAAAAGACAGAGAAGCAATTGTAAGAGCTGATATTTGGAAAGAGATTACCTCTTCATGTAAAGGGCTCAGAACCGAGCTTGGGTATACAAATATTCAAATAGTTGAATTTCTAAAAGAAATAACAAAAACATTTGAAAGAGACCAACTCTGAATCCTGAATCTCAAAATAGAAATTCTGTCTTAAAAATCTATTTTTCTATTGGTTTTAGAGATTCATCAACACTTTTTATTGCATTCGGAACACTATTTAAAGCAGACTTTAATCGCCAAAAGGATCCCCTAAAAATTGCACTTATATCACTCAAACTTTTTAGAAAGTAATTTGGATTTCTTTTATTAGCTTTATCGGCTATTAATGAGGCCTTCCAAGGATTCCAAGAGGCAAAGTTAACTATTATTCTATAAGCACTTGGCCAAGGATTATTTGGCAACAAGATTTCTAAATTTCTTAAATAAATATCAGCTTCATAAGGTCTATTCGATAATATCTTCAAAAGCGATAAGGACCATAAAGATTCAACATTTTCAGGGTCTGAACTTATTTTGGATAATGCCTTATCTCTAACTATACTTTGATATTTTAAATGCCCATCAAGCATATGTTCTATTTCTATTTCATCAAAAATCAATTTAATACCTAATGGACCTTTCTCCATCCCCTTTGCTAGTTCAATAAATCTATTATGAAATTCATTTGGATTAAATGAACTTGATCTTCGCTTCCAAAGAGTATAGCTTCCTTCTTTTTCTCTAGGAAATTCTTGAACTTGTATAAAAAGAGAACTATCTCTAATCGCTTTGTCTAGAACTAGTGAATTACTTGGAACTGAGCCTTGATCTCCGTCTGCCAAAATAATCCAATTAGAGTATTTAAGCACTGGTTCTATATGCAAAAGAGATTGCCCAAGTTGTCTGCCTAAAATATTTCCACCTTGCATTCTTCCAAAATAGCTTACATTATGCTGATTAATTTCAGGGGTGCTTGGAACAACAATAACTGTTTCTTTTTTATCGATAGTCTGATCAGATCTAACTATCGATAAAATATCTTTAACAGGATAATATTTACTTGCAATATTTTGTAAAGTGTTAAACTTATTAATAGAATTGGAAAATAGAAAACTGACAGCAGGAATAAATAATAAAATATAAGAGTTTAATTTAAAATAAGTATCTAGCCAATCACTCCACTTAGTAAATCCAAAGCCTAGCAGTAAAATAATTAACGGGATTGTACATGCTATATATCTTTCATCCTTGTTAGGAATGAAAGTTGTAAAAGTCCAGCATGTTATTAAATTAAAATAAATCCATGTCCATTTATAATTATTCTCATTAAAAATATCGACTAATCTTGCTTGAGATCTAAAAGATCTTACATAGGTTAAAAATGCAAATAGTATTCCTGACAATCCAAAAAAGAAAATAATACTTCCAAACTGATTATCTAAATATGGGAAATACCAGAAAATACTTTTAAAACCTAAAATAGAAGGATCACCTTCTATCGCCGCCGATTCAAAAACAGCTCTATAAGTTCCACTTAATATCATTATCCAATTGTGAAAAAACCAAGGTAAAATTGCTAAAATATTGATAAGAACTAAGCATAAAAATTGTAATCGAAATTTTTTATCTCTTTTAAAAGAAAGCACAAAGACAAATAATAAGGAAGGTATGATAACTAATAAAGAACTTTGCTTAATCAATAAAGAAAAAGAGCATGCGAAAGTAGCAATTATCAATTGAATCCATTTACCTCCGATTGATTTATCACTCCACCTTCCTAGATGAAATAAATAAAATGTAATAGCGGAAATTAAAGGTAACTCCAATAAATAATCAGTTCTTAGATTAAATAAGAAAGGAGAACATGCACTAATAAGAACACAAAAAAGTCCAAGTTTTTTCCCACTCAAATAAAGTCCCCACGAAGCAATATTAAAGATAAAGAATCCATTCCAAAAACTTAAGGACCAGGCCGCCTGATGAGGAGCATCACCAGCAAAGGCAATTACGGCTCCATTGATTATTGAAGCCAAAGGAGGAATTTTTGGCGATTTATCTAGTAAAGAATTAAAGTCTGAAGCTCCATCTGCTCCCAAAAAAGAGAGTGCACGGGCATGGTCAATAGCACTATTGAGATAGTCAGCCTGATCCCATGAAGGAGTAATGCTATATAAATTCCACCAAATACGATCAATTATGGTCGAAAGAATCCATATACATAAAATTGAAATCCAAAAAATATATTTAGAGTGATTAATATTTTTCTTAATAAGCATACTGGCTACTAACAGTCCAATGTTTCACTTGTTTTTTTATTAGTCACACTGTTTATCCCATTTGCGATAAGGCATAGTTTATTTCTAACATCATTTGCGATCAAGACATCAGTAAAATCGGCACCTTCAATAATAACATTTTCGAATTTTGCATTGTAAGCAAAAGCACCCTCTAATATGCTATTTGAAAGGTTTGCGCCATTAAGTATAGCTGCATCCATTGTTACATCTCTCATATTTGTATTACTTAGATTAGCGTTTTCAAGCTTTGCATCAAAAAAACTAGCCCCTTGAAGATCACTTCCTGAAAAATCAGAATTTTGGAGATCACTTAAATAGAAAGTCGCACCTTTTAAATCGATATTGGAGAAATCAGAACCTATCAAGGTTTGCTTTCCATAGTCCAAAGCTGAATAAGCTGGCAGAGGATAAAAGAAAAAAAGAACGGCGCTTACAAAAAAAAGAAGACGTTTAAACATAACTTTCTAATTGCTTCTAATGATTATATTTTAATTCAAAAGGGTCTGACAGTTAAATATTGGATTTAATATAAATTATATATTAAAAGACAAATACTATAACCTCTCTTAAATCATAAAAACAAATCAAAATAAATTATTTAATTATTTCAGTGCAAATTATTAAGAATCATCTAATAAAAAACATTTCATGCTAATTCTTTATTAAAGAAAGTAAAAACTATATAAATTAATCAATTTTTCCAACGGTCTATTCACTAACCCTATGATTTAATATAAATTTTACATATTAAAAAAATAATTCCATAAATCTACCAAATTCAAAATATACAACTTCCAAAAAATGATTGACAAGCCCTATGAAGTCATAATTATCGGTTCAGGTGCAACCGGGGGAATGGCAGCCTTAACAATGGCTAAGGCTGGTGTAAGAGTACTAGTAATAGAAAGAGGTCCTGAACTAGAGATCAAGCAGGCAAAAGGAACAGAGCCTTGCAATATGATTCGGAGACTTTTAGGGGTAACAACTGGAAATTATCAAAATCAACCTCAACATCCAGGGTTCTGGAAATCAAATCCCTTACTGTACGCAAACAAAAAAGCAAATCCTTATACACACCCGCCAAAAGCCCCATTCATGTGGACGCAAGGCAATCAAGTTGGTGGAAGAAGCCTTACTTGGGGAGGGATAACCTTAAGATTATCTGACGAGGATTTTGAAGCCTCAAAAGAAAAAGAATACAACCTCGAATGGCCTATTAGTTACAAAGATCTTGAGTCGCATTATTCGGAAATAGAGAGTTTTCTAAAAATATATGGCAACAAAGACGATCTCAATCAACTACCTAATGGTGAATATATTGGCAAACTTCCATTTACAGAAAGTGAATCAAGATTTGCCTCCAATATAAAAAAAAATTTAAATCTTCCCTTTATACATTCCAGAGGGTTTGGACCAAATGAAGATCAAACGAAATGGCCCAGATATAGCAGTTTAGGCAGCACATTAAAAGAAGCCGCTAGGCTAGGTAAAATAGAAATACTTTCAAATCATATTGTAGATAAATTAGTTTTGAATAAGGATAGGAAGTCTGCAAAAAGTGTTATTGTAGTAAACCAAAAAAATGGAGAGCGAAGTGAATTAGAAAGTAACTTAATAATACTATGTTCATCAACAATCCAAACAATTAGAATTCTATTAAGTTCCGAAGAAAGTAATAATTCAAATGGTCTAATTGACCCCTCTAATTCATTAGGAATGAACTTAATGGATCATATATCAACCTGTAGGTTTTTCAGTGTCCCTATCGAGAAGAATTTCAATGATTATTCAGATAAAAATAATAATCATCTTTTAACAGGAGCAGGTAGCTTCTTTATTCCCATCGGTAGAGACAGCTCAACTAAAAAAAACTTTGTTGGTGGATATGGCATCTGGGGAGGAATAGATAGATTTGAACCACCAGAAGTTTTTAAGAAATATAAAAACACAAAAACTGGGTTCCTTATTGGTCATGGAGAAGTACTCCCAAATCAAAAAAACACTGTTTCTCTCTCAAATACCAATGATCTATATGGTATTTCCATACCGCACATATCAATAGTTTGGCGTGAAAATGAGAAACGAATGGTTTCAGAAATGAACAGAATGATTGAACTTATTATTAATTCTGGTAATGGCAAAATTATTCCAGTGAATGAGATTCTCAAGATTCCATTTACCAAACAAATTTTAAGCAAATCAGTTGCTATTAAAAGCGATGCTCCACCCCCTGGTTACTACATACATGAGGTAGGAGGAGCACCAATGGGAAATGACAAAGGAAATAGTGTTTTAGACAACTGGAATCGTCTATGGGAATGCAACAATGTATTAGTAGTTGATGGAGCTTGCTGGCCTACTTCATCTTGGCAAAGCCCAACATTAACAATGATGGCAATAACTAAGAGAGCTTGCGAAAAGGCAATTAGAGACTTTAAAGGTTAAAAATATCATTTAAGTATTTTTCTGTAACAGCCCTATCATCAGAACCATTTTGAAAGAGAAAATTAGCGATAGCTGAGCTAATAAGCTTGGATTGATCCCAGTTCTCATTCCCACATATAAAATCCTTCATGCCTACATAAAGAGCTTCAGGCACCTCAGCTTCAAGACTTATAGACATTAGGTCCAAGTCATTTTCACAGCATCTAATCTCATCAGTTTTCATCTCATCAATACGAGTTTCAATTTGATTAAACTCCATCTCCTTTCTTAAAAGCTCGAACTCAATGAAATAAGGATCTTAAATTTTCTATAAAACGTCAAAGATAAAGAAAACCTGAATCGAAAATCCGAGACAGAGATAGACTCACCTTATATCAATACTTCTTGAAGGTTCATTTGAAATAAATTAGTTTTCTTTGCGTAAAGTATCTAAGTGTAAATTACTATTAAAGTATCTATTGAATCCCACAAGTACATCACGAAAACTAGAGTTTTAGTTTTTTTTAGTGGAAAACTCTTCACTAGTTGTGGAAATCACTTGGGGAAAAGAGCTGAAACTAAACATTAAAAAAATGTATAAATAACGAGTCCCTTGCGTCACAAGCAAGAAAGAGACAAATGATTCTCTAATTTAAACCTATTTTTTTTAGATTTGGCTTTTGTTTAAAGAGGGAAGCGTGACAGGTCCGAAAGGATGCTTTGCATGTGGATAAGGAAAATGTTCATGCGCGTGATTATGCTCTTTGTTTTCTCGGCGAATGTCTAGACAACCTTCAACATGATCATGATGACTGATCTGCTCATATCCAACCTCGCTTTCAAAACCTAATAAATTAGAACGATATTTACATAAAGCACAGTTCATAAAATTCTCACCATCAAAAACTTCTTGAATTCTTTCCATAAAAGTATCAATGACTAAATCTTGGTCTGATAAGTAACTTGCGTTTAGAAACTTCACATCAGGATTATCATTTGCAACTCTCATAGAATGTTCTCTAACGCGACTGACTAAAACTCCAGAAAAAAGAAAATAAGGGAAGAGAATTACTCTTTTAAAACCTAATTTGAGAGCATGTCTCAAGCCAGGATCAACGAGGGGAAATGTTACTCCTGAAAAAACAGTTTCTCCCCATCCAAAACCAAATCCCTCAACAAGCATCCTTGTAATCTTACACACATTTGAATTAGCATCTGGATCGGACGATCCCCTACCTGCTACGACAAGTAATGTTTCATGAAGAGGAAATATTGGATTACTATCAATTGTTTCTTTGATTCTTGCTCCTGCTGCTCCAATCATCAAAGAATTCAATCCAAGCTCCCTGCCATATTGAATTAGAAGTCCATTATCAGCGGAGTATTTATTCAAAACCGCAGGGATATCATTTTTAGTATGCCCGGCAGCAAATAACATAGCTGGTAGAGCAATCACTCTCTCAACCCCCAAACTCCTAAGCTGATCTAGGGCCTCACTAATTATTGGTCTATTAAATTCTAGAAAACCGAATTCAACTGGGATATCAGGTATTCTAGATTTTATTTTATTTACTACATTTATAAACTCTTTTACTGCTTTGGGATCTCTACTACCATGTCCGCATAACAAAATTCCAATATTAGATGGATATTTATAGTTAATTGATGCAGGTGCAATCAAAATGTTTTAGCCAATAATATACTTTAATTGAATATAGTTTTATAAAATACTAACTTAAGAAATTCATTATAGAAAAAGGAGCAGATTATTAGAAATTCGTTATCACTACAAAATCAAAATTCCAATGATAGTGATGTCCTTGGGGTTTTTGAAGCTGTAAACTCAGAATTTTTTCAATCACTGAAATCATCCCAACAAACTTCCAGTCCATTTTTAGTATCTAGTGGAGGAACCACAAGTAGAGCCGCCGCAGATAAACATTGGATTTTAGACCTAAGAAAAAACTACCAAAAAATATCTTTCGATTTAAAAAAAAAGCATGTAGAAATTGAAGCCGGGGTAACGATGGGAAAATTATGCTCTTTTCTAGAAAAGCATAAAAGAAGTTTTCCAATTGGTTTGTCTGGAAATACAGGAATGGGATATATCTTGACCGGTGGAATAAGTCCACTCAGTAGGAGCAAAGGATTAGCAATTGATCAAATCATAGAGATTAAGGGTTTTTGGGGAAATGGAAAAGAGTTTCATTTACTACGACCAAATACCAAAAATGAGTTGACTAATGAATGGAAAGCCCTTTGCGGAGCAGCTATATTTCTTGGCATAATCACACAGGTAAAGTTAAAGACTCAGCCATTAAGACCACTATTAAGCTGGACAGCAAATCTTTCATTTTCTGAGCTATCTGAATGTATTAATCAAGCCGAAAGTTGGCCTAATTCTCTTAGCCTTCAATGGATATATGGAGACGATATTTTTGCTCATGCAATTGGTGAAATTAAAAATACTGATGATGAATCCGTCATGATTAAATTATTAGAAAAATTGCCATTCTCTCGAAATAGAATCATTAATAAATTCAACAATATGAAGTCCTTACCTAATTTAAGCTTTGGAAATAACAATAATTATAATAATTCAAATCATTCTGAAGTGCTTGGGTTATTAGGCCCTGCTTGGCAAGAAAAAAATAAACAAGTATTAAAAATCCTTAAAGAATTAATAAATAAAAGGCCAAACAAAAGTTGTTATATAGCTTCTCAACAATTAGGAGGTTTAACACATTTAAATGATCTTGACACTTCTTTTATTCATCGTGATGCAATCTGGAAACCTTGGATTAACGGTGCTTGGGAAGCCCACAATCAAGCGAAGAGAAAAAGAACGCTGGAATGGATGACAGAGTGTTGGAATAATCTAGAATTCATATGCCCTGGGGTTCATCTTGCGCAAATACACCCACATTTAGAATGGCATAAAAAAGAATTATCATCCGCATTCGAAGATTGGCTCCCAAACTTAGAAGAGCTCAAAGCCATTCATGATCCAAGAAATATAATGCCACCATTAAAATAGTCAATTTTTTCAACAAAAGCTTATCCCTGAAAAATCCAAAAAAATTAAACACTCAGGCTTACACGTTGATAACAGAACCACAACCATTGTTGAAATAATAAGTTTCTATGTGATCGCCATGAAGTATTTGATTTGGTCAAATCAAAATTTTCTGGAGGAGGTACATCGCCTCTTTTCTTATCCCTTTCCATCTCAGATTTTAATCTATCAACGTTATATTCAGGATGTCCTAAATGCATTAATTGCCTCTGGTCAGGTGTTTCAAAAATTGTGTAACCTACTTTTTCTCCATGAGCCAATAATCTTAGCTTGCCTTTTTGTTCTGCTTTTTCCATTTCGATATCTGGTAAACCAGCATGCCTACTTTGGGGACAGAAGAACTCATCATCCTGTGTTCCCATTAAAGAATGGCTAGGAACAAGACTTCTCATTGGATATACACCAAAAAGCTTTTTATTAAAATTTTCTTTCTCAACTCCAGCCATATAAGCCATTGCAAAACCAGCCCAACACAATCCTAGGGTACTTGCACATTTTAATTTTGCTTCCTCAATTAGGTTTACTAATTCCTTCCAATAATGAACTTCTTCAAACGGAAGGTGCTCAACAGGTGCTCCAGTAATAATCAACCCATCAAGAGGAATGGGAGACATTGCCTCCTCCCAATGAACATATAAGTTTTTCAGATGTTCTAGATCCCAAGTCCTATATGAATGGGATTTCAATCTTATCCATATAGGTTCTATTTGCAGAGGAGACAGTCCTAAAGGGTGCAATAAATTAAATTCATATTGTTTTCCCAAAGGCATAATATTTAATATCCCAATCCTAAGAGGTCTAATATCCTGTCTTTCTGCTAATTCAGGCTCAATCCATGAAATATGATTTTTTTCTATCGATGAAATTTTATGATAACTACGAGGAAGTATTAAAGCCATATCTATATACCTCCTTGGAAAATTAAATTAAATTTAGAGCCTGCTCGAAATCCTCTAAGATATCGTCAATATGTTCTATACCAACAGACACTCTTACCATAGTTGGAGTAACACCTGCGGACAACTGTTCTTCTGGGGATAGTTGTTGATGGGTTGTTGAAGCAGGATGAATTACTAATGTTTTTGCATCGCCTACATTTGCTAGATGACTAGAAAGTTTTAAAGAGTTTATAAACTTCACAGCATCATCAAAGCCACCTTTCAGAGAGAAAATCAACATAGAACCTTTTCCTCTATTGGTCATAAAATTAGAGGCTCTTGAATGGTATTTGTCCGATGGTAATCCTGGATAACTAACATTATCAACTTTCGAATGATTGTCTAACCACTTAGCCAATGCAAGTGCATTAGAGCAATGTCTTTCTATTCTTAAACTTAAAGTTTCTAATCCTTGAAGTAATAAAAAAGAATTAAAAGGACTAATCGCAGGGCCCCAATCTCGTAACCCCTCTAGCCTAGCTCTCAAAGCAAAAGCAATGTTTCGATCTGCAGGGACCCCAAGCATTCCACAAATATCACTCCCAAATCCAAAAGCATCCCAATGAACCAAACCATGATAAGCCGCGCTTGGTTGACTCATTAAAGGATATTTTCCATTTCCCCAATCAAAAGTCCCAGCATCAACAATTACCCCTCCAAGACTTGTTCCATGTCCTCCTATCCATTTTGTAGCACTTTGAACAACCACATCTGCTCCATGTTCAATAGGACGAATTAAAGCTCCAGCAGCACCAAGAGTGTTATCTACAATTAAAGGGATATTTTTCGATTTAGCTAATTTCGATAGTCCCTCAAAATCAGGGATGTTAAACCTAGGATTACCCATTGACTCTACATAAATTGCTTTTGTAGATGAATCAATTTGTTCTTCAAAGCTTTCTGCATCATCACCATCAGCAAACTTGACATTGATTCCTAATCGTGGAAATTGAACTTTGAATTGGTTATAGCTGCCACCGTACAAAAACGATGTTGATACGAAGCTGTCTCCTGCAGTAAGGAAGTTTGTAATCGCAATGAATTGTGCAGACTGTCCTGATGCTGTTGCTAAAGCAGCTACTCCTCCTTCAAGTGCTGCAATTCTTTTTTCGAAAACATCCGTTGTAGGATTCATCAAGCGCGTATAAATATTTCCAAATTCCTTCAAACCAAATAAATTTGCTCCATGATCTACATCGTTAAAAACATATGAACTTGTCTGATAAATAGGAACCGCTCTAGAATTGGTAACAGGATCTGGTACTTGACCTGCATGCAATTGAAGAGTTTCAAAACGTTGGGAAGTCAAAGAATTAATTATCTCTATTTTCTTTTTAGCCACATAAGTTCAGAATTGGCTATTAATTTATCCAATCATTAGGAGGTAAAGATTTATCTGACTCAGCTAGAGATGGTAAATTCTCTTTTATAAATGATAAAAGCTTTTCATTGACTTTCTTACGGAATTCAAGAACGTTATCTTTATAAATAATTTGATAGTCTTGATTGCTCTCAAAATCACCATCTCTAAGAGATCTCCAACTAGAGTTTTTACCACTAGATTTGGCATTAGCCAAAGCCCTTTGGAAATCAAATTGCTTTGTAATAACTGAATCTTTGTAGATTTCTAAAGCTGTTTTGACCAAGTTCTCTCTAATTGGGCCGATTAATTTAGCCTTAATTGTATCCGGCAAGCCTAAAACTGGTTCGAAATAATCAATTACTCGAAGTTCCTCCTCTAGAAAAATAGGCCAAATACCTCTCATGCCATCGTCTAAATTTTCATTCAACTCAAAATCATTCATTTCATTCAGGAAAAACTGAATCCAGCAATAATATGACTTTTCCTTGAGAGGTTTTTTAACTGAAACTTTGCTTTTAGAAATTTCAGGCAATAAAGATTCTGCTTTTCTTAGAAACAACCTATCTTCTCTCTCTAGATTTATAGAGCCCCACCTTTGTCTGTAATCCCATAACTCAATGTATTTGTACAAATCTTCCTGATTCCAACCTAATTGTTTAAGCTCATCGGCTCTATGGGTTAATTCCTTTGCCACAAGAAAAAATAAATATCGATTTTACTTTAGTGATAAGTTGGATTATGTGAAACCCTAAACAATATTTTGTACATCGAAGACAAAATTTGAGTTTGAAGAAATCCCAATTCCAAGAAGTGAATTTGACAAAGTAGGAATTTGAGTAATGAAACTAGCAAGCAATCGATATTGCACCTCTGCTCTATATAGATTGTGAGTTTGATATTTTACTTTGAAGTACCTATTTGATTGTAAAAAGTCATTCAGGAATCTAATAATTAATTCAACAATTATCAAATAAATAAATTCGAGAAGGAGACCAAAACCGTAATCATAATTTTTATTAGAAGAAGAGAAATAACCTTTGAGAAAATAATTAAAACAATCGACATCAAAAAATACATTCTCTATATTATCTGGATCCTCGCCAGCAATATTACAAATGGATCGAATACAATCAGCCAAATCAGTAGGCAAACAACCAGAAGATACAGTATCTAGATCAATCAAAGAAACAACATATTTATTTTGAATATCAAAAAGAAAATTACTTAACTTCGGATCACCATGAATTAAACAAGGTTGTATTGATTTTTTATTTAAATATCCTAATAAAGATTCAATATATAAGATATGATTGGATAAACTATCAATTAAATTTTGAACCCTTTTATTTACATTATCGTCTAATTTAATAAAGTTAAAATCTTTAATAGTCATATGAAATTGATCAATGTATTTTTTTGTATCATGAAAATCTTTAATAGTATTTTCTAATTTTGCAAGGTCAATATCAGAGCATATTTCATGAAACTTAGCAAGACCAAGACCAGTTTGATAAGCCATTTTATTATCTTCTAAAATATCAAAGTTAAAAGTGTCATCTATATATTCCATAGCTCGCCAAAAACCTTCGCAAAAAGGAAATACAAAAAGGTTATTAGAATTACACTTAATTAAACTTGGAACTTCCCATCTTTGATTGCTAGATTTAAGATAATTTCCTTTAATTTTATTTTTAATATGATTAGTTATTAATTTATGATTCATATTAATTTTCTCATAGGATTCAAAGATATTACTAAGACACTGTAAAACAAATTTAGACTTTTTCCCATTAATTAGATGTTCAATAATATACGTTTTATTTATAAGGCCAGAATCTATAAAATCAATATTTAAAAGTTTACTGTTATCAAAAAAATTGGAAGTAATTAAACTTATTTTTTCAAAATTCATAGGGTTTATTTTATAGATTAGATTCTAATAAATAGGTCTCCATGTAATCAATAACTTTATTATAAATCGGCATATTTTGTGCTCCTAGTGGATTATCAAAGCCAATCTCATTATTTTCAAAAAATAATTTATCATCATCAATTAGTGACTTTGTTACAAAATCTACAGAAGTTTTTAAATGGAAATTATCTAGTGCTTCAGATATTTTCTTGTTTTGTGATGACTTAACAGATTCTTGACAATAGTTGGCTAATTCACGGCTACTTGACATAACATTATAAATACAATTTTTTATCTCAACAGGTCCCAATATACACATATATAAAAGATTAATCATTGAGGAATTATTCAAGGGTATTGAATACTTTCTTAAAATATTTGGCCAATAATTTAAAGAGTTTATTCCTTCTAAAGCTCCACGCTTAAGACCCGATCTTTCGCACCATTCTATAAATTCATCTACACCTTTTGGACATCTTTTATACTCAATCATCCTCTCAGCCAGGACTTGACCAGCTTGAAAATTCCTAGTTGGGTTACCACTTACAGGCAACATCATACTCCCTCTCACATCCGCAACCATAGCTTTCAGTTGAGTAAAAGTATGATCTCTAACCTGAACAAAATCTCCATCCTTAACATAGGAGGCCTCTATGCGTTGGACGCTATATCCAAGTTCGGTAATAGGAAAAGGTTGTTTAGAATATAAGTCCTCCCTATCTGTTCGACTCATTGAAACGTAGGCAGCCTGATCTAAGCACTGATCTAATAATAGAGTTAATAAAGTTGGTAGCAATCCAGGATTATTCTTATGAAAAGTATGACCAAAACCCGCAAAGATTGAAGATATATTTTTAGCAGCTTTAATGTATTGACCTTCAACATTATGTATACCTGCAGAAACTTGAATATTTGGTGAAATTTTATTTAATAATTTTGCACCTAATATTGCATTCATAGAGTCTGGATGACAAAAGTTAGCTGTAAAACTATCTAATGGATTTCGAAGAGCTCCGTGTCGATGAAACCCTGAAAAGAAAGCTAGTTTATTTAATTTTTCGCACAACACAAAAGATTCGTTCAAATTATGATCATGGCAAAATGATCCAACCAAGCATGCAATTAAAACATTATCTCGATTTAGCTCTTTTCTGAGCTTGAATGCTAAATCAAGGTCAGTTATTATATGTTTACTATTTGAACTCAAAACAACTAATTCACAGTTAATCAATAAATCCTTAAGAGTATTATATCTGCCTGATTTATCTTCATTTGGGATTGCCATAGATTCAATTTTATTTTTTATACCGTTATCCATTTCAGAGAGATCAATATCAGAAAAAGCTCCAAAGAGTTCTCTACCGTCTCTTGGGGCTAGAAGAATGTTGAAGCCTTCATTTTGCAACGCACAGTTATAGGCAAGAGAGGCAGGGTATAAGCCGACACTGTAAAATCCGACTTTTCCATTCAAAACCTCTCTGATTCTTATGGCTAAAGGCTCACTTGAATAAGGCTCAGCAAAAAAGCTATTACGTAAATTCTTATCAAACACAGTTCATTTTCATTCAATTAGATTATATACAATAATTAGAAACTTTTAAAAATAGTTTTTACTATACTGAATATATCTCTATATAATTATTTAAGAACAATAACTATCAAGAAAGTGTATCTTCATTTGATCTAGTGTAAACTAATATTTAAAGGCTTCTTTTATGAAAATATTTAAGATGAAAGAAGAACTTATTAACATTATAATCAACGAACAAAATATTTTAATAGTTCAGGATCTTGACGGCGTTTGTATTCCACTAGTTCAAGACCCACTTCAAAGAGAGATCAACAAAGAATATGTGAAGGACGTTTCAAAATTAAGAGAGAAGTTTGCAGTTCTAACCTGCGGGGAGCATGAAGGCAAAAGAGGCGTTAATCGCTTAGTAGAAAAGGCACTTGATTCGAAAACAACTGCAAAAGAAAATGGCTTATACTTACCTGGCCTTGCAGCGTGTGGAGTTGAGTATCAAGATAGATTTAGTAATTCATCCTATCCAGGACTCAAAGATAATGAGATTAACTTTTTAGCAGAAGTTCCAAAGATGATGAGTTCAATGTTAACTAATGAATTAAAAAAATTCTTACCAAACCTTTCAAATGAGAAAAGAAATAAATTAATTGATGTAGCTGTATGTGATACACGCTTTACACCTACTTTGAATTTTAATGAAATCTTTAGCTACGTTAAAAATGATTTTCAAAAAGTTAAAGATTTGCAATTGATTATGGGAAAAATAATGAATAATTTACTAGAAGAATCTAAAAATCTTGGCTTAGATAATTCTTTTTATCTGCATTTGATGCCTAATCTAGGGATAAGAGATGGCAGAGAAATAATGAAATATTCAACTCAAAATGAATTTGGAACAACAGATATCCAGTTCATTATCAAGGGTGCAATAAAAGAAGCAGGCCTTTTATTTCTATTAAATAAATACATAGCAAATAAAACTGGCGTTTATCCATTCGGTGAAAACTTCAATGTCAGGAATGCTCCAAAGACACATGCTCAATTAATAAAGCTATGCAGAGATAAAATACCGCACGAACAAATGCCACTTCTAGTAGGTGTTGGCGATACGGTAACCTCGGTTAAAGATAACAAAGATAATTCTTGGTTAAGAGGTGGAAGTGATCGAGGTTTCTTAACATTGATCCAAAGGTTGGGAGAATCATATAAGAAAGATAATCAAGTTGTATTTGTCAACAGCTGCAACGAGCAGGTATTAAGACCAAGAATAAATGGAACTGATATGAAAGGAGTTAGTGATCCTAATGATGATTTGAAATTCAATATGATTATTAATGATGGGCCAAAAGAATATATTAAGTGGTTTAAACAATTAGCTAGTAACTTTTAGCTTATTAGTAAATTTTTTTTTAAATTCTCACTTAAGTAAATATTTTAACTATAATGAAAGTTGATGCTTTTCATATATAGATCTTTATGGAGATAATTAAAAAAAAATTCCCAAAAATCAAGAGAGACTATCTTGATACTTTGCAAATAAACATAGGCTATAAATGTAATCAAGCCTGCAGTCATTGTCATGTTGATTCTAGTCCAAGCAGAACAGAAATGATGAGCGATGATATCATAAAACTCATACCTAAAGTTATCAAAGCTAACGAAATTAAGCTTCTAGATATTACCGGAGGAGCCCCCGAGCTTCATCCTAAATTTAAACAATTAGTAATAGAAGTACGTAGTCTTAATGTTGAAGTTATGGACAGATGTAATTTAACAATCCTTAAAGAGCCGGGTTACGAAAGTTTAGCAGGTTTTTTAGCATCAAATAAAGTACAAATAACTGCATCTCTTCCTTGTTATCTAGAGGGCAATGTAGACAAACAACGAGGAAAAGGTGTTTTTGAAAAAAGTATATTAGCTCTTAAACAGCTTAACAATTTAGGTTACGGCATAAAAGATAAAGGTCTGCTTTTGAATCTAGTCTATAATCCAAGTACTCCACAACTTCCACCATCTCAAAAAGAGCTAGAAGATATTTATAGACGCGAACTAAAAGAAAGGTATGGTATTTTTTTCTCGAATTTATATGTTTTAGCGAATATGCCAATTAATAGATATGAGAACTATTTAAAAACAATTGGAAAACTAGAAGAGTATAATAAATTACTCAAAGATAATCATAATCCAGGAAATATTAATTCAGTAATGTGTAGATCAACTCTTAGTGTTGATTGGAAAGGTTTTTTATATGATTGTGATTTCAACCAACAACTTGGGATGAAGAGAAATGGTAACGTGAAGCATTTGAATGATCTATTGATTCCACTTGTCTCTTTAAAGAATAATCCTATTTCAACAGGGAATCATTGTTTTGGATGTACTGCTGGAGCGGGTTCAAGTTGTGGTGGAGAATTAACTTAAAAAAAAGGTTTATTTGTTAGAACACTTGGGACATAAAGCTCTCACATTTAACGATGACTCCAATAATTTAAATCCAAAGTTTTTAGCTGCTGCTTTACCAGCATTAATAACATTATTATTTTCAAACTCTTCAGTTCTACCACAACGAATACAAATCAAATGATGATGATCTGGATGGTCATGACTAAGCAATTCGAACCTATTCCCTCCCTCACTTAAATCAAGTTCATTAAGGAAGGTCATCTTGACCAAGAGTCTTAAAGTTCTGTAAATAGTCGCAAGAGAAACCTTCTCCCCAGAAATTGTCAACTTGGAATGTACCTCCTCCGCGCTGAGATGGATTCCAGAGCCAATCTCTTCAAACAGAGAAAGAACCTTTTTCCTTTGAGGGGTCATTCTTTTACCATCTGAACGAAGGCCAGATTCAAAAGGAGAAGGATGACTTCGATAGGCAGGGGGAGAAACCAATATCAACTTTGCTTTCTCAATAGCATAGCGTAATGAGAACAGCCCGCAACAAAAAGGAAAGCTTATTCAGATTCTTTTCGATAAAAATTATGT
This sequence comes from Prochlorococcus marinus str. NATL2A, assembly GCF_000012465.1. Taxonomy (NCBI): domain Bacteria; kingdom Bacillati; phylum Cyanobacteriota; class Cyanophyceae; order Synechococcales; family Prochlorococcaceae; genus Prochlorococcus; species Prochlorococcus marinus. The sequence goes on along the minus strand of NC_007335.2, from coordinate 630,553 downwards.
TTAAATTTATTAGATGATTTATATTTAGATAAACAGAAAGAAATTCTAAGATGGATCAATTCATAAAAACAAATCCAAACCCAATCAATACAAATAATAATAATAATAAAATAATAGTAGAGGATGAAACATTACTACTTATAGTAGATGTGCAAAAAAAGCTTATAAAGAATATAAAAGACAATCAACAATTAATATTTAACATAAAAAAGCTTATTGATACCTGCAATTTGCTTGATGTTCGTATCGCTATTACGGAACAAAATCCATTGAAGCTTGGGAAGACTCTAGAATCTATTACAGATAATAATGAATATCCTAAATTTGAAAAAATGGAATTTAGTTGTATTAACAATAAGAACTTTATTAAGTATATAAATGATTATAATTTTAAAAATATTATAGTAAGTGGGATTGAGAGTCATATATGTGTTCTTCAAACATCGATGGATCTTTTACAACAAGGATTAAACATTTTAATCCCAAGAGATGCTATTGGAAGTAGAAATAAAATGGACAATGATACTGCTTTTTTAAGGCTTATATTATCTGGTGCAGTTGCATCCACGACTGAAAGTCTAATATGTGAATTATGTAAGACCTCAAATAGAAAAGAATTTAGGGAGGTAAGTAAAATTTTAAAAAATTCATTTTCAAATTAAATAATTAGAAAATATCTAGACAAATCAATTTTTTCAGGCAGTCTGAAGAAAAGTAATCTGACATCATGGACGATTTTTATAAAAACATAATCATTTCATTACTTACTTTTAGCGTTGGTTGCATTATTTCCCTGGTAAGTTCAAAAATCCTAAAAAAGGTTTTAAGGAGAATAACCTCTGCGACTCAAAGCAAAACTGATGACTACATAGCTATTCTTTTAATTGAGACTATTAAACCTTTAGGGTTTATCTTAAGTTTCATAGTTGCATGGAAAGTCTTACTGATTGGTGGAATAGTTGATAAGACATTGATTGGTATTAGTAAGTTTCTATGCCTTATTTATATTGTCAGATTTATAAATAGAGTATTTTTAAAGATAATACAAAGATGGGCAAGTAAAATCAATGATCAATCCATAAGTGAAATGATTCGTTCACTTAGTCCAATGGTTGGGGCATCTGTTTGGAGTCTAGGAGTTATTTTTTACCTTCAAAATATGGGTGTCCAAATGGCAGCCATTTGGGCTCTTTTAAGTGCAGGAGGTATAGGAGCTGGACTTGCATTAAAGGAACCAGTTCAAGAGTTCTTCGAATACATAACGATACTCCTAGATAAACCATTTCAAAGTGGACAGTTCATTCATATTGATGGGATCTGGGCAAAGGTTGAGAGAGTAGGTGTTAGATCAACACGCCTAAGAAGTATTAACGGAGAAGCAATAGTAATGAGCAATAGCCGACTAACAAATGGAGTAATCTCAAATTATGCTGAGATGAAAAAAAGAAGACTGGTTCATAAATTAGGTGTGGTCTATGAAACTACATATGATCAAACAAAAAGCATACCTATGATGATAAAAAATATTGTTGATAAAACTGAAAATGCGATCTTCGACCGATGTCATTTTATCGAATTCTCAAATAGCAGTCTTGATTTTGAACTAGTCTATTACATCCCTACAAGTGATTATCTTCTAGCAATGTCAGCTCAGCAAGAAATTAATCTAGAGATCATGAAGAAATTCCAAAATGAAAATATTAACTTCGCATATCCAACCCAAACAATTCATATAAATAAATAAGTGATATTTATTTATTTATCTTATCTATTAGAGATTTAGATAACTCCCATAAATTATCTGATAAATCTCCTCTTTGGGCATCATTACTTATTTCGGTTTCATCAAAAATGAATTTACCAGATGAAATAATTTTATTACTATAATAGTTGAAACCAGGTTTTGTATATTTACTTAAACAAGCTAGATTGCTTAAAAGTAAGCCTGCTTTTTTATTTGATGTGGTTATTTTTAGAATATCTCTAGCTAAAAAGGCAAATAATATTTGTCCTAATTGATTGTATTTCCTGCTGTACCTAAAAAATCCTTGGTTATCTCTAGAGATAACCAAGCCTGGTGCCCATGCTATAACTGGAATTGATAATTTCTTTTTCATAAAATTATCACTTAACTTTCTTGCAAAAAGAATATTACATAATTTACTATCTTTATATGCTTTATCAGCATTAAATTTATTTCCATCAATCATTTCAAAACCGGCACCAGATATTAATCCTTTTAATTTTCCTAAGCTTGCCTTAGCTCCCACTTTTCCTCCACCACTATTAGGATTATGAACTTCTGAAGAAGTAATAATTATTTTTGGATCATTTCTTATATCTATAAAAGGTAAAATCTTTTGTGTCAGATAGAAATGTGATAAATGGTTAACGGCAAAAGTTAATTCTATTCCTTGAGTGGACCTTCTAGGTGTTTTTGATCCTGTATATTGAAGACCAGCATTCAAAATTAAAACATCAATAGTCCAACGTCTATTTTTAACCTCAGAACATAAAGAATCAATACTACTCAAATCAGAAAGATCCATTATTGGAGTATAAATTTCCCCTTTGTTAGATGATTCATCTAAAGAATGATTAAATAAATTAGTCAACACCTCATTCGCTCGAGATATATTTTTACAAGGTAAAATTATATTATGACCAAGGGAAATTAATTTTAAAACTGCTTGAAAACCAATACCCGATGAACCACCTGTTATCATTACAGTTAAAGGTTTATCTCTATTGAAAATATTTGATTTTTCTTTCATAATTTTCTAATTTTACTATTAAATAGTTTTCGAATTAAATTAAATTAAATTAAATTAAATTATATAGTATTTCAATCTTCAATAAAAAACTCTTTATAAATACTTAAAAAAAAATAAAATCATTAAGTTGATAAAAAACATTAATACATTTCATTCTTAATGCCATCGCGAGCTATTGTTGTTTTTATAGGCATTGGTGTTTAAAGTGGTAAACCAGGGAGGCAATCAAATAACTAAATTTAATTCTAAGAAATTAAATCCTATTTTTCGACTCCAAGTAAAAGGAAATAGCCACGCTCCTAAAGGGAAGCCATGAGTACTAGAGCATTAAAAGATGCCCTAGTACTTGGCTCAGGCCCAGGCGCTTTATCTATAGCGGCAGCATTAGCGATTGAGAACTTAGATGTTGAAATCTTATCTGAACAATCTCCAGAGGAACCTTGGCCCTTCACCTATGGGATTTGGGGCGAAGAAGTTGACGAACTTGGTCTAAGTCATTTACTTGAACATAGATGGGTAAATACCATTAGTTATTTTGGCGAGGGAGACAAGGATCCAAATTCTAAAAAGAATGAAATCACTAAACACAATAGAGATTATGGGCTTTTTGATAAAAACAAATTACAAGCTTATTGGTTAGAACAATGCAACAATGCTGAAATAGAATGGCATAAAGGATCAGCAGTCAATTTAGAAACGAATCAATTAATTAGCACAGTTAAAACGTCTAATGGAAAGGAGCTTAATGCTCGGGTAGTCATAGACGCAACTGGCTACAAACCTGTTTTCATTAAGTCTCCTAACCAAGGGCCAGTAGCCGTTCAAACTTGTTACGGAATCGTAGGGGAGTTCAGCGCACCCCCTGTAGAGAAAGGCCAATTTGTCTTAATGGATTATCGTTGCGACCACTTGAATCCAGAGGAGAGAAAAGAAGCTCCAACATTTTTATACGCTATGGATATGGGAAATGGGAAGTTTTTCTTAGAAGAAACATCCTTGGGCCTATTTCCTCCAGTATCTCTTGATGAGTTAAAAAGAAGACTGGAAAAAAGATTAGAGACTCGGGGTTTAGAAATAAAAAGTCTTGATCATGAAGAGCATGGTTCATATCTGCCGATGAACATGCCAATCCCTTACCTAACACAGCCGGTCCTTGGATTTGGCGGTTCTGCTGGAATGGTACATCCTGCATCTGGATACATGGTTGGCAGCCTATTAAGAAGAGCTCCTAAAGTTGCCAAAGCCCTTTCATTAGCAATGAAAGACCCAAAAGCATCCTCAGCTTCATTAGCAAAAAAAGGATGGCAAACCTTATGGCCATCAGAACTTAGAAGAAAACAAGCTATTTATAAATTTGGATTAGAAAAATTGATGCGCTTTGAAGAGAATTTGCTAAGAGGATTTTTTATAGAATTTTTTAGTTTACCTAATAAACAATGGTATGGATTCCTTACAAATACTCTTAGCCTTAAAGAACTAATATCCGCAATGTGGAAGATGTTTAGGAAATCACCCTGGACTATCAAACAAGGATTAATGAATATGCATGGTAGAGAATTATATTTATTATTTAAAGCATTATTAGTTAATAATAAATGAGAAAAATCCTTATAAGTGGAGCAAGTAGAGGTATAGGAAAAGCGATAGCAATAAAATTACTTAAAGAAGGACATTATTTAAGCTTAGGAGTAAGAGAAAGAGACGATTTATTTAATACACCATTAGATCCAAAAATAAACAATTCAGATAGTTTCTTGGTTCACACCTATGATGCAACTGATCAAAACTCATCAAAGAAATGGGTAGAAAAAACATTTGAAACTTTTAAAAGTGTTGATACTATTATTCATTGTGCTGGAATATTCAAAAGAACAAAACTATTATTTAATGATAATGAAATGAAAGATATTGAAGATCTATGGAAAGTTAATGTGATGGGGCCATGGATACTAACAAAACATGCTTGGAAGTATTTATCTCTAAGCAATTCAGCACGAATTATTGTATTAGTATCAATGAGTGGAAAACGATCAAAAGGTAACTTGTGTGGCTATTCTATGAGTAAATTTGCTTTAATGAGCTTATGCCAAACAATGAGAAATGAAGGATGGGGAAACGGTATTAGAGTTACAGCTATTTGCCCAGGCTGGGTAAATACAGACATGGCAAAAGAAATAAAACATTATCCCAAAAAAGATATGTCACAAGCAAAGGATATTGCAAGTATTTGCTCCAATTTACTTACTTTACCAAACAGTTCTATTCCTTTTGAAATCTCACTAAATTGTCAACTTGAAACAAACATTTAGAAGATAAGTCTTGTTTTTTAAATAGGATTAGTAGTTTTTTTAAATGTATTCAACACTCCCAGAATTGCCTGACGAAGATACTTATGAAAATAGTTTCTATAAACCCCTCCTATTGCTTTACCTACTGAATACGTTCTTTGAATGAGACCAACTATAAAATTAAAGAGCCATAAACAAACCAATACGGTAAGAGCCAGTGAAGCGATTGAGTAAACCTTATTCAGCTGTTCTTGTATTGGTTCTAAAAATTGAAGATAATCAGAAATGTTCATACTTTCTAAAGTACACTAACTATTAAATATATTTATAGCTATAATAAGAAAATTGAGCAAGAAGTTATAAATTATATAAATAAAAAAAATAATTGTCCAGATTAAAAGGTAATTACAAAACGAGAAAAAGTATATAGAACATATGACACTGAAATCATAGAAATAGCTATCAAAAGACCTTTAAATCTATTAGAAACTGTCGAAAAAAGTGAAAGGTCATCAGCATCATAACCTCCAAAGCTACCAAGAATTGCAAGCGACCACATAGGGAGAGAGGAAAATAATATTGAGATAGAAAAACTAAATATAAACATCTTATTAATAAGGAAAGAAATCAGAAAAGTTATAACTGCGAAAAACAAAGATCCATTTAATCCAATTCTTAACTCATCATTTAAACTTTTTGGAAAATTACTTTTGCCTTCTAAATGTTTTTTACAATTATTAACTTCAGATTCAGATAGACGAAAATAATTCGTATCCGGAATTCTTTTTTTCTTATAAAGCCTTAGCAATCTTACTTCAAAAGATTTTGGATCATTAGTTTTGAAAGAAGAAATTATTTCACCTGGTTTCATTTTACTCGCCTCACCTTTCAAATTAGTGGTACATCCAAGTTTATATAAATCACCATTTTTCATTAAATAAACAAATCCTGACATAATTTAATTTTCTTAAAAAAAGCGAAAGGAATATATTTTAATAGTAAAATATAATTTCCATGGAAAATCATAAAGGATATACTTGTGGAGCATATTCTATTGTGATGAATACTACTGACTAATCATATCTAGGCATAAGAGATAAGATGATTTTAACAGGAAAATTATGAAGCACAATATTCTATATAGCTTTAGACGATGTCCTTACGCAATTAGAGCTAGATGGGCTTTATTAAATACCAATCAACCAGTGGAGTTAAGAGAGGTCGAACTAAAGAACAAGCCTATAGAATTAATTCAAATTTCTAAAAAAGCAACTGTACCTGTATTAAAGACTAGTTTAAATAAAGTAATTGATGAGAGCCTAGAAATAATGATCTGGAGTATCAAAAGATCAAATATGAATGAATTATTTGGTGATAAAAATAATGATATTTCAAAAGAAATTTTGAGTCTTATAGAAATAAATGATAATGCATTTAAATATCATTTAGATCGATTTAAATATGCATCTAGATTTAATATTGAAGAATCAGAAACTCATCGTTCTGAAGCCATGAAAATACTTTTATCTTTAAATAACAGATTAAAAGTATATTCAAATGAAGGAAAACCGTTATTTCTTGTTGATGCAAAAGAAAGCTTAGCTGATTGGGCTATCTGGCCATTTGTAAGGCAATTTAGAATAGCTGACACAATAAACTTTGATCAAAACTATGAAATCCAATATTTACGTTGTTGGTTAAATTATTTTTTTACGCATGAGAAATATCCAATAGTTATGAAAAAGAATGAACCATGGAGTAAGAAAAATGAACCTCTATTTATTGGATAATAGAGCAGAAAATCATTCTGAGGCCCTTCTTTTGTCAATGATTCTTGATAGCTCTAAAAAATAACCAGCTGTACAAAATTTACCTAGATTTCTATCTCTATTTCCTATATCGCTCCTAAACTCTGCAGTCTCTGCCATGACTAAATCCAACTGATCCTGAGGCAACTCATAGAGTTCTCTTAATTCAACCTCTTTCCCAAGCAGATGACTTTTAAACCATTTTTCTTTTGATTCTTGAGGGGGAATATCTTTGTAAATTTGTCGATTCATATAAAGGGGGAAAAAGTTTATTAAAAGTTATATTTATATAAATTATAACTTTAGTTAAGTACATTTTTATCATGCTGAGGCTTTTGTATATCTTGACTGTAGAGATATTGCTATTACACATAAAGACAATGAAACTAATCCACAAAATTCTGTCCACCCTTTAAGCCCAAAATTACTAATAAACAAAGGCGCTATTACAGTAATCAGACCTCCAGAAAGAAGTGGTTGAAGAAATAATTGCTTAATAGAAAATACAGGTAACGTATTAGTAGAATTTCTTGGATCAGCCAATCTCAAAAGTAATAGTCCACTAGCTGCAACTCCTGTTGAATTTCCGAACTCTGCTATTGCTCTTACAAACCATTCTTCTCTAAAAAATAATCTAGAAAAAATCAACATCCCTACAAGATTCCAAATCAATCCACCAACGGCTAAAATGGTTATTGGAACCCAGTAGTTAACTAATAAAGGTAAATTCAATCCTGCCATCGCGGTAATTATGAGTAAATCGGTTGAAAGTATGCCAATCTCTCGTTGAAAAAGTGATGATACTAATTTAGTCTTTCCAGTTTTTTCCAATAAAAATCTAACTAAAAATGAACCCATCAAAGCCAATGGAAATACTGGGAAAGCTAATATCACCTGCTTACTTATATCACTAGAAAAAGTAGAAGATAGCCTTAAACAATAAAGAAAAAAGATTCCAATCAATACCGCTAATCCTAGTAGAGCAAAATTATATAAAAGCGACTTAAGTTGTTCAATTGGTTTGATTGCAAATTCAATATCATTTAAATCATTTGGGAGCTCTTGTTCAGTAGTTACAAGCCATCCAAAAAACCTACCTAGGACAACCAAACCGCTCCCTAGCAAAGTAGAAGCAAGTAATCCTACAGTTGCCATTGCAAAGCCCAGATCTAATCCCTCAGGAAAACCTAACTTCATAAAACTTTCTCCCATTATTGCCGCAGCTCCATGTCCTCCTTCAAAACCAACTTCAATAATGCATCCCATCAGTGGATCTACTCCTAAATAAGGAAGCAGAAATGACAGCACAATTATCCCACCAACAACATATTGACCAAAACCTAATAAAAGTCCAAGCAATGCCTGCGAAGCAACTGGTTTCCATAAAGCACTAATTCTTGGAATAGGTCTTCCTAGCATTAAGGTCGCAAAGACTAAAGTAAGCAATGGAGTTGGTAATTGCATCCAAGTATTCAGAACCCTTTCTGGTAATAAAGAAAGAGGTCCATAAGGACCGATTAAAAAACCTAAAGCTCCAATTAAAAGGGCTATGGGAATACCAAATCTTTCCAACTTCATCGCGGAATCCAATCTTCTACCAAGGGTTAAAAGAATTCCTATCAGTCCAAGCAAACCCAAAGAGAGGACTAACGTTGGGATTGCATTAATTTTATATAGGTCTTCCAAACCTAAAAACGACAGACTCATCTATTAACAAGCTTACGGAAGTAAATGAAAATCCCTAAAAAATAATATCCCATATGAATATTTAACATCTAAAGTAATTTTGATTCTTATCATATCTCAATCAAATCAATTAATTAGCTTTAATTATTAGCAAACCTGAGATCAAACCATAATCAGATTTTTATTAGTTTAATATTTTAAACTAATAAAAATCTGATTAATTATTATTGAAAGAATTGAGCTATTGATAAATAGAACCCAATAAAAAAGCCCCATAAATGTGGGGCTTTTTTATTAAGTTAAATTTATTTAACTATTTTAAAGATACTGAAGCAGTATCAAGATTACTTAAGGCACTAGTTACTCGTTTGAAATCGAATCCCATTGCCCTAAGAGCATGCCATAGGTGACCCTGAATAAAGAAAAATCCAAAGTAGTAATGAACATTAGCTAGCCAAGCCCTAGAAGTGTGGGCTGAACCTAAATCAACAGTATCTACCCAATAAGGAGATATTCCAAATTTAAGTGCTAGTGGTTCTCCAAACCATTCAACAGGGTAAACAGTGGTATTTGTTGCACTCCAGAATGCTGCGACAACTGCCATCCAGCCAATACCAGCTAGTGACCAAGAAAGAATAGCTTCTGCAGAAAGAAGCCCAGCTCCTTTGAACTTCGTATATTCTCCAACTTGCTTAGTAGCGATATGGAAAGCACCACCAGTAATTTCTAAGAAAGCCAAGAAAGCATGACCTCCCATAACATCCTCCAAGCTGTCAATAGTTAGAAAATCAAACTGATGATCCCAGATATGACTCAAATTAAGGTCGTATTCAACCTGACGAATAGCACCAATAGAAGGATCGTAGACCCCATGAATTCGCGCCCATTCAACAAACCAAATACATGCAACACCAAAGAAAATCAAATGATGTCCAAGGATGAAAGTCTGGTTATCTGGGTTGTCCCATTCAAGCTTGAATTTTCTGGCCTGTGGCACAGAAGATTCCTGCATGTCACTAGAGAAAAGAAGAGAGTGCATCAATCCACCTGCCCCATAAGCCATGGATCCAACTAGATGACACACAGCAACTGCAACAACCGCACTTCCACCAACAAAGGTTCCAGTTTCATCGAAACCTATACCCAAAGTTGCTAAATGAGGAAGCGCAATTAAAGGCTGATGACCCATTGGTACAGAAGGGTCAAATCGAGCCAATTCAAATAACGTGAAGGCACCAGCCCAGAAAGCAATCAAACCGGTATGAGCGGCATGAGCAGCAATAAATTTGCCTGAACGGTTGGTGACCCCTGAGTTACCAGCCCACCACCCGTAGGTGACGGCTGAATTTCCATAGGTCTGCATTAGAAGTTCTATTTTTCAAAACCGAATAGAGAATACTTCAATTTCACCGAATACTCATGCAACAGAAAGAATCTGTAAATTTTTTTTATTATTTAAATCCAATGAAATAAAAAAATATCAAAAAAAGCAGGTTTTAAACAATACAAAACAGACAGCCAAAGACTCATGACAAAATAATCAAGCGAATTGCATGACCAAGACTTGTTAATTAAAGAATTAATTGATACATAAAATAAATTTTTATCAGGCATTCGAGACCAATTAAGACCCATAATCCATATAAAGACAACCAAATATGTAATTAATATAAAAGATTAATTTGGTCTCATTATTTATAACTATTAAATAGTTAAATCCCTTTTGATAATGAATCATGAACTTCAATCGACTTAATTGTCTAGAGATGGAGACAGAAGATCAATACAGAAAAAAAGCGAAGGTTTACAGAACATCGCCTGAATACGGAAAAATGATTTCTCTTTATCCGATTTTGGAGACTTCGATCAAGGACTGTAAAGGCGAAAATTTAGTAGCTTAAAAGGCCAATTCTTAAATATCAAATCTACAAAAATTATTTTTTTCTTTAGGCCGCTCTTTGAGCAAAAGAATCATCATTGCTATGCAAAAATTCAATAACTTCTTTACATCCCCTTATAAAATAAAAGACTTTTGGCTTCCATGGCAATTGTTTAGGATCATTTGAACTTCTCCAGTGGGTTCCTGGCTTTAAATAACCCCTTTCTCTCATCGCCTCTAAAGATTGTTCATCTACTCTTAAAACCTCACTAGCTTCTTTTTCTGATAACCACATTGATGCTTCTCTCATTCTTGAACAAACAAGTATCTTTTTTCTAACGTAAAAAGCCCGCCAAAGAAAGCTCAAAGATATGCGCTTGGAAAGCTAGTAATAATAAAAACATACTTATATTGCATTAAAATCGTAGATAAAATATTACTTAAATCTCTTCAAACCAAGGTCTAATAGTCTTTCCACTTATAGGTATTGTCAAACCAGAATCAATAGATGGATGAGTAAAGTTTGTAGTTTTTACATCAATTTTATTATTAACTAATTCAGAAGATTCTCTATAATTTATTTCATCCCATCCAGCCTCCCAATTAGATAAATCAACCAATTGGGACCACGGAACTTTTACAACCACAGTCGAGTCAAGTACAGACATCAAAAGGACCCATCTTCTTGGCAATTCGCCACCATAATTAATTGCTACGAAATGAATGTGACCATTGAGATAAACCTTGCTAGTCCATGCCTTTACTGGAGGCCAAATCATAAAATTCAAAAATTCACTGAGATTATTCTAATAAATAACTTTTTGAGCATTTTTTTGAAACTTAAATATTAATTATTTCTCATTTTTCATTTTTATATATTCTTCTCGGATTGATTTTAGTAATGCCCTCTTCTTTCTCATTATAGTATTCTTTTCATTAAAATCTATTTCAAGTCTCTCTTCCTTTGATAAGTTCATCCAATTATTCATGTCAAATTTTTGTTCTGAATGTTCTTGAAGTTTTTTCTTCTTCTTTTTGGAAAGAAATTTAAAGAGCATTATTTTTTCTAAAATTAAATTAATAACAGACTTAAAATAAATTAGATTTATTTAAGCATCAATTATAGGCATATTATTTGTTTTATGAAGATATTTTAGTTCCCCTCACCCAGCTTCCAAAGATTTACACCTGTATCTTCAACTTCTTGTCGATTAACAACAGATCTTGTATCAAAGACCCAAGCTGGTGATCTCATTAAAGAAGCTAAATAATTCCAATCAAGTCCAAAGAATTCATCCCATGCAGTGAGAATTATAACTGCATCAACATTTTTCAATGCTTCTGGAATAGAACTGGCCATTTTCCAAATTCCTTGATTATTAAATGAAAATTTTTCAAAATCTTCTTCTATTCTCTCAAATGTAACCTTAGGGTCATAAATTGATAAAATTGCTCCTTCTTCGAGTAAGTCACTGGAAATTCTTATCGCAGGTGATTCTCGGGTATCGTTGGTGTTTGCCTTAAAAGAAAAACCGAGTATTGCTATATTTTTTCCATTAACTGTACCAAAAAGCTTCTCTAGGACAATTTTATAAATTCTATCTTGTTGCCAAGTATTGAGCACGACAACTTGATTCCAGTAATTAGCAACCTCTGGTAATCCAAAATATCCACTCAAATAAACTAAATTCAAAATATCCTTTTTAAAGCAGCTCCCACCAAACCCAGGTCCTGCACTAAGAAATTGATTACCTATTCTTTTATCTGTTCCTATTGCTTTAGCAACTTCCTGAACATCAGCTCCAGTAGCCTCACAAAAGGCTGAAATAGAATTGATGGAACTAATTCTCTGAGCTAGGAATGCATTAGCAGCTAATTTTGAAAGTTCGCTACTCCAAAGATTAGTACAAATTATTTGCTCATAAGGAACCCAGTTCAAATAAATCTTAACCAATGCATCTATAGAGTCAGAATCCTCTCCACCAATTAAAACCCTATCAGGTTTTTCTAAGTCATTAATTGCGGTGCCTTCAGCCAAAAATTCAGGATTCGATAAAACAGAAAAAGTTTTTGAAATTTCATTTTTTTGCATCTCTTTATCTGTTGTCTTAAGTATCTCTTTTATTGCCTGTGCAGTACGAACTGGAAGAGTACTTTTTTCAATTACTATCGTGTGTCCTTTTGCGTATTTAGCTACTTGCCTTGCACTAGCTTCAACCCAACTAAGATCACTTGCTTGTCCTGCTCCAAGACCTTTTGTTTTGGTGGGAGTATTGACTGATATAAAAATCATATCAGCATCAGATATCGACTTTTCCATTTCTGTGCTGAAGAAAAGGTTCCGCCCTCTTGTTCTTGAAATTATCCGATCTAGTCCAGGTTCAAATATTGGCAATTTATTGAGATCTGAATCATTCCATGCATCAATTCGTTCTTTATTGATATCAACAACCCTAATTTCTAAATCAGGACATTTATCTGCAATAACAGACATGGTTGGACCACCTACATAACCAGCGCCAATACAACATATTTTCTGGATTTTAATGGAGCTCATTTAAAATAATTCATCATTTTTTTTCAGCAATCAACTTTTTAATTAACTGATCTAGATCCGACTTCGAGAAAATATATTCCCTACTCTCCTCATCCTTTTGTTTATCCCTTAATTTCTTCATTAATAACTGACCTTTAGATACCTCATCCTCACCTATAACTAAGGCCCATTTAGCCCTACTTTTATCTGCTCGCTTAAATTGTTTTGAAAAAGATGAACCTGAGTAGTCCAATTCAATAATTAAGTTAGATGACCTTAACTGACAAGTAATTTCCAAGGCAAGTTGCTCAGCTTTTTTACCTTTATGAATCACATAAACATCTGGAGATTTTGACTGTAAAATTTTATCTCCAGCTAGAATAATAAGCCTTTCCATTCCAATAGCCCAACCGATAGAAGGAGCTTGAGGCCCCCCAAGTTCACTTATCAAACCATCGTAACGTCCTCCTCCACATACGGTAGCTTGAGAACCTAAATGATCACTTGTTATTTCGAAAGCTGTATGAGAATAATAATCAAGTCCTCTTACCAAATTATAATTAATTTCATATGGAATCTTTAGATTAACGAGTAACTCCTGTAAATAATCAAATCTAGTTTTACTCTCATTAGATAAAAAGTCGATTAAAGAAGGAGCTTCAGATAAAAGTTCTTTTGTAGAATTATTTTTACTATCTAATATTCTCAAGGGATTAACATTAATTCTTTTCTGAGAATCTTCATCTAACAAGTCAAATCTCTGATTAAGCCAATCTTTTAACTCTTCTTTGAAAATATTGCGATCTTCATTACTTCCAAGACTATTAATTTCTAAAGTCAACTCATTTAGACCAACATCCTTTAAAAAGTTCCAAGCTATTGAAATAACTTCAGCGTCACTAATAACAGAAGCTAATCCAACAAATTCAACTCCTATTTGATGGAACTGCCTTTGTCTTCCTGCTTGAGGGCGCTCGTATCTAAACATTGGCCCTCTATACCAAAGTCTTTGAGGGCCTTTATTTAATAATCCATGCTGAACAATTGACCTCGCAACAGATGCTGTACCCTCAGGTCTCAATGTGCAAGAGCGACCACCCCTATCGTCGAAACTATACATTTCTTTGCCTACAACATCAGTATTTTCGCCAATCCCCCTTGAAAACAATTCTGTTTGTTCAATAATTGGTGTTCTAATTTCTTGAAGCCCAGCTCGACTAAAATGTTCAAGTGCAATTGATTCGACCTTCTGCCAGCCCTGACTCTGAGCAGGTAAAAGATCTACCATTCCTCTTAAATTCTTGAGATTGGTCAAAGTAGCTTCAGCAAAATCATTTGTTATTCGTTTAATAGTAATTGTTTAAGTAAACTGTAAAATAATATTTATCCCTGAGTTTTGCTAAACCAAATTGGTGAGACTTAAAGCAGGAAGGGCACTAAGCCTAATTCTCTAGTCGAGTAGCGCCTGAATATTTAACCAACCAATAATTAACTCTTCTTCTCACATTAAAAGGCATTTCATTTTGGAGTTGAATTAATTCCATAGCTCCAAGTCTCTTTAGATCTCTTGAGTCAAGACTCCACATTTTTTCAGCTTCACAAATTAAACGAGCCCAGCTTCTTGAATGCTGCCATTGCCTGAGACGCTTTTTTAATTCGTTATTGCCAGCCTTGCTTTTAACAAGGGGACGCTGACCAACTATATTTTTCTTAGTGGTATATTTTCTCATAAATCAATCATGGAGAAAACTCTAAAAAACTCACTAATCAATACATTAAACAAATAGCAAAGATTTGAAATGAGTACTTTATGAAGAATCTACTTCAAGAATGAAAGTCAACCTCATGAACAGGAAAATCTAATTTCTCCTTGTCTCTACGACTCATTTTCCTAGACCAAGCGCCCTTAATTGCATCATTCCACCTAAAGCCAGCATTTTTCGCTAAATACCTGTCCTCATAGGAGATCTCAGCTCGAAGCAAAACTTTTGGCTCTAAAGCTCTAATCAGTAGTTTTTCAAGTTCGCTACATCTTATAAAAACCTCTGCCAGATATATGCAATCGGTCAAAGCTCTATGTGCATTCCAGACCGGCACACCATAAGCCAATGCAAGATCTCTTACAGAAGGACGTGTCTTCAATTGTCTATCAGCTGGCCAAGTTATATCGTCCATAGAACATATCCATGGTTTTTCAATCTGAGGCAATTTCTTGAGACCAAACCATTTCTTATCAAATTCTGAATTGTGAGCAACAATCACATTTGATACTCGAACTAAAGATTCAAAATATTTAATTGCTTCAGAGAGAGGTTGAGGCAATCTAGTTATTTCAGCAGGAATATTGTTTATTTTTTCTGCGTTATTAATTTCAACTGGTAAAAGAAAAGATTGCTGCGCTAGCACCGATCTACTTTTTACATTAAAAAGGATCGAACCTACTTCAAGACAATCATCATTTTCATTGTCAAGGCCAGTGGTTTCAGTATCCAAAATCAAGATATTCTCAGGGAAATGTTCATTCCTTAAGATTCCGAACCGTTCATCCTTTGATTGGAGAGGACTTTGTACTACTAAATCTTTTTCCTTTTCATTAGCAATTTCTTTAGTTGTTTCATCTAAAAAGTTAAGCTGCTCACTCTCTTTTTGATGATTCTGCTCTTCTTTCACTTCAAAATTAATTAGTCGTACTTCTATTATCATCAAAAAAACATAGTTGAATAAAAACTTAGTAGAACATTAAAAATAAAAGATACTTATTTTTAATTTATAATCGTTTTCTAGTTCTCTTAAAGAGTGATTATTCATCGATGAGCACTTTTAAGCGTATAAGCGATGTTTCTTGCCAATGGCCATCAAGACCAGTTGGTCTTATAGAACTAATTGGAGGTAGCTATATATCAATCAAGCCCGAAGTTACATACAAAAGACTTATTTCTTGTCTTTTAAAAAAAAATTTTGCTGTTCATTCATGGGGCTATATCCCTAACTTTGATCATCAACTACAAGCAAATCAAGCGTGGAAACAATTCCGTCAATCTCGAAAAATTCTTGAAAAAAGAATTGGTTTAATACCAAAATCAATTAGACTAGGACATAGTCTTGGATGCAAATTACATTTACTAGCGCCGGATGGAGGAAGAAATTGCGATGGTTTAGTAGCTATAAGCTTTAATAATTTCAGGGCAGATAAATCTATACCTTTACTTAGAAAGATGTCTAAAAAGCTTAATTTTCAAACTGAATTCAGTCCAAGTCCTAGCGAAACATTAAATCTTGTTAG